>NZ_JAXOFN010000001.1:0-674384 GCF_034420155.1 Massilia luteola
TGACCAACAGCACCGCCAACACCCGTAACGGCCATAGCACCAAGACGCTCAAGGGCGATTTCGGCGCGCTGCCGCTCGACGTTCCTCGCGACCGCCAGGGCACGTTCGAGCCGCAGATCGTCGTCAAGCATCAGACCCGCTGGGCCGGCTTCGACGACAAGATCATCTCGCTATACGCGCGTGGCCTGAGCGTGCGGGAGATCCAAAGCCATCTGGAAGAGATGTACGGCGCCGAGGTGTCACCGACCCTCATCTCCAACGTCACGGACGCTGTCAGCGAGGATGTGAAGCTTTGGCAGGCCCGCCCGCTCGATGCCGTGTACCCGATCCTGTATCTCGACTGCATCCACGTCAAGGTGCGCGACAACGGCGCAGTGCGCACCAAGGCGATCTACCTGGCCATCGGCGTCAACATGGATGGCCACAAGGAAGTGCTGGGCCTGTGGATCTCCCAAACCGAAGGCGCGAAGTTCTGGCTGCAGGTCGTGACCGAGCTAAAAAATCGCGGCGTACAGGACATCTTCATCGCCTGCGTCGACGGCCTGAAAGGCTTCCCGGACGCCATCGAGGCGGTCTATCCGCAGACCTCGGTTCAGCTGTGCATCGTCCACATGGTGCGCAACAGCCTGAACTTCGTGCCCTGGAAAGCGCAGAAGGAGGTCGCAGCTGATCTGAAGCTGATCTACAGTGCAGCCACCACCGACGAGGCTGAGCTCAGGCTTGCTGAATTCGAGGATAAATGGGATAAACAGTATAAATCCATAAGTCAATCCTGGCGCCGCAACTGGGCGCGCGTTATACCGTTCTTCGACTACCCGCCGGAAATCCGCAAGGTGATATACACCACGAACGCTATTGAATCGATTAACATGAGCCTGCGAAAAGTGACCAAGGCCCGCAGTTCCTTTCCAACCGACGAAGCTGTCAGCAAGCTGTTTTATCTCGCCCTGAACAACATCAGCAAGAAGTGGACGATGCCGATACGGGACTGGAAAGCTGCGCTAAACCGCTTCGCCATCCAGTTTGAAGACCGCGTGCCGCAGACTTAAACAAAGACTCGTTTACACAGAATCTGGTACACCCCCCTCGGCCGGACAGCGACGGGTTCTCCCACCAAGCCCTCACCGACGAACAACTGCCGCCCCAAAAAGCTGATGTATCCGCTGCCGCGGACCTTTCTGACTTCGTCACCTATATCGTATTCAATAGCGAGCAATTGTTCGGGATACGGTCTTGCGCTGACTGCGTAGCGAGAGGAAGGCGGCTTCTGACCTAAAGCTTGATGCGGTCGAACCAGGTTGTACTGATCACGCCAGCGATCAAAGGCCTGTTGGCAGTTCTGGAGCGAGTTAAATCCGGTACGCTCAAGAAGTTCGCGCTTGAGGGTACGATGAAACCGCTCATCTTTGCCTTGTGTTTGAGGATGCATTGGTCGGCTATGGCCGACTTTAATGCCGACTCGCATCAGCCACGCCTCGATTTTTGTGATCCCGTTCTGTTTCGGGGTTCCCCAGGGATTGCCGTTGTCGCAGGTAATTTTCTCAGGCAGTCCATAACGCCTGAATGCGTCGGTGAGAGCTTGTTTGACATGCTCACCGGTCTCGCCGGGGCAGGCCTTCAGACAGATGGCAAAGCGAGAGTGATCGTCCAATACCGTCAACGGATAGCATCGCCCGGCGCGCGAGTCGGTCAACGCAAAGTGCCCTTTGAAATCCATCTGCCAGAGCAGATTCGGAGCTTCATGCTCAAACCTTTTTATGGCAGGTGACCGGGCGTCTGTCGATACCGCCACCTGCCGGCCATGCCGCTTCAAAATGGCAGAGATGGTATTGGCATGAGGCCTGACATCTTCTGGCAAAAAAGTCGCCAACTTGCGCGCTCCCCAGCAGGGGTACTTTTCGTGCAGTGCCAGCACTTCGGATTCGAGCTGCTCGCTACTACGTCGCGGTGAGGAGTGAGGCTTTCGCGACCGCTCCTGCAGCCCCTCACTCCCATGTTCTTTGAAGCGTGCAAGCAGTTTATAGGCCGTCTGTGGACTGATTCCAAACGAACGGCATAGGGCTCGAATATTTGCTCCCTGCGCCGTCGCGAGCGTGACGAACTCCAGTCGAGAAGACATCTTTGAGGATTCCTTCCAAGGCATCGCAAGCTCCAAATAACGAAGTTGCAATGATGATAAAAGGTGTCAACTATGTCTCTAGACAAGTGTCCACTATGTGTCTGTGCCAAACAGGCCCTCCGCCCACGCGTAACGCCAACGAACCGCACCCGTCACGCGTGGGCACGGCGTGCCCACCCTACGGTCATTGTGCAGAGCGAAAAAAAGGTCAGTTCGCCGCCGTCATCCCGGCCGCATTGCCCACCGCGCCATCGCCGGGCCCGACGGGCGCCGGGGTGTTCGATGCCGTGACGGCAGCCTTCTCGGCCAGGTCCGGGTTCCACACGACGTTCTCGTCCACCGAGTACAGGCGGCACGGCTTGTCGCTCTTCGCCGAGCAGGTGGCCAGCGCGCGCGCATCCGGGTCCTCGCCTTCCTCCGCCCAGCACCAGGCGCCGCTGGGCGACACGGCGAAGGCGCGCGGGGTCATCTTGGTGAGATATTCGCGGTAGGCGCGCCTGCCGTTCTCGCTGAGGAAGGGCACGGCGTCAATGTCGTCGATGCCGGCGAAATTGGTCGCCTGCGGCTGCGGCGGTTCCGGCACCTTGTACACCACCTTGGTCGGCATTCCGACCTGCTGCAGGAATTTCATCGTGTCGGCCAGCCACACCTTCTCGCCGTCGCGGCTCGCGAGCATGCCGTGCGAATCGCGCTTGAACGCGTCGTATTCGACGAGTGTGGCGCGGCCGCCGGCCTGTTCGAAGGCGTCGTGCATGCGCGCCACCAGTTCCGGCGAGAACAGCGAATCGTTCTGGCCATACATCCACAGGCTCGGGACCTTGTTCTGCGCGCCGTATTCGGCGAACGCGGAGACGAGCGCCGAGCGCCAGCCGCAGCCGTTGCTGTCGTCGCGCAGGCCGCCGGCGAAGTTGAGCAGGGCGCGCACGCCCGGCAGGTCCTGGGTGCCCAGCGCGACCGTCGCGAGGCCGCCGTACGACTGGCCGGCGACGACGATGTGGTCGGCGTCGATCCAGCTCTGCTCGCGTGCATAGGCGAGGGTGGCGACGATGTCTTCGGCCTGGGTGTAGCCGTTGGCCGTCATGTCGCAGCCGTGGTCGTGGTAATAACCGGTCGAGTTGGCGAAGCCCTGGCGCATCGGCACCATTACGGCATAGCCGCGTTCCACGAAGGCGTGGGCCATGTGGTAGAAGCGGTCGCGCGGCTGCAGGTTCGGGTGGCCCGGGTCCTTGCCGTGGTTGATGATGATGAGCGGGAACGGTCCCGGACCGTTCGGCTGGAACACCGTCGTCTCGAGGCGGGCCTGGTGGTCCTGGCCGGCCGGGATCAGGATGATGTGTTCATTGATCCGATAGTCGAGTTGCAACTCTTGTTCGATCGCGAGGCCAGGCAGCAGGGCCAGGGCGGCGAGGAGGGCGGACGTCAGCTTGCGAACGGAAATACGGGCTCTGAACATAGGAAACTCTGAAGGACACCGGGTTTGCTCGTTTTCCCCGAGAACTGATTGCCTCGTGGAATGAATTGATTCTAAGCACGGTGATTTTCCAGAGCAATATCCGAATAACCAATTCTCGAATTAAATCTTCGCGTGTGGCCACATTTGCCATAACAGGCAGATAATCTGCAGGGCCAACGATTGGGATGCCCATGTTTCCTTGACATGATGAATACCGACGACCGTTTCCTGCAGGCCCTGCAAGGCGGCGCGCGTGCCTGGCGCCTCGCGCTCGAACGCCACCTGAAGGCGCACGGGTTGACGACGGCCGGCTGGAATGCGTTGACGGCCGTGGCGGACAGTCCCGAGCCGCCGTCGCAGCGCGAACTGGCGCAGCGCCTCGGCGTGGACGGCGCCACGCTGGTGACGACGCTCGACCGCCTCGTCGCGAGCGGCCTGGTGCTGCGCCAGGCCGAGCCGGGCGACCGCCGCGTCCGGCGCATCGCGCTGGCGGCGCAGGGCGTGGCGCTCGCGGCGCAGGTGCGCGCGGAAGCGGCCGCGCTGCGGCGCGCGACGGTCGAGCGGCTCGACGCCGATGCGATGGCCGCCGCCGCCGGCGTGCTGGAAGCGTTCCAACGCCTGCTGGAGGATGCATGAGCGACGACGACGACTACGCGCCGCGCCAGTGGCATCCGGACGAGCGCCCCACGCTGCCGGGCAGTCCGTCGTTTCCCAGCCACTCGACGCCGCGCCGTATCGCCTATTTCCTGGTCGGCACGCTGGTGACGCTGACTGGCGGCCTGGGCAATGCACTCGTCACCGTCAACCTCGTCAACCTGCAGGGCACGCTGGGCGTCTTTTCGGCCGAGGCCAATTGGCTGCCGACGGCCTATGTGATGACCAATGTCTCGATGAACCTTTTGCTCGTGAAATTCCGCCAGCAGTTTGGCCTGCGCGCGTTCACCGAGTTCTTCCTCGTGCTGTACGCGCTCGTCACGTTCGGCCATCTGTTCGTGGGCGACCTCGGCTCGGCCATCGCCGTGCGCGCGGCCCACGGCATGGTCGGCGCGGCGCTGTCGACGCTCGGTCTGTACTACACGCTGCAGGCGTTCACGAAGCCGTGGCGGCCGCGCGGCATCGTGATCTCGACCGGCATCGCGCAACTGGCGCAGCCGATCGCCTACATCTTTTCTCGCAGCCTGCTGCAGATGGCGGAATGGCGCGGCCTGTACCTGTTCGAATTGGGACTGACGCTCGTCACGCTGGCCGCCGTGCTGTGGCTCAAACTGCCGCCGGGCGACCGGTTCAGGGCGTTCCGGCCCGCCGACTTCCTCACGTTTTCCCTGTTCGCGCCTGGCATGGCCCTGCTGTGCGCGGCACTGACGTTCGGCCGCGTGCTGTGGTGGACCGAGAACGTCTGGGTCGGCATCGCGCTGGCCCTGGCCATCGTGTTGCTGCTGGCCGCGATCTGCGTCGAGCACAACCGCGAGAATCCGCTGCTGAACCTCCGTTGGCTGACCAACGGCATGATCGTGCGGCTGGCGCTGGCGCTGATGCTGGTGCGCGTCGTGCTGTCGGAACAGAGCATCGGCGCCGTCGGCTTCCTGCGCCTCGTGGGCCTGAACAACGACGAAATGCAGACGCTGTTCGTCGTCATCCTGCTCAGTACCATCCTCGGGATCGCCGTGTCGGTATTGATCATCCGGCCGCCGCACCTGATGGCGCCGCAGGTCGTCGCCCTGCTGATCATGGCGCTGGGCGCGTGGGTCGATTCGCACGCGAGCAACGTCACGCGGCCCGCGCAGCTGTACGTGAGCCAGGGCATGCTGGCGTTCGGCGGCGTGATGTTCCTGGGGCCGCTGCTGCTGACGTTGCTGGGATCCGTGATTTCGAATCCCGCGAACCTGATCAGCTTTTCCGTGCTGTTCGGGCTGACGCAGAACCTGGGCGGCCTGATCGGTTCCGCGCTGCTGGGCACGTTCCAGGTGATGCGCGAAAAATACCATTCGTCCGTGCTGGCCGAGCAACTGAGTTCGCTCGATCCGCTCGTCGCCGCGCGCATCCAGCAGGGCGCGGCCGCGTACGCGCGCATGCTGGCCGACCCGTCCGCGCGCACGCGCCAGGGCATTTCCGTGCTGACGCAGGCGACCGCGCGCGAAGCGAACATCCTCGCCTACAACGACGTGTTCCTGCTGATCGCCTTGCTGGCCACCTTGCTGGCGGCGTGGATCTTCGGCCGCTCGCTGTGGCTGAAATACGTGGCGCCGCCACCGCCGGCGCCGCTGCCGGTCCCGGCGCCGCCCGACCCGACCGATTCGCCGATCGCGGTGCCGTCCGGCGACCGGCGCCTGGCGCCGCGTCCGCCCCTGCCGACGCCGGCCGTCCCCACCTGAACCGAGCCCATCGCCATGCCGGAAACGACCACCACGACCACCACGACGACCACGCAGCGGAAGTCGAACCGCAACGTCATCGCCAGCGGCCTGCTGTTCGCGTTCATCGCCTTGATCGGCATCCTGATCGTGCTGTACGCGTGGAACCTGCCGCCGTTCCACAGCGCGCTGCAGACGACCGAGAATGCCCTCGTGCGGGGCCAGGTGACGATCATCAGCCCGCAATTGTCCGGCTACGTCGTCGAGGTCGACGTGCAGGATTACCAGATGGTGCGCGAGGGCCAGCTCTTGGTGCGCATCGACGACCGCATCTACCGGCAGCGCCTCGACCAGGCCCGGGCCCAGCTCGCGGCGCAGCGCGCCGCGCTCGCGAACTTCGCGCAGAGCCGGCGGACGGCCAGCGCCACCATCGCCCAGAACCAGGCCGCCGTCGCCAACGCCGCCGCCCAGTCGCGGCGCGCCGGCGCCGACCTGCGCCGGGTCGAAGAACTGGCGGCCGACGGGGCGCTGTCGGCGCGCGAGCGCGACGCCGCCCGCGCCGCGCGCGCCCAGACCGTCGCGGCGACCGAGCAGGCGCGCGCCGCGCTGGAGATCGCGCGGCAGAACCTGCGCACGGTGGACGTCAACCGCGCATCGCTGGAAGCGGCCGTCGCGAACGCCGAGGCGGCCGTGCGGCTGGCCGAGATCGACCTCGCCAACACCCGCATCACGGCGCCGCGCGACGGCCAGCTGGGGCAGGTCGGCGTGCGCCTGGGCGCGTTCGTCAACGCGGGCGCGCAACTGACGGCGCTCGTGCCGCAGGCGATGTGGGTGATCGCCAACATGAAGGAAACGCAGATGGCCGATGTGCGCCTGGGCCAGCCCGTGACCTTCACCGTGGATGCGCTGAACCACGCCAGGCTGCGCGGTCACGTCGAGCAGATCTCGCCCGCGACCGGCTCCGAATTCTCCGTGATCGTGCCGGACAATGCGACCGGCAACTTCGTCAAGATCGCCCAGCGGATCCCGGTCCGCATCAGCATCGACCCCGACCAGGCGCTGGCCGCGCGCCTGCGGCCGGGGATGTCGGTGGTGGCGAGCATCGACACCAAGGCCGCCGGCCGCGTCCCGCCGGGCCCGGGCGACGCGCGTACGGTCGGCACCCCCGTACCCGCGCCACGGTCACCGGAGCCAGAAAATGGTAGGGTGGGCACCCCCGTGCCCACGCGGACGCCGCAGTCCGCGCCACGTTCACCGGAGCCGGCCCGATGAAACGCCGCCTCGTGCTCGGCGCCTGCACCGCGCTGCTAGCCGGCTGCCGCATCCCCGTGCAGCCGCCGCCGCAACCGACGCTCGTCGTACCGGCGGCGTGGCGCGCCAAGGTCGGCCCCGGCGCGCCCGTGGAACGCGACTGGTGGCGCGCGTTCGGCGACCCCGCGCTGGACCGTCTCGTGGCACGGGCGCTGGAACGCAACAACGACGTGCGCACGGCGCAGGCGCGGCTGCGCGAATACCGGGCACGCATCCAGGTGGCGCGATCGGCCCAGGAACCGACGCTGTCGGCCGGTTTCTCGCCCGCACGCGCACGCGCGATCGGCCCGTTCGGCACGCCCATCGATGCCACCGCCATGCAGGGCAGCTTCCAGGCCGCCTACGAACTCGATCCGTTCGGCCGCCTGGCCAATGCGACCGAGGCGGCGCGCCAGGATTACGCGGCGCAGCAGGCGGCGTCCGATGCGACGGCGCTGTCGGTGGCCGCGAACGCGGCGTCCGGCTACCTGAACCTGCGCGGGCTGGACGCGCAGCTGGCCCTCGCGCGCGCCACGCTGGCGTCGCGCCAGCGCTCGCTGGACCTGGCGCGGCGGCAGTTCGAGGTGGGCTACAGCTCGCGCCTCGAACTGGCGCAGGCGGAAGCGGAATACCGTGCGACGGCCGCCGTCGTGCCCCAGCTGGAACGGGCGATCACGCAGCAGGAGAACGCCCTCGACATCCTTGCCGGCGCCAATCCCGGCCCGGTCGAACGGGGCGCGGACCTGGCCGGCCTGGACGCGCCGGCGATCCGGCCCGGCCTGCCGTCCGACCTGCTGCGGCGCCGGCCGGACGTCGCCTCGGCCGAGCGCGCGGTCGCGGCGGCCGACGCCAGTCTCGCCGCGGCGCGCGACCAGATGCTGCCGTCGTTGCGGCTGACGGCGTCGCTGGGCGCGTATGCGCACGACCTGCCGACGCTGCTGTCGTCGCCGACCGCGTTGTGGAGCGTGGGCGGCAGCGTCCTCGCGCCGCTGTTCGACGCGGGCCGGCTGCGCGCCCAGGCCGACATCTCGGCATCGCTGCGCGACCGCGCCGTGTTCGCGTACGAGGCCGCCGTGCGTAACGCATTCGCCGACACCGAGAACGCCCTGAGCGCCGTGCAGCGCCTGCGCGAACAGCTGGACGAGGCCGAGGCGCGCCGGGTGGCGACGAAGGAAGTGCTGCGCATCGCCCACAACCGCTACCGCAACGGCTATTCGTCGTATCTGGAAGAGCTGGATGCCCAGCGCAACGCGTTCAGCGCCGAGACCGGCGCGCTGCAGCTGCGCGCCGCCTGGCTGCAGGCCCACGTCGACCTGTACCGCGCGCTGGGCGGCGGCTGGGCGCCGCTGGAATCGGTCAAATAACCACAAAGGAGGGGAGCATGATCAAGATCGGGATCATCGTCGGGAGCACCCGGCCCGGCCGCAAGGCGCCGGACGTCGCGCGCTGGGTGCTGGACATCGCGGGCATGCGCGCCGATGCCGTGTTCGAACTGGTCGACATCCAGGACTTCGACCTGCCGCTGCTGGACGAACCGGTGCCGCCGTCCCAGGGCCGGTATGCGCACCCGCACACGAAGGCCTGGGCGGCCGCCATCGCCGGCTTCGACGGGTATGTCTTCGTCACGCCCGAGTACAACCACGGCACGTCCGGTGCCCTGAAGAACGCGATCGATTTCCTGTACAAGGAATGGAACAACAAGGCCGCCGGCTTCGTCGGTTACGGCAGCGCGGGCGGCTCGCGCGCCATCGAAAGCCTGCGCCTCGTGATGGGCGAGCTGATGGTCGCGGACGTGCGCGCGCACGTGATGCTGTCGCTGCGCACGGACTTCGAGAATCATGCGACGTTCAACCCGGCGGCGCACCACGAGCAGGCCGTCGACGCCATGCTCGACCAGGTGGTGGCGTGGAGCCGCGCGCTCAAGTCCCTGCGGCCGGATGCGCCTGACACGGCGGCCGACGCGCCCCACGTGGGGCAGCGCATGGGCAGCCAGTGATGGCGTGACGGCGTGGCAGCGGGGGATAGACGCTACAATCGTCGCCGCCCATGACGAATCTCCCATCACCGCCGCGGCGCGCCACCTGCGCCGCCTGCCTGCGCGCGCAGAGCGCCTGCATCTGCCACTGGGTGCGGCCGCTGTCCAGCCGCGCCGACCTGCTGATCCTGCAACACCCGCTCGAGGTGCGCAACGCCAAGAACAGCGCGCGCCTGCTGCACTTGTGCCTGGGCGGCAGCCGGCTCGAAGTGGGCGAGGCGTTCGATGCCGCGGCCCTGCACGCGCTGCTGTACGCAGGCGGGCGCGTGCCGCTGCTGCTGTATCCCGAGACGCCGGGTGACGCCGCCGCGCCCACGCCCGATCCCGTATTGATGGCGCAGCCGGAGCGCCTGCGGCTCGTCGTGCTGGACGCCACCTGGCGCAAGAGCCGCAAGATGCTGTACGTAAATCCCGAGCTGCAGCACCTGCCGCGGGTCGCCCTGCACGACGTGCCGGCGTCGGCTTATCGGATTCGCAAGGCGCACGCGGCGCACCAGCTGTCGACGCTGGAAGCGGCCGCGCTGGCGCTGGCCCAGCTGGAGGGCGACGCCGCCGCATGCCGGCCTCTGCTGCAGGCGTTTGACGGTTTTGTGCAACAACAAGCTGCTCTTTTTTCGCGCTTGAACCCTTCCTGAGATCGGCGTACTATACTGTATAAACATACAGTACTTAAGGAGCGCCGTGTGAATCGGGTCAAAGCAAACGCAAGTCGGGCGGTCAGCCAGGTGGTGTTGCCGTTCCCGCAAAAGTCCGCCGAGGTCGTGCCCATCCACGGGCCCATGAAAGGCCGCGGCGCCGTCACCAACATCCAGGGCCGCTACGAAGTGAACGGCCGCGAGCGTTTCGACGACGGCTGGACCGTGCCGGGATCCAAGGACGAGGCGCCGGCGCCCCTCAAGACGATCGTCACGGACGAGATCGCGAAATCCATCCTCAGCCGCAACACGTCGCCGGACATCCCGTTCAGCGTCTCGCTGAATCCGTACCGCGGCTGCGAGCACGGCTGCATCTACTGCTTCGCGCGGCCGACGCACGCCTATCTGGGCCTGTCGCCGGGCCTCGATTTCGAAAGCCGCATCTTCGCCAAGGTGAACGCGGCCGACCTGCTGCGGCGCGAGCTGGCGCGTCCGGGCTACGTGCCCGAAAACATCGCCATCGGCGTCAACACGGACGCGTACCAGCCCTGCGAGCGCGAGCGCCGCCTCACGCGCGAGGTGCTGGAAGTGCTGTCCGAATGCCAGCACTCGTACGGCCTGATCACCAAGTCGGCGCTGATCGAACGCGACATCGACCTGATCGCGCCGATGGCCGCGAAGGGCCTGGCCTGCGCCGCCATCACCTTGACGACGCTGGACGGCGAGATCTCGCGCACGCTCGAGCCGCGCGCGGCCGCGCCCGCCCGTCGCCTGCGCGCGATCCGCACGCTGACGGAAGCCGGCATTCCCGTCAGCGTCAGCGTCGCGCCGATCATCCCGTTCGTGACGGAACCGGAGATCGAGCGCATCCTGGAGGCGGCGAAGGACGCCGGCGCCGTCGGCGCCCACTACACGGTGCTGCGCATGCCGTGGGAAGTAAACCCGCTATTCCAGCAATGGCTGCACGCCCACTTCCCCGACCGCGCCCAGCGCGTGATGAACCGCATCCGCGACATGCGCGGCGGCAAGGACTACGACAGCGACTTCAGCAAGCGCATGACGGGCGAGGGCATCTGGGCCGACCTGATCCGCCAGCGCTTCACGAAGGCCGTCAAGCGGCTGGGGCTCGAAGGCCGCATGAGCCGGTTCAATACCTGCGATCCCTCGCAGTTCCGGCGTCCGCTGGTGGTGCCGAAGACGGTCGTCAGGCCGACCAGCGCGGCGGCGGCGCAGATGGATTTGTTTTAAGGCGTCTCCGGCACCAGCGCCAGCACGTGCGCCGCGAGGGGCCGGCCGTGCAGGTTGAGGCGGTTGCGCGCCAGGCATTCGTGGATGGCGCCGGCCTTGCGGGCGAGGGCGAGGCTGGACAGGTTGCCGTCGGCGACGACGATCTCGACGCGCGTCTGGCCGAGGCGGTCGAAGGCGAAGCATGCGAGCGCACGGATGGCTGCCAGCCCCGCGCCCTGACGCCGGGCCGATGCGCGGACCCAGTAGCCGAGGTTGCAGAGGCGGTGGGCACGATTGAACTGGTTCAGGCCCGCCGCGCCGATGTAGTGGTGGCCGTCCCGGCGGAAGATGCCGAACTCGTGCGCGGTGCCGTCCGCGCGCGCGGTGGCGCAGGCCGCGATCCAGGCCAGCGCATCGGTCTCGACGTAGGCGGCTTGGGCCCAGGGCATCCACGGGCCGAGGCTCGCCATCGATTCGCGGACGGTCGTCACCATCGCCGGGGCGTCGGTCGGGACCAGTGGGCGGAGCAGATAGTCGTCGGCGTGAAGTGACAGTGTCATGGTGGCGCCTGCGCTGGCTGGTTTGCGTTGCCGACATCATAACGTGCTGGACTGGACTCACGGCGCCGACGCCGCCGGGTTGTGAGGATGCATGCTCTCGGCTACGATTGCGCTCTTTGGCGCGATCAGCAGGCGGATATGGTGGAGCAGGGCAGTGCGACGGACAAGGTGACGAACAAGGTGACGAACAAGGTGATGGACGACAGGGCGGCGAATGGCGTCCAGCGGGTCGTCTTCGTCGGCGCGGAATCGACCGGCAAGTCGACGTTGTCCAATTATCTGGCGCACGCCTACGATACCGTCGCCGTGCCCGAGATCGGCCGCTTCATCTGGGAAGAAAAGCAGGGCCGGCTGGGGCCGGACGATTATGTCGACATCGCCGTCAAGCACCGCGCGGCCGAGGACGAGGCCATGGCGCAGGCGCGGCGCTGGCTGTTCGTCGACACCAATGCGTTGACGACGCTGTTGCTGGGCATCGAGTTCCACCAGGTCGGCGATACGCCGCCGGCCGCGCTGCTGCGCTGCGCCGACGATTGCCGGGCGCGCTATGCCCACACCTTCGTCTGCGCCGACGACATCCCGTACGAGGAACAGGCCGTGCGCGAGAACGAGGCGTGGCGCGGGCGCATCCAGCAGCTCGTGTTGCGGGACCTCGCTGCGCGCGGCATCCCGTACACCGTCGTGCGCGGCAGCGTGGAGGAGCGGGCGCGGCAGGTGCGCCGCGTGCTCGACGGCGCCATGCGCTGACCGCGCGGCGCGCTAGACGATCGTGCCCGGCAGCTCGATTCCGTGCAGGCGCCGGAACAGCTTCAGGGCGAAGCTGTCCGTCATCCCCGAAATGTAGTCGGTCGCGCCGAGCAGGCGCGTGTACGGCGTGGCGCCGCGGCTGAATTGCTGGGGGATGATCTGGGCGATCTTGCGGTCGGCCGCCGAGCGGTCCGCTTCCGGCTTGACGAGTGCCGGCACGATCTTGCCCAGCAGGCCGCCGAGGATCTCGAAACCGGCCGCTTCGATCTGCAGCACCAAGGGCGTGGCATAGATGCGCTCGCGCGACAGCATGGCGATCGCCTTGAGCTCGGGCGCGAAGCGCGACGCGCCGGCGAGATCCTGTTCGAAGCGGCCGTCCAGGATGGCGTCGTAGTGCGCGCGGAACACGTCCAGCGCGGCCGTCACGAGATGGCCGATGGCGCGGGCGCGCAGGTATTCCACGCGGCCCGTGTCGTCGGCCAGTTGGCGATAGGACGGGCTCTCGCTTGCGCCATCGGGAAAGGCGATGGGCCACAGCAGGGTGCGCGCTTCGTCGAACGAGACGCGGCCGAGGCGGTGGCCGTCTTCCAGGTCGACGATGCCGTAGCAGATGTCGTCCGCCGCCTCCATCACGAACGCGAGCGGGTGGCGTGCCCATGCGCCCGGTCCCTTGCGCACGAGGCCGACGTGGGTCGCGACGCGTTCGGCCGTGGCGGCGTCGTCCGCGAAGTAGCCGAACTTCTTTTCGCTGATCTTGTCTTTCGCCGGCGCCAGGTCGGAGGCGCGCGGGTACTTCATGAACGCGGCCAGCACGGCATAGGTCAGCTGGAAGCCGCCGTGGTCGACGGCATTCTGCAGCCGCGTCACGAGGCGGAAACCCTGGGCATTGCCTTCGAAGCGCAGGAAGTCCTGGCGCTCGCGGTCGGTCAATCCGGCGAGCCAGCGATCGGCATGGTCGGCGAACCACGACTGGATCGCGGCTTCGCCGGAATGGCCGAACGGCGGGTTGCCGATGTCGTGGGCGAGGCAGGCGGCGGCCACGATGCTGCCGAAGTCCTGCGGCACCATCGACAACGCCGGCGCGCGCTCCTTGATGAATTCGCCGCACAGCATGCCGAGCGACCGACCGACGGACGACACCTCGATGCTGTGCGTCAGGCGCGTGCGCACGTAATCGCTGTCCGACAGCGGGAACACTTGCGTCTTGTCCTGCAGGCGCCGGAACGCGCTCGAATATACGAGCCGGTCCCAGTCGCGCATATAGCCCGTGCGGCTGCCGCCGTCGCCCCCGTTATCTTCGCGGCCCAGGCGCATCGTCGAGACCAGGCGTTCCCATTCCATCGACATCGTTCCTCGCTCGCGAAAAAGTGTGCACCAGTGTAACGCAAGGCGTGAAGGAGCCGTGTTTTCGGATAATGGTTGACAGTATCAACTTCGTTGTATATCTTACGATGTATCTTACGACATATGGAGATCACAATGCGACATCACATGCACCACCATCATCACGACCATGCCGGGTTCTCGCCTCGCCACGGCCACGGCGGCCATGGTGGTCACCCGGGCCGCGGCGGCCGTCCGGGCGGCTTCGGCTTTTCCGACGATGGCGGTCTGCCGCGCGGCCGCAAGTTGTCGTCGGACGACCTGCAACTGCTGCTGCTGGCGCTGATCGCCGACCAGCCCAGCCACGGCTACGAGCTCATCAAGGCGCTGGAGACGCGGTCGAACGGTTTCTATGCGCCGAGCCCCGGCATGATGTACCCGGCGCTGGCCTGCATGGAGGACCTGGGCTGGGTCACCATCCAGCTCGAAGGCACGCGCAAGCGTTACGCGCTGTCCGATGACGGCCGCGCCCACCTGGACGCCAACCGCGAACATGTCGACATGTTGCTCGAACGCTTACAGCAGGCCGCGCAGAAGATGGACTTGATGCGCAGCGCACTTGCCGAAGGGGAGGAGGGACCGGGCGGACGCGGCGCCTGGTCCGCGGAACTGGCGGAAGCCCGCCACGCGCTCAAGCGCGCGCTGATGACGCGCGCCGGTGCGTCGCTTGATGAGCAGCGGCGCATCGCCGCAATCCTCGCGCGGGCGGCGGCCGAGATCGAGCAAGGGCCTGCCTGCGGCGGCCAGCCCGGCTCGACCGGGAGCTGAACGGCAGCACGTCGTTCTCGAGCATGGCGAGCATGCGCGCACGCAGCCGCGAGCCCGGGCCGACATAGCCCGCGATCGCGGACGCCGCCGGCCGCCGCGTCGGTTTCAGCGCTCGCTGGTCGCGGCCGTCAGCAGTTCGGCCGTGTCGGCCGCGCCCATCCTGCGCGCCGCGTCGAGGATCGCATTCCCGTCCGCGTCCAGGCGGAACGGGTCGGCGCCGCGCGCCAGCAGCAGGCGGACGATGTCCACGCGGTTGAACATGGCGGCGAACATCAGTGCCGTCTTGCCGTTCGGCCCCGCGTTGTCGACCGCCGCGCCGTGGTCCAGCAGCAGGGTCGCGATCGCCGTGTCGCCCTTGAAGGCGGCGCCGGCGAGCGGGGTCTGGCCGGCGTCGTTCATGAGTTCCGGATCGGCGCCGTGTTCCAGCAGCACGCGGGCGGCGTCCGCATGGCCGTGGTAGCAGGCCAGCATCAGCAGGCTGTCGCCGCGTTCGTTGCGCAGGTTGGGCGGCAAGCCCTGACCCAGCAACGTTGCGAGTTCCCCGGCCTCGCCGGCGCGCGCGAAGTGGAAGACCTTGCGCACGAAGGCCAGCGTGTCGTCGTCGAGTTCGCTCGCGGACGGCGGGCGGGACGGTGGCTGCTGCGGTTCCTGCATCGTGGTCTCCTGACGGCATATGGCCCGACAGGATTAGACCACAACGCCGCGCCGCGCACGGCAGCGGTGGTGTCGCGCGGGATCAAACCTCGCGCCGGAACTCTTCCAGGTGGCGCTCGATCTCAAACACATGCGGGTCGGGCTTGCCGAGTGCGCGCAGGGCCTTGGCCAGTTCCAGCAGGTATTCGCTGTTCGGTCCGCTCGGGCCGCGCGCGGTGGCGATCTGTAGCGCAATGTCGCGCTCACTCGCCGGGCCGAGGTAGGCCGCGTTCTCGTGCGTGGCGATGTAGACGAGCCCTTCGGCGCTGCCGCCGTCCTCGAAGCGGATGTCGGTCGCCAGCCGCAGGTAGCCGTTCTTTTCGCGGTAATCGAGGTGGGCGAATTCCTCGGGCGTGACGAGGTAGGCCATGCCGTGGCAGGTCGCGCCGGCATCCGGCACGAGCGTCACGACGCGGCCCGGCGCCGTCTCCGTGCCGCGGTGGTCGTGCGAGCCTTGCCAGAAGCGCCGGGTCCAGCCGCCGATGCTGGCGGGGCGCCGCTCGAGGTAGGGGAAGTCGGCCTTGAAGATGAGGGAGCCGTAGCCGAACAGCCAGACGCTGGCGTGCTTGTCGAACTTGCCCATGCGCCGGTTGATCGCGATGGTGTTATGGGACATCGATGACGGGAGGTTGCGTGGTAGAACCCGCATTCTAGCGCGGCCGCAGCGCGCCCGCGGGGTTGTCGGCCGCGCCGACCCAGTCGAACAGGAAGGCGATGAACGCGGCCGCCGCCGGCGACAGCGACCGCTGCTCGCGCGTGTAGACGAAGAAGCGGCGCGTCAATACCGGCGCGTCGAGCGGCAGCATGCGCAGGCCATGCAGCCGCACGAGCGGCGCGGCATAGGGCATGCAGACCGTGACGCCGAGGCCGGACGCGACCATGGCCAGCGCGGTCGTCATATACGTGACCTCGTGGGCCGGCCGCAGGGCGACGTCGCGCACATTGCCGGTGCGGATGTCGCTGCCGCCGTTGGTTCGGCCGTTGCTGCGGCCATCGCCGCCGCCGTTGCTGCGACCGTCGCGTTCGGCATCGCCCCCGTCGTCGCGCACGCCGTCATCCTTGCCGGCGCCACCGTCTTTGCCGCCGCCGTTTCGCCGTGCCATGTCCGCCAGCAGGCGCTCGGTGAACTGGCCGCGCAGCGAGATCAGCGGATGCGCGGCCAGGTCGCTCCAGCCGAGCCGGCTGTGCTTCGCCAGCGGGTGATCGTGCGGCACGACGGCTTCGAACGGCATCTCCATCAGCTCGCGCGCTTCCAGTTGCGGCGCGCCGTCGCGTTCCGGGCCGATGCCGAAATCCGTCTCGCCCGACAGCACGCGCGTCGTCACGGCCTCGACCGGCGAATCGGACAGGCTGATGCCGATGTCCGGGTAGCGCGTGCGCCAGGCGGCGATCACCTGCGGCAGCAGGGTGCAGGCCATCAACTGGGGCACGGCCACGCGTACGATGCCTTTCCTTAGTTGCGCTTGGTCCGCAATGTTCGCAAGCGCACGGTCGAGGTCGTCAATCATCTGGCTGAATAGGGGATACAGCTCGTTTCCCGTTTCGGTGACTGCGATACGCCGCGTATTGCGGTCGACGACACGGACGCCGAGAGTTTGTTCCAGCTCTTTGATCAAACCGGACAAAGCGGACTGTGTAACGTGCATGTACTGCGCGGCAAGCGTAAAGTTACCGGTCTTTGCCAGGGCAACGAAGGCGCGCATCTGGCGCAGGGTGGGATTCATCAGAAAGTCCGATAAATAGAGCGGAAAATATTGTTTGTATGATAGTCCGTTTTACTTTTTAATGGCGGAAACATTAAATCGTTGAAGGAAACGCCATGAAACTCGCTACCCTGAAGTCGGGCGGCCGCGACGGTACCCTCGTCGTCGTCAGCCGCGACCTGGTCACCTGCCAGGCCGTCCCCAAGATCGCCCGCACGTTGCAGCAGGCGCTGGACGACTGGGATCACGTCGCGCCGCGGCTGCTCCAGGTCTACGACCAGCTGAATGCCGGCACGGCCGCCGGGGCGGAATCCTTCATCGAGGCAGAGTGTGCCTCGCCGCTGCCGCGCGCCTTCCAGTGGGCGGACGGGTCGGCCTACATCAACCACGTGGAACTCGTGCGCAAGGCGCGCGGCGCCCAGGTGCCGCCGTCGTTCTACACGGACCCGTTGATGTACCAGGGCGGCTCGGATTCCTTCGTCGGCCCGTGCGATCCGATCGCCGTGCTGTCCGAGGAATGGGGCGTCGACCTGGAGGCCGAAGTCGCGGTCGTTACCGGCGACGTGCCGATGGGCGCGAGCATCGAGAAGGCGGCGCAGGCCATCCGCCTCGTCATGCTGGTCAACGACGTATCGCTGCGCAACCTGATCCCCAAGGAACTGGAAAAAGGCTTCGGCTTCTTCCAGTCCAAGCCGGCCAGCGCGTTCTCTCCGGTGGCCGTGACACCGGACGAGCTCGGCGATGCATGGCGCGACAGCAAGCTGTGCCTGCCGTTGCAGGTCACGCTGAACGACGCGCCGTTCGGGCGTCCGAATGCGGGCGACGACATGACGTTCAGCTTCGCGCAACTGATCGCGCACGCGGCGAAGACGCGCGAGCTCGGCGCCGGTTCCATCATCGGTTCCGGCACGGTGTCGAACAAGCAGGGCAGCCTGCACGGCTCGAGCATCGCCAACGGCGGCGTGGGTTATTGCTGCCTGGCCGAGCTGCGTATGTACGAAACGATCGAGCACGGGGCGCCCAGCACGCCGTTCCTGCGCTTCGGCGATACTGTCCGTATCGAGATGTTCGATGCCGACGGCGCCAGTGTCTTCGGCGCCATCGACCAGGAGGTTGCACACTATCACGGGAGGAAGGAATGAAGCTCTATACCTATTTCCGCAGTTCTGCCGCGTACCGGGTGCGTATCGCACTCAACCTCAAGGGGCTCGAGTACGATGCGGTTCCGGTGCACCTGTTGCGCGGTGGCGGCGAACAGCTGCAGGCGAACTACGTCAAGATGAATCCCAGCGGCCTCGTCCCCACCTTCCAGGACGATTACATCACGCTGACGCAGTCGATGGCGATCCTCGAATACCTGGAGGACGAGTACCCGGAGGTGCCGCTGCTGCCCAAGGATGCCGCCGGGCGCGCGCGCGCGCGCGAGCTGGCGCAGATTATCGCCTGCGACATCCATCCGGTGAACAACCTGCGCGTGCTGCGCTATCTCGTGAACGACCTCGGCCTGTCGGAAGAGGTCAAGACGCAGTGGTACCGCCACTGGCTGCTGGGCGGCCTCGACGTGCTGGAAAAGCACCTGGCGCGCGACCCCAGCGCGGGACCGCTGTGCCATGGCTATCTGCCGACCATCGCCGACTGCTTCCTCGTGCCGCAGGTGTTCAATGCGCAGCGCCAGGGCGTCGACATCGCGGCCTATCCGAACATCGCGCGCATCAACGCGGCGTGCGTGGAGATCCCGGCCTTCGTGGCGGCGCACCCGTCCCAGCAGCCGGACGCGGAATAGCGCGGACCGCGCGGCGGATCGGCGCGCCGCGCAGTCCGCCGCGGATGTCAGTGCCGCGTCTGCGACCCGGTCGTCGAGCGATCCGGCGCGGCCGGCGTCGAAATTTCTTCCAGCGTGTGGTCGATGCCGGCCGAATGCTTGGCCGCCATGTCGCCCAGCGAGACGATGCCGACCACCTCGTGCGACGCCGCGTCGACGACGGGCACGCGGCGGATCTGCACGTCGCCCATCTGGTCCAGCACCTCGTCCACCGACTGGTCGGGCGCGCAGGTGCGCACGTCGGTGCTCATCACGTCGCCCACGCGCGTCTGTCCCGGCGCCTGGCCGGCCGCCGTCGAGCGGACCGTGATGTCGCGGTCGGTGATCATGCCGACCAGCCTGGGGCCGTCCAGCACGGGAATGGACCCCACGTTCAGTTCGTCCATCATCTGCGCGGCGCGCTGCACGGTGTCCTGCGGCGAAATGCTTTGCACGTCGCGGGTCATCACATCCTGAATGGTCTGCATTTGAACCTCCTCGATACGTTCACACGGCGTTAAAACGGAGATGCATGATGCACGCATTCGCGCAGGTCGGACGCTACGTTGACTTGCGGAACAGCCCGTAAATGAAGGACTTGTGCGAACCCGGCTCGGCTACAATCTGCCCCTTTTCAACCTGGATCGATGCCATGCCGGACCACGCCATTTCCGCCGCCATTCCCCAGACCGTCATCGAAGCCCTGGCGCGCGCCGACACGTCCTGGCGCCCGCATCTCATGGCCGGCCTCGACGCGATGATGCGGGCCACGCCCGCCTATCTGCCGGACCTGGCGAACGATCATTACCTGCCGACGGCCGGCCGCCTGTTCGCCGCGTTCGCCCTGCCGCTGCCCGCCGTGCGCTATGTGCTGGTGGGCGAGGGCCCGTATCCGCGCGAAGAAAGCGCGACGGGCGTGTGCTTCATGGATGGCGCGGTCGGACCGCTGTGGTCGGACACGGGCCTGTCGAAGCCCGTCAACCGCGCGACGTCGCTGCGCAACTTCATGAAGATGCTGCTCGTGGCCGACGGCCAGCTGAGTCCGGACGACACGGGCGGCGCGGCACTGGCGCCCGTGGCGAAGGCGGCCGAGGCGAATGGTGCGATCCGGACGCTGGCCGAGCTGCAGGACAACCTGCTCGGCCACGGTTTCCTGTTGTTGAATGCGGCCCTCGTGTTCCGCAAGCACGTGCCTCCGGTGCAGGAAGCGCGCGCCTGGGTGCCGTTCCAGCGCGCCGTGTTCGCCGCGCTGGCGGCGCGGGCCGACAAGCCGACGCTGGTCCTGTGGGGCAAGATCGCCGAGCAGCTGAACAAGGTGCCGGAAACGGCCGGCTTTCCGCAGATCCACGCCGAGCACCCGTACAACCTGTCGTTCATTCGCCACGCGGGCATGCAGCAACTGTTCGGCCCGATGCATTTGCTGCACCGCCGCTAAAAGGGGGGCGCCAAGCAAAGGCTGGCGAAATACGCTATACTTGACTAAATCGATCAACTAATCAGGCTTTTCCGAATGTCCTCGAGGACAGATTAAAGCGTGACTGGTTGAAGAGAAGCAAGATTTTAACACTGTCTGGAAAACCAACCGGGGTTGTGATGCGTCTGACCACCAAAGGCCGTTTTGCTGTTACCGCGATGATCGATCTTGCCCTGCGCCAGGGCAATGGTCCGGTCACGCTGTCGGGCATCAGCCAGCGCCAGGCCATTTCGCTGTCCTATCTGGAGCAGTTGTTCGGCAAGCTGCGCCGGCACGAGATCGTCGAATCGGTGCGCGGCCCGGGCGGCGGCTACAGCCTGGCGCGTACGGCCGACAAGGTGACCGTCGCCGACATCATCATCGCCGTCGACGAGCCGATCGATGCGACCCAGTGCGGCGGCAAGGAAAACTGTCACGGCGCCGACGCTGCCAGCGGCACCCGCTGCATGACGCACGAGCTGTGGGCCACGCTGAATGCCAAGATGGTCGATTTCCTCGATTCCGTCACGCTGCAGGACCTCGTCGACCAGCAGAAGCAGAAAGAACAGAACGTCGTGGTGATGCACCGCCCCGCGCCGTCGGAAAATACTGAAGCTAAGCATATTGGAGTGAACTGATGAACGCGCCCTTGGACAAAAAAATCGAGCAGAGCTTCGCGACTGCGCCGCATTTCCCGATCTACATGGATTATTCGGCCACGACGCCGATCGACCCGCGCGTGGCGGACAAGATGATCCCGTACCTGCGCGAGCAGTTCGGCAACCCGGCCTCGCGCAGCCACGCGTACGGCTGGAGCGCCGAGGCGGCCGTCGAGGAAGCGCGCGCGCAGGTCGCGGCACTCGTTGGCGCCGATCCGCGCGAGATCATCTGGACCTCGGGCGCGACCGAGTCGAACAACCTCGCACTCAAGGGCGCCGCGCACTTCTACAAGTCGAAGGGCAAGCACATCATCACGGTCAAGACCGAGCACAAGGCCGTGCTGGACACCGTGCGCGAACTGGAACGCCAGGGCTTCGAGGCGACCTACCTGGAGCCGCAGGACAACGGCCTGATCTCGCTCGAGCAACTGGAAGCGGCGATCCGTCCGGATACGATCCTCGTGTCGGTGATGTTCGTGAATAACGAGATCGGCGTGATCCAGCCGATCAAGGAAATCGGTGAACTGTGCCGCAAGAAGGGCGTGATCTTCCACTCCGACGCCGCCCAGGCCACCGGCAAGGTGCACATCAACCTGGAAGAGCTCAAGGTCGACCTGATGACCTTCACGGCGCACAAGACGTATGGCCCGAAAGGCATCGGCGCGCTGTACGTGCGCCGCAAGCCGCGCGTGCGCCTGGAAGCGCAGATGCACGGCGGCGGCCACGAGCGCGGCCTGCGTTCGGGCACGCTGCCGACGCACCAGATCGTCGGCATGGGCGAAGCGTTCCGCATCGCCCGCGAAGAGATGGATGCCGAGACCGCGCGCGTGAAGGCGCTGCGCGACCGCCTGGCCAAGGGCCTGACGGAGATCGAGGAGGTCTACATCAACGGCGACATGGAACACCGCGTGCCGCACAACCTGAACGTGTCGTTCAACTTCGTCGAAGGCGAATCGCTGATCATGGCCATCAAGGACATCGCCGTGTCGTCCGGTTCGGCCTGCACGTCGGCCAGCCTGGAACCGTCGTACGTGCTGCGCGCCCTGGGCCGCAGCGATGAACTGGCGCACAGCTCGATCCGTTTCACCATCGGCCGCTTCACGACCGAAGAAGACATCGACTTCGCCGTCAACCTGCTGAAGTCCAAGGTCGGCAAGCTGCGCGAACTGTCGCCGCTGTGGGAAATGCACAAGGACGGCATCGACCTGAACTCGATCCAGTGGGCCGCCCACTAATTCACCGAACCGAACACGAAGGAGTACTACCATGGCATATTCCGACAAGGTCCTCGACCACTACGAAAACCCGCGCAACGTCGGCTCGTTCGACAAGAATTCCGACGACGTCGGCACCGGCATGGTCGGCGCGCCGGCCTGCGGCGACGTGATGAAACTGCAGATCAAGGTCAACGAAGCGGGCGTCATCGAAGACGCGAAATTCAAGACCTACGGCTGCGGTTCGGCGATCGCATCGAGCTCGCTCGTGACCGAATGGGTCAAGGGCAAGTCGCTGGACGAAGCGCTGTCCATCAAGAACACGCAGATCGCCGAAGAACTGGCGCTGCCGCCGGTGAAGATCCACTGCTCGATCCTGGCCGAAGACGCCATCAAGGCGGCCGTCGCCGACTACAAGCAGAAGCACGGCGCCGAAGAAGTCAAAGCCGCGTGATCGCACGTGGGCACGGGGTGCCCACCCTACGGCCACGACAATCGTCGTAGGGTGGGCTGCCCGAGCCCACCAAATGGCGACGGCGATCATCGCAGGGCGGCACCCGAGCGCACCAAATGACGACGGCGATCATCGTAGGGTGGGCATTTGAGGCCGGGGGCCTCAAATGAAACGAGCCCACCTTGGCGCACGCATACCGCAACATCGTATTCAAGCTGGAGATTTTTGAAATGGCTGTGACCCTGACCGAAAAGGCCGCAAAGCACATCAACCGTTACCTCGAGCGTCGGGGCAAGGGCGTGGGCCTGCGTTTCGGCGTGCGCACGACCGGCTGCTCCGGCCTGGCCTACAAGCTGGAATACGTCGACGAAGCCGCGACCGAGGACACGGTCTTCGAATCGCACGGCGTGAAAGTGTTCGTCGATCCCAAGAGCCTGCCGTACATCGACGGCACCGAGCTCGATTTCGCCCGCGAAGGCCTGAACGAAGGCTTCCGCTTCAACAACCCGAACGTCAAGGACAATTGCGGTTGCGGCGAAAGCTTCCGGATCTGACCGGGAGCACTCGATCGTGCAAAACCACTTCGAGCTGTTCCAGCTGCCCGCCAGGTTCGACGTCGACATGGAAGCGCTGGACAGCGCTTACCGCGAAGTCCAGGGCCGCGTCCATCCGGACCGCTTCGTGAATGCGAGCGATGCCGAAAAACGCGTCGCGATGCAATGGGCCACGCGCGCCAACGAGGCCCACCAGACGCTGAAGAATCCGATGCTGCGCGCGCGCTACCTGTGCGAGCTGAATGGCGTCGACCTGCAGACCGAGTCGAACACGGCGATGCCGATGGACTTCCTGATGGAGCAGATGGAGCTGCGCGAAGCCTTGTCCGACGCGCGCGCCGCGAAGGACGCGGGCGCCCTCGACGAGTTGGACGCGCGCGTGCGCGGCGAGCGCAAGCAGCGCCTGGCGCAGGTCGGCAAGCTGCTCGACGCCGGCGATTACAGCCAGGCGGCGCAGGGCGTGCGGGCGCTGATGTTCCTCGATAAATTCGGCGACGAATTGCATTACGCGTTCGAGGCGCTGGAGAGTTGAGGCGACGATAAACGGGACGAGCGCAATTTGCGACAGTATCCAACAAGAAGATTAGGTAACACGACCATGGCACTACTGCAGATCTCCGAACCCGGCATGTCGACCGCGCCGCACCAGCACCGGCTGGCGGTGGGCATCGACCTGGGTACCACCAATTCCCTCGTCGCGACCGTGCGCCACTCGATCCCGGAAGTGCTCTCCGACGACGACGGCCGCGCGCTGCTGCCATCGATCGTGCGCTACCTCCCGAACGGCCACGCCAACATCGGCTACAAGGCCATGGCGGCCCGCACCACCGATCCCAAGAACACCATCGTCTCCGTCAAGCGCTTCATGGGCCGCGGCCTGAAGGACATCGCCCACGTCGAGAACCTGCCGTACGATTTTGTCGATGCTCCGGGTATGGTGCAAGTGAAAACCGTGGCCGGCGTGAAGTCGCCCGTCGAAGTCTCCGCGCAGATCCTGGCCACCCTGCGCCAGACGGCCGAGGATGCCCTCGGCGATGAACTGGTCGGCGCCGTCATCACGGTGCCCGCGTATTTCGACGACGCCCAGCGCCAGGCGACCAAGGACGCGGCCCAGCTGGCCGGCCTGAACGTCCTGCGCCTGCTGTCCGAGCCGACGGCCGCCGCCATCGCCTATGGCCTCGACCACGGCAAGGAAGGCGTGTTCGCCGTGTACGACCTGGGCGGCGGCACGTTCGACATCTCGATCCTCAAGCTCTCCAAGGGCGTGTTCGAAGTGCTGTCCACGGGCGGCGATTCCGCGCTCGGCGGCGACGACTTCGACCAGCGCCTGTTCTGCCATATCACCCAGCAGGCCGGCCTCGCGCCGCTGTCCGAAGTCGACACCGCGACCTTGATGGTCAAGTCGCGCCAGGCCAAGGAACTGCTGTCGACGAACGAAGAGACGACGGTCGAGGCGATCCTGAAATCGGGCGAAGTGGTGCAGGTGACCGTCAGCGCGAAGACCTTCGCCGAGATCACCCAGCCGCTCGTCGCGAAGACGATGAACGCGGTACGCAAGGCGATGCGCGACGCGAACGTGTCCGTCGAGGACGTCGACGGCGTCGTGCTCGTCGGCGGCGCCACGCGCATGCCGCACATCCGCCGCGCCGTCGGCGATTTCTTCAAGACGATCCCGCACGCGAACATCGACCCGGACAAGGTCGTCGCGCTGGGCGCCGCCATCCAGGCGAATCTCCTGGCCGGCAACCGCGCGGCGGGCGACGACTGGCTGCTGCTGGACGTGATCCCGCTGTCGCTCGGCATCGAGACGATGGGCGGCCTGGTCGAGAAGATCATCCCGCGCAACTCGACGATCCCGTGCGCCCGCGCGCAGGAATTCACGACGTTCAAGGATGGCCAGACGGCCCTCGCCGTGCACGTGGTGCAGGGCGAGCGCGAGCTGGTGTCCGACTGCCGTTCGCTGGCGCGCTTCGAGCTGCGCGGCATCCCGCCGATGGCGGCCGGCGCGGCGCGCATCCGCGTCACGTACCAGGTCGACGCGGACGGCCTGCTGTCGGTGTCGGCGCGCGAAACCCGCTCCGGCGTGGAGGCGGCGATCACGGTGAAGCCGTCGTACGGCCTCGGCGACGACGAAGTGGCGCGCATGCTGCAGGACTCGTACAACTCGGCGCAGGTCGACATGGTCGCGCGCGCGCTGCGCGAGGAACAGGTCGAGGCCGAGCGCATCCTGCTGGCCACGCAGTCCGCGCTCGATACGGACGCCGACCTGCTGAGCGCCGAAGAACAGGACGCGATCGCGGCACTGGTGCAGGTCGTGCGCGACGCGGTGAAGCGTTCGAACGATGCGGACGTCGCGGTCGACTCGCGCCAGAACGTGCTGCACGACGCCGTGCAGGCGCTGGCGCACGGCACCGAGGAATTCGCCGCGCGGCGCATGGACAAGAGCGTGCGCAAGGTGTTGGCCGGCAAGACGCTGGATCAGGTATGAAACGCTTGGTGGGCACGGGGTGCCCACCCTACGTGCTACGCCAAGCAACGTCGTTCCCGCGCAGGCGGGAATCCCACGTACATTAAAGCAGCGTCGTTCCCGCGCAGGCGGGAACCCCACGTACATTAAAGCAGCGTCGTTCCCGCGCAGGCGGGAACCCAAGTTGAGCAGCAGGAATCGTATCGGTTGCGGCGTGACCGGCGTACCGATTTCGATCGCATGCATTGGGTCCCCGCCTGCGCGGGGACGACGGTTTGAAGGGCGCGGATAACATATCGGCCACGCCACAGAGCAAACAAATCGAAGAGGTCAATCAGTGCCACAAATCGTCATCCTCCCCCATCCCGTCTTCTGCCCCGAAGGCGCCGTGCTCGACGGCCAGAGCGGCAAGTCGATCTGCGACACGCTGCTCGAGAACGACATCGAGATCGAGCACGCCTGCGACCGCGTGTGCGCCTGCACCACCTGCCACGTGATCGTGCGCGAAGGCTTCGATTCGCTGAACGAGCAGGAAGAAAAGGAAGAGGACATGCTCGACAAGGCCTGGGGCCTGGAGCCGAACTCGCGCCTGTCCTGCCAGGCCATCATCGCCGACGAAGACCTCGTCGTCGAGATCCCGAAGTACACGATCAACCACGCAGCCGAGAACCATTGAGCGCGACGGAGGGTACCATGAAGTGGACCGATGTCACGGCCATCGCCGAGGCCTTGTACGAAACCTATCCGGACGTCGATCCGGCCACCGTGCGCTTCGTCGACCTGCATAACTGGGTCGTCGCGCTGGATGGCTTCGACGACGACCACGCGCGCGGCGGCGAGCGCGTTCTGGAAGCCATCCAGGCGGCATGGATCGATGAAGCAAGATAAAAAACCAGTCCCGACGATCTACGAACAGGCGCCGGAAATCAAGCCGGGCCAGTCGATCGAGCTGCTGAAGGAACTGCACATCCTCACGCGCGACGGCAAGCTGAATCAGGACAGCCGCCGCAAACTGAAGCAGGTCTACCACCTCGTCCAGTTCATCGAGCCGCTGCTCAAGGACGTCGAGGCCCAGAAGGACGGGCAGGGCGCGACCGTGGTCGACCACGGCGCCGGCAAGTCCTACCTCGGCTTCATCCTGTACGACCTGTTCTTCAAGGGACGCGAGAACGGTGGCCACATCTACGGCATCGAGACGCGCGAGGAACTCGTGCAGAAGTCTACCGAACTGGCCGCGCGCCTGGGCTTCCCGGGCATGTCGTTCCTGAACCTGTCGGTCGCGGAATCGACCGGGTCGGACAAGCTGCCGGCCACGATCGACGTCGTGACGGCACTCCATGCCTGCAACACGGCGACGGACGACGCCATCGATTTCGCGCTGAAGAAGCAGGCCAGGCACATCGTGCTGGTGCCGTGCTGCCAGGCCGAAGTCGCGACCGTGCTGCGCAAGAACAAAGGCCGCGACCTGGGCCGCAGCGCCCTGACCGAGATCTGGCGCCATCCGATCCACACGCGCGAATTCGGCAGCCAGATCACCAACGTGCTGCGCTGCCTGCAACTGGAAGCGCACGGTTACCAGGTCACCGTGACGGAACTGGTGGGCTGGGAACACTCGATGAAGAACGAGCTGATCGTCGCCACGTACAAGAACCTGCCGCGCCGCCGGCCCGCCGAGCGCCTGCAGCAGGTACTGGCCGAAGTCGGGCTGGAAGAACTCTCCCCGCGTTTCTACTCAGGCCAGCCAGCGTCACAAGCGCAGGCCGCCGAATCAACGACCGATTGATGCCCACACCATGAGCGAACAACCAGACCGCTGGATCGACCTGCGCAGCGACACCGTCACCCAACCGTCCGCCGCGATGCGCGCCGCGATGGCCGGCGCACCCGTCGGCGACGACGTCTACGGCGACGACCCCACCGTCAACCGCCTGCAGGATTTCGCGGCCGAGCTGTTCGGTTTCGAGGCCGGCCTGTTCGCGCCGAGCGGCACGCAGACGAACCTGATCGCGCTGATGACGCATTGCGGCCGCGGCGACGAATACCTCGTCGGCCAGGAAGCGCACACGTACAAGTACGAAGGCGGCGGCGCGGCGGTACTGGGCAGCATCCAGCCGCAGCCGATCGCCAACCAGCCGGACGGCTCGATCGCCATCACCGATATCGCCGCGTACATCAAGCCGGACGACATGCACTTCGCGCGCACGCGCGTGCTGGCGCTGGAAAACACGATCGGCGGCCGCGTGCTGCCGCAGGACTACGTCAAGGCCGCGACGGATTTCGCGCATGCGCGCGGTCTCGTCACGCACCTGGACGGTGCCCGGATCTGCAACGCGGCCGTCAAGCAGGGGTTGAGCCTGCGCGCGGCGGCGGCCGGTTTCGATACCGTGTCGGTGTGCCTGTCGAAAGGGCTCGGCGCGCCGGTCGGCTCCGTGCTGCTCGGTCCCCGGGCCTTCATCGAGCAGGGCAAGCGCTGGCGCAAGATGCTGGGCGGCGGCATGCGGCAAGCCGGCGTCATCGCGGCCGCCGCGCACTACGCGCTGGAACATAACGTCGAGCGCCTCGCCGACGATCACCAGAACGCGGCGGACCTGGCGGCCGGCCTCGCGCGCATCGAACCCCTGCGCGTGACGGCGCCGCAGACGAACATCTTCTACGTCGAGATCCCGGACGCCGCGTGCGCGCCGTTGCGCGAGGCGCTGGCGCGCCAGGGCATCCGCGCGTCGATCGGCCCGCACACGCGCCTCGTCACGCACCTGGACGTATCACGCGCCGACGTGAAGAACACCGTCGCCTTGTTCGAAGCATTCTTCCGCGACTGGAAAGCACAATGACCGACGAAGGAATCCGCCTCGCCAAGCGCGTGGCCGAAGTGGTGCCGTGCTCGCGCGCCGAGGCCGAACGCTATATCGCGGGCGGCTGGGTGACGGTCGACGGCGTCGTCGTCGAAGACCCGGCCACGCGCGTGACGGCGCCGCAAACCGTCGCGCTGCTGGCCGGCGCCGAGCCGGTCGACGTGGCGCCCGTGACGATCCTGCTGCACAAGCCGGCCGGCGTCGACGCGGCCGGCGCGCTGGCGCTGATCGCACCGGAGACGCTGGCCGCGACGGCGGGCACGCGCTTCCTGCGCCGGCACCTGGCGCGGCTGTCCATCGTCACGCCGCTGGAACCGGAAGCGAGCGGCCTGCTCGTGCTGAGCCAGGACTGGCGCGTGACCCGCAAGCTGGTCGAGGACGGCGCGCGCATCGAACAGGAATACGTGGCCGAGGTGACGGGCGCCATCGCGGACGACGGATTGTCCCGCCTGAATGGCAGCATGCGCGTGCAGGGCAGGGCGACCGTGCCGCTGAAGGCCAGCTGGCAGAGCGAGGCGCGGCTGCGCATGGCCGGCAAGGACATCCGCCCGGGCCAGGTCGCGGCCATGTGCGCCGAGGTCGGGCTCACGGTCAAATCGCTGCGGCGGCTGCGCGTGGGCCGCGTGGCGCTCGGCGCGCTGCCGAACGGGCGCTGGCGCTATCTGCTCGAGACCGAACGCTTCTGACTTGCCGGAAAGGCAACGCCTCCTGTACACTGCGCCGCGCGCATCCGGCGCGACAGAGAGGATCGATGGATGAAGTTCAGTAAGCTGCTTCTGCCCGTGCTGATGCTGTGGGCGGGGACCGTTCTTGCGGCGGGCGTCGACCCGCTGACGGCCGATATCGACGCGCGCGACGCGCTGCGTTTCGCGAATCTCATGAAGGACGGCGCCGTGCCGACGGCCGACGCCCTGCAGCGCGGTTATCTGGACGGGGCCGGACCCGGCGTGAAGATCTTCACCCCGGCGCCGCGCATCATCGATGCGCAACGCCTGGCGAAGGCGGTCGCCGCCAGGCCCGACACCTACCGCTATGCGATCCGCGAATGCCTGCCGCAGTTGCCGGCCCTGCGCGGCGACCTGCGCGCGATCTACCTCGCGTTTGCCGGCCTGCTGCCGGAGCGTCCGCTGCCTGCCATCGACGTCGTCTTCGGCGCCAACTCGTCGGGCGGCACCGCCAGCAACGACACGCAGGTGATCGGCCTGGAGGTGACGTGCCCGCCCGGTACCACGCCCGAACAGTTCCGCACCACGATGCGCGGCTTCTTCGCGCACGAGACGGTGCACACCTGGCAGGACGACGAAACGCCGGCGGCGCTGGCCGATCTCCTGCTGAGCCAAGCCTTGCGCGAGGGCGTCGCCGACTATCTCGCGACGCTGGTCACGGGCACGATCCCGCATCTGGACCGCGACGCCTGGGCGCGCCCGCAGGAAGCGCGGTTGTGGCGCGCGTTCCAGCGCGACCGCGCGGCCATCCGCGGCAGCGGCGGCGGCGTGGACAAGCTGGTCGCCAGTCCCCACTTCCGGCGCTGGTTCGCGAACTGCGGTGCCGCGCCCGAAGGATGGCCTTGCGAGGCCGGCTACTGGGTCGGCATGCGCATCGCCGAAGCGTATTTGGCGCGTTCCGCCGACAAGCGCGCCGCGATGCGCGAACTGATCGAGTTGCGGGACCCGGACGCGATCCTCAGGGCGAGCGGCTATGGCGGGCAAGGCGCTCAGGCCACGAAGCCCGCGTCGGCCCCGACGAGGTAAGCCGCCGGTGCCGCGCAACTGGGCGCGACGGTCGATTTCGTCACCACCGCGCTGAAGGCGCATGGCGCCCCGGTCGCGGAAGCCTGGCGGGTCAGTCGCCGGTCCTGGCGGCCGCCGCGATCAGGTTGTCGCGCAGGTGCACGACGGCCTTTTGCAGGGCCGGGAATTCTTCCGGACCCAGGCCCGATGCGGCCACCGTCTGCTTGCCGAAGCCCAGTCCCCGTTCGCGCAGCGCGCGGCCCGCGTCGGTGAGGGAGAGGCGGACGTTGCGCTCGTCTTCCTTGTCGCGCTCGCGGTGCACATAGCCCATGCCTTCCAGCCGCTTGAGCATGGGCGTGACCGTGCTCGGTTCGAGGAACAGTTTTTCGCTCAGGCTCTTCACCGTCTGGTTGTCTTCTTCCCACAGCGCGATGATGGCCATGTATTGCGGATAGGTGAGCCCCAGCGCGTCCAGCACGGGCTTGTACACGCGCGAATACGCGAGGTTGGTCGAATAGATGGCGAAGCACATGAAGTCCGCCATGCGGGCGGCCTTGGCGCGGGTATCGTTGTCGTTAGGCATGAGTATCGAGAAAATTATCGTGATAACGATTATCGTACTTGAAATTGGCGGAACGCGCTGCTAGACTTTGCGAAAATAATTACTTCGATAACCATTATTTCGATAGCCAACAACGGAGCCAACGATGAAACTGTACGACGCCGCCATCTCGTCCGCCGCCGCGCGGGTCCGTATCGCTCTTGCGCTGAAAAGCCTCGCCGTGGAGCGCATCCCCGTCGAGATCGTCGGCGCCGGTGCGGAGAACCGCCGGCCGGCCTACCTGGACGTGAATCCGCAAGGCCTCGTGCCCGCGCTGCTGACGGACGACGGCGTGCTGCTGACCCAATCGCTGGCGATCGTCGAATACCTGGACGAGGTCTTCCCGCAACCGCCGCTGCTGCCGCCCGACGCGGCGACGCGGGCCTGGGTGCGGGCGTTCGTGCTGGCCGTGCTGGCCGAGACGCATGCGATCGTGACGCCGCGCGTGATAAACCGTTTATCCAGTTTGCCGGGCGCCGACGAGACGACCGCGCCGGCCTGGCGCCGCCACTGGACGGAAGAGGGCATCGATGCGCTGGAAGCCCTGCTGGCGCGCCGCCACGCGGCGGCGCCCAGCCGTTTCTGCGTGGGCGACGCGCCCGGCCTGGCGGACGTCTTCCTGTTCCCGCAGGCGCTGAATGCCGGCCGCGTGGGCCTGCCGTTGGCGCGCTGGCCGCACGTCGAGGCGATCGCGGTGCGGCTCGCGGAGATTCCCGCGTTTCGGGATAACGCGCAGGCCATATTGCAGCGCTAGGGTGAGGCGAGTGATGCCGGGGCGTCAATCACGTGCCCACGGTGCACGACGACACCGCCGGTTCAGCCGCGGCCACCGAGAAATCGCAGGGTGGGCGGCCCCCGCCCACGGTGCACGGCCGCAGTCCGTCATCGGGACAGCGTCAGCCGCGCTTCCAGTCCGCCCTCGGGCCGGTTGTTCAAGGTGAGCGTGCCGCCTAGGCTCCCCGCCAGCTGGCGCGCGATGGCGAGGCCCAGGCCGGTGCCGCCCGTGTCGCGGTTGCGCGACGCCTCCAGCCGGAAGAATGGCTCGAACACGGTCTCCAGCTGTTCGGCGGGGATGCCCGGACCGTCGTCCAGCACGCGCACGAGCACCGCGCCCTGGCTGTCGCGGCCGACGACGATGTCCGCGCTGCCGCCGTAGCGCAGCGCGTTGTCGACGAGGTTGCCGACGATGCGGCGCAGCGCCTTCGGGCGCGTCTGCACCGGCGTGCCGATGCGGCCTTCCAGCTGCACGGCGCTGCCGGCGTCGCGGTAGTCCAGCACGAGGCTGTCCAGCTGGGCGTCGAGGTCGATGGCGCGCGCCGGTTCCCGTTCGCCGTGCATGGCGCGCGCATAGCCGATGCCGTCCTTGACGAGTCCCTGCAGTTCGTCGAGGTCGGCGCGCAGTTTCGGCTGCTGGGCCTCGTCGTCCATCAGGTCCACGCGCAGGCGCATGCGGGTGATCGGCGTCTGCAGGTCGTGCGAGATGGCGGCCAGGATGCGCACGCGCTCGTCGACATAGGCGGCGATGCGGCGCTGCATGGCGTTGAACGCGCGCGCCGAACGCAGGACTTCGGACGGTCCGCGTTCCGGCAGTTCGACGGGACGCAGGTCGGGGCCGAGCGCGTCGGCCGCCTCGGCCAGCGCGCGCAGCGGCCGCACGGCCTGGCGCACCGCGAGCCAGCAGCACGCGGCGAGGATCGCCAGCTGCGCGGCCAGCACGTACGGCAGCCACGGCGACAGCGGCACGCCGCGCATCGGCTGCACGTCGATGGTCAGCGGCGACCCGTCGGACAGGCGCAGGTGGACCTGCATGCGGCCGTTGTCGCCGAGGCCGTTCACGGTGAGCGGGTAGCTGCGCCCGATGCCTTGCGCGATCGAGCTCGCGATCTGGGCGGACAGCTTCTCGTCCGGCATCGCGCCTGTCGTTTCGCCCGGGCCGAGGATGAAGCGGTAGCTGCGCCGCGCGAGGCGGGGCAGCCAGGCCGGGCGCTCGGCCGCCGGCAGCAGGTCGAGCAGGGCGACGGCGCTCGCGACCTCGCGTTCCACATAGCCCATCATCAGCTGCGTCGTGGCCTGGTCGCGCTCCGTGAACGTGAGTGCCACCGACAGGCCCTGCGCCAGCGCGAGCCCCGCGAACAGGATCAATGCCAGGCGTGCGTACAGGCTGCGCGGCCATGGACCGGACCACCGCGCGTTCATGCCGTCCGGCCTTCCAGGATCGTCACGTCGGACGAGAACACATAGCCCTCGTTGCGCAGCGTCTTGATGTAGCGGGGCTCGCGCGCGCCGTCGCCCAGGCGCTGGCGCAGGCGGCTCACGAGCAGGTCGATCGAGCGGTCGAAGAATTCGGCGTCGTTGCCGTGCGTGAGACCCATCAGCTGGTCGCGCGACAGCACGCGCTGTGGGTGGTCGAGGAACACGCGCAGCAGCCGGTATTCGGCGCCGCTCATCGCGACCTCGACGCCGTCCGCATCGAGCAGGTGGCGGCCGACCGTGTCGAGGCGCCAGTCGCCGAACGCGAGCAGTTTCGCGGCCTCCGTCACCTGCAGGTTCGGCGGCAGCATGCGCGTGCGGCGCAGCACGGCGCGGATGCGGGCCAGCAGTTCGCGCACGGCGAACGGCTTCGGCACATAGTCGTCGGCGCCGAGTTCCAGGCCGACGATGCGGTCGGTCTCGTCGTCGCGCGCCGTCAGCATCACGATCGGGACCGCGCGGTGCTTCCCGGCGCGCAGTTCGCGGCACAGGGTCAGGCCGTCCTCGCCGGGCATCATGATGTCGAGCAGGATCAGGTCGGGCGCTGCGTGCATCAGCGCGTTCTTCATCTCGCGGCCGTTGGCGGCCAAGGTCACGCGCAGGCCCTGCTTTTCCAGATAGGCGCCGACCAGTTCGCGGATGCCGCGGTCGTCGTCGACGACCAGGACGTGGTCGTTCTCGTTCATGTTGTCTCCTTCGGTGGTTGCGGAGGTAATGTAGCGCGGCGTACCGGCGTCATTATGTCCGAATGTGTCGGGGCCGGGCCAGGACACATGGCCTGACAAAAACGGGAGGTTGCGGACACATCGCGCACACATCGCGGGCGTCCAATGGAGTCTCACAAAACAAGGAGGCTCCCATGACCCATGCGATCGAATCCCCGCTTGCGCTGCTGGCCGGCCTGGCCACGGTGGCGTCCCCGTGCGTGCTGCCCGTGCTGCCGTTCCTGCTCGGCGCGACCGTCGACAAGGTGGACGGCGCGCGCCGCCGGCGGCCGCTTTTGATCGTGGCCGGCTTCGTGCTGTCGTTCTCGGCGTTCGCGCTGGCGCTGGGCGCCGTGTCGAGCGCCGCGCAACTGGCGCAGGAAACGCTGCGCAACGCGGCCATCGTGCTGCTGGGCGTGTCGGGCCTGCTGCGCATCTGGCCGCGGCCGTGGGACCTGCTCGTCGGATACGTCCGTCCCGTTTGGGCGCGGCTGCGCGGCGTCCGCGCCGACGCGGTGCCGAAGCAGAGTGGGGCGTTCGTGCTGGGCCTGTCGCTGGGTGCCGTGTGGACGCCGTGCGCCGGCCCGGTGCTCGCATCGATCCTCGCGCTCGTCGTGCAGGCGCACGATCCGGCCAGGGCCGTGCGGCTCGTCGGCCTGTATGCGCTGGGCGCGGCGCTGCCGATGCTGGCGCTGATCCACGGCGGCCAGGCCATCGTCCAGCGTGTGCGCGGCGTCGCCCGCCATGCGGTGGCGCTGCAGCGCGCATTCGGCGTGCTCGTGCTGGCCAGCGCGGCCGCGATCTGGTTCCAGGTCGACACGCAGCTCGCCGCCCATATCCCTTCCATTTTCCCGACCATCTAAGGAGTTCGCCATGAAATACGCCATCCGTTCCCTCGCCGCCGCCGTCGTCGCCATCGCCGCCGTGAGCGCGCACGCCGCCCCCGCGCCGGAATTCGCGGGCATCGACAACTGGATCAACAGCGCGCCGCTCAGCATGCAGCAACTGCGCGGCAAGGTGGTGCTCGTGGATTTCTGGACGTATGACTGCATCAACTGCCAGCACGTGCTGCCGTACGTGAAAGGCTGGCACCAGAAGTACAAGGACCAGGGGCTCGTCGTCGTCGGCGTGCACACGCCGGAATACGGCTTCGAGCGCAACCTGAACAACCTCAGGACGGCCGTGCAGCGCAACGGGATAACGTTTCCGGTCGCGCAGGACAACCGGTATGCCACGTGGAGCGCGTACAACAACCAGTTCTGGCCCGCGTTCTACCTCGTCGACAAGAAGGGGGCCGTCGTGTACACGCACTTCGGCGAAGGCGATTATGCGCAGACCGAGGCGACGATCCGCAAGCTGCTGGCCGCGCCCTGAATCAGGCGGCTTCGGCGGGGGCGGCGGCCGGGGCCGGCCGCTTCTTCGGCAGCACGACGATGCGCGTGCCGGCCAGGCGGTCGTGCAGGAAGCGGCGGTCGCGGTCGAGGAAGGCCGTCAGGCTCCAGCCCAGCACGCCCAGGGCGATGGCGGCGCCGACCTGCCCCTTGTCCTTCAGGCCGAGCGCCGCGCAGGCGAGGAGGGCCGGCAGGAACCAGCCCCACGCCAGCAGGTAGCGCACGATGGCGGTCGTCAGCGGCAGGCGCGCGTGATCGGCCGTCACGACCTGCATGCGCCACGTCTTCATGGCGAGCGTGTGGCCGCTGTTGGTCCAGCCCCAGACGAAATAGGCGCCGGTGACGACGAACAGCCAGACCTTCAGGCCGTACTGGAACACGGGGGCGTGATTGTTGAGGGTGATGAGCAGGTACAACGCCACCGCCAGCATCTCGACCGCCAGCAGCAGGAAGGTCTCGTAGACCATCGCGATCAGGCGGCGTTTGATGGTTGGCGTGTCAGTCATGCGGACCTCAGGCGTTGTTGGGTGTGATGCCCCAGTTGGCCGGCACCTGCTTTTCCGGTTCGGGCGCGGGCGGCTTGGCGGGCGTCGGCGGCTGCACCGGTTGCGGCGGCACCGGCGTCGCGGACGCCGGGGGCACGCAGGGCGGGGCGGCCGATACCGTGTTCTTGACCATGCCGGCCGGGCACGACGTCGCGCCCTGGCCCAGCGGCGCGACGACCTTGCCGCTGGCCTGCGACGGCACCACCCGCGGCGACTTGCGCGCGGTGGCCGATGCGGCCAGCTTTTTCTTTTGCTCTTCCGGCAGCTGTTGATAGGTTTCCCACGTGGCGTTCTTTTGCTCGGGAGCGATCTTGCGGGTGCGCGTATAGGTTTCGCGCGCCAGTTCACGCTGCTCGGGCGTCAGCTTGGCCCATTCGCGCATGCGTTCGTGCACGCGCGCCTGTTCCGCCGGTTTCAGGCCGGCGAAGCGGTTCGCGAGCTGCAGCCATTTCTGCTTGCGCACGCCGTCCATCTGGTCCCACTCGGCCTGCAGCGGCTGCAGGGCGACCTGCTGGGCCGGGCTCAGGCTGTGCCACAGGGGCTTGTCGCCGCCTTTGTGGCTGCCGGTCGCCGGCTTGGCGGGCTGGGCGTGCGTGGCGGGGACGGCGGCCGGCGCTTCGCGCGTGGCCGGGCCGGAGGCGGCGGGGAGGGAACCGCCGCGCTGGCTGATGCTCAGTACGGCCGCGCCAACGAGCACGACGGCGGCGGCGGCGCCGGCAAGTTTGAGCTTGTTGGCCGTCATCCTTTACTGGGCTCGCTGCGGCTGTTGCTGTGCTTGCTGCTGTTGTGCCAGGTAAGCGTTGAAACCGTGGTCGGTGTAGGCGGTCAGGGGCAGGTCGTCGGACAGCACGGCCGCATCCAGCTCGGCCAATTCGGCGACGCGCTGCTCACGTTCGTACTGGTAGACGCCGACCATGCCGGCGACCATCGCCAGCAGCGGGGCGACGACGGCGGCGCGCGCCACCCATTGCATCGAGAACAGCGCGCCCAGGTCGAACGTGGCGCGTTGCGGCGCCCTGCCGCGGACCGGCGCATCGGCCTTCTTGCGCGCCAGTGCCTGCGCGCGCGCGGCGGCCAGGCGGTCGGTCGTCGACGCCGGCAGGTTGTCGAGATTTTCGTTCAGGGCATGGCGGATCTTGTACGCCAGGTTGATGTCGTCGGTGTTCATAGTTTAATTCCCTTGGCCTCCAGGGCTTTCTGCAGGGTATGCGTAGCGCGAGAACAATGCGTTTTTACACTGCCCTCGGAGCATCCCATCGCTTCGGCCGTCTCGGCCACATCCATGTCCTGCCAGTAACGCATGAGGAACGCTTCCCGTTGACGCGCCGGGAGTTTTTGTATCTCTTCCTCGATCAGGTGCAGCGTTTGCGCCCGTTCGACCTGGTCCGCGCTGGACTCCGCGGCGGACGTCCCTTCCTCGGCCTCATAAGATGCCAGTATATCAAATTCCGAGTCGTCTTCGTCCCTGCGGCCGAGGCCTCCGAAGAGGCTGACCCAGGTGTTCCTGACTTTTTCGCGGCGGAAGTAATCGAGGATGGTGTTTTGCAGGATGCGCTGGAAGAGCATCGGCAGTTCGGCCAGGGGCTTGTCGCCGTACTTCTCCGCGAGCTTGATCATGGCGTCCTGAACGATGTCGAGCGCTGCCTCGTCCTTGCGGACCGCGTACGCCGCCTGCTTGAAGGCGCGCCGCTCGACACTCTCGAGGAAGTCGTTGAGTTCTTTATCAGTGGCCATGCGATAAGTGGTGGACGCCACCGGTACGTTGCCTGTGGCTTTTCGGAAAACTTTCGAATCCTAGCAAAAATTACGGATGACCGCACCCGAAACCGGCAGGCGCGCGCGTGCGGCCTTGTCGTTTTGACTCTAGAATAGGCGGATTGACGCGATTCCGGAGGCGGGCTTGGTGCGTATCCTCGGCAAGGCAAGTTCGATCAACGTTCGCAAGGTCTTGTGGACCTGTGCCGAACTCGACATTGTATTCGACCGGGAAGACTGGGGCAGCGGTTTCCGTTCGACGCAGGATCCCGCCTTCCTGGCGTTGAATCCGAACGCGATGGTGCCGGTGCTGGTCGACGGCGACGTCGTGCTGTGGGAGTCGAACACGATTTGCCGCTACCTGGCCACGCGCTACGGCGACGGGGCGGCGACGAGCCTGTTGCCGCGCGACGCGCAGGCTCGGGCGCACGTGGAGCAGTGGATGGACTGGCAGGCGACGGAACTGAACAATGCCTGGCGCTATGCCTTCATGGGACTGGTGCGCGGCAGTCCCGCCCACCAGGACCCGGGGCGCCTCGCCGCCGGCATCGCCGACTGGAACCGCCATATGGGCATCCTCGAACGCCAACTGGAGACGACCGGGGCGTATGCGGCCGGCGCGGCGTTCTCGCTGGCCGACGTCGTGCTGGGCCTGTCCGCGCACCGCTGGCGCAAGACGCCGATGGACGACCGGCCGGCTTATCCCGCCGTCGCCGCATGGATGGCGCGGCTGCGGGCGCGGCCCGGCGCGGGCGCGTGGCTGTCCGACGATACGGCGTGAGCCGGCGTGTCGCGGGCACAGGGTGCCCGCCCTACGGCGCCATATCCCCGTGCCATACAACCCCGGGCCCACGATGCAACGTCGAAACGCGTGGTAGGGCGGGCACCCGTGCCCACGATGCGATGCCGAAACGCACGCAAAACTCGTGGAAAAATAATTATTTATCTTGACCAGAATGGTGCGACGCAGTAAGGTATGAAACGCTTTGCACCCCCGAAGCATATTGTCAAGCCAGCTTGTCACACAAAGTCAACCTCGGCATGACGCGCTTTCACAATGTAGGCAGTTTGCTCCAACCCGTGCCACAAGCGCGAGAGATTCGCATTCCGCTACAGTAACTCAAGCTGAACGAGTTGCGTCCAGCGTCGGTTCGTAAGGATCCTACGGTATCCTGAAAGATCGTCGCGACCGCAGAGAGAAGGGAAGCATGAGCACTGTTGCGTGACACGTATCTCGTCAGGGACGAGCATCCGATCAATCTCCCTATGGGTCTTGAAAGGAAACGTATCATGAGTAACGACGCAGCAGCTTCCATCACGGGCGCTGAGATCGTAGTCCGTTGCCTGGCGGAAGAGGGCGTGAAACACGTCTTCGGTTACCCCGGCGGAGCGGTTCTCTACATCTACGACGCCATCTTCAAGCAGGACAAATTCCAGCACATCCTGGTACGTCACGAGCAGGCAGCCGTGCACGCGGCCGACGCGTATTCGCGCAGCTCGAACGAAGTCGGCGTTTGCCTGGTCACGTCCGGTCCGGGCGTCACCAATGCCGTCACCGGCCTCTCCACCGCCTACATGGATTCGATTCCGATGGTCGTGATTTCCGGCCAGGTTCCGACCGCGGCGATCGGCCAGGACGCGTTCCAGGAATGCGACACCGTGGGCATCACGCGCCCGGTGGTGAAACATAATTTCCTCGTCAAGGACGTCAAGGACCTTGCCGAGACGATCAAGAAAGCCTTCTATATCGCACGTACCGGCCGTCCGGGCCCGGTGCTCGTCGATATCCCGAAGGACGTCAGCATGCACAAGGCCGTGTACTCGTATCCGAAAGAGATCGAGATGCGTTCCTACCGCCCCGTCGACAAGGGCCACGCCGGCCAGATCCGCAAGGCGGTGCAGCTGCTGCTGGCGGCCGAGCGTCCGATGATCTATTCGGGCGGCGGCGTCATCCTGGCCAATGCGGCGAACGAATTGAACCGGCTGGTCGACAAGCTCGGCTTCCCGATCACGAACACGCTGATGGGCCTGGGCGCGTTCCGCGCCACCGACGAGAAATTCGTCGGCATGCCCGGCATGCACGGCACCTACGAAGCGAACATGGCGATGCAGCACTGCGACGTCCTGATCGCCATCGGCGCCCGCTTCGACGACCGCGTGATCGGCAACCCGAAGCACTTCGCGACCAATCCGCGCAAGATCATCCACATCGACATCGACCCGTCGTCGATCTCGAAACGCGTGAAGGTCGACATCCCCATCGTCGGCAACGTCAAGGACGTGCTGATCGAACTGCTGTCGCAGCTGGACGCCGCCGAACAGCGTCCGAACCCGGCCGTGCAGAAATGGTGGCAGCAGATCGCAGACTGGCGCGGCCGCCAGTGCCTGCGCTATGCCACCTCGGATGAACTGATCAAGCCGCAATCCGTCGTCGAGAAGCTGTGGGAAGTGACCGGCGGCGACGCGTTCATCACGTCGGACGTGGGCCAGCACCAGATGTGGGCCGCGCAATACTACCCATTCGACAAGCCGCGCCGCTGGATCAATTCCGGTGGCCTGGGCACGATGGGCGTGGGCCTGCCGTACGCGATGGGCGTGCAGATGGCGAACCCCGGCGCGACCGTCGCCTGCGTCACCGGCGAGGGCTCGATCCAGATGAACATCCAGGAACTCGCAACCTGCAAACAGTATCACCTGACGCCGAAGATCATCCTCCTGAACAACCGCTTCCTGGGCATGGTGCGCCAGTGGCAGGAACTCGACTACGGCGGCCGCTACGCCGAGTCGTACATGGATTCCCTGCCGGACTTCGAGAAGCTGGCCGAGGCCTATGGCCACGTCGGCATGCGCATCGAGAAGCCGGGCGACGTGGACGGCGCGCTGCGCGACGCCTTCGCCATGAAGGATCGCCTGGTGTTCATGAACTTCATTACCGACCGTAGCGAAAACGTCTGGCCGATGGTCAAGACGGGCAAGGGCTTGTCGGAAATGCTGCTCGGATCGGAGGACCTGTAATGCGACACATCATCTCCGTCCTGCTCGAAAACGAAGCCGGCGCGCTGTCGCGCGTCGTGGGCCTGTTCTCGGCACGCGGCTACAACATCGAGACGCTGACCGTGGCGCCGACCGAAGACGCCACCTTGTCGCGCATGACCATCGTGACTTCGGGCTCGGACGACATCATCGAGCAGATCACCAAGCACCTGAACCGCCTGATCGAAGTGGTGAAGGTGGTCGACCTGACCGAAGGCCAGCACATCGAGCGCGAGCTCATGCTGATCAAGGTGAGGGCGGTGGGCAAGGAGCGCGAGGAAATGAAGCGCACCGCCGACATCTTCCGCGGCCGCATCATCGACGTGACGGAAAAAACGTACACGATCGAGCTGACGGGCGCGAAGACGAAGCTGGACGCCTTCATCGACGCCATCGACCGCGCCTCGATTCTCGAGACCGTCCGCACGGGTGGTTCCGGCATCGGCCGCGGCGAGCGCATCCTCAAGGTTTGACGCCGGTGGTGTGGTGGGCACGGGGTGCCCACCCTACGGCGTCCGTTGCGCCGGCAAATGAACGTAGGGTGGGCTCCCCGAGCCCACCGAACACATAACGAAACACATAAAAGTACAGGAATAATCATGAAAGTTTTCTACGACAAAGACTGCGACCTCTCCCTCATCAAAGGCAAGAACGTCGCCATCATCGGCTATGGCTCGCAAGGCCACGCACACGCCCAGAACCTGACGGAATCGGGCGTCAATGTCACCGTCGGCCTGCGCCGCGGCGGCGCGTCCTGGGGCAAGGTCGAACAGGCCGGCATCAAGGTCGCTGAAGTCAACGAGGCGGTCAAGGCCGCCGACGTCGTCATGATCCTGCTGCCGGACGAGAACATCGCCGAAGTCTACAAGAACAACGTCGAGCCGAACATCAAGCAGGGCGCCGTGCTGGCGTTCGCGCACGGCTTCAACGTGCACTACGGCCAGGTCGTGCCGCGCGCCGACCTGGACGTCATCATGATCGCACCGAAGGCCCCGGGCCACACCGTGCGCGGCACCTATCGCCAGGGTGGCGGCGTGCCGCACCTGATCGCCATCTACCAGGACAAGTCGGGCTCGGCGCGCGACATCGCCCTGTCGTACGCGATGGCCAACGGCGGCGGCAAGGCCGGCATCATCGAAACCAACTTCCGTGAAGAAACCGAAACCGACCTGTTCGGCGAGCAGGCCGTGCTGTGCGGCGGTACCGTCGAGCTGATCAAGGCCGGCTTCGAAACGCTGGTGGAAGCCGGCTACGCGCCGGAAATGGCCTACTTCGAGTGCCTGCACGAGCTGAAGCTGATCGTCGACCTGATCTACGAAGGCGGCATCGCCAACATGAACTACTCGATCTCGAACAACGCGGAATACGGCGAATACGTCACCGGCCCGCGCGTCGTGACCGAAGACACGAAGAACGCGATGCGCCAGTGCCTGAAGGACATCCAGACCGGCGAATACGCCAAGTCCTTCATCCTGGAAAACAAGGCCGGCGCCCCGACCCTGATCTCGCGCCGCCGCCTGACGGCCGAGCACCAGATCGAAGAAGTCGGCGCCAAGCTGCGCGCGATGATGCCGTGGATCGCCAAGAACAAGCTGGTCGACCAGTCGAAGAACTGATCGTTTAGTTCGCTGAAGTACCGTCGCCCCTGCGCAGGCAGGGGCCCAATCCGGCGTTGCCGCAACGCTGGAACCTGGGCCCCCCGCCTGCGCGGGGGCGACGCTTTTTTGGGGGCGCTCAGATTCGCTGTCGTCGCGCCACGCCGGTCAGCAATCCGGCGCCCAGCACCAGCATCGCCCACTCCCCCGGCTCGGGCACCGGCGCGGGTCCGCCCTGGATCTCGCCCGAGACGCCCACGTCATAGATCACATGCCCCTCGATCCACGTGTCGCCGGTGTTCGCCCAGCTCACCGTCGCGGTCCGCGTCAGGTCGAACGACGACGGAAAGTCGCCGGCCTGGCTCGTTCCGGCCGAGCCGAACAGGCCGTCCACGATCGGCGCGCTCCACGCGCCCGAGGCGGTGCGGTAGTACAGCGTCGCGAAGGCGTTGGCGCCGCCGTATTCGCTGGCGGTCGCGCCCTCGTCGAGGGCCATGGCGATGGCGACGTCGAACGAGAACGCGATGCCCGTGTGCGGCGCCAGCGTGAAATACCAGGGCGCCAGCGTCGCGGTCGCGGCGCCGCGCGTGAACGCATCGGGCGCGGTGTCGACGTCGAGCGCCGTGCGCACGCCGAGCCGGCCCAGGCTGGCGTCCACGTGCACCTCGGGCGTCCAGTTGCGCGACAGCGTCGTGGGCGTGGTCGCCGTGACGTCGGCGATGTGCTCGTCCGGGCGCGTGCCGGGCGCCATCAGCAGGCTCTGGACGCTCAGCGCGACCGCCTGCCCATTCGTGAAGTTCACGGCCGGCGCGAGGCCGTCGGCGGGCGTGAGGTCGGTCAGGGTGTAGCGCAGGTTCGTGGCCTCCGCGGTACCCTGGACCTGGCCCCAGGCCGGTGCGGACGCGGCCAGCGCGGCCAGCAGGGACAAGGCGATGCGCATGATCTTCTCCTCGACGCGAACGGCATGATGATCGGGCTAACTTAGCACGGTCGCGTCCGCATGCGTCGCGCCGTGTATGGCGTGCGCAACTGCACTCCTTTGCAATCAATTGCAACTTTCCATTACACAAACTCGACTTCCGCGCAAAACCGGTTATCGTTCTCGTGCCGCGGCACCACGCCGCGCATGCCATCAAGGAGAACAACGATGTCCATCAAAAAACTCGTCCTGCTGTCCGCGCTGACCTGCGCGTTCGCGGCCCAGGCGCAAGTCCAGGCCGCACCGGCCGTCGCCACCACGAGCGGCACGCTGGTCGTCGTGCCCGCGTTCGGCGAAGTGAAACATGCCAACGACGAGGCCACCGTCACGTTCGCGGTCGAGGAACAGGACAAGGACCGCGCCGCGGCCACGGCCCGCGTCAACCAGAAGATGAAGCAGGGCACCGACACCGTGCGTCGCGAGGACCCGCAGGCGGAACTCAAGACGGTCGGTTACTACACCTACCCTGTCTATCCGGAAGTGCCGGACGGTCCGCGTCCGCTGGCGCATCCCGCGGCGCGCCGCATCCCGGTCGGCTGGCGCGTCGGCCAATATCTCGAAGTCAAAACGCGCAACCTGCAGGGGCTGCCGAAGACGGTTGCGGCCGCGCAGAAGATCCTCAACCTGAACGGCATCGATTACCACCTGAGTCCGGAATTGTCGAAGCGCCTCGACGACGAGCGCATCGCGGCGACGTACCGCAACCTGAACGAGCGCATCGCATCGATCGCGCGCGCGATGGGCCGCAACGTCGGAGATGCCGTCATCGACACGGTCGACTTCGAAGGCAGCGGCAATTACGCCGGCGGGCAGGCCGAGGCGGTGCCGACGATGATGCGCATGACGGCCAAGCGCGCCGACGTGGCCGAGATGCCGGAACCGAGCTTCGAGCCGGGGGAAACGACGTTGCAGATGCGTCTCGTCGGCAAGGTGAAATTCCGCTGACGATAGTGGTTCGCTAACACGGGGGTGCGGACACTATAATGGCGTGGTCCCGCGCCGCTGCGCACTGTTAAGAAAAAGAAACCTATGCCGAACCTTCCCCGACGCCGCAAACCCGGCGCCATCAAGGCACCCCGCTTCGCCCGGTTCAGCCGCGTCCGCAAGTCCGACGCCGCCGCGGGCCGCCCGCGCCGGGGCATCTTCCTGCTGCCGAATGCCTTCACGACGGCCGCGCTGTTCGGCGGCTTCTACGCGATCGTGATGGCGATGAACCAGCGCTTCGACCAGGCCTGCTGGGCCGTGTTCATCGCGATGGTGCTGGACAGCCTGGATGGCCGCGTCGCCCGCCTGACGAACACGCAATCCGAATTCGGCGCCCAGTACGACAGCCTGTCCGACATGGTCTCGTTCGGCGCCGCGCCGGCCCTCGTCATCTACGAATGGTCGCTGCGCGGCCTGGGCAAGCTGGGGTGGATCGCCGCGTTCGTCTATTGCGCCGGCGCCGCGCTGCGGCTGGCCCGCTTCAACACGAACATCGAAGTGGTCGACAAGCGTTTCTTCCAGGGCTTGCCGAGCCCGGCCGCCGCCGCGCTCGTCGTGGGCTTCGTGATGATGATGACGGACCCGGACATCAACGTCAGCGCGCGCAAGGTCGACTGGATCTCGTGGGGCATCGCGCTGTTCGCCGGCCTGACGATGGTCACGAACGTGCCGTTCTACAGCTTCAAGGACGTCAATTTCCGCAAGTCCGTGCCGTTCATCGTCGTGTTCCTGATCGCTCTTGCGCTGGCGCTGCTGGCGATCGACCCGCCCAAGGTCTTGTGGCCGCTGTTCGTCGTGTACGGCCTGTCCGGCTACGTCGTGTACCTGTGGCGTCTTGCCAAGGGCAAGCCCGTCAGCATCATCCAGACGGATGAAGAGACGCTCGACCCGAGCGAGCGGCGCTGAAACGGCGGGAGTCCACCAACGACAACGCCCCTTCCGGGGCGCTGTTGCGATGATCCTTTCCGGCCGGCGTCAGCTGGCCTTGGCCGGCTTGCCTTGCGGGCCCTGTTGGCCGGTCTGCTGGCCGCCCTGGACATTGCCGCGGAACGTGCCGTCACGCGCATCGGCGTCGGCGTGCATGCCGGCCTCCGCGCCGTTACCGCCGCTTTGCAGATTGCCGCGGTGCACGCTGCCGCTGGCGCCGGCGTGCTGGAACGGATCGCGGAAGTTCTTCAGCGTGTCCTGCTGGGTGCGCAGGCTGTTCTGCGTCTCTTCGGACGCGACGCGCGCCACCTCGTCGGCCAGCGTCCTGGCCGTACGCGAGGTCTCGGGGACGTGCTGCTCGGCCACGCGGGCCATCTCGACCTGGGAGTCGGCCATGACGCGGGACAGGTGCTGCTGGTAGGCGCGCAGCTTGTCCGCGGCGGGCTGGGCGCGCGACGCGGCGGCCGAGATGATCTCGGCCGGATGATTGGTGGTCAGCAGTTGTTGGCCGGCGATACTGCTCTCTTCGAGCAGTGTCTGACTCAACTGGATGTTGGCCTCGACGATGTTCTGGATCGAACGCGACCACGATTTCGACATGTCGTTGAGGAAGGCGACCTGGGCGTCCAGGTGCGAACGGATTGCGGGCGTAACCGATTGCGAGAATAGGAACATGGATGACCTCATTAAAGTGTATCCGCTCTATGAAATGCGATGCCCTGGCATGAAGATGCCAAAAATCAATAGACCTCGATAATTTTGCACCGCACAATCACGCTACTTCGCAAAATGCGTACTAGCGCGAGTTCGTTAGACTAGACCATTTCGATGACATTTCAACCGCTTTTTCAATCGTGCGGGCGAAATAAATGACTTGCATCAGCGTTTTCCCACGCAAGCGGCCAATTGTTTTTTTGTACAGTATCCTGTCGGCTTTTAAACGAAATTGCTGCGACGCAGCAGGTCTGTCATGGGGGCACGGCGCACCCTGTCAATCGCGCGCGGTGCGCCATTCCTGCCCGTTGGCCGTCGATTCATGCGCCGGACAATTGGTCTGTCTCCACTTGCCGTGCTTTTCGACCATGTCGATGCTCGTCGCGGGCGAGCGCTCCGTCATGCAATAGGTGCCGCCGCCCGTGATGACGCGCGTGCGGCGGGCGCCGTCGCCCGTATTGTTCACAAGTTCCGCCGTCTTGGGCGCTTCGTACCACGCGTTCGGCGCCATGTCGGCCGCGGCCTGGATGCCCTTGCGCAGGCGGATCTGCGGGCTGTCCAGCGGCGCCACGATGTACGGGTTATTTTCCTTGCGCAGCGCGCGGTCGACCGCGCCCGCGTCGCGGCGTGCCCGTTCGAGCAGCGCGGCGGCGGCGGACGGCGCGGCAGGCGCCGCCGGTGCGGATGCGGCCGCGGCGGGGGCGCTCACGGCCGGCGGTGCGGCAGGCGGCGTCGGCCGCACCAGCGTGATCGCATTCGTCCGCGGGACCACGTGCGGCCGGGCCGGCGCCATGCGCTCGTCCTCGCGGCGCGGCAGGGGCGCGGCGGGCGCGGGCAGGCGTATCCACTGGATGGTCGTGCGTGGGGGCTCCGGCGCGACGGGAGGCAGCCGGCGCGTCGCCTGCCAGCCCAGGATCAGGACGGCATGCACGAGCACCGTGGCGGCGATGCCGGCAGGGCGGCGGTCGCGCGGCGGAAGGAGGGCGGGAGCGGTGGCGATCATGGCGTCCCAGTATAGCCAGCGCCGGGCGTGCCATTCTCACACATTGTCGCGCGCCGTCAGCGGCGGTGGAAGCGGTCGTCGTACATCGGGTCCGGCCCGTTGAGCATCTGGCGCACGACGCCCTGTTCGTCGAAGTGGACGTTCATCATCGAATTCCACACGCCGGCTTCCTTGTAGCGGTAGGACCAGACTACGTAGTTGTGCGTGTACACGCGCGAGACTTCGGCGGGGCGGCCGAAGTGGCGCAGGATGTCGTCACGGGTCCAGCGGTCGACCTTGACCTGCGCGAAGTTCTCGCTGGTGAGCACCTGGTCGTACGAGACGAGGCGGCCGTCCGGGCCGATGTGCGCCATGTACTGGAACTGTCCCATCGGCTGGCCGCGGTATTCGAGCATCTGCCCGCCGTCCGGCAACGGGTAGGCGGCGTTCGGCTGGCCCAGCTGCGCCGTGACCGCGGCCAGCGGCGCGCCCGCGGGCGGCGGCTGCCGCAGCAGCGTGGTGCAGGCCGACAGGGCCAGCGCGGCGGCGAGCGCCACGCCGGCCGCGCGCGGCGTCGAACGGAATCGGGTGGTCATCGCATTCCTCCGTTGGCGCGGTCAGACGCCTTTCGAGCGGTCGTCGAGCAGCGGATCGGGGGTGATGTCCGTGTGGTGCACTTCGCCCCGGCCGTTGAAATAGATGTTCATGAACGAATCCCAGACGCCGTCCTGCTTGTAGCGGTACGACCAGACTTCGAAGCCGTTCGCGCGCGCGCGCCCGACCTCGGCCGGGCGGCCGAAGTTGCGCAGGATGTCGTCCTTCGTCCAGTGGCCGGGCTGCACCTTCGCGAAGTTTTCGCTCGTCAGCACCTGGTCGTACGAGACCAGCCGGCCGTCGGCGCCGATGCGCGCCATGTGCTGGTACTGGCTCATCGGCTGGCCGCGGTATTCCAGCACCTGGCCGCCGGCGGGATCCGGATACACGGCATCCGGCTTGCCCAATTTCGCCGTCACCTCGGCCAGCGGGGTGCCGGCGGGCGGCGTGCGGCTGAAGGTCGCGCAGGCGGACAGGGACAGGGCGAGTGCGAAGGCGGCGGCGATGTTCTTGGTCGGATTGTTCATGGTATGGTCGCATCATCGGGCGTGCCGGAACGGCATCGCCAACCCGCCGATTTTAACGGAAGACGACGAAACACTGGCTCCTGGCCGCATTTTCACCTATACTTCCCGGTCTTGGCCTTCCGGCCAGGTTTTTTATTAATTCACGGTGCGCTGGGTTCCGACTCTTGCACCGCATGTGAAAGGCAACATCATGACCGTAGAAAACATCAACAAGGCCGCGATCATCGCGGACAACGCACGCGGCGACAAGGACACCGGTTCGCCGGAAGTCCAGGTTGCACTGCTGACCGCCCGCATCAACGATCTGAACGGCCACTTCAAGCAACACCAGAAGGACCACCACTCGCGCCGCGGCCTGATCATGATGGTCAACCGTCGTAAGAGCCTGCTGGCTTACCTGAAGCGCAAGGATCTGAACCGTTACCGCGACCTGATCTCCAAGCTCGGCCTGCGTAAGTAATCAGCAGTTCCTGAGCATTGCGCCAGACGGCACAAGCTTCGAAATGCCTGCGTCAGTTTTACTGTCGCGGGCATTTTTCGTTTTTGTAGTCAGTCGGGGTCAGAGCACACCCGTGAAAACCGTGCTCTGACCCCGAAAAACGAAGGAAAAAAACGTAGTTGAGGTGAACGACAGCGCCTGAAAATCTGTCGGCAAATAGAAAGGGATTACCCATGTTTAACAAAGTTACGAAAACCTTCCAGTACGGCGACCATACCGTCACCCTCGAGACCGGCGAAATCGCCCGTCAAGCCAGTGGCGCCGTCCTCGTGTCGGTCGAAGACACCGTCGTCCTCGCGACCGTGGTGGCCAGGAAGGACGCGAAGCCGGGCCAGGATTTCTTCCCGCTGACCGTCGACTACATCGAGAAGAGCTATGCCGCCGGCAAGATCCCGGGCGGTTTCTTCAAGCGCGAAGGCCGTCCGTCGGAGAAGGAGACGCTGACGTCGCGCCTGATCGACCGTCCGATCCGTCCGCTGTTCCCGGAAGGCTATCTGAACGAAGTCCAGGTAATCATCCACGTCCTGTCGGTCAATCCGGAAATCGATCCGGACATCCCGTCGATGATCGGTGCCTCGGCCGCCCTGTGCGTGGCCGGCATCCCGTTCAACGGCCCGATCGGCGCCGCGCGCGTCGGTTACGCGAACGGCCAGTACATCCTGAACCCGACCACCGCCCAGCTCAAGACGTCGCAGATGGACCTGGTCGTGGCCGGTACCGAACACGCCGTGCTGATGGTCGAATCCGAAGCGCAGCAGCTGTCGGAAGAAATCATGCTGGGCGCGGTCGTCTACGGCCACGAGCAGATGAAGGCCGTGATCGACGCGATCCATGCGCTGGTCGAAGAAGGCGGCAAGCCGGAAGTCGAATGGTCGCCGGCACCCAAGAACGAAACCCTGATCGGGCAGGTCGCGCAACTGGCCGACGCGAAGATCCGCGACGCCTACCAGACCCGCGAAAAGTCGGCGCGCCAGCAAAAGCTGAAGTCGCTGTCGACCGAAGTGATGGCAGGCCTGGCCGGGCAGGGCATCGACGCCGACTCGGCTGAAGTCGGCAACATCCTGTTCGACATGGAAGCCAAGGTCGTGCGTTCGCAGATCCTGGAAGGCGAGCCGCGCATCGACGGCCGCGACACCCGCACCGTGCGTCCGATCTCGATCCGCACCAGCGTCCTGCCGCGCACCCACGGTTCCGCCCTGTTCACCCGCGGCGAAACCCAGGCGCTCGTGATCGCCACGCTGGGCACCGGCCGCGACAGCCAGAAGATCGACGCGCTGATGGGCGAGTACACCGACGACTTCATGATGCACTACAACATGCCCCCGTTCGCCACCGGCGAAACGGGCCGCGTGGGCACGCCGAAGCGCCGCGAGATCGGCCACGGCCGCCTGGCCAAGCGCGCGCTGATCGCCGCGCTGCCGGCGCCGGAAGAGTTCAGCTACTCGGTCCGCCTGGTGTCGGAAATCACCGAATCGAACGGTTCCTCGTCGATGGCTTCCGTCTGCGGCGGTTGCCTGGCGCTGATGGACGCCGGCGTGCCGATGAAGGCCCACGTGGCCGGCATCGCCATGGGCCTGATCAAGGAAGGCGGCAAGTTCGCCGTCCTGACCGACATCCTGGGCGATGAAGACCACCTGGGCGACATGGACTTCAAGGTCGCCGGCACCGCCAACGGCATCACGGCGCTGCAGATGGACATCAAGATCCAGGGCATCACCAAGGAAATCATGCAGGTGGCACTGGCGCAAGCCAAGGAAGGCCGTCACCACATCCTGGCCGAGATGCAGAAGGCCATGCCGACCGTGAAGACCGAGCTGTCGGACTTCGCCCCGCGCCTGATCACCATCAAGATCAACCCGGAAAAGATCCGTGACGTGATCGGCAAGGGCGGCGCCGTCATCCGCGCGCTGACCGAAGAGACCGGCACGCAGATCGACATCACCGACGAAGGCATCGTGACCATCGCCTCGGTCGACGCCGCCGCCGGCCAGGAAGCCAAGCGCCGCATCGAAGAGCTGACGGCATCGGTCGAAGTGGGCAAGACCTACGACGGCACCGTGCTGAAGCTGCTGGACTTCGGCGCGATCGTGCAGGTGATGCCGGGCAAGGACGGCCTGCTGCACATCTCGCAGATCGCCAACGAGCGCGTCAACGCCGTCGCCGACTACCTGAAGGAAGGCCAGCAAGTGCGCGTGAAGGTCCTCGAGACCGACGAGCGCGGCCGCCTGAAGCTGTCGATGAAGGCAGCGGCTGCGGACGACGCGGCAGCGGCGCAGTAAGCCGGTGGTGGGGCGCCGCGGCGTCCCGCCAGACAAAAAAACCGCCAGTGCGTGAGCCTGGCGGTTTTTTTTATCGGTACGGACGATGTGCTGAATGCAGCGCTTAATTTGGTTGCGCCATGGCAGGATACCGTCCTTGCCCATGGCCAGAAACAAATCGAAGAAGGCAAGTGACCGATCATGGTGATCTGTTCGCCCGGCTCGAACTTCGTGCCCACCCCAAGATGCACCAGTCAGTGGCGTTCGTCAACAAGGTGATCGAACATATCCGCGACGAGGTCGGATCGCTCAAGGACTGGCCATCCAAGGGCGTCCATGTGCGGGAACTGGAGGAGCTTCAACTGGGCCAGTACCGGGAGCTCCCCGCGGGCCGGCAGCGCATCATAATCGAACGCACGGGCGACGCGTTCTACATCCACATCGTTTGCCATACGGGCCGCGATCTCGAATCGCTGTTGCGCCGCCGGCTGCTGGCTGCTTAGGCCGCCAGCGCGGCCTTCTGCGCGGCCGTGAGGCGCTTGCCGACGATGACGATCGTGATGGCCGGTGCGGTCGGCACGGCCTGGACGACCGGCCGGGCGGCCAGTTGCAGGGGCGCGGCGGGGGCGGCGAAGGTGTTCGAGATGCTCACTGCCACGACCAGGGCTGCGAGAAAGACGGCTTCCATGTTTTTTGCGATGTTCATTTTTTTCTTTCCGTTTCGTTTGACTGTACGGACATTATCGGAACGGATGAGATATAAATCCAATTTCAAGTTCAAATACTCGGCATTCCCCCGGTAAATATCTTGCTGGCCGGACAGCGCAGTGATATCACGACAGTGAATAATTTGATTGAAGTCCATGAATGAGGTGGCTGGATTTTCGCGCCGTGCGCGGAACCGTCGGCCTGCGCCCGCGCACATATGCCCAGTGCCGATCAGGCAGCCGACGACTGGACATCATGGACAAACTATTCTTCATCCAACATTTTTTCTCTAAAAAACCGCCGGCGAAGCCCGACCGGCACCCGGCCTGCGCGTCGTTGAGCGACGGGAGGCTGGTGGTGACGGCGCGCGGTCCCGCCGCGCGACACCTGAGCGACGACGTCGACTGGGGCCATATGCGGGGCCTGCCGCGAAAAGGCGGAGAGACGGCATAAGGGGGACACGTGCAACATGATGCCGGCACTGCCCCTGGCACGCTCGACGGTTCGCCGGCGCGGATCAGGGCGCTGCTGCGCGAACTGATCGAGCTGGCCGGCGACGACGAGGGCGGCATGCCCACGCTCGAGCTCCGGTTTGGCGATATCCTGACGCGTACCGCCCTGCATGCGCCGGACGAGAATGCCCTCGTGATCACGGCCATGCTGCCGCCGTGCGGCGAGGGCGGATACCGGCCGCCGCACGGGCAGCACATGGAATTCCTCTGGGATGCGGACGAGGGCCGCTATATCGGCTTGCGCCTGGTGCCCATCGGATCGCTGCCGGACGAACGCGGCGTGCTGGATGCGATCCTGGCGACGGCCGACATGGCGGCGGCCTGGTTGACGGCGCTGCGTCGCGGCGCCTAGGCGGCCGGGTCGCCCGGGTCGGCAAGGCGGCGCGCGAAGCGGACCCGCGCCTCCAGTCCGGTGACCGCGCCCGCCGCGCCGCAGTTGCACAGCGTCAGTTCGGCGTGCATCGACACCCCGATTTCGGCGCAGATCGCGAGCCCCAGGCCGCCGCCTTTCGAGTTGTGGGCGGCGGCGAACGGTTCGAACACGCGCATCTCCTGCTGGTCGGCGATACCGGGACCGGAATCCCAGACGCACAGCAGGGCGCCCCCGTCGAGGGGCGCGACGCGAATGCCGAGGCGGGACTCGGCCGGCGTGTGGCGGATCGCATTGTGCAGCAGGTTCGACACCATCTCGGCGGCCATCCAGTGGCGTCCCTCGACCCAGACGCTGCTGGCGTCCAGCTCGAAATCGAGGTTCTTGTCCGAGATCAGCGGGGACAGGTCGATCGCCACCTCGCGCGCCACGTCCGCCAGGTTGCACCGCTCGCGCGTGGGCTTGCCGCGCAATTGCTCGATCCTGGCGAGCGACAGCAACTGATTGGCCAGCTTGGTGGCGCGCTCGACCGTTGAACGCATTTCGCGCAGTGCCAGTTCCGGCTCGATGTCGCCGCTCAGTCCCGATTGCAGCTGCGTCTGCAGCACGGCCAGCGGCGTGCGCAGCTGGTGCGACGCGTTCGCCACGAAATGCTGCTGCAGGTCGACGGTGCGGTGCAGCCGGCTCATCAGCTGGTTCAATGCCGCCACCACCGGCCGCAGTTCGCGCGGCGCGGACGCGCAGTGGAGGGCCGACAGATCGTCTTCGTGGCGCGCGTCGAGCTGCGCGCGCAGGCTGTCGAGCGGGCGCATGGCCAGCGTGACGACGGCCATCGTCACCGCGGCCGCGACCGCCAGCAGCAGCGCCTGTCCGAGCACCGTGCCCCACAGGATGCCGCTCACTACCTCGCGCCGATACGTCAGCGGTTCGGCGATCTGGATGATGAGATCGTCTTCGTGGTGCCGCAGCTTCGACGGTTGCGCCAGCGCGGCGACGCGCACGGGCGCGCTGCCGTAGGTGCTTTCGTAGACTTTCAGCAGGGTCGGCTCTTTCGGCCACCGGACGTTGTTGTTGCGGAAGGTCGGCAAGTCCTCGTCGCCCGCGACATACCGGCCGTTGCGGTCGCTGATCTTGTAGATCATCCGGGTCGAAAACCCCGCCTCGTAGACTTCCAGCGCGGCGAAGGCCACCTCGTTGAGCAGGTGACCATTCTCCATTGCAAGATCGTTGCCGATCGAATAGGCGGTCGTCACCAGCATGCGGTCGTAGGCCGTGTTGGCCGAATCGAGCGCGCGCTCGTACAGGCGGAAGGCATTGAGGACGATGAACAGCGCGATCGGCGCCAGGATCCCGGCCAGCAGGTAACGGCGCAGCGAGCGGTCGCGCAGCGCGAACTTCATGCCGGCCGCACGGTCTCGGGACGCAGCAGGTAGCCGACGCCGCGCAGCGTCATGATCTCGGTCCTGGTCGCCATCAGTTTCTTGCGCAGGCGGTGGATGACGACCTCGATGGCCTCGACCTGGACGCTGGCGTCTTCGGGAAAGACCACTTGCAGCAGCCGTTCGCGATTGACGGCGTGGCCCGGGCGGGCGATCAGGGCCTTCAGCAAGGCCTGCTCGCGCGGCGTGAATTCGAGCGGCTCCTCGCCGTTGTAGAACGCGCCCGAACTGCGTTCGAAGCGCAGCCGCCCGCATTTCTGCATCGACTCTTCCCCATTCCCCTTGCGCCGCAGCTGGGCGTGGATGCGCGCCTCCAGCTCTTCCAGGTCGAACGGCTTGGCGAGGTAGTCGTCGGCGCCGGCGTTCAGGCCCGCGACCCGGTCGCCGACCGCGCCGCGCGCGGTCAGCACGATGACCGGGACGCCGATCGACAGGGCGCGCGTGCGCTGGAGGATGTGCAGGCCGTCCAGGGAGGGAATGTTCAGGTCGAGGATGACGAGGTCGTTCGTCTCTTCGCGGATCTGGCGGAAGGCCTGGGCGCCGTCGGCGCAGGTCGTGACCTGGAAACCGCGTTTGTCGAGGGCGCGGGCCAGCGCTTTCGACATGTCGGCATCGTCTTCCACAAGCAGGATTTTCATAGGTCTTCGGGGCGTTGAGTAGTCGGAGTACCGCGAACACTGCTGTTACATCCGCGAATTTACTTGTGCACGAGAAAAAATGGAAGGCGAATGAACTTTCCAAGCGGAAAAAGGTACTTACTGAAAGCGAGTTGAAAGGAAGCTGAAAGCCAGCCGCAAGATTGGCGGGTTTTTGCGGCACCGCAATATCGCAATTCATAAATTGCTTCAATACACTGCGCCCAAGTCGAGCGTCACGCCGCCCCCCCCGGCGGACACATCGGCACAGGGCCCGGCTGTGCGAAGGTTCGCACAGCCGGCTTCCATAACAAGGGATGGGCGCAACTACGAGCGCCCTACAGGAGATGAAATGAAGAAGATGGTGATCAGCGGTATCGCTTTGGCTGTGTCGATGGTGTGCATGTCGGCGGCGTACGCCGAGTCGGCCGTGGCGGCGGGTCCGGTGCGCTTGGCGATCTCGGGCGTGGGCGATGCCCAGTTCGAGTACGTCGACGCGGTCGACGCCGCGGTGCCGGCCCAGGACAAGCCGGGCCGCTTCCGGGTCAGCAACGTCAGTTCCGAGCTGGCCTTCCGCGCCTCGGTGGACCTGGGTGACGGCATGACCGGCCTGGTCAACTACACCACCGGCATTTCCGTCGACAATGCCAACGCCAACACCAGCGGCGGCATGTTCGGCAGCGCGAAAGACGTCTACGTCGGCATCGCGTTCGCCAACGTCGGTACCGTGAAGCTGGGCCGGATGACGGCCGCGGCGCGCTGGAACAGCGGCACCGCCGACTTCTCGCCGATGGGCGCGGGCCTGCAGGACGACCAGGGCATGCTGTCCGGCGCCAGCGGCCAGTCGGCCGTCGGTCCGCAGTTCAACGTCCGCTTCGACAACACGCTGGCGTTCGAATCGGCCAGTTTCGGCGGCCTGTCGGCGCGCGTCTATTACAGCACCAACGAAGGCAAGAGCGCCACGGGCACGGCCAACAGCCCGCACCTGAACGACGGCAGCTTCAGCCTCGGCCTGCAGTACGTCCACGGTCCGCTCGAACTGCGCGTGTCGGGAGAACAGCGCAACGACAAGGGCACGCTGAACGGCACCACCGACCACAACACGCGCGACCGCGACTTCCGCTTCGGCATGCGCTACACCCTGCCGGACGGCACCGTCCTCGGGCTGGGCCACGACCGCATGCGCCTGTCCGACGCCGACGCCACCGGCACGGCCAAGAGCCTGCTGACCAAGCATGGCACCGTCATCTCCGCCCGCCACGCCTTCGGCAAGCATGTCCTGTACGGCGGCGTCGGCGTGGGCAGCGACGTGCGCTGCGAGTACGGCAACGGCAGCGCCTGCAACGGCAACGACACGGGCGCCCGCAACGCGGTCATCGCGTACCAGTACGTGTTCAACAAACAGATGATGTTCGAAACCTTCGCCGCCATCGTCAAGAACGAGGCGCGCGGCCGCTACGACTTCGATTCCGGCGGCGTCGGCGTCCCCACGGGCGCGCAGTCGCGCGCGATCGGTGCGGGCCTGCGCTACGCCTTCTAAGCCATTCCGGCAATACTTAAACGGAGACAACATGAAACGATTTATCGCGGGGGCCGTCGCGGCTCCCCTGCTGGCGCTCGCCGCCGGCCCGGCCAGCGCGTCCGGCGGCACGCTGAACGTGATCTGCGGCGTGCAGGTCGAATGGTGCAGCCTGGTGCAGACGACCTTCTCGCGCGCCACCGGCATCAAGGTCAACATGGTGCAAAAGGGGGCCGGCGAAGCGCTCGCGCAGATCGCCGCCGAAAGCGCCAATCCGAAGACCGACGTGTGGTTCGGCGGCACCGGCGACCCGCACCTGCAGGCGGCCGAGAAAGGCCTGACCCTGGCCTACCAGTCCCCCAACATCAACCTGCTGCGCGACTGGGCGGTGGAGCAGGCCAAGGCAGCGAAGTACAGGACCGTCGGCATCTATTCCGGTCCGCTCGGTTTCGCCTACAACACCGAACTGATGGCCAAGAAAAAGCTGCCCGTCCCGATGTGCTGGGCCGACCTGATCCAGCCGCAGTACAAGGGCGAGGTGCAGATGGCCAATCCGAATTCCTCCGGCACCGCCTACATGGCGATCGCGACCCTCGTCCAGCTCACCGGCGAAGACAAGGCCTTCGAATACCTCAAGAAGCTGCACCAGAACATCAGCCAGTACCCGCGGTCCGGCACGGGGCCGTTGAAGAACGTGTCGCATGGCGAGAACACGATTTCGATCAGCTTCGTGCACGACGTGCCGGGCGAAGTCATCCAGGGTTTCCCGGTGAAGAGCGTCACGCCATGCGAAGGGACCGGCTACGAAATCGGGTCGATGTCGATCGTCAAGGGCGCGCGCAACCTGGCCAACGCCAAGCGTTTCTATGACTGGGCGCTGACCGCGCAGGCGCAGGAACTCGGCGCCGCGGCCAAGCAGTTCCAGCTGCCGTCGAACAAGGCCGCCAAGGTCGATCCGCGCGTGCCGGATGTCAGCCACATCAAGCTGATCAACTACGACTTCGAGAAATACGGCAAGGCGACCGAGCGCAAGCGCCTGCTCGATCGTTGGGAAAAGGAAGTCAACGGCGATTAGAACGCGGCGCCATCCATGGCGCGGTGCCGAGCCGGCACCGCGCCGCGTGCAACATCAGGCTCCGGCCTGGGACTGGAAGACAATCATGAAACAAAAAAACTGGTTCGGCGGTGTCCCGGAATGCTGGGCCTTGCTCGCCATCGCGGCCGCCGCACTACTGCCCTGGTATGGCGTGCCGGACGACTTCAACTGGCTGCGCGACTTCGGCGCGATCCTCCACGACGACACCGCGGCCAACGCCTGGATGCAGGCGGCCGCTTTCCAGCGTCCGTGGCTGTTCCTGCCCCTGGTCGCGCCGTTCGCAGCGCTGGGCGGCCTGTTCCTCGGCGCGCGCCGCGCGCAGGCTTTCGTATTGCTGGGCAGCGCCGGCGCGGGACTGGCCGGCATGCTCGGCGCCGGCTACGCGATCGGCCCGCAAGGCTGGGTGTGGCCTTCGCTGCAGTTGGGCGCGCTGGCGCTCCCGGTCGGCCAGTTCGGATTCGGCTGGGGCGCGACGATCGTGCTGCTGTCCCTGCTGGTGCTGCTGGGGGTCGGACTGGCCCGCCTCGGCTATTTCCAGGGTAACGAATTCGTCGCCGGCGCGGTCGTCCTGTGCGCCGCCGCGCTGATCCTGTTCATCGCGGCGCCGGTGCTCAAATCGCTGAGCGCCGCCCTGTTCGACGACGCCGGGCAGGTCAGCGCGACCGAGGCCTGGGCGCGCCTGTCCAGTGCGCGCGTGTGGAGCCTGCGCTGCGTCACCGGGGAACAAAGCTGCGGCGTGGCGTGGAATACGCTGGGCCTGGCATTGGCCACGGCCACCGGCACCACGATCCTCGGCACCCTGCTGGCGCTGCTCACCGAGCGCGCGCTGGTGCGCGCCAAGCCGCTGGTGCGCGTGATGTCGATCCTCCCCATCGTGACGCCGCCGTTCGTGGTGGGCCTGGGGCTGATCCTGCTGTTCGGACGCGCCGGACTCGTCAACGAGGCGTTGGAACAATTGTTTGGCTTGGAGCCCTCGCGCTGGTTCTACAGCGCCAAAGGGGTGTGGCTGGCGCAGATGATCGCGTTCACGCCGATCTCGTACCTGATGATGCGCGGCGTCACGCAAGCCATCGCGCCCACGCTCGAGGAGGCGGCGCAGACCCTGCGCGCCAGGCCGATGTACGCGTTCATCACCATCACGCTGCCGCTGCTCGGCCCGGGCCTGGCCAACGCCTTCCTGGTCGGCTTCATCGAATCGATGAGCGACTTCGGCAATCCGATCGTCGTGGGCGGCCAGTTCGCCGTGCTCTCGACCGAAATCTTCTTCGCGATCGTCGGCGCGCAGATCGATCCGGGCCGCGCCGCGTCGCTGGCCCTGATCCTCAGCGCGTTCGCGCTCGCCGTCTTCGTCCTCCAGCGCAAGGCGCTCGGCAAGGGCAGCTATACCAGCATGTCGGGCAAGGGCGACAACGGCATCCCGCCCGCGCTGCCGGCGCCGGTGCGGCGCGTCGCCATGGGCGTGGCGGTGCCATGGCTCGGCTTCACCGCCATCATCTACCTGTTCGCGTTCGCCGGCGGTTTCGTCAAGCTGTGGGGACGTGATTACAGCCTGACGTTCCAGCACTTCCACACCGCGTTCGGGATCGACTGGCACGGCGGCATCACGCTGACCGGCGCGGCGTGGCAGTCGCTGCTGACGACGGTGCGCCTGGCCGGCGCGGCGGCGCCCGTGACGGCCCTGTTCGGCCTGCTCGTCGCCTACCTGCTGGCCCGCGTCAAGTTCCGCGGACAAAACATCTTCGAGTTCGGCGCGCTGCTGGCCTTCGCGGTGCCGGGCACCGTGCTGGGCGTCGCCTACATCACGGCATTCAACGTGCCGCCGTTCGAACTGACCGGCACCGGCCTGATCATCATGGTGTGCTTCGTGTTCCGCAACCTGCCGGTCAGCATCCGCGCCGGCACGGCCGCCTTCAAGCAGATCGACAAGAGCCTCGACGAGGCATCGAGCATGCTGGGCGCGTCCACGCCGACCACCCTGCGCCGCATCATTCTTCCCCTGTTGCGCCCGGCGCTGGTGACGTCGCTCGTGTATTCGTTCGTGCGCGGCATGACGACCGTGTCGTCCGTGATCTTCCTGGTGAGCGCCGAAAACGAGCTGGCCACCACGTTCATCATCGGCCGCGTCGGCAACGGCGAGTACGGCGTGGCGCTGGCCTATTGCACGGTGCTGACGCTCATGATGCTCGCCGCCACCTGGGTCATCCAGTGGCTGGTCGGGGAGCGCTCGCTGGGACGCCGCAAGCGCCAGCAGGAGCAGCAGCAAGAGAAGGTGCAGGCAGCGCCGGTGATCTCATAACGAACAACAACGAGGAGCAATCATGAAGCCCGGAATCGAATTCAAGAACATCACCAAGGCCTACACCAAGGACGGCGCCCTGGCGGTCAAAGGCATCAATTTTACGGTGCCCAAGGGGACCCTGACGACGTTGCTCGGGCCGTCGGGCTGCGGCAAGACCACGACCTTGCGCATGATCGCCGGGCTGGAAAGCCCGAGCGGCGGCCAGATCCTGATCGACGGCGTCGACGTGACCACGCTGTCGGCGGCGGAGCGCAACGTCAGCCTGGTCTTCCAGAGCTACGCGCTGTTCCCGCACATGACTATTTTCGATAACGTCGCCTACGGCCTGAAGGTGGCCGGCGTGGACCGCGCGCGCACCAAAGAACGCGTCGACGTCGCGCTCGACACGGTGGGGTTGAAAGGCTTCGGCGCGCGCTGGCCGGGCGAGCTGTCCGGCGGGCAGCAGCAGCGCGTGGCGCTGGCGCGCGCCCTCGTGCTGGAGCCGGCCGTGCTGCTGTTCGACGAGCCGTTGTCCAACCTGGACGCGCGCCTGCGGCGCCAGATGCGCGACGAGATCCGCGCGTTGCAGCAGCGCCTGCAGCTGACCGTGGCCTACGTGACGCACGACCAGAGCGAAGCGCTGGCGGTGTCGGACCAGATCATCGTCATGCGCGACGGCCTGATCGCCCAGTCCGGCTCGCCATCGGACCTGTACGAACGTCCCAACAGCGAATTCGTGGCCGGTTTCATGGGCGAGGCCCTGCTGTTGCCGGCCAACGTGACCCATGGCGGCGAAGTGCACCTGGGCCCGCTGAGCTGGCGCGCGCCGGATGCGGTTCCGTCCGGACGCGCGCTCGTGGCGGTGCGGCCCGAGGCGTGGATGGTGGGCGACGCCGGCCAGTACGGGCTGGCGGCGAGGGTGCTGAAGGCCACGTACCTCGGCGGCTTCTACGAGTACACCGTGGCCACCGACATCGGCGAACTGTTCGTCGTCTGCCCCCACGTCGACCGGTCGCGCAACGTGGCCGACACGGTCAGCCTGGGCATGCACCAACGCGGCGTGTCGGTGCTGCGCGCGTGATGGCCCGCTGACATGCCGCCGGCACCGGGAGGACATACATGCGCACAATCGTCAATCTTCACATCGGCGCGCGGCTGGCGCTGGGTTTCGGCCTCGTCCTGTTGTGCGCCGGTGCCATGCTCGGCGTCGGGCTCGGCAACATGGGCGTACTGCAGAGCGATACCGAGCAAATCGTCGGCAGCCGGCTGGTCAGCCTGAACGGCGCGCTGCGGATGCGGCACGTGGGCGCGGAGATCGCGCTGAGCATGCGCCGGATCGCCGCGCCCACGGATGGAAAAGAGGGCAGCGACGCGGGCGCCGCGCTGGTGCGCCTGCTGGCCGACTACGACCGGGCCGAGCTGGCCTTGGAACACGCGGCGATCGATGCGGCCGCCCTGGCCGAGGTGCGCCGGCGCAAGGACGCGTTGATGCCGGTGGTGCGGACCATCCAGTCCACCGTCGCGGCGGGGAATATGTTCGACGCCGCCGTGATGCTGAAAGCCGATTTCGGCCCCAGGTACGCCGACTGGATCCGCGCGCTCGACACGTTGGCCGACGCCGAGCAGGGCGCCATGGCGCAGACGCGCGACCACTCGCGCACGCGCTACCGGACGGCGCAGATCCACATGCTCGGCGCCGGCCTGGCGATGCTGTTCCTCGGCGCCCTGTGTGCGGTGTACATCACGCGGTCGATCACGACGCCGCTGCGGCATGCGGCGCGTATCGCCGACACCATCGCCGGCGGCGATCTCGACGTGGCCATCGATACCGGCGGCAGGGACGAGGCCGGCCAGTTGATGCGGGCGCTGAAGCTCATGCAGCGCAACCTGTTCACGGCGATCGCGCAGATCACCGAGGGCAGCGAGCACGTGCTCGTGGCGTCGCGCGACATCGCCGCGGGCAACCTGAACCTGTCGGCGCGCACCGAACAGCAGACGGGCACGCTCCGCCAGACGACCGCCGCCATGGCGCGCCTCGAGGACACGGTCGGCGGCAATGCCGAGAACGCGCGGCAGGCGCGGGAATTGAGCACCGCCGCGTACGCCTGCGCGATGCGCGGCAGCGAAGTGGCCGCACGCGTATCGGACACGATGGGGTCGATCAAGGCGAGCTCGGACAAGATCGTCGACATCATCGCCGTGATCAATTCGATCGCCTTCCAGACCAATATCCTGGCCCTCAACGCGGCGGTCGAGGCGGCCCGCGCGGGCGAGGCCGGCCGCGGTTTCGCCGTGGTGGCGGCCGAGGTCCGGGAACTGGCACGGCGCTCGGCCGGGGCGGCGCTGGAGATCGATACGCTGATCCGCGGCTCGGTGACCCAGGTCGATGCCGGCCATGCGCTGGTCGGCGAAGCTGCCGTGACGATGGACCAGATCGTCAAGGCGGTGCGGCGCGTTGCCGAACTGGTCAGCCTGATCGCCACGGCCAGCGCCGAGCAGGGCGCGAGCATCGGCGGCATCAGCGTCGCGATCGACCACATGAACGGGATGACGCGGCAGAACGCGGCGCTCGTCGAGGAAGCGGCGGAGGCCGCGGAAAGTTTGCGCAAACAATCGGCCCGGCTGGTCGACGCCGTGGCCCGTTTCCATATGACCGGCGCGGACCGGACGACGACGGCGCCACCGCCCCGGATTGTGTCATCGAGATTAAGTTTGAATACCGACGATTATCCTGTCGCGGAATAAGTGCGGCATCGGCGAGTGACATGCATATTTGCCATCCGACAAAAAAAGATGTCAATATTATCTTGAGGAAGATGACGAATTTATATCCCTTGATATTTAATGGTATATACAAGGATAAATTATGGGGAGGGCAGAAATTATTCAGCCATCTAGGCAAGGACATTTCGCTGCGGACCCGTTGCGGCGAGTCCTGGGAGCTCAGTGGATTGCCATCGGACGATTCGGTGGTGAAACATGGCGCGCTGGCCGGGAGATCGCTTTCTGATTTACTGAGGGACTATCGGGAAATCCTTATCGGGAAATCCTTATATGCCCGTTTCGGTAATCGTTTTCCCCTGCTCGTCAAATTCATCGACGCGCAGGATGATTTATCGATCCAGGTGCATCCCGACGATGTGCTGGCCGGTATGCGACACGATTCGCCGGGGAAAACGGAAATGTGGTACGTGATCCAGGCCGATCCCGGCGCGACGCTGATTGCCGGTTTCAATCGGCCGGTCAGCGCGGCCCTGTGCCGGGACAGGTTCGCGACCGGTCGGATCGACGACCTCCTGAACCGGCATCCGGTCGCGGCCGGCGACGTGTTCTTCCTGCCCGCCGGCAGGGTCCACGCCATCGGAAAGGGCGTGCTGATCGCCGAGATCCAGCAGGCGTCCGACGTGACCTACCGCATCCACGACTACGGCCGCGTCGACGCGCACGGCCGCCGGCGCGCGCTGGAGACGGACAACGCCATCGCCGCGCTAGACGTGGGCGCCGATCAGGATTGCGGCATTCCATATCAGGAAATCCTGAATGGCCCGACCCGCCTCGTGCAGTGCCGGCACTTCACGACCGATCTATTGGCGTGTTCCGAAACGGTCGTGCGCAATTACGCCTTCGACTCGTTCGTGATCCATGTCTGCGTGCAGGGATCCTATGCGATCGATTATGGCCAGGGGCGCCTGGAAGTGCGTCGGGGCGACTGCGTGTTAATCCCCGCGGCAATTGAATCCGTCCATCTGGAAACCGAATCCGGATTCAAGTTACTGGAGTGTTTTATCGTTTAAGTTTTTCCGGTTTCCCTCATTTTGGGTCGAGCGCGGCCCGGTCCATTCCTATCGCTTTTACCGGCGAGGTCCATCCATTTTCCCAACAAAGCCGCTGCCGTGGCTGTGAAGCGTCATTCCATAAAAAGTACTGAGCTGTATCAAAAGTTCTTGTGAATTTTTTTCTGCTCGGGGTAGACTACGCACCGAATTAAATTGTTTCCTCGTTGAACATTTCTCGCTTCCGGGATCACCGTTACCTGGTCGATAGCGGAGCGGGATTGCGGCGAATGGCAAGCCGGTCGAATTCCGTGCAGCGTTATTTTGGGCGCGCTCCGTGCAGGCGTTCGACTGGTAACAAATGGTAGGAGACAGATTGATGTTTAGCGCTAACATTTCCTGCTCCGTGCGCAGGACGACCCATCGCGACGCATGCCGCATGCCGCATGGGGCGCCATCGAAGGGGGCTGCATGAGTTGTTTGCGACATCGAACGCTGGCGCTGGTCGCGGTGTCCACGCTGGCGACGTCGTTCTGGGCACCGGCCGCGCGTGCCGCGGTCCCGGCGGCCTGGAAGGACCACGGCTACGCGCTCGACACCGCCGGCATGCAGCTGCACCAGGTGCTCGAGCGGTTCGCCCGCGAGTACGGCGTGGACGTCGTGTCCGACGTGCCGGACCGGGCGGTGAAACGGGAAACCTTGCGCGCCGCGGGCGGCGGCGACCTGCTGGAGCGGCTGGCGCAGGCCTATCGCTTCCGCTGGTTCGTGTACGGCGACACGCTGCATGTCGTCCCGCGCGAAGACAATGTGTCGACGCGCCTCGACCTCGGCGCGAACGGCGTGCGGGACGCGAGGAGCGTGCTGGCCGGCGTGGGCCTGTTCGACAGCCGCTTCGGGTGGGTGGAGCTGCCGCGCGAAGGGGCCGTCGTCGTCAGCGGGCCGCGCGAGTACGTCCGGCTGGCGCGCGAGATCCTGTCGCCGGCCCGGTCCGGGGACGCCGCGGACGACATGCAGCCGATGGTGTTCCGCCTGAAGTACGCCGGCGCGACCGACCGCGTGATCGCCGCCCGCGGCAGGACGGAAACCATCCCGGGCATCAAGACGATCCTGTCGAACCTGCTGGTCGGGCCGGCAGCGCCGTCCCAGGCCGGGAACGCCGGCCGGCCGCGCATCGATGCCGACCCCTCGCTGAACGCCGTCATCATCCACGACTCGGCCGCCAGGCGCGCCATGTACCAGGCACTCATCGAGCAGCTCGACGTGCTGCCGCGCCAGATCGAAATCGATGCGCTGATCGTCGACGTCGACCGCGCCCGATTGCCCGGGCTGGTTGCCGGCGCGGCGCCGGCCGGGCCCGGGGCGACGCTGCTGGTCAACGACGCGGCCGGCCTGCTCGCCAGGCTGAAAGACCTGGAAGCCAGCGGCGCCGCGCGCATCGTCGCCACGCCGGGCGCGCTGACGCTGAACAACGTTGCCGCCGTGCTGGACCTGCGCCAGTCGCGGTATATCCCGCTGGTCGGCGAGCGGGTCGCCGACGTGGCCGAGGTGAGCGCCGGGACGCTGCTGCGGGTCGTTCCGCGCATCGTGGACGACGGCGGCGCCCGGGTGCGGCTGGACGTCGACATCGAGGACGGCAACCTGGGCAGCGGCGCCGACGCGCAGGTGACCCGCTCGACCCTCAGTGCGCTGGCCATCGTCGATTTGCGGCAGATGCTGATGATCGGCGGTTACGGGACGGAGGCGATGTCCGGCCACAAGGACGCGGCGGGCGCGCGGCGCGAGCGCCTGTACCTGATCACGCCGCGCCTGGCCGGCGGCGGCATGCCGGCGCTTGCGGCCGCCGGACCGGACGCGGCGCCGCAAGCGCAGCCGCAGCCGCAGCCGCAGCCGCAGCCGCCCGCGCCCGCGCAGGCCATGCTGTCCGCCCAGACGGCTCAGGCGGCACACGCAGCGCAGACAGCGCAGACGGCCCAGACGGCTCAGACGGCTCAGACGGCTCAGACGGCTCAGACGGCTCAGACGGCCCAGACGGCCCAGATGGCTCAGACGGCCCAGACGACCCAGACGGCACCGGCGGCACCGGCGGCGCCGGCACCCGTCGCCACCGCCGTCGTGCCGGTCCGTGCGGCGCCGGCCGCACCCCCGCCCGAGCCGACGTGGGCGGTGCTACAAAGCGATAAAACCCTGAACGGCACCCTGCAGCGGTGGGCCGCCGGCGCCGGCTGGCAACTGATGTGGGAACTGCCCGTCGACTACGCCGTCGCGGCGCGCACCGAACTGCACGGTTCCTTCGCCGACGCCGTCGGCATGGTCGTGAAGGGCATGGAGGGCGCGAACGTACCGATGAAGGCGATTTTCTACGACGGCAACAAAGTGCTGCGGATCGTTGCGAAAGGAAGCGAACCATGATGACCACGCGCTTGTGTGCGGTAGTACCCCTGCTCCTGCTGTCGGCATGCGGCGGCATGTCGGCCAGGCTGGACAAGAAGATCGACGACACCGGCGGCCAGGTGGCCACCCTCGTCAGGGACACCGGCCATACCGCGAACGGCATCGTGGCGAAGACGCCGTCGCCGGTCAGGCACGAATCCGGCATCTGGCTGGGCAAGGACGTCGTCAAGCTGGGCCAGCCCGCGTTGCCGAAGATTTTTTACGAGAACGCGGTGTTCGACAAGACGGTCGCGTCGCTGCCCGAGCTGGCGGAACGGATCGGCGTGCGCACCGGCCTGCCGGTGAAGGTGACGCCCGATGCGCTTGAAGTGGCCGCGACCATGCGCGGCGCGGCGTCGCCCTCGGGTCGTGCCGTGCCCCTGCCGCCGGGCGGCGTGCCGCCGGCCCCGTCGGCCCCGTCGGCCGCGCGCGATGGCGGTGTCCGCATCTACTACACGAACGGCAACCTGCGCGGCCTGCTCGACACGGCGGCGGCGCGCTTCGGCGTGTCGTGGAAATATGCCGACGGCGCGATCCAGTTCTTCCATACGGATTCGCGCACCTTCCAGATCAACACGCTGCCCGGCGATTCGACGTTCAACGCCAGCGTCACCAGCGGCGCCACGTCGAGCCCGGGATCGAGCGCCGGCGGCGCCGCCGCGGGGGCGGGCGGCGGCGCGGGAACGACGAACGGCGTCACCGCCAACAACAGCCAGAACACGGCGGTGGCGTCCAAGCTGTCGGTCTACGGCAGCATCGAAAGCGTGATCAAGGCCATGTTGTCGAGCTATGGCAAGGTCGTCATCTCGCCCGCGACCGGATCGATCACGGTGGTCGACACGCCCGACTCGCTGGACCGGGTGGCCGCGTACATCGACAACGAGAACAAGACCCTCGAGCGCCAGGTGGTCATCAACGTGACCGTCCTGTCGGTCAGCCTGAACGACAGCGAGGACTACGGCATCAACTGGAACCTGGTGTACACCACGCTGCGCCAGAAGTACGGGTTGTCCGGCGGGGTGCCGGCCGGGCTGGACGCGAACCGCGTCTTCGCCGGCATCGTGGGCGATTCGCGCTTCGCGGGCAGCACGGCGATCATCGACGCGCTGTCGAAGCAGGGCAAGGTGCGGCGCCAGACCACCGCGTCGGTGATCACCTTGAACAACCAGGTGGTGCCGCTGCAGGTGGCCAAGCAGACCTCCTACCTGCAGCAGTCGCAGACGACGGTGGTGCCCCAGGTCGGCACCACGACGACGCTGATCCCGGGCACCGTCACGTCGGGCTTCAACATGAGCATCCTGCCGCATGTGCTGGCCAACGGCACGGTGCTGCTGCAATTCTCGACCGACATCTCGGCCCTGAACGCCATCCGCGAAGTGCAGAGCGGTACCAGCAAGATCGAAACGCCGGAGATCGATACCCGCAACTTCCTGCAGCGCGTGGCGATGAAATCGAACGAGACGCTGATCATCAGCGGGTTCGAGCAGACCGACGACAACCTCGACCGCCAGGGCGTGGGCAGCGCACGCAACGCCGCGCTCGGCGGCAACCTGAAGGCGGCCAGCGCCAAGGAATCGATCGTCATCCTGATCACGCCCACCACGGTCGGCTCCTGACGCGAAGCGATCCGGCATCATGGCCATCCACATCATCCAGATCGACAAGCACCGGTTCGTGTGCGGCCTGTTCTGGCAGTCGCTGTCGCGGCCGCGCGAACTGGCCAGGGAGGCGCGCGAACTGGGCGCGAAGATCGATTCCGACCTGTACGTGCTGCGCACCGACCAGTCGACCGCGCAGGCCGGCTTCGGCCAGAGCGCGGACGGGGCGCGCCGGGGCATGTTCTCGCTGGGCGCGATCATCTCGAAGACCTTGGCGCTCGAGGGCGCGTTCTATGACGGCGACAAGCAGCGGGTCCATAACTGGCTCGCCGCGCTCAGGCTGCCCGACGGTATGTGGGCCTATTTCGCGGCGCGCGACGCGAACTTCCTCCCCAACGGCGACTTCGCCGGCACCCGCGAGGAAGTCATGGAGCGCCTGCACGGCGACTACGGCCTGGGCGGCTGGAACGTCGTCCTCGGCGACGCCGAACTGGCCGACTACGGTTTCCACAATTTCGAAGCGCGCACCATCGAGAGCTTCATCCCGCACCGCAAGGACGGGCGCATCCGCGCGCACCGCTGGTGGGGCCTGCAACCGGTGCGCACCCGGCGCAACCATTGGCCGTGGCTCGCGGCGGCCCTCGTCGTGCTGGCGCTCGCCGGGGGCTGGGGCTATCTGCAGCGCGTGCGGCGCCAGCAGGCCGAGCAACTGGCCGAGGAGGCGCGCCGCGCCGAGCGCCAGCACGTGCTGCAGCGCGCGGCGCCGTCCGTGCAGCCGCCGCCGTGGGGCGGCAAGCCCAAGCCGGCGAGCCTGGCCAGGGCCTGCGTGGACAAGCTGGGCTTCCTGGCGGCCGGGGGCTGGCTGCTCGACGAGTACGTCTGCACCGGCGACAAGGTCAGTTATGCGTGGTCGCGCCACGGTTCCACGCTGGCGCTGCTGCGTGCCGAGGTGCCGGACGCCGTGTTCGACCTGAACGGCGAGAAGGCCAGCCTTGCCGTGCCGCTCCGGCTCGCACGGGACGCGCCCGAGGCGCTGCTCGACCGCAAGGAATTGATGGAACCGATCATCTCCGAGATGCAACACATTGGCATCGGTTTCAAGATCGCCGGCCTGCCGCCGTCCGCGGCGCAGCGAGCGCCCGCGGCGACGCCGCAGGCGCCGGCGCCGCGCTGGCAGGCGTATTCGTTCAGCTGCGACTGCCGGGCGCTGGCGCCGACGGCGGTGGCGGGGTTGCTCGACCGGCCCGGCGTGCGTATCGACCGGATCGCTTACCGGACAGGTCAATGGTCAATCGAAGGAGTCATGTATGTCAAATAAGTCCCTTTGCTGCGCGGTGCTCGTATCGATGCTCGGTTGCGCGCACGCCCACGCCGATCCCACCGCCGAAAAGCTGAGCCGGATCGAAGGCGAGACGCTGCTGCTGAAGGCGCGCGAACGCCAGCTGGACGTACAGGGCAGCATCCTCATGAAGCAGAACCAGATCGCCGCGATCCAGGCGGCCACCAGCGCGCTCACGCATACGCCCGGCGCGGGCGATCCGCAGGTGCGCAGCGTGGAGGGGATCGGGCGCGCGGTGTTCGCGACGCTGCAGCTGGGCGACGGCGCCGTCATCGAGGTGCAGCCCGGCGACATGCTGCCGAAAGGGATGCAGGTGGTGTCGATCGCGCCGGGCAACGTGATCGTCAGGAAGGGCCGGCAGCGGGTCCGCCTCGCGCGGGCGGCGCCGCAGCCGCAATCGGGTCCCGCCCTGCCGCCGGTGCCCGCCGTCCCCGGCCCGCCGCCGGGCATGCCCGCGGGGGTGGTGCGATGAACCTGCTCGCGGTGGACCGGACGGAACAGCGCGCCGCCGGGCGCGGCGAGCAGCAGGCCGGTGCCTGCGACATCGGCACGGCCGTCGTCCTGAGCAGCGCGGGCACGTTCGAGGCCAGCGCCGAGGAGCGCAAGCTGCTCTGCCTGCTGAGCGATGGCCGCCTGCTCGTCGCCGATGGGCAAAGCCTCAACCGCCACGTGGTGTCGTATATCGGGCGGCTGGAAAAGATGCGCCGGCCGTTCCAGGTGACGTTCGCCCGGATCGAGGTCATCGCCCGCGCCTACCAGGGCGGCGGCGCGGGCGCGCAACCGCAGCACGAACACTCGCTCATGCAGGTGACGGCCAAGGACCTGCTCAACCGGGCCTGCCTGGCGCGCGCGTCCGACGTCCATATCCGCGTCCGCAAGGATTGCACCGAAACCTGGTTCCGCATTCACAACGACCTGGTGCCGAAAGGCGTCCAGACGCGCGAATACGGCGAGCGCCTGCTGGCGACGCTGTACGGCGCGATGACCTCCGTGTCCGACAATTCGTACAAGCCGATGGAGCGCCAGGACGCGGCGATTTCCGACCGCGACAAGCTGCCGCCCAGGCTGTACGGCGTGCGCATCGCCACCGCGCCCACCAGCGAAGGCGCGGTCATGGTGCTGCGCCTGCTGTACAACGACGCCGGCGACAACGTCGACCTGCGTCCGCTCGGCTTCAGCGACATCCACGCCGGCCTGCTCCAGCAGATCAAGGAACAGCCGGTCGGCATGAACATCATCAGCGGTCCCACCGGCTCGGGCAAGTCGACGACCCTGCAGCGCATCCTGACGGGCGAAATCATCGAGGCGGGCGGCAAGCTGCACGTGCTGACCGTCGAAGACCCCGTGGAATACCCGATCGAGGGCGCGGTGCAGACGGCCGTGACGAATGCCGGCACGGAAGCCGACCGCGCGCGCCAGTTCTCGGCGGCGATCTCGAATGCGATGCGGCTCGATCCGGACGTCATCATGATCGGCGAGATCCGCGACGCCGCGTCCGCGCAGAACGCGCTGCGCGCATCGATGACGGGCCACCAGGTGTGGACGACGGTGCACGCCAACAGCGCGCTGGCGATCGTCGACCGGCTGGTCGACCTGGGCCTGCCGTTGAGCCTCGTCGCCGACCACACGATCATCACGAGCCTGATCAGCCAGCGCCTCGTCAAGGTATTGTGCCCGCACTGCAGCCTGCCGCTGGCGGACGTGCCGGACGCGCTGCCGCCGGCGCTGTACGCCCGCGTCCGGCAAGCGGTCGGCAGCGCGCTGCCGCGGGTGCGCGTGACCGGCGCCGGCTGCGAGCATTGCGCCATGCATGGCACGGTGGGGCGGTCGGTGCTGGCGGAAGTCATCGTGCCGGACGATCAGTTCTTCAGGTTCATCCGGGCCGGCGACAAATGCGCGGCGGTCGCCTACTGGCTCGGGCACCTGGACGGGCGCACCATGCTGGGACATGCGATCGACAAGGTCGCGGCCGGCCAGATCGATCCGCGCATGGCGGAAAAAGTGGTCGGCCATCTCGCGGCGCCGGCGTCCCGGCCGGAGGCGATCCATGCGGATTGACGTCACCCGCGCATGGGCGAAGACCCAGTTCCCGGCGGCGGCGCGCGTGCGCCTGTACCGCAAGATCGCCAAGATGCTCACCAACGGCCTGCCTTTGCTGCGGATCCTGGAAGTCTTGCGCGAACGCGCGTCGGACAACGGCCGCAAGCCGCAGGAGCCGCTGGCGATCGTGCTCGACGACTGCCGCCGGCAGGTGCAGAACGGCCGCATGCTGTCGGAAAGCCTGGAAGGCTGGGCGCCCCGGCCCGAGCGCATGATCCTGCTGGCGGGCGAACAGTCCGGCAACGTCGAGGCCGCGCTGCTGGCCGTCGTCGACGTGGTGCAGGCGCAGCAGCGCATCCAGGCGGTCATCGTCGGCGGGCTCGTCTACCCGAGCTCGATCCTGGCGCTGATCCTCGGCTACGTCTACCTGTTCGGCACCCGGGTGATCCCCGAGTTCACCCGCATCACCGACCCGACGACCTGGCATGGCCCGGCCCGGTCGCTGTACCTCATGTCCGAGGTGGTCCAGCACTGGATGTTCGCCATCGTCGGCGCGCTGGTGCTCGTCGTGGGCGGCATCGCCGCGGCGCTGCCGCGCTGGCGCGGCAACCTGCGCGTGTTCGCCGATCGCTTTGCGCCGTTCTCGATCTACCGGCTGGTCGTGGGCAGCGGCTTCCTGCTGGCGTTCTCGGCCCTGCAGACGGCCGGCGTCACGGTCGAGAAGTCGCTCAGCCGCCTGTCCGACATGGCCGATCCCTGGCTGCGCGAACGCCTCGACGGCGCGCTGCTGGGGGTGCGCTCCGGCCTCAACTGCGGCGAAGCCATGCGCAACGCCGGCTACGGTTTCCCGTCGGCCGAAGTGATCGACGACCTGTGCGTGTACGCCGAGTTCCGCGGATTCGGCGAAGCGCTCAAGGTGCTGGCCGACGAATGGCGGGACGAGGGTATCGAACAGATTTCCAATCAAATGAAGATCCTGAACGGCGTCGCCATCCTCGTGATGGCGGCCGTGATCGGCTGGCTGGTGACGGGCTTTTTTGGCATCCAGCACGAAATCGCAACGATGACACGCGCAGTACATTGATTCCAACACAAGGAGATACGACATGATTGCTACCATGCCCCAACGCCGTGCCCGCCTCGCCCGCCTGCAGCGCCAGCGCGGCGCCTCGCTGCTGGAAGCCATCGCCTACCTGGGCGTCGCCGCACTCGTGGTGCTCGCCGCGGTATCGCTGCTGCAGAACGCCTTCGGCAGCGCGCGGTCGAACCAGACCACGGAAGAGATCACGGGCTTGCGCACCAACGTGCGCAAGATGTATGCGGGCCAGCCGTACAACGACACCGCCATGTTGGCCAACCTGGTCACCGCGAAGGCCATACCCGGTACGCTGTCGGTCGCCAGCGACGGCAAGACGATCAACAACACGTGGGGCGGCACCGTGACCCCGGCGTCGGCGGACGCGGCCACGTTCGCCATCACCTACACCAAGGTACCGCAGGACGTGTGCATGAACGTCGTCAGCGGCGCGACCGGCTGGACCCGCATCGCCGGCGCGTCCGACGCGACGCCGATCTCGGCATTCCCCGCCGCCGCGGCCGACGCCGCGGCCCTGTGCAACGCGGCGTCGAACACGATCGTATTCACGGCGGACTGAGCCGATTAAATGTGGGCTGTCCTGATCGTCGTCTTCGCGGTCGCGCTGGGTGGCTGGTACGGCTGGCCGGCCGAGCAGGGGCGCGCGGCCGTGGTCCGGCAGCAGGCCAGCGAGGATGCCGGGAGCATGGGGATCTACCGCGAGGCGGTGATGGCCTGGTTCAAGGCCAACGACGTCACCGATACCAGCGTGAGCCTGGCCGACCTGAAGCTGGCCGGCGTGCTGCCGGCGTGGTCCAGGCTGGCGACTGGCGCGACGGCCGCGGCCTGGACGAATTACCGCGACACGGCGGGGCAGATTTACATCTTCCCCGCCGCGGCGGGCACCCGGCCGATCGTCGCGGAACTGTTGGCGCTGTCGCGCAACTCACTCAACGTCGGCATCTACCGGGCGGCCGACCATACCCTGGTGTCCCCGGTGGACGGGACGCGCATCGCGCTCCCGCCGCTGGGCGGCGCCGTGATCCCGGACGGCGCGCCGGTGTGGCTGGCGCCGGTGGGCTGCGATTGAGGAGGCAACGATGAACACGATGCGGCGGCAGCGCGGCATGACCCTGGTCGAAGTCCTGGCCGCGCTCGCCATCGCGTCGGCGCTGCTGGTCGGCCTGTCCCGCATGATCGGCGACTCGATCGACGAGCTGAAGGAACAGCAGGCCGCCCTGCAGCAGGCCCAGGTCGTGACGGCTGCGGGAAAGTACATCGCGGCGAATTACGGCGACCTCGTCGCCGGCACGGGCGGGGGCGCCGTCACGGCCGTCACCGTGGCGCAACTGAAAACGGCCGGCTTCCTGTCGGCGGGTTTCGCCGTGACCAATCCGTACCAGCAATCGACCTGCGTGCTCGTCCGCCAGCCCGCGGCCGGCAAGCTCGACGCGCTGGTGGCCGGCTTCGGCGGCACCGCGATACCGGACCGCGCCATCGCATCGGTGGCCATGATGGCGGGGCAGGGCGGCGGCTACGTCAGCGCCGCGCAGCCCGGCACGGCGCGCGGCGCGTCCTGGGAACTCGTCACGACGGCCTATCAGGGCGTGGCCTGCGCCGGCACGACGGTCCTGGACGGCACCGCCGCCCACGACGGCGGCCACCTCGTGTCGAGCCTGTTCTACGACGGGCCGGGCCAGTTGTCGACCGATTTCCTCTACCGCGACACCGTACCGGGACGCCCGCAACTGAACCAGATGAACACGCCGCTGGGCTTCGCCGGCGCCGCGCTCGTGACGCCGGGGACGGCCTGCGGCAGCGCGGCGGCGATCGGCATCGACAGCGCGAGCAGGACGGTGGTGACGTGCGGGACGGACGGCCTGTGGCAGGCGGCGTCGACGTGGAAGGCGCCGGTGACGGATTTCGCCGACCTGCCCGCCACGGGCAACACCGTCGGCGACGTGCGCATGGTCACGGCGCTGAACCGCGGCTTCACGTACAGCGGCACCGCCTGGGTGGCGCTGGCGGTCGACGAGAGCGGCAACCTGCGCGTTCCCGCGACGGTGTACGCCGACACGGTCGACACGGCCACGGCCATCGTCACGGCCGGCACGATCACGGCAGACAAGACGATCTCCTCGACGAACGGCGGAATCGCCAGCAACTGGGTGGTCGGCAGGAACTGGCTGGAGGGGCCCACGATGTATCTCAATCAGGCTACCGCACCGGGCACGCCCTGCAATATCCCGAACGCGGACGGCAGCGTCACGTACGCGATCGGCTCGTTCAAAAAAGATGCCAACGGCGTCCTGCTGGCGTGCCAGCCACCGGACAACGTCTTTAAATATCTGAATGGAACGTTGACCCCATGAGCGGAATATCCACACCGCGCCGGGCGGCGGCACTGCTCGCGTGCGCGTTCGCGTGCGGCCGCGCGCACGCGTGCTGGGACGACGCCGGCGCACGCTACGGCGTGAACCCCTATCTGCTGTATGCCATCGCCAAGACGGAATCGAACCTGAATCCCGCCGCGATCGGTCCAAAAAACAAGAACGGTTCCTACGATATCGGGCTCATGCAGATCAACAGCAGCTGGCTGCCGACCCTGCGCCGCTACGGCATCGGCGAGGCCGAGCTCATGGATGCCTGCACGAACATCGAGGTCGGGGCGTGGATCTTGTCGGGGAAGATGCAGCAACTGGGCAATTCATGGACGGCCGTCGGCGCCTACAACGCCGGCAAGCCCAAGCTGCGCATCGCCTACGCGCAAAAAGTCTATCGCAACCTGCCGCGCGCGGCCATCGAGGCCCAGCGTTGATCGGTTTGCGCCGCATACATCATTGTTGAGACGTCCGCGCGGCTGCGCGCATGACCTTGGAAGTTGATATGAAAACGATTTCATCTACGGTGGCGCCGCTCGGCGACAGTCCGGTTGCCGAGACCGCGTCCAATGCCAGGCCCGAGACCGGCCGCGCGCCCAGGCGCACGTTCGGATTCTCCTTGCCGGTGCTGGGTCGGCGCCCGAAGACGCAGCCGCCGGCGGCGACCGTGCAGGCACCGTTGCAGCGGCTGGAGCAGTTCAGCGCCCGCCACGCGCAGGCGCAGGCGCCGGCGCGGGTCACGCTGGCGCAACTGATGCGTGCGCCGGAGCATCCGACGCTGGCGGACCTGATGCGGGCGGATGACGAAGCGCGTGCCCCGTCCGCACCTGCGCCTGCGCCTGCGCCTGCGCCCGTGCGCACGGAGGCCGCGCCGGCCGCGCGCCCGAAGACGTTCGGCAAACTGGCGTCGGGGCCGAAGATCGATTGCATGGCGGACACGCTGACGTCGATGCATCGCCTGGACGACCAGCAGGTGTCGCAGATCACGGAAGCGCTCGGCATGGGACCCGCCGCCGCGCCGGGCCGCGAGCGGGATGCGCAACTGAAAGCCGCGGGCAAGTTGCTGCGCGCACCGCTGGATCTCGATCCGCCCATGCCGGACAGCGCGTCGATCGGCCGGACGCAATTCGGGCGGGGCATGCCGCCCGACGCGCTGGCGTCCCTGTCGCGGGCGGCCCGGGCGGCCAATTGCTTCATCGGCGAGCGCCAGGTCACCGGCCCCGACGGGAAGACCGTGAACATGTTGCAGGTGCATTTCGCGAACCGGGCCGACCAGGAAGGCGAGCCACTCGCGTCCCAGCCGGACTCGGCCGGCTTCGTCGCCGTGCAACGGCTGGCGGCGCGCTTTGCCGAAGCGCTGTCGCCGATCGTCCGGACCGACGACAAGGCGTACCGCATCGAGTACGTGGCGTGCCTGCGTACGCAGGGCGGCAGCGCCGACGTGTTCGCGGACCAGCTCGCCCGGCAGATGCCGATGACCTACCGGCCCGCCCGCACCGAACTGACTTCCCGGCACTACATGGACGCGACGATACGCACGTCGCGCCTGTTCAGCCTGCTCCCCGAGGGCGAGCGGGAGAAGCTGGTGCGTGCGGCCCACGTCGCGCACATGGTCTGGGATGAAAAAATCGGCACGGACGAGCACGGCAACCAGCGGCTCGAGGTGCGCGTGATGTTCGGCGGAACGCAGAACATGCGCGACGTGGGCCAGGCCTTCAGCAGCATCGGCCAGTCGGTGGGCAAGGTATTCAAGGCGAACCACGAGGCGGCCGTGCTGGTGGCGCAAGCGGTCGAAGACGCCTACGGCAAGGGGCGCAACGTGAAGTTCGACTTCATCGCCGGCGGATCGATGGGCGGCGCGAGCGCGCAACTGTTCGCCGCCGCGGTCGAGAGCCGGGTGAAATTGCACGACCCGGCGCCGCTGATCCTGTTCGATCCGCAACTGCCGAACCAGACCCAGGCCAACCATGCCATCAAGGACGGCAAGCTCGGCTATGACTACGCCAAGCCGCGCGGCATCGCCATCACGCTCGACTACGCGGAGCGCTCGCGCAAGAGCCTGATGGGCCGCATGAAGGGGCTGGGTTTCAAGTCGCCGGGCCTCGTGCGCCTGAAGCTGGGCCTGAGCGCCTACGACCGGACCAAATACCTGCCCGACGGCGGGACGGAACTGCGTCCGCCGCGCACGTCCGGACCGCCGGGCATGGGTTACCATGCGGATCCGGGCCTGTACAGGATGGCCATCAACCGGTTCACGGGGCTGGTGGGGTTGCAGCGCTGAGTTCGGCGGCGCCGCCCTGATCCGGTGCGGGCGAAAGCGATTTGTCGAAGTCAGCCTCCTTGCCCAGAACGAGGAGCAGGAGTGCCATCCGGATCAGGATACTGTTCGCCGCCTGGCGAAAATAGGCGGCGTTCGGCAGGCTGTCGACGTCGGTGTGCAGCTCGTCGATGCGGGGCAGGGGATGCAGGATTACCACGTCCTTCCGGCAGCAGGACTCCACTTTGGCGCGGGTTAATACATACTTGCCGCGCACCGCCGCCAGTACGTTCCTGTCGTCGATCCGCTCGTCCTGGATGCGCGTCCAGTAGACCACATCGGCCTCCTTCAGCGCGGAGTCCAGGTCGCTCGTCCGGATCGCTTCGAATCCCTGGTCGCGCACGCTGCGGAGAATCGGATCGGGAATCTGGAGTTCGGGCGGCGCGACGAACAGGAAACGCACGCCCGCATGGAGGCATAGCAGGATCACGAGCGAAGGCACGCATCGGCCAAACTTCAAATCGCCCACCAGGGCGATCGTCACCCCGTTGACGCCGCGACCCTGCCGTTCCTCGATGATGGTGAACAAATCCTGCAGCGCCTGCGTGGGATGTTCGCCGGAGCCGTCACCGGCATTGATGACCGGCACGCTGGAATACGCGGCCGCGTCCCTGGCGGCGCCGAGCTGGTGATGGCGCATCACGATCACGTCGCAATAGGACTGGATCATGGTAATCGTGTCGGCCAGCGTCTCGCCTTTGGCCAGCGACGAGTTGACGGTCCCGGTCGTACTGTTGACCTGGCCGCCCAGGCGCATGAACGCGCTGGCGAAACTCATCCGTGTCCGCGTGCTGGGCTCGAAAAACAGATTGCCGAGGATGTAGCCGTCGAGAATTTTGCTCCTGGCCTTCCGTGCGGCGACGGGCTTCATCCGGCGCGCCAGGTCGAACAGGGTATCCAGCCCGGCAAGGTCGAATTGATTCACTGAAACGATACTGCGGTTCTCGAATTCCAAGGCATTCTCCGTTGTCCACCAGGCCGGTCAACCGCGCATCCTAGAAGAGAACCTGGCAAAGATCCAGACGCCACCTCGGAGAAATATTCACTGCGCATCGCTTTGAAAGCAGGTTGACGGCATATCGACAGCAAACTGCAAGCTTGTCGGGCCGGGCGCGGCACGGAACCGCCTCCGACCCGGTGGCCACTCACGGTACGACGCGCGCCAGACCCGATGCGGCGCGGTGCGTAACCATGGACGAGGAGAAGACATGTTCAAGTTGTATTGCGTGGCACGCCGGGCGCTGATCCACTGGCAAATCCACCGGCTCGAGCGGCAGGCGGATCATATCGTCGCAGCACGCCAGGCCGCGCTTGACCGGCTGAAGGAGATCCAACGCGCCTGCGTCGAAAAGCAGGTGCGATTGCGCGGGTATGCCTACCACCTGGGCGCGCGCGACGCATGGTGATGGCGGTCCGCGCCACCTGGCTCGACCGCCGGACGACTGGTCAGTAAAAGGCAGCCGCGCTATACTCGAACAAGTCCTACATTACCCAGGTGCATCATGTCCGACGATTTTTCGATATCCCGTGAATTACTGGAGGAGCTGATCGCCCTCGTCAATTCCGGCCAGAGCTTCTCGGATATTCATATCGAGCAGGACATGCCCGTGATGATCAAGTCGCCGCGCGGGTGGTGCCAGGTCGGTACCGAACCGGTCACGCTCGAGGACATGCTGCCCGTGCTCAACGCCATCGACGAGGATTGGGAAGACAAGATCGTCGAAAGCGCCATCGACCGGCCGTTCATCCTCACCGACTACCGGCTGCGCTGCAACGTGTTCCGCTCGTCGTCCGGATCGAAGACCACGATCTCGATCCGGCGCCTGCCGCTGCGGCCCATCGCGCTGGAGCAGACGGGCCTGCCGCACTACGTCAAGACCGTGCTCGAGGCGACCCGCGGCATCATCCTGATCACGGGGCCGACCGGCTCGGGCAAGACGACGACCATCGCCTCGATGCTCGACCACATCAACGCCACGCGCAGCGCCCACATCATCACGATCGAAGAGCCGATCGAGTATCAGCTGCGGCGCAAGCAGTCGATCGTGTCGCAAAAGGAAGTCCCGACCGACACCGCGACGTTCTCGTCCGGCCTGCGCGAAGCGCTGCGCCAGAAGCCGGACGTGCTGATGGTGGGCGAGATCCGCGATTTCGACACCGCCGACACCGTCCTGCACGCCGGCGAATCCGGCCACCTCGTGCTGGCGACGATGCACACCAACAGCGCCGTCAGCGCGATCTCCAAGCTGCTGGGCTTCTTTCCCGCCGAGCAGCGCGAGCAGCGCGCGGCCGGGCTGTCGCAGTCCCTGGTCGCGGTGATTTTCCAGACCCTGCTGCCGAACGAGCAGGGCGACGACGTCGTGCTCGCCTATGAAATGGTGTTCAACAATAACCAGCAGGTCGCGCAGTACATCGCCGACCCCGGCAAGCTGCACCTGATCGGCGACTTCATGCGCCGCAAGGAAGACAGCATGTCGCGCAGCCTGAACGACGTCCTGGTCCAGCTGATCGCGAAGAAGGCGGTCAACGCCAAGGACGCCATGCGCGCCACCTACAACCGTCTCGAGCTGCACGAGATGGTCAACGCCAAGCGCTGACACCCGCACCCGTTCCGCGCCCGCTTCGCACGCGGGCGCGCCGCTTCGCCGGCCCCGCCCGCCGGCGGCGCATGTGCCGTCATCCTGTAGAGGGACCCTCCCTCAACCAACCGTACAGGTACCGACATGAGCACGTGCGTGCATGCCCATTATCCCCCACAGAATCTTCCCGACTTCCCCAAGCCCCCGGCCGGGCCGTCCCCGCAGCAGCAGACGGACGAATGGGTCAGGCGGCTCGACCACCTGTCCGTCAAGCTGAAGCAGCAGGCCAGGGACGACGACCACGAGCACCGGCCCAAGCGCAAAGCCGACGCGCCGGCGCCGGCCCATGACGATGCCGACGGCGAACCGGAAACCAAGCAAAAGAAGACGTCCCAGCCGCCGGCGCACACCGGCGTACCCGGCGGCGCCAGGCCGGAACGGGGCCAGCCCATGCCGCAACCGACCGGCGTCGTCGACGTCGACAAGCCCATCATCGTGAAGGCCGGCGAGACGTTCGACGGCGGCGGCAAGTACTACCGGCCGACGAAGGCGCTCGGCGACGGTTCCCAGGGCGAGCACCAGCAACCGGTATTCATCCTCGAACCGGGTGCGACGCTGAAGAACGTCCAGTACTCGGGCGCCGACGGCATCCACCTGATCGGTAGCGCCAACCTCGACCACGTCGTCAACCGCGACATCGGCGAGGACGCCATCACGATCGACGGCGCGAAGAACCGCATCCACGACGCGAAGCTGGCCGGGATGTCGGCCGACGACGTGCCGAAAGGGCCGGCGAAGGTCGTCATCACGAACAGTTCGTTCTACAACGGTTCCGACAAGGTGGTGCAGGACAACGGCGACGCCGAGGTGCTGATGAAGAACGTCTACGTCAACGGCGCCGGCAAGGTGTTCCGCACGAACGGCGGCCAGCCGATCACGAGCCGGCTGACGGTGGAGGATTCGACGTTCGAAAACGTCAAGGAGTCGCTGTTCCGCACCGATTCGAAGACGTCGAGCGCCAGTTTCTCGGGCATCGACGATGGCGGCATGAAGGTGGATGCACTGACGCCGGACGCCGCCCGGATCAGTGGCACCGGCAAGGTCTCGTACAAGCCATATTCGGGGTGAGGTTGCAGCGGGCGGCGCGGCGGCGCCGCCCGTGCCGGGCGGGATCAGAACGCGTCGGGATCGTCTTCGTTCATTTCGGCGCGGCGCCGCTTGGCGCCTTGCAGGACCTTCTGCAGCATCATGATGCCGAGCGTGCCGATAGCCTGGTCCAGCGAGTCCTGGTCGGCCTTGTCCTTGTCTTTGTCCTTCTTGTCGTTCGTCTTTTCGGTCTTCGGCGGCGGCGAAGGGGGTTTGCTGCCCGTCCTGCTCGTGGATGTCATGTCGTCCTCCTGAAAGTGTCGGTTGCCGGTGGTGGGGATAGGCCGCTCATGCGCGCAGCCAGACGTAGTCGCCGCGCGCGAGGTTCTCGAACATGTCGTCGCGCGCCTTGAAGATGTTGTCGCGCCAGTAGCGCCCGTGTTCGACGTAGTGCTCGATCATGGCGAGCAGCCACTTGCCGTCGACCTCGTCGTTGAGTGCCACGCGGGCAATCAGGACGATGGCGCCGGTGGCGACTTCCAGGCCGAGCTGCGCCTGGTCCTGGGCGTAGACGGCCAGGTTGGCTTCGAGCAGCAGGCGGAACACCCGCAGCGTCCGGCCCGCCGTGACGACGCCGTACTGGAACGTCACGTACACCGCGTCGCCGTCTTCCTCGAAATGGTCGACCGCCACGTCGAAGCTGTCGATGTCGAGCACGCCGCGCGCGAGCACCTCGTCGGCGCCGGGCACGTCGCGCAGCACGCAGATTTCGTGGATCAGTTGATCGCGTCGTTCGAGGCTCATCGTTCGCTTTCCGTCGCACCGGTGGAATAAAAAAAAGCCGGCCGGGAGCGGGTTGCGGCTCCCGGCCGGCGCGCCATGCGCGGCCCGATGGCGCGCCGAGGACCTTACTGGACGATGTCCTTGGCCGCCTTCAGGCCCATGGTGTTGATCTTGGCGTGCAGGGTGGCCAGGTTGATCGCGTTTTCGGCTGCGGCGGCGGCCTCGATCGCTGCGATCTGGGCGCCGGTGTTCAGAGTGACGGGTGCGTCTGCCATGATGTTTCTCCTGAAAGTAAGTGAACTACTGCTGGATATGTGTGCGGTACTGCCGCACACGCTGGTTTGCCGGCCGTGCGCTTGGCACATGGCTGGCGGGACTACTGGATCGCCAGGCGGCACAACTGGGCCGCGGCGCGGAATCCGTCGGCCACCGCGCGCCCGGCCTGGGCTTCGGTGCTCGCCGTGTCGGTCGAGCGCGCGGCGCAGGCGTCGGCCAGGTCGTCGAGGGCCTGCGCCGCGGCGCGGACCTCGTGGTGGCGCCTGGCCTGGCCGCCCGCCTGGGGCAGGTCGTCGAGCACGTCGATCAATGCTTCGGTCATGACTTCGTACATTGCGGTCTCCTATTGCAAGGTGGTGTTGCCGGAAGCGTCGGCCTGGAAGTTCTTGGTGCCGTCGCTCGATTCGATGTAGCGCACGCTGTCGGCGTTCAGGGCCGAATCGACCTTGCCCGCGACGGCCAGCTCGTCGATGCGCTCGACCTTCACGCCGACCGTGAGCGCCAGCGGCGCCATGTCGTTGCGGAAGCGCTCGACCACGTCGCGCACCGCGCCGGGCTGGCGCGCCGTGCCGGTCACCTCGAAGCGCGCGGCGCCGGCGTAGCGCACCGTGACGTGCGGCTCGTGCAGCGATTCGGCCAGTTCGCGGGCGATGTCGTCGGCCGGCTTGACCTGCCAGCGCAGGCGGCTGCCGGCGACGCTGCGCAGGCTGGCGTGCGCCTTGCGGGCCGCCGCGCCGTTCGCCACGATGCCGCTGGCGACGAAACCGTCCGCCTGCTCGCGCAGCTCGATGCCGGGTTCCCGCAGGCGGTCGAGCGCACCCCGCACGTCGGCGATGCCGACCTGGGCGAGCGGATGCGTGGCCGCCTGCGACGTGTTGCCCACGGCCAGCGCCAGGGCGCCGGCGCCGACCGAGCCGACCAGCATCGCCACCAGCCCGGTACGCGTCCACGAGCCACGCGGGGCGGGCGGCACGTGCACGGGTCCGTCCGTGGCGGCATCGGCATCGGCGGCGGCCGGCGCGGTGAGCATCGTTTCGAGCAGCCGCACGTCCGACGGCCACGGCGCGGCGGACGGGCCGGCGCACAGCACCACGTCGCCGAAGCGGCGCGGCGTGAAATCGTCCAGCGTCGACGGGGCGCCGGCCGTGCCTTCGGCGGCGATCGTTACCCGGTCTTGCGCGTCGGTTGCCAGTTGCATGGTGCCCTCGTTCCAGTCCTGGATCAGGATGTCGGCCGTCGTTTCGGAACCGATCGACATCGTCGTTGGATTCAACTGTATCCGGGCGCCGGCGTGGAAGCCGGTCAGGATGCGAAGTTCTTTGGTCATGAACGAATCTCCTATTCAGTGTGATGCGGTTGCGGCAGCCGGATCACCAGCCGCGGCCGCGGCGGATCAGGGCGGCGAGCGCGGACATGCCGAGCGCGCGGCCTTCGCGCGTCCGGTGGCGCCCCAGGTTCAGCAGGACGATCGGCAGCAGCAGGTTGACCGACTCCTCGGCGTCCGACAGCGGGCGTGCCGCGCCGGCCGGCCTGGCTGCGGCGAGCAGGCGGTCGCGCACGTCCGCCAGCGTGGCGGGACGCGTGCGCTCGGTCTCCGGGATCGCGAGGAATGCGCGCACGATGGCGAGGATCGGGTAAGTCGGGCTGGCGGCCGGGCCCGCGCCCGGCGCCGCGGCGCGCTTCACCACCGCGGGCAGCGCCAGCAGCGCGCGTTCGGCGCGAGCCCGAGAGTCCCTGGCCGTGGCCGCGGCCCGCCACTGGGCGAGCAGGCGGGTGTCGTCGCGCGCCGGACGCGCCACCGCGCGCATCGTCCAGCGGGGGCCGGTGCGCGGCCCGGCATCGGCGGCGGCCTGCTGGCGGGCGAAGCCGCCGGCGCCGCCGGGGTCGCGCCCCTGCGACGACGACTGCTGGTCGCGCGCGTTGCGTTCGCCGGTCTGCGCCACCTGGCGGTCGTCGCGCAGCAGGTGTTGCTCGAGCATCATGAGCAGGTCTTCGCTTTCGGCGCCGGGATCGGCGCCGTGCGGATTGTCGGCGTCGCGCTTCTTGCGGCTGGCCGCGCGGCGCCGGGCCGCCAGGCCGGGCCCGTGGCGGCGCAGGTGCGGCAGCAGCGGCAGCGGTTCCTGCGCCGCTGGCTGGTCGGTCTGGGTGGCCGGCCGGGGCGTGTCCGGCGCGGCGGCGGGGAGCGGTGGCAGCCAGCCGCCGCCGATGCGCGGGATGCTCATACGAACATGACCTCCCACAGGCTGCGCGCGAAGCCCAGCACCGCCATGCCGCCCCAGGGCGCGCTGACCATGATGGCGACGGTGACGATCACCAGCTTCACGCTTTGCGAAATGCTCGAGTCCTGCAGCGACGTGATCGCCTGCAGGAAGGCGACGGCGAGGCCCGTGAGCGCGGCCACGGCGACGGCCGGCAGGGACACCATCAGGCACAGCTTCAGTGCCTGGGCGGTCAGGTGGGTGAGGTTATCGTATTCCATGACGTCACTTGTAGGTGGAGATCAGGCCGTGGACCAGCATCGACCAGCCGTCGAGCGAGACGAACAGCAGCAGCTTGAACGGGATCGCGACGTTCGTCGGACTGACCTGCGACAGGCCGAGCGCCATCAGCACGTTCGCGACGACGAGGTCGATCACGATGAACGACAGGTACAGCAGGAAACCGATCTTGAAGGCGGCGGTCAGCTCGCTCAGGATGAACGCCGGGGCCAGCACGATCAGGTCGTCCTCCTTGAGTTCGGCCGCGCGCCCGGGCGGCCAGACCTGGCGCGCCGAGCGCAGGAAGAACGCCTTCTCGCGCGCCGTCGCATGGGCCTTCAGGAAGGCCCGGAACGGCTCGCGCCCGGCGTCGAGCAGCGGCATGACCTGGGCCCCGGCCGCCGCGTCGCCCTGCAGGTGGGCGCGGTGCATGGCGTCCATGCCGACCGGCGCCATCACGAAGCAGGTCACGATCAGGGCGACGCCGTTGAGGACCGAGTTGGGCGGCACGCCTTGCAGCCCGAGCGCGTTGCGCAGCAGGCCCAGCACCACCACGATCTTGGTGTAGGACGTGACCACCATCGCCACGAACGGCAGGACCGCGAGCGCGAGCGCGGCGATCAGCAGCGAACCGACGTCAGGCGCGGCGTTCATCGGCGCTCGCGATACGGTGGATGTGCAGGCCGAGCTGGTCGCCGATGGCGACGAGCTCCCCGAAGGCCAGGGTCTGGCCGTGCGCGACGAGCCGGATGTCGGCGTCGGCCAGCGCGACCGGCAGGGTGAGGAGGTAGCCCGGCTGCAGGGCGGCGATCTGCCCGATCGGCAGGTTCACCGTCACCACTTCGATGTGGACCGGCAGTTCGACGTCGCTGACGTCGATCGGGGTGGCGGCGGCGTCCGGCGCGGCGCGCAGGGACAGGTCGGGATCGTGGCTCATGGTGGCGGGATGGCTTTCCAGGATGACGTTGCGGGAATCGATGCGCGCGCGCGCATGGACGGCGTGACCGTTGGCGGCGCCCCACAGCAGGGTCGCCCGGTCGAGTGTCGCGTGCGGCTCGAGGCCGGGTGCGGCCGGCCAGCCGAGCAGCACGTCGCCCGCACGCAGGGTGCGCAGCAGCGCGGGCGTGGCGTGGCGGGTGCGCAGGCGCAGCGTGGTCGGCAGCGCCAGCGTGGCCAGCGCCGGGGGCAGGGCGGCGCGGCCGCGCGGGCCGATGCGCGCCGCCAGCGCGGCGGCCAGCGTGCCGGACACCGCGGCCACGGTGGCCGTGGCGGTGGCGCCCTCGTGGTCGTATTCGAGATGCAGTACGCCGGTGCGGCCGGCGGGCGGCGCGGCCAGGCGCAGGTCCTGCACGGCCGGCCGCGTCATGCCATGGCGCGCCAGCGCTTCCAACGGGCCCGCCAGGTACAGGCTGGCCACGGCGGCGCGGCACGCCGCCTCCGGTTCGAGGGCGATCGCTTCGAAGGCGGCGCCGGCCTCGACGTACAGGTGCAGCTCGCCCTGGTCGCCGGCGATGGCCAGGTGCGCCGTCTTGCCGGTGCGCGCCGGCCCGGCGGGCAGGGCGCGCACGGTGCCGTGCAGCGCGCCGCGGGCGTCGTACAGGGTGCGCGCCAGGCCGGCCAGCGCCGGTGTGTAGTGGCGCAGCCTGTCCGCGAGCGGGATGGTTGCCGTGGTGGTTTGCATGGGCTTCCTCAGTTCACTTCCACATGGACCGCGATTTGGACCGTGATATGCGCGCCGAGGCGCGCTTCCAGACGGCTTTGCAATGCGCCGCCGTGGTCACAGATTAGCTGGCGGGCCCTGGCGTCGCGGGCGCCGAAGCGAAGCGCCAGCGTGCCGTCCGAAAGCAGCAGGTGGAGCCGGGTGCGCGGCAGGATGGCCGGATCGAGTTCGACCACGACCTCCCAGCGCCCGCCGGCGTGTTCCAGCGCGGGGCTGGTGCAGAAGCGGGCGATGCGTTCGGCCAGGTGGTCGGCCACCAGCTCGGCCTCGGCGGCGCGGGCGCAGTGGGCGACGAGCCGTGCGCCGATGGCCCGGGTCGGGTCGTCCCGCGCGGCGCCGGGCAGCGGCGGGCGCGGCGGCGGGGGCAGGGCAACGCCGTGGTCCGGCGGGCTGCCGTCGCCGTCGCCGCCGTGCCGTTCCTGGCCGGCCTCGCCGTCGTTCTCGCGCGCGTCGTCGCCGGCGGGCCGATCCCTGTCGGGCACGACCCTGTCGGGTACGACCCGGTCCGGCAGGTCCAGCGCCTGGCGCGCCTGGTCGAGCAGTTGGCCGAAGCGCGTGCCGGCGGCCGCCGGTTGCGCCACCACGATGCGCAGTTCGCGCGGCGAGCGGATGCGGGTCATCGGTGCCTCCCGTTACAGGCCGAGCTGGCCGACGGGGCGCAGGTCGATGTCGCCCAGTTCCTGGAACGAATACACCTGCAGCCAGTGCAGCCGCTGCGCGATCATGCGGCGGAAATAGCGCCGGATGTCCATCGACGTGACGACCGCGAGGTTCGGCGGCGGATTGGCGCCGACCAGGTGTTCCAGCGATGCCAGCAACTGGTCGATCTGCTGCGGTTCCAGGGTCAGGTAATTGCCGGCCGGGGTCTGCTTGATCGCCTGGCGGATGGTCTGCTCGACTTCGACGTCCAGCACGATCGCCGCCAGCTGGCCGCCGCCGGCGGCGCGGTGGGCGATGAAGCGGCCGAGGTCGCCGCGCACGTATTCGGTGAGCAGCAGCAAGTCTTTTTCCTTGGCGCCCCAGTTCACCAGGCTCTCGAGGATGGCGCGCTGGTTGCGGATCGGGACGTGTTCCTCGAGCAGGCGCTTGAGGACCTCGGCGATGCGCAGCACCGGCATGACTTTCTGGACTTCTGCCACGAGGCCCGGATACTCGGTCCCGACCCGGTCGAGGATCCACTGGGTTTCCTGGACGCCGATGAACAGGTGGGCATGCGCCCGCACCGCCGCGCCCACGGCGTCCGCCAGCGCGCGTTCGGGACGCTCCGGCCGGGCCGGCAGTTCGGTCGCCGGCTGCGGGACGTCGTGCAGCATGATCTCGTACGCCATGCCGGCGAGGGCGTCGGCCGTCCACACCGCGGCGCGCGGGAACGGCAGGCCCAGTTCGTCGACCAGCGCGGTGCGGGCGATGTTGAATGCGCGGTTCAGCTCGGCGGTATCGAGCCGCTGCGCGAGCGCGGGGGAAAGGCGCACGGACAGCGGCGCGGAGAACGCCGGCGCCTGCGCGGCGATGGTCGGGGCCTGGCCCTTGGCGCCGTCGGCGCGCAGCGCGGACAGTTCCGGGCCGGCGGCCGGCTCGCGGTCGAGGACCTGCTTGCCCATGATGCGCGCGGCGGCGAACAGCGCGGCCGCGAGCAGGAGGAACATCGGCCACGGAAAGCCCGGCACGAGCGCGAAGCCGAGCAGCATGGCCGCCGCGCTGTACAGGGCGCGCGCATTGGTGCCCAGTTGCTTGACGATCTCGGTGCCGAGCGAGCGCGGCTTGCTGTGCTCGTCGGACACCCGTGTGATGAGCACGCCGGCCGCGACGGAAATCAGCAGCGAGGGGATCTGCGAGACCATCGCGTCGCCCACCGACAGCACGGCGAAGCGGTCGGCCGCGTCGGCCGCCGACATGCTGTGGTAGGTCACGCCGATGACGATGCCGGCCACGATGTTGACCATCGTGATCACCAGCCCGGCGATGGCGTCGCCCTTGACGAACTTCATGGCGCCGTCCATGCCGCCGTGCAGCTGGCTCTCGATCGACAGCATGGTGCGGCGGCGCTGCGCCTCCTCGGCGGTCAGGTTGCCGGCGCGCACGTCGGCATCGATACTCATCTGCTTGCCCGGCATCGCGTCCAGCGTGAAGCGGGCGCCGACCTCGGCCACCCGTTCCGACCCCTTGGCGATGACGATGAACTGGACGATGGCGATGATCAGGAACACGACCAGGCCGACGACCAGGTTGCCGCCGACGACCAGCTCGCCGAAGCTTTCGATGATGTGGCCGGCCTCGGCGTGCAGCAGGATCGACTTGGTCGAGGCGATGTTCAGCGACAGCCGGAACAGCGTGGTGAACAGCAGCAGCGACGGGAACGAGTACAGCGACGTCGCGTTCGGGATGTACAGCGTGACCATCAGCAGCAGCACGCTGATCGTGATGTTGAGCGCCAGCAGGGCGTCGATCAGGACGGTCGGCAGCGGCAGGATCATCAGGGCGATCACCGCGACGATGAGCACCGCGATCGAGACTTCCCCTCCCAGGTCGTTCAGGCGGAATGATTTCATGGGCGTCCTCTTTGTCATGGGTTGGGGCTCGGGGCCCGCATGTCCTCGACCCACGCCAGCACGGCGGCGACCGAATCGAACAGCGGTTCCGGAATGGCGTCGTTGACCGCCACGAGGTACAGCGCGCGCGCCAGCGGCGGGTTGCCGACGATCGGCACGCCGAAGCGCATGGCCTGTTCGCGGATCACCCTGGCGTCGCCGTCGACGCCCTTGGCGATCACGCGCGGCAGGCCGGTCTCGCCGGGGTCGTAGCGCAGCGCCACCGCGTAGTGGGTCGGGTTGACGACCACCACGTTGGCGTTGGCCACCGGTTCGTTCGGCGCGGCGTTGGCGAATTCGCGCCCGAGCTTGCGGCGCTCGTTCTTGATGTGCGGGTCGCCCTCGGAATCCTTGTTCTCGCGCTTGACCTCGTCCTTGCTCATCTTGTGGTCGCGTACGAACAGCCAGTGCTGGATGCCGTAGTCGGCCACGCCGACGATCGCGTACAGCACACCGGCGATGCCGAACACCTTGCACAGCACGCCCCAGGCGGCGTCGGCCAGGCCCCCGACCGGCTGGTAGACCACGCCGAGCATCAGCGGCACCAGCAGCATGCCGGTGCGGTACAACACGGCGCCGATCAAGAGGGCCTTGAGCACGGTCTTGAGCAGGTCGATCAGCGAGCGCACCGAAAAGATGCGCTTCAGGCCCGAGGCCGGGTTGATCGCGTCGAACTTGAGTTCCAGCGGCTTGAGCGAGGTCTGCAGGCCGACCTGGGCCACCAGCGCGCCGGCCGCCGCGAGCGCCGCGACGGCCACGACCGGCAGCACCAGGATCAGGCCGCGGGTGGCCGCGGCGACGAGCGCGTCGCCCACCCGCAGGTCGTCTTGCGCGCGCTTGACGTCGAGCCCGCCGAGCAGCAGCAGGCGCAGTTGTTCGGCCATGCGCCCGCCGGCGAGCGAAAAGCCCAGCCAGGCGCACAGCAGGATCGCGGCGAACGGCAGGTCGGTACTCTTGCTCGTCTCGCCGTCGCGGCGCGCGTCGCGCAGCTTCTTGTCGCTGGGTTGTTCGGTTTTTTCGTCGGACATGGCGGCTCCTTCCGATCGGCATTGTCGGCGCCGCGGCGCGGCCGGCCGGCGCTCCGCGCGAAGCGGCGGCCCCGCCTGCGAAGTCCGGGGCGGGCGCGGCGGGGCCTTCGTTTGGCGCGCGGGGACTTCGTCTTTGGTCCGCGGGCGGCGCCGGGCGGACGGTAAGGTGTGCGTCATGCCGCTCGACGCGGCCCACCCAACAGGAGCGAACCATGTCCGTGTCCCAATGCAGTAACCGCCTGATAGCGGCGTTGATCGAGGTCTTGATGTTCGGCGCCAAGCATGGCCATCTCGAGCAATCCGAACGGGTCCTCACCGCCTTGCACATCCTGCGCCCGAATTTCGTCGAGCTGCACGCCTACGATGCCTGGATGCTGATCCGCCGCCACGACTTCGCCGGCGCCCTGCGCTACCTGCGCGACCTCGAACAGCGCCCCCTGCGCGGCGCGTTCGGCCCGTACGTCAACGCGCTGCTGGCCGTGGCCTTGTACGGGCTGCAGGACCCGTCGTGGCGCGCGTACGCCGACGACGTCATCAACCGCAACGAGGACCAGGATTCCGTCGACATCGTCAACGCGCTGCTGGGCAAGGCCGGCACGCGCCGCGCCGCCGCCCGCGCCGAGGCGCAGGTCGACCTCGTCGACATGCAGAAAATGATGCAGCAGCGCCACCTGCGCGCGTAGGAGCCCGCCATGACGATCCCCATCCAGCCCCTGCCGCCGATCGGCACCCTGGCGCCGCCGTCCGCGCCGCAGGCGCTTGCCCCGGCGGGCCCGCGCGCGCAGCCCGCCAGCGAACTGGTCGACCTGTTCCGCGGCAAGCTGGACGCCGCGCGCCTGGCGCCCCCTGAGGCGTCGCGCGTGCACGGGCCGTCGGCGATGACCGAGGCCGTCACGCGCCAGGACCACGCCTTCGCCGAATTCGGCGGGCGGATCGACCGGTTCGCCGCCGAGGCGCCCTTCATGTCGCAGCAGGAACTCGTCGGCGCGACCACGAAGATCCAGTTCGAGGCGGCGCAGATGGCCTGCAAGATGTACGGCGGCCAGATGGTGGCGCAAGGCGTCAAGACGTCGGTGCAGACCTTGATGAAGAACCAGTGATATGGCGACCCATGCGAAACTCCTGAAGGCGTGCGTGCTGGCGTGCGGCACGGCCTTGCTGCTGAGCGGTTGCAGCAAGCAGCTGTTCGCGCACCTGCCCGAGCGCGACGCCAACGAAATGCTGGCCGTGCTGCTCGAGGCGCAGGTCGACGCGTCGAAGGCGTCCGACGACGGCGGCAAGACCTGGAACGTGGACATCGACGGCGACCAGTTCGCCCGCGCCATGGACGTGCTGCGCGCGCACGGGCTGCCGCACCAGCGCTTCCAGAACCTGGGCGACATGTTCAAGAAGGACGGCCTGATCTCCACGCCGACCGAGGAGCGCGTGCGCTTCATCTACGGCGTGTCGCAGCAGCTGTCGGAGGTCTTGTCGCGCATCGACGGCGTGGCGTATGCCAGCGTGCAGATCGTCCTGCCGAACAACGATCCGCTGGCCGCCACGGCCAAGCCGTCGTCGGCCGCGGTCTTCATCCAGTACCTGCCGGGTACCGACGTGGCCACGCTCACGCCGAACCTGAAGAACCTGGTGGTGCACGCGGTCGAGGGGCTCACCTACGACAACGTCAGCGTCACGATGGTGCAGGGCGTGGCGGCGCCGGAGGCCCTGCGCGAGTCGAACAAGGGCTCGCCGGCCTGGCGCTGGGGCGGCGCCGCGCTCGGCCTGCTTGCGCTGGCCGCCGCGCTGGCGTTGCTGGCGCGCCGCTTCGGCATCTCGCTCAAGGCGGCGGTCCAGCGCGTGCTCAAGCGTTCCGGGGCCCACGCCGCATGAACGCCGCGCCGCCGCCGGAACGCCTGGCCGCCTGGCTCGCCGCCTACGAGCGGCGGGTGGCGGCGCTGGCGGCCGCGCTGGGCGAACGCGCCTGCCGCCGCGTCGGCGTGCCGGTGCCGCACGGCGCGGGGCGCGCCTGGTACGGCGCGCGCGCCGCCTGGCTCGGCGCACCCGCGCCCCTGAGCGGCTTCGCCGCGCACGCCAATCGCCTGGCCCTGCTCGACGAGGACGCGCTGCCGCGCGTGCTGGCCGCCCTGCGGCTGTATCCCGCGCGCGGCGCGCTGCGCCGGATCGTCTCCGGCGCGCAGCGGCGGCTGCTCGCCGGCGCGGTGGGCGAACAGGCGTTCGACGCGCTGGTGCGGCTCGGCCTGCAGGCACCCGGGGCCGACGCGGCACCGCCGGCCGAGGCGGCGGATGGCACGCTGGCCGCCGCCGGCCACGCGATGCTCGTCGCGGACGGGGCGTTGACCCTGGACGTCGCGGCGCGGCTGGTATCCCTGACCCTCCAGCATGCGGCGGACGCGCGCCCCGCCGCAACCGGCGCGAGCACGCCTTTCCTGGCGGACGCCGCGCTGATTTTTCCGGAGTTCACATGGTTATTTGGTTGAGATCGCCGCGTGGCGGCATCGGCGTCGGGCAGGATGTCCTGCGAGCCGGCGATATGGCCGGACTGGTCGCCCTCGACGGCGCCGCCGAGCAGTGCCGGCAGCAGGGGGACACGCTGATCGCCGCCGCCGAGGAAGACGCCGAGGCGCTGCGGCAAGCCGCGCGGGACGAAGCCGCGCAGCTCATCGAGGCGGCGCGCGGCGAGTACGACACGGCCGGCCAGCGCGGCTACGCGGCCGGCCAGGCGCGCGCGCTGGAAGACGCGCAGGAAACCATGCTGCGCGCCGCCGCGGCAGAACACGACGCGCTGCTGGCGCTGCGCGCGCGCATCGCCGACGTCGTGCTGCGCACGGTCGCCCGCACCCTGGGGGACGCCGATCGCGACGCGCTGTTCGCGCGCATCGGCGCCGACCTGTCGCGCCACCTCGACGACGCGTCTTACCTGTCGGTCCGCGTGGCGCCGGAAGACGTCGATGCCGCGACCCGCGCGTTCCGCGCCGTGTGCGAAGAGCACCGCTGGCCGCTGAATCCGGCGGTGAGCGCCGATCCCGATGCGCAAGCGGGCAGCTGCGTGTGCGAATGGGACCACGGCATCGTGAGCGGCGGCCTGCCGCTGCTGCTGGACGCGCTCGAACGGGCCATCGGCGCGCTCGAGGCCGGCGCCGCGGCGCCCGACGAGGACGCCGCCGAGGCGGACGAGGAAAACGAAGACGGCGAAGACGAAGACGAAGCCGAAGCCGAAGCCGAAGCCGAAGCCGAAGCCGAAGACGAAGACGAAGACGAGGCGTACGACGACACCGACTGGGACACGCCATGAAGGACGCCATCGCCTTCCTCGACGCGCTGGGCGGCGCGCTCGACACCGCCGGGACAGTGGTCCGGCACGGCAAAGTGGTCGAAGCGGTCGGGACGCTGCTGAAGGTCGGTGGCATCGACGTCATGCTGGGCGAACTGTGCGAGCTGCGCGACGCGCGCGGCGCCCTGCTGCAGCGCGCCGAGGTGGTCGGTTTCACGCGCCAGTTCGCGCTGCTCGCGCCGTTCGGCGACGTGACCGGCCTGTCGCGCGCGACCCGCGTGGTGGGCCTCGGCCGGCCGCTGTCGGTGCCGGTGGGCGAAGCGCTGCTGGGACGCGTGCTCGACGGGCTCGGCCAGCCGATCGACGGCATGCCGCTGCCGTCGGACGCGCTGCTGCGCCCCGTGATGGCCGCGGCGCCGGATCCGCTGACGCGGCGCATGGTCGACACGCCGCTGGATACCGGCGTGCGCGTCATCGACGGGCTGCTGACGGTCGGCGAAGGCCAGCGCTTCGGCATCTTCGCGCCGGCCGGCGTCGGCAAGAGCACCTTGCTCGGCATGCTGGCGCGCGGCGCCGCCTGCGACGTCAACGTGATCGTCCTGATCGGCGAACGGGGCCGCGAGGTGCGCGAATTCATCGAGCTGATCCTGGGCGAGGACGGCATGGCCAGGAGCGTCGTCGTGTGCGCCACGTCGGACCGCTCCGCCATCGAGCGGGCCAAGGCGGCCCACGTCGGCACCGCCATCGCCGAGTACTTCCGCGACTGCGGGCTGCGCGTGTTGCTGATGATGGACTCGCTGACCCGCTTCGCCCGCGCGCAACGTGAGATCGGCCTGGCGGCCGGCGAGCCGCCCACCCGGCGCGGCTTCCCGCCGTCGGTCTTCGCCGAACTGCCGCGCCTGCTCGAGCGGGCCGGCATGGGCCCGGACGGTTCCATTACCGCCTTTTATACGGTGCTGGCCGAGGACGAGGAGGGCAACGATCCCGTCAGCGAGGAAGTGCGCGGCATCCTGGACGGGCACATGGTGTTGTCGCGCAAGGTAGCGGCGCGCAACCGCTACCCGGCCATCGACGTGCTGCACAGCCTGAGCCGGGTCATGACCCTCGTCGCCACGCCCGAGCATTGCGCCGGGGCCGGCCACGTGCGCAAGCTGCTGGCGAAGTACGACGACGTCGAGCTGTTGCTGCAGATGGGGGAATACCAGCAGGGCACGGACCCGCTGACCGACGAGGCGATCGCGCAGCACGAGCCGCTCGACGACTTCCTCAACCAGCGCACCGACGACTTCGCGGACGGCGCGGACACCCACGAATTCGTCGCAGGGTTCGCGCCGCAATGAGTGCGGCGGCCATCGGCACCTGGCGCGCGATCGTCGCCGCCAAGACCCGGCGCCGTGGGCGCATCGAGGAAGAAGCGGCGCGCGACCGGCAGGCGCTGGCCGAGCGCGAGGCCGCCCGCGACGCGGCCCGGCGCGAGGTGGAGCAGGCCCAGGCGCGCTGCGGCGCCCACGCCGACGGCACGGCCGCGCGCTTCCGCGGCGCCGCCGCGCTGTCGGTGGCCGACTACCTGCGCCACGAGAACTGGCGCGGGGTGCTCAAGGACGCGCTCGACGCGGCCCGCAAGGACGAGCAGAAGGCGGCCGGCGCCGTGGAACGCCACCAGGACAGGGTGCGCGCGGCGGAGGCCCGGCTGGCGCGCGCCGACGCCGCGCTCGACCGGTGCCGGGCCAGGCTGGACGAGGTGCGCCGCGCGGCCGCCCACGCCGCCGAACTGGCCGCCGACGAGGAAGCGCTGGACAACCTGCTGGCCCGACGTTATGCGAGTAAACGATGACCTACGATACCCACGCCTGGCTCCGCGCCCTGATGGACTGGTACGACGCCTACCACACGCTGATCGTGCTGGTGCTGCTCACCGGCATCCGCATCATGGTGGCCTTCATCGTGCTGCCGGCCACCGGCGACACGGCGCTGCCGGGAACCGTGCGCAACGGCGTCGTGTACGTGCTCGCCTTCTTCGTCGCGGCCGGGCAGTCGCCGCAGGCGTTCGAGACGGCGGGCAGCGCGATGCTGATCGTACTGGCCTGCAAGGAAGCCTTCCTCGGCCTGGCCTTCGGCTTCGCGGCCGCGCCGGTGTTCTGGATCGCGCAAAGCGTCGGCACGCTGATCGACGACATGACCGGGTTCAACAACATCCAGATGACCGATCCGCTGCGCGGCGACCAGAGCACGCCGGTCTCGAACCTGTTGCTGCAGCTGGTGACGACGCTGTTCTACGTCGGCGGCGGCATGACCTTCCTGCTCGGCGCGCTGTTCCAGTCGTACAAATGGTGGCCGCCGCAGGTGATGCTGCCGACGCTGGCCGGCGCGGCCGAAGCGTTCCTGATCGGCCGCACCGACACCGTGTGGACCGCGCTCGCCAAGCTGGGCACGCCGGTGATGCTGGTGCTGGTGCTGGTCGACGTCGGCCTCGGCATCATGGCCCGCTCGGCCGACAAGCTCGAGCCGAACGCGCTGAGCCAGCCGCTGCGCGGCATGATCGGCATGGTCATGCTGATCGCGCTGGTGGCCGTGTTTGCGTCGCAGGTGGTGGGCGACGTGCTGCTGGGCGACCTCGGCTCGCAACTGGCGAAGGGCATGCTCGGCGCGCCGGCTCCGTAGGGTGGGGTGATTGATGCCGGGGGCATCAATCACGTGCCCACGCGCGACGATGGCGTTGGCGTTGGCTCGGCCTCGAATGACCCGAGAGTTGAGGTTTGTTGTGGATTGCGCTGCGGTTTGTTGAGATTTGCTGGCTCGTATCGCGCTTACCATGATCTTGTCGCCGGGATAACCCGGCAGCAAACAGATCAACCGGGAGGTGCACCATGTTTTCGACCATTTATTTCGCCCTGTGTTCCGGACTTGCGCAACGCGGCACCTTGCCCGACTATGCGGCCGCCATCCTCGACGGCGCCGCCGAGCGCGCGTACTGCGCCGTCGACGAGGTGATCGACAGCGCGGCGCGCAGGCTGGGCGAAGCGGACGTCGCGCGCCTGGTGGCGGCCGGCGACGCCTCGCTGCTGCTCGGCCACGACGAAGACGCCGAGGACCTGTACCGCCGCGCGCAGAAATTCACCGTCAACGACAACGACCGCCTGCGCATCATGTCGTGCCGGAACACCGGCTGGCAGCTGATGATGCGCGACCGCTATGCGACGACGGCGAAATGCTTCGCCCGCATCGTGCAGGACGGCGCCGCCACGGCGGGCGAGCGCATCGAGGCGCTGATCGGCGTCGCCCTCGTGCAGCACCAGCTGGGCCTGCAGCGCGACGCCGACAACGCCCTGCTGGAGGCGGCGACGCTGGCCGACGGCCACGCGGAGCCGGGCTGGCGCATCGTGATCGGGCTGCTGGCGCGCGAATTCGACGTCCAGCTGCGCATCCGCACCTCCACCACCTTGAACGACCATGCGTTCTGGAGCTCGGCGCAGCTGGTCCAGACATACGCCGGCAACCAGCGCGCCGAGGTCACGCGCAAGCTCGTCGCCACCACGGCCATCCTGGCGCCGCTGCCGGCCCTGATCGCGCAGCGCAACGATTATCTGGAGCGCCTGGCCGCGCTGGCCGACGGCGACCGCCTGGCCGCCGCGCCGCTGATCGCCATCGCCCACCGCGGCCACAATTTCCGCAGCGGCATCCAGGGCCTGCTGACCAAGATCGATATCGCGCTGGCGGCGTTCGCCGGCGGCCTCGACGACGTGGCCGAAGGCGTGATGGGCAAGCTCAACCGCGCCGAAACCGACCTGGGCACGCGCCGCTGCAACTTCGACTACCTGTATTGCGTGGCCCGCATCGCCGCGCGCCAGGGCAATCCGGTCCAGGCGCTCAAGCTCTACGCCAACTACACGGCCGAAGTGCTGCGCTGCCTGCGCAGCGAGGCGCCCGAGTCCGGCACGGTCCATCCGCAGGCCGGCCGCGCGCTGGCGGTCGACGACCTGTCGGCCCGCCTGCCGGCGAAATACCGGCGCGCGTACCGCCACATCGTCGAAAACCTCGAGCGCGCCGACCTGAGCACGCGCGAAGTCGCCGCCCAGATCGGCGTGACGGAACGGGCGCTGCAGATGACCTTCAAGAGCTCGATCGGCATGACGCCGGGCGGCTTGATCCGCAAGCTGCGGCTGGACGGCATCCGCGACGACCTGCTCAGCGGCGCCCGGGTCAACAGCTCGATCGTCGACACCGCCAGCCGCTGGGGCGTGAAGAGCCGCTCGGTGCTGGCCAAGGGATACCGGCGCCAGTTCCACGAGTCGCCGTCCGAGACCATCTACGGTTGAGGTGCCGCCGTCATGAGCCCATCGACTCCCGCACGCCGCCGGCCCTCGCGGCTCGCCATGTTCCTGGCGGTCGCCGCCGCCGTCGCGGCCATGACCGCGCCCGCGCCCGCCCACGCCGAGCGCATTCCCTGGCAGGGCAACCGTTTCGATTACGTCGCCGACCGCAAGGACCTCAAGGACGTGCTGCGCGATTTCGGCGCCAGCCAGCACGTGATGACCTGGATCTCGCCGCAGGTCGAGGGGAACGTCACCGGCCGCTTCAACAGCGCGCCGCAGCAATTCCTCGACAAGATGGTCGCCTCGTTCGGCGTGCTCTGGTACTACGACGGGGCGGTGCTGCGCATCTACGGCGCCAACGAGGCGCGCAGCGCCACGCTGGGCCTGCAGCATGCGGGCACCGCCGACCTGCGCCAGGCGCTGGCCCGGCTGCGGATCGACGACCCGCGCTTCCCGGTGCGCTACGACGACGTGTCGCGCACGGCCGTCGTGTCGGGGCCGCCGCACCTCGTCGACCTGGTCAGCGACGTCGCGCGCCTGATCGACCATGCCGAGGTCAAGGGCGACACGGTGGTCGTGAAGCGGTTCCCGTTGCGCTATGCCTCGGCCACCGACAAGACCATCACGATCAATGGGCGCAGCGTGAGCGTGCGCGGCGTCGCGGGCCTGCTGCGCGGCCTGTACGGGCAGGCCGCCCCGGGCACCGGCGCCGAGCCGGCACCGGTGCGGCGCGACACCTACCGGCTGCCGAGCATGCGCGACACCCAGGACGACGCGGCGGCACGCCTGCCGGGCAACCGGGTGCCGCCGCTGCCCGCGCCGTCCGGGTTCGCGGCCTTGATGCCGCCCGCCGCGTCCGCCGCCATGCCGGCCGGTGCGCCGCCCGGGATGTCGTCCGGGTTGCCGCCCGCGGTGCCGCCGCAGGCGCGCGCGCAGGAGGAGGAGCGCGCGCCGGCGGCGGCCGGACCGTCGATCGAAGCGGACCCGCGCGGCAACGCCATTTTGGTGCGCGACCGTGCCGAGAACATGCCCGCCTACGCCAGCCTGATCGAGTCGCTCGACATGCGCCCCGGCGTCCTGGAGATCGACGCGACCATCATCGACATCACCGACAACGCCCTGAACGAACTGGGCATCGACTGGCGCCTGCACTCGGGCCACCTCGACCTCCAGACCGGCAATGGCCAGCAGCCGCAGGCGGCCAATCCGGACTCGCTCAATCCCGGCGGCTTCGGCGTCTTTCCGGTATCGGGCGCCTTGCCCGCCACGCCCCAGGGCGCCGTGCTGACGACGGTGATCGGCAACGCCGGCCGCTACCTGCTCAACCGCATCAGCGCCCTGCAGCAGAAAGACCAGGCGCGCGTGACCGCCAACCCGCGGGTCGAGACGCTCGACAACGTGGAGGCGCTGATGGACAGCAAGAAGACGTTCTACGTGCAGGTGGCCGGCTACCAGTCCGCCGACCTGTACAGCGTGTCCGCCGGCGTGTCCCTGCGCGTGCTGCCGTCGATCATCACGGCGCCTGGCGGGGGCCAGCAGATCCGCATGGACGTGCACATCGAAGACGGCAAGCTGACCACGCAGCAGGTGGGGCAGCTGCCGGTGGTGAGCAACAGCACCATCGACACGCAGGCCCTGATCAACGAGGGCGAGAGCCTGCTGATCGCGGGGTATTCCGTCACCCAGGACGACACCACCGAAACGGCGGTGCCGGGCCTCTCGCGCCTGCCCGTGATCGGCGACCTGTTCCGCTATCGCAAGCACGAAGGGCAGCACTACCAGCGCATGTTCCTGCTGACCCCGCGGGTGCTGTCGCCGGCCATCGGCGGCGTCGGCGCGGCCGAAAGCGCTCGCCAGGCCGGCGCGCCGCGCACTGCCGCGCTGCCGGCGTCGCCGCAGCCCGCTCCCGTCCGGAAGCCGCGCCTGGCATGCCGCTGGAAGCGTGCAGCCGCGCCCGCGGCCGCTCCCTGATACGCCGCTGCGCGCGGCCGGCCAACATACACGGCGCCCTCGGGCGTAACGCCGTTCAGTGAAGACTGAACGGCGTTTTTATTGGTGTGCGCCGCCTGCTCGTTCGCCCGGGGCCGAGTAACTTGTCAATGGCCTGCATGTACGACGGTGCGCTTTACGGCGAACAGTACCTTGCCGGTCCTGATGTGGGCCGCTCAAACGGCCGAGTGGATTTTCCACACGGGTTCAGACCGGAAGACAACGAACGGCTCGTGTGCGTGTACGGTGGAAGCGGGCGGAGCCGAAGCAGGCGGCACGTCATCGGCGCCGCGGATTACGTCTTGTGTCCAGAAAATTCGAAAGCCGAGCACGTCGACGAGTCCTTCGACGTCATGCCGTCCAGCTGAGACTGGACGGCATGCCGGCAGGTCCTACACCCGCTTCACGTTGCGCGTGAACGCATCGTTTTTCGTCGGCAGGACGAAGATCCGGGGCGACTTGTCGCTGCCCTGGTCATTGTCCTTCCCGTCTTTCTTGTCCTTCTTCTTGTCGTCCTTGTGCTCGGTCTTGTGCTCGCCTTTCGACGGCTTCGGCGGCGCCGTCGACACGCGGCTGGTCGTGTGGCCGCCTTTCTTGCCGCGTCCGCCCGGAACGAGGGACGCCGCCGTCAGCACCGCAGCACCGCCGAAGACCGCGTCGCTGGCGGTGCCGTTCGCCAACGCGGTCGCGCCCGCGTTCGTGCCGGTTTCCACCGCCGACTTGACCACCTTGCCCACACTGCCATGCATCAGGCCGGCAATCGCGCCATTGATCTGGTCGTTGCCGATGTGCAGCGCCGACAGGGCCGAGGCCGCGATCGTGCTGCCCATGCCTTCCGGGGTCAGGTCGGCGGCCAGGTTGAGGGCGTCCTCGCCGACGTGGCCCAGTTCGCCCATCATGCCCTTGAGGTCGCCATGCGCCAGATCCTTGACGGCGCTGAGCGAGTGTTCGACGATGCCCTCGGCCGAATTGACCAGGTCCTTCAGGCCGGCGTCGGTGCCCTTGTTGATCGCATCCTTGACGGTCTCCAGGCCTTTTTCGACGTCGTCGACGAGATGGTCGAAGCCTTTGCCGAGGTGGAGGTCGCCGAGCGTCTTGAGGGCCATGTCGGCGGTGCCGGTGGCCGCGTCCGCCGCCGTCTTTTCCAGGTCCGAGCCGAGCTTGGCCAGGTCCTGCAGCGCCAGTTTCATGTTGCCCTCCATGAGCGCTTCGGTCAGGTCGAGCGCATCCTTCAACACGTTCAGGACGTCGTGCGCCAGTTTCTTCGCGAGGTCCTCGACGCCGTGGGCGACCGCACCGGCGGCCTTCTCGATATCGTGGCCGAGATGTTGGAACGCGTGTTTCATTTTTGTAAAAATACTGCTCATGCTGTGCTCCTCGATGCGCAGGCGCGCGTTGGGTTACGGGAGAGTGAAAAAACTTGGCCGCGCAGAATCGCGAACGCGATCCTCCTGGACCGTAGCGTAAGGGAGCGGTCCTTCCTGGCCGGGGCGGGATGCGAAGACGTGCGGTTGGCGCCGAAGTCCGGCCGGCGCTTCGTCGAACGGCCCGTCGACCTGTCGTGGGCGCGCATGGCCCGCCAGATCATGTTGCGCATCGGTGCGGGCGTGGGCGCGGCTGATCGACGATCATCCGGACCGCTTCCTGTTCGGCTCGGGGGTGCTCGATGCGTGGCCGCGGCAGCGACGGCCCACGCTACGATCCCGGCGCCTTGTGCGCCGTACGCGATGCGGCGTATGCGGGCGCGGGCGTGGATGCGGACGGCGCGTCCCCGGCTTGACCGCCGGCTCAGACGCCGCCGTTGCGGCGTCGGCGCGGCAGGAACCGGTTGGGCAGCCCGGTCAGCAGGTCGGTCATCCGGCCCGCAAAGTACGAATGACGGTTCTCGCGCGCGAACGGGTCCGCGTAGACCGGGTTCGGATTGTGGTTGAGGTAGTAGAGCGGCTGCCGGGGCGCATGCGCTTGCGGCGTGGTCGGCGCGGGCTCGGACGCCGGCGGCGGCGCGGGCTGCGTCATATGACTGAGAACGTATAGCGGCTGTGGCGGCGTGGCCGGTGCAGGCGTGTCCGTTGGTGCTGGCGCGGGTTGCGTCATGTGACTGAGAACGTACTGCGGCTGCGGCGGCGTGGCCGACGAAGGCCCGGCGGCCGGCGCCGGCTGTGTCATGTGATCGAGGACGTACTGCGGCGCAGGCTGCCGCGTGTGACTGAGGACGTACGCCGGCGCCGGCGGCGCCTGTTCGCACCGCATGCGTTCCGAGAACGCCGCGAATTTCGCGCCGAGGTCGACGCGCGCATGGTCGCGGTTCAGTGTCCCGGTCGCATAGGGCTGCGGCGCGCGCGCCTGCAGTTCCGGCGCCACCGTGCCGCCGCGTGGGGCGCGCGGGGCGCGGGCGGGTGCCGGGTCCGGCGCCGGGGACGACGGCCCCGGATCGGTCACCGGTCGAAAATAATCCGTGATGCGAAGTTGTGGCATGGGGAACCCGGTTGGTTGGTCGGCACGTCCAGCGTAGGGCGCCGCGCGTGCCCGGTGCGGTGGGGAAGCGATCCGGCCGCGCCGCCAGCGAAGTTTCGCATTCCCGGCGCCGCGCTTCGCATCCACGCCGCCGGCCGCGCGCCGGGGCGGCTATCGTGGCGCCACTGCCGACCAGCCCGGCCCACCCGAGAAAGCGAGAGACCCCATGACCGCAGCGACCGACCCCCGCGTGCAATCCATGATCGAGACGATCGACACCTGCCTGGCGCAGGCCGAACGCCTGCCCGGCACGGCGGCGCACGATGCGGTATTCGACAGCGTGCCGGCGCTCAAGGCGCGCATCGGCGCCACGCTGGCCGGCGACGCACACGCCGCAGCGCAAGCGCTGGCCCACCTGGCCGCCATGTTCGAGCGCTTCAAGCAGCGCCGCCCGGTCACGCGGCTGCCGTATTCGCCGCTGCTCGACGGGCGCTACCCGTTCCGCGACGCGGCGCACCGGCCGCTCCACATCGTCGCCGTGTCGGACGGGCCGGACCGCTTCGGCGCGTGCGAGGACCCGCGCCGCGAGGCGGTGCTGCCGTTCGTCGATCCCGATGCCGGCGAGGCGGCGCTGGCCGCCGCCTACCGCGAGCGCCTGGTCTGCCGCGCCATCACGGCCGCCGACCTCACCGATCCGCGCGAGCGCGTGCTGGTCGGGCAGCTCGGGGTATTCGCCGCGCGCCCCTTGCGCTACGGCGAATGCCTGGGCGTGTACGGCGGCCAGCTGCTCACGCCGGCCATGTACTTCGCGTGCGCCGACGATGCGTTCATCCTGTCCGCCGTGTCGGGCGAACATCTCGCCTTCGTCGACGGCGAGAACATCCTGGCGATGGCCAATACGCGGCTCGCCTACGACGCCGGCGGCCTGCCGGTGGCCCAGGCCGGGGAGGGCTACAACCTGAAGGTCGTGCGTTTCCACGTCATCGCCGAAGGCGGCCGGCGCTTTTCGATCGGCGCCTTCTTCGCCGCCGAAGACGTCGCCGCGGGCACCGAATTGCGCTGGAATTATGGCCATTCGGCCGAGGTCATCGGCGCGGTGTACCGGCCCATGTACCTTGCCGGCTAGCGCGCGGCGCCCCATGCCCAGCGACTTCAGCCTTGTCCGCGACCTGCTCGACGAACTGGTGTCCCTGGTGAATTCCGACCAGATTTTTTCGGACATTCACCTGGAACAGGACATGCCCATGATGATCAAGACGCCGCGCGGCTGGCGCCAGGCGAGCGCCGAACCGGTCACGCTCGAGGACATGGTGCCGGTGCTCGGCGCGATCGACGAGAACTGGAAAGGCCGCATCGCCGACCGCGCCATCGACCGGCCGTTCGCGCTGACCGACTACCGGCTGCGCTGCAACGTCTACCGGTCCGCGGGCGGCGCCAGGGTCACGGTGTCGATCCGGCGCCTGCCGCTGCGTCCCATCCCGCTGGCGCAGACCGGGCTGCCGGCCCACACGCGGACGATGGTCGAGGCGGCCCGCGGCGTCATCATGGTCACCGGTCCCACCGGCTCGGGCAAGTCGACGACGATCGCGTCGATGCTGGACCACATCAATGCCACGCGCAGCGCCCACATCGTCACCATCGAGGAACCGATCGAGTACCAGCTGCAGCGCAAGCAGTCGATCATTTCGCAAAAAGAAGTGCCGACCGACACGGCGTCGTTTTCGTCCGGCCTGCGCGAAGCGATGCGCCAGAAGCCGGACGTGATCATGGTCGGCGAGATCCGCGACGTCGACACGGCCGAGACGGTCCTGCACGCGGGCGAATCGGGGCACCTGGTGCTGGCGACGCTGCACACCAACAGCGCGGTCGGCGCGCTCACCCGGCTGCTGGGCTTTTTTCCGGCCGAGCAGCGCGGCCAGCGCGCGGCGGGGCTGGCGCGGTCGCTGGTCGGCGTGATCTTCCAGAGCCTGGTGCCGAACGAGCGCGGCGACGCCGTGGTCCTGGCCCACGAAATCCTCTTCAATCACAACCAGCAGCTGGCGCGCTTCATCGCCGATCCGGACAAGATGCACCAGATCGAGGACGTCCTGCGGCGCAGGGAAGACACCATGTCGCGCAGCCTGAACGACGTGCTGGTCCAGCTGGTGGGACAGAAGGCCGTCGCCGCGCGCGACGCCATGCGCGCGGCCTACAACCGGCTCGAGCTGCACGACATGCTGGGCAGCATGCGCTAGCCGCGGCCGGCCGCCGCGTGCGCCAGCGCGACGCGGTTGCGGCCCCCATGCTTGGCGTCGTACAGGGCCTCGTCGGCCAGGCGGAACAGGGCGGCAGGATCGGGATCGCCGCCGGCGGCGTCCAGGTCCGCCACGCCGGCGGAAAAGGTGGCGTGGAACACCGTCTCGTCGGCCTTGTGCGCCACGGTGCCGAACAGTTCGCGGATGCCGTCGAGCACCTGCGCCGCCGCCGCCGCGGTCGTCGCCGGCATGATCACGGCGAACTCCTCGCCGCCGTAACGGCCGATCAGGTCGCCGTGGCGCAGGCGCTGCTGCAGGAGGTGGGCGATGGCGCGGATGACCTGGTCGCCGACCGGGTGGCCGTAGGTGTCGTTGATCTTCTTGAAGAAATCCAGGTCGACCATGGCCAGCGCCAGCGGACTGCCGTCGCGTTTGCTGCGCGCCATTTCGCGCAGCAGTTGTTCCTTGATGGAGACGTGGTTGTACAGGCCGGTCATGCCGTCGCGCATGATCAGGCTGCGCAGCGCGCGCGAGCGCTCGACGCGCAGCATGACCGCGACCGCCAGGTCGGCCCGCGCGCCCGGCGGCGCCAGGAAATCGTCCACGCCGGCCGCCACCGCGCGCCGGCGCGTGGCGGGATCGCGGTCGTCGGACAGCACCAGCACGGGCAGGTCGAGGAAGGCGGGATCCTGCCGGATCAGCATGGCCAGGTCGATGCCGGTGCAGGCGGGCGTGTCGACGTCGATCACGATCGCGTCCGGATGGTGCCGGCTCAGGGTGGCGACCAGATCGAGCGGCTTGTGCAGGCGCAGTGCTTCCATCCCGGCCTGCGCCAGGGCCTCGTCGATCCCGTCGTGGCGGGCGGCGTCGCTGGCGACCACCAGCACCCGGCAGGGCGGCTGGTCCAGGCGCCGGGCCAGGGTCTCGATCCGTGCCTTGAGTTCGTCGATTTCCAGCGGCCTGGCGAGGAATCCGTCCACGCCGGCGCGGGCCGCGGCGAGGCGCGCCTCGAACTTGTTCAGGGGAGCCAGCCACAGGATCGGCACCGGCACCGCGCACCGTGCGCGGATGGCGGCGGCGCAGGCCGGATCGGCGAAGCGGCTGCCGTGGCCGGCCGGGTCGACGACGATGCAGCACAGGCCTTCCTGGGCGGCGAGCTGGTCGACCTGTGTCGCGACCGCGACGTCGAAGCCCGCCGCGCGCAATTGCAGCGCGGTGTCGCGGGCGAGGAGGGCGTTGTCGCCGAGCAGGCAGACGCGCCTGGCCGGCTTCGGTGCAAGCGCCGGCACCGCGGGCAGGGCGGTCATGGACGCTCGGCCGGCGGCACCGGACGTTCGGCGCGCAGCACGCTCAACTGGTGCGGATGCGCGACCTCCGACACTTGCTGGCCGGTCACCATGAAGTTCGGCCCCACCGCGCGCGACTCGCCGGTGATTTCCAGCGAGTAGAAAAAGCGTTTGTCCCAGCTCCGGTTCGATTCGAGCAGGGCGCTGATCTGCGCGTTGCGTGCGGCGATCTGCGCCGCCTGGTCCCGGCTTGGCTGGGCGTCCGGCGCCACCAGCGCGTCGCGCAGTTCGCGCAGCACGTTGATCTGGCGGGCCGCGTCCGGACGCAGCCACACGCGCTCGGCAAACAGCTGGTTGCCCGCCGTCGCGTCCTCCTCCACACGGTCGAGGTAGGCGTCGATCGGCTCGGCCGGATCGGGCGTATCGGGCGGCTGGTTGGGGTAGACCGCATCCCAGCCGGCGCGGCGGCTGTCGACGTAGCGCTTCATCTCCTTCATGCTGGTAAAGGTCGTGTCGCGGTAGGTCAGGGCCGGGTCGATGTGGCCGTCCTCCTCGGCGATGCGCCATACCGAGCCGGTTTCCGACTGCAGGATGGTGGTGCCGACGCCGACGATCGATGCGCTCGGCAGCACCATCGAGGCGACGTGCCCGGTCTCCCCGGAAAAGCTGCCCAGCGGCGGGGCGGCGGCGACCAGGGTGGCCGCGACGCCGACCTGGCGCGAGCTCGCGCTGCCGGCAAATTCGGCGCGCAGCGGTCCTGGCGTTTCCTGGCGGCGCACCCGGGTCGACCAGGTCCTGGTGGTGCCGGCCTGGAGATTCGGCCCCACCTTGTAGCCATTGTGCTGGAAGCGCGCGCCGGCCGACGCGCCGATCGAACTCGATACCGAGCTGGCGCGCGACTCGAGCCAGTTGAGCGACACGTCGGGGTCCTTGTAAAAGGTGTGCGACAGTGCATCCCACATGGAGTTGACGTCGGTCGGCAAGCCACCGCTCGGTCCGCTTGCGGTCGCGGTATCGACCACCGACAGCAGCTTGGCACGCCACGGATCGGGATGGCCGGCCGGCGCCGGGCCGATCGGCTGGAAGCGGCAGCGCACCATCACCCCTTTCGGGCTGGCCGTGTCGACCATGAGCGGCAGCGCCTGCACCGTGCCGCTGGCGACCAGGCGCTTGCCCAGCAGGGTGACGCCGGCCGTGGCGCTGGCGCCCAGATGGCCGGAGACCCGCCGGTCGCTGCCGATGAACAGCTGCCCGTGGTTGGCCGACGAGCCGCCGTTGATCATCGCCATGCGGCCGTGCACCAGCTTGACGTCCGGACCGGCCAGCGCGAAGGGCACGAACGGGATGTGCTTGATCACCGGGAGGTTGAGCATGTCCGCCACGTTGAAGTTGACGCCGTACTGGCCGCCGTTGGTCAGCCGCACGTCATACGTCATGCGCGGCTCGGTGATCACGCGCCTGAAGTTCTGGAGCACCGTTTGCGGGGTGGAGGTGTCGAGCGGCACTTCGCCATTGTGCTCCAGCGTGGCCAGCTGGTCGGCACCGGCGTGCAGGGCGGCGGCTTCGGCGCCGTCCGGCTCGCACTGCCCGATCCACTGGCGCAGGGTGGCCACGTCGAGCTGCGCGCCGCCGCGCGGGCGCAGCACGGAGCGGGTCCCCTTGAGCTCCCGATAGGCGGGGTTGAGTTTGACTTCGCTCACGCTGACGCCGGCCAGCTCGGCGGCGCGCGCGGCGATGGCCTTGCGCATGGACGGCGTGACGGTGGTCTTGTCGCGCCAGCCCTTGTGCGCGGTGCGCGCGTACCACTGCTCGAGCGCGGCGCCCTTGAGCGCGGCGTCGATGCGCCCGTCGAGCGGGGCGGTGCCGCGCGCCTGCGCCCGTTCGGTCAACACGTCGCCCAGGTCCTGGATCACCTTCGCCTTGAGGAAATCGTCCTCCGGCTGGCGCAGGCTGGCCCCGCCGGTGCCCATGGACAGGGCCGACATGGGCGACTTGTTGAAGCCGAACGCGCGCCGCAGGGCCGCCAGCATGCCGGGGTTGCTGGCGCGCCGTGCATAGCGCGACAACTTGAACATGCGCGCCTGGGCCCGCGCCAGCGGGGTGCCCGGGCCTTCTTCCGTGAAGCCGCAGCGCCAGGAAAAATACGCGTTCTTGAGATGGCGTTCCGGCTCGGCTTCCGGGCTGGCGGCCAGTTGGTGCGCGGCGAGGAAGGCTTTGGCCGCCAGGCTGACGTTGCCCTTCATCGGCGCCGGCGGCGCCTGCGACGGCGTGCCGTGCGGGCGGTCGTGCGGCGCCAGCGCCGCCACGGCAATCGCGCTGACCTCGGCCAGGCTGGCCGGGCGCGGCGCGCCCTCGGGCAAGGCGTCGATCAGGGTGTTGGCGGCCGTGAAGGCCAGGCGCTGGGCGTCGTTGCGCATGGCCGCGTCGAGCGCCGTATCGGCGGGCCGCGCGCGGTCCAGTGCGCACAAGGCGTTCAAGGTCGAATGGCCGAGCGCCGTGGCGGCCAGCCGGCGCGCCAGCTCGAACGCGCCATCCTCGACGGCCAGCGGCGTGGGGGCGGCCACCAGGCCGTCCAGCGCACCGCGGGCAGCGGCGGCGTCGTCGCCGAAGGCCTGGGACATGCGCCGCAGCACCAGTTCCTGGCGCCCGGCCGCCTCGGCCGCCACGTCGGCGCCGGCGTGCCGCGGCGCGGCCAGGTAGAGGCGCAGGTCGGCCGCGATCCGGGCCGGCAGCTCATGGCTGTCGCCCAGGCCGGCGCGATTGAACAGGCTCGCGGCCACCGCCTCGGTGCCGCCCGGTTCGACGATGGGCGTGTCCGGCGCCACGCGCGCCGGACCGGTCTGGGCGGCGCCGCCGACGGTCTGGGCGACGTTGCGCCCGTGGCGCAGGGCGGCCGCCTGGGTGGTGGCGTGCGGGTCCGGCTTGCGCGCGTCGTCGGGCGCGAGGCCGAGCTTGGCGCGCGCGGTCATGGGACGCGCCTTGGTGACACTGCCGAGCAAGGAACTCGACGTGGTCATCGGACGCGGGGCGAGCTTGCGCTTGATGGCCGCGATCCAGCCGTCGTTGCGGCGGCTGGGCGGGGTCCGGGTCGGCGCCGGGCGCGTGGGCTGCGCCGGCGTGTCGTTGGGGTGGGCGATCTCATGGGTGTCGGATGAGCTGGCGCCGGAAAGTCGGGTCGATGATGGCATGGGCGTCTCTACGGAAGTGGGGGCACGTGCACGAGGCAGGCTGCCGAGGCAGGCCAAGTATGGGGCGGCGCCGCGCGCCGGCGGCGGGCGCGCGGCGAACTGCCGTGGCTGCCAGCGAAGCGGCGCGCGCGCCCGGCCGGCGCTTCGCTGGAGGTGGTGCCGCTTCGCTGGCGGTGCCGCGCGCGCGCCAGTGGCTGATTAAGCTTTCCCGCGCCCCACCGCTTTGCGCGGGGCATCCATCACTTCTGCTTAAGGAAACCATATGACACGCGTTAACCAGGCACCATCGCATCCGATCCCGCCGGCACCGGACTCGGCAGGGAACCCGACTTCCGCCTCGCGTCCGCCGCGCGCCTCGCGCAGCAAGGGCGGCTCGCCGCTGGCCGCGCCCGGCGCGCCGGGCACCTCGGCGCCGACATCCTCCGCCGGCGGGGGCAACCGGGTCCGGATCGCCACGACCCGCATCTTCGACGACCTGAGCGCATCGGTGACGGTGGCCGAGCTGCCCGCGCAGGCCGCGGGCGCGCAAGTGGGCTCGCCGCGCAAGTCGGCCGAACTGGTCGGCGCCGTGACGACCACGCTCGCGAAGATGAAGCAGGGCGACGTGCAATCCCGCCTGCCCGGCGCGCAGGCCGACAGGCTGACGACGGGCCACTGGATGTCGGATTCGCACTTCCACCCCACCAACTACACCCAGCAAGGCATGGTGCCGCGCCAGATGCTCGCGATGATGGACCAGGTGGGTATCCACCGCTCCGTGATGTCGCCGATCCCGACCGACGTCATGCCGTGCGGCGACCACGGCGATCACAACCACATCCCGGCCGAGTCGTACTACGTGCCGGCGCAGTTCGCCAACATCAAGCCGCAGGAATTGACTGCCGAGGTCGAGCAGACCATCAAGGGCAGCGCGCACCTGATGCTGAACCAGCAGGTCGATGCGGACACGGCGCTGTTCATGAATATTTCCCAGCTGAGCCACGCCGAGCGCGACCGGCTCGATCCGATGGTCACCGGCCTGCACCTGGGGTCGCCGTTGAGTCCCCAGGCGCTGCTGTTCAAGCTGGCCACGCATCCGGGCATGTTCACCGGCGTGGGCGAGGTGACGATACACAAGGAACTGGTGCAAAGCCAGTACGAAGGCGCGCGCCAGGCCAACCTGACCGACAACGTGCAATCGTTCAAGAATCTGGTGGCCACGGCCGGCGTGGTCGGCATGCCGGTGGTGCTGCACTGCGACGTCGACTCGACCGCCAACCAGCGCGCCAATGGCGTTGGCCAGCCGGCGCACCTGGACAACCTGAAACAGCTGTTCGCCTCGCCCGAAACGCGCGATACGACCATCATCTGGGCGCACTGCGGTGGGGTCGGACGCTTCGTCCAGAAGCCGGTCGACCATGCCGACAACCTGCGCGCTATCCTGTCGAATCCGGAAATGAAGCACATCAACATCGACATTTCGTGGTCGCGCGTGGCGCGCCAGATCGTGCTCAAGACCGATGCCGAGGGCAAGGAGGTGCCGGACCATGAATCGGTGCAGGCCTGGGCGCAGCTGATCAACGATCATCCCGACCGTTTCCTGTTCGGCTCGGACGCGCTCAACCCGCAGGAAAAGGCGACCTGGGAAGAGACCGGGGTTCTCTACCAGCCGCTGCTGGACAAGTTGACGCCCGAGGCGCGGATCGCCGTCAAGACCGGGAACTACGAGCGCCTGCTGGTCGACGCGCGCCCGAAGGTGCGCGCGTTCGAGCAGCATGTGCTCACGCCCGGATTCGTCGAGCAGCGCCTGCGCGCGTCGGGCGACGGCCGTGTCAATGCCGGGCCCCACATCGATCCGGGCGCCTTGCGCGCGGCGCGCGATGCGGCGTATGCCGGCGCGGGCGTGGACGTGAACGGGAAACGGCTTGCCGCCGCGCCGCGCCCGAAGGAGACGCCGGCCCAGGTCAAGGCGCACCTGGAGAAGATCAAGGCGCAGCAGGATGCGCGGGTGGCGGCGCTCACCGCCACCGATAAGAAATCGCGGCCGTCCCGTCTGCGCCGGATGTTCGGCGCCGCGTAAGCACGTCGCCGCCGTTGCCCTCGTCCCGCAGTCGCACATCAGGAGAATCAGATGACCAAAATTAAGGCCCCAACCACGGCGAGCCTTGCCGCCCAGCCGGGCGGTTTGCCGTCGGCACGGACGATCAAGCCGAGCAACAAGATCACGATCAGCAAGCTGGGCGGCACCATCGGCCTGAACGTCTTCGGGACGAAGGGCACGGAGAACACATGGAAGTTCAACGGCGACAAGAAAAAGATCAGCTCGAACTGGCGCACGTATGACCTGCCGCCCGCCAGGACCGGCGCGTCCGGCACTCAGAGCCTGACCACGATGCTGGCGCGCGCCGAGCAGCGCAACCAGACGCGCATGCCGGACCAGGCGCGCCAGGTCGTGGCGCGGACGGATGCCGTCGTCGAACGGTTGGCCGTCCTGGAAGCGCGGCTGAAGACGGCCAACGAGATCGCCGATACGGCGCCGTCCGATTCGCCCATCCACGCCACCGTCGCCACGCTCAAGGGGGAAGTGGCCGAGCTGCGCCAGCAGTCGCAGACGCCCCTGGCCCAGCGCGGCGTCGCGCAGCGCGATATCGCCGCCGACGCCATCGACGACGTGCGTGCGGCGGCCGACCATGCGCTGGCGGCGTTCGCGCACGAGCCGTCCGAGGCGACGAAGACGGCCTATGAGAGTGCGCGCCTCGACCTGGTCGGGGCATCCGTGCAAAAGTTTTTCCAAGGCTACCGAACCCTCAACGATCACGTGAGCGACCAGGGGCGCGCCAAGGGCATGGCGTTGATGATGCCGGCACTGGCCCGCCAGCTGGAGCTGCCCGCCAAGTACCTGGAAGGCGTGGCCGCGATGGCGGTCGCCGAGCCCAGGCTGGAGAACCGGTCCGCGCCGGGCGAGCTGGACGAGAACCGGGCGGCGGTGCGCGATGCGCTGGTGGGCCGCCGCGTGCGCGACCTGACCGCCGGGCGCGCGTACGAGCTTCCCGGCACGGCGCCGCTGCCGTCCGAAGCGCAGCACTGGCAGGGCGAAGCGGCCAAGCTGCGCGACCTCGGCGCCAAGTTCTCGGTTGCCGACCAGCTGCTGGGCGACACGGTGGCCCCCCTGAAGGCGCGCGTCGTGACCATGCAGCAGACCTGCATGGACGACCTGGTCGCGCACCTGCCCGCGCTGACGGCAATGAATCCGGCGCAGCGCACGGAAACCCGCCAGGTGCTCGCCGCGCTCGCCGGGAAGCTGCGCCAGTCCGCGGGCGATACGCTGCACAAGGATGCGGAACTGGCGCCGGCGCAGCTGATGCACATCGTCGACATGGCGGAGAAAGTGACCGGCGGGGATCCGGACCGCTGCATCGACGTCTACAAGTCGCTGGCCAACGACAGCGTGCACCAGATCATCGGCGCCACCGTCGCGAGCCGGACCGCCGGCACGCCGCCCACGCAGGGCGAGCAGGATCTCGTGGCGATCTGGCAGATGGGCGCGCACCAGCTGCCCGATGCCGTCAACTCGCTGCTGGCGGCCAACCCGGCGCACCGCGCCGCCAAGGTCGACTGGCGCGACGTGCAGACGTTCTTCCGCTGCACCCAGGAGCACCAGCGCCTCGCGGCCGAGCCCAACGGCGACGCGGCGCACAAGGCGCGCATGCTGTCGGCGATGACGTCCATGCGCACCGAACTGGCGACCGGCGAGAAACCGGCCGTCGGCACGCCCGCGCGGCGCGACTGGGCCATGGTCAAGAGCGCAGTGTGGCACCACGACAACCTGCAGAACGTGGTGCAGGCGTTCGAAGGTTTCAAGACGACGATGGCGTTGCCGAGCACCATGGTCAACCAGGTCCACCAGCATTTCGACGCCAAGGGGCGCGGCGTGGTGGCGGACGAGGCCAGGGCGCAGTTCACCCAGGTGCTGGCCGATTTCAAGGGGCTCGCCCACGCCACGCTGGCCCGGCCCGGCGCGACCCTCGCCCAGCAGGGCAATGCCAGGCTGCTGGCGGCGCTGTGCGACTACATGAGCAAGCACCGCGGGTCGGAGAAACTCCTGACCACCGCCAAGCGCGCATTCACGCGCAAGGAAGGCACGTTCAATTCGGGCAGCGAAATCTGGTCCAATCCGCTGAAGGCCAAGGAAAAGCAAGCCATCCTCGACGCGGCCGGAACGGATGTCTCGGTGGCGCGCGCCCCCGCGCCGCTGCTGCGCGACCTGGAGGCGGGACATGGCGCGCTGGCGCTGTTGCAGGATGCGGTGAAGGGCGTCCTGCCCGAAGCGGAACGGGGCGACACCATGCAACGGCTGGCGTCGCTGGGCAACCTGGTGCGGCTGGCCGAGGGCGGCGCGCTGGAGGGACCGGAGCAGATCCGCACGTTCCTGCACGATGCCATCGACCGCACCGCGCTGGGCGACCGCACCGATACCATCAACGCCAGGCAATTCAAGATGGCCATTCCGCTGGTCCTGCCGATCCCGTTCGCCAGCCTGAGCGCCACCTTCGGAAGCTCGAAGAGCGCCGGCACCATCGTCAACGTGCAGGCGAATAACGACTGCGTGCAGCTGACCCTGGGGCGCATGTCGGAAAAGGCGGCCAGCACCAGCCTGGGCGCATCGATGGCGCCGGAGATCCTGAGTGCGCACGCGGAAAAGGCGCTCAAGAAGACCTGCCTCGACGTACGCTTCCCCGGCATCAGCTGGAAGAAGGAGGAGAAGCAGCGCACCGATCCGGCGGTCGTGCTGAAGTTCTCGATCGAGCCGGTCAAGGGTTTGCGCGACCTCGACGAAGCGCGCACGCAGCTCAAGAAGGCCGTCGACATCCTCGTCGACTGGGACCCGCAAAAGCCGGCATACCAGCACTACGGCTCGGCCTATGAAGCCTTGTGCGACAAGCTCGATTCGCCCTTCACGATCGACGACGAGGTGCGCGAGTATTCGACCGTCAGCAACGAGAACGCGTTCACGCCCGGCCGCGTGGCGCTCAAGTACAACAAGGAGAAATTCGGCGCCTCGCCCAAGGGGAAGAACGACCCGGTGCGCACGGGCGTCGGTGCGACCATGAAGTTCACCGTGAACGAAGACAAGATGGCGTCCAGCAACCAGCAAGAGGCGCGCGAATTCTACGACACCGTCAAGAAGACCTTGATCACGGACGCCTTCTTCGGCATCAATACCCGCCATACCACCGCCGAGGCGAAGAAGAAGACCGGCATCACGGACGGCAAGAAGCTGCTCGGCGTTCCGGTGCAGGCCGGGGCGACGGGCTCGCTCACGGCGAACGTCGGCGGCCGCGAATACAAGGACAAGAAGCCGGTCGGCACCGACAAGCTGAAGGCCTACAAGTCGGAATACGGCGATTACAGCCGCGACATGAACAAGGCGATGGACGTGCTGCTCGAGGCGATGCCGTCGGTCAGCAACCGCGTCCAGGAAGTCGTCGACAAGGGATTCCGCGACCAGCTCATGGCCCGGCTGGCCGAGCCGGCGCAGGCGAAGTTCGCGGAACGCCAGCAGGACATCGCCCGGTTGCAGGGCGAGATCGCGGTGCTGCAACGCCGGCTCGCCGGCAGCGATCCGCATGACGACATCCAGGAAGAGCCGTTGCCGGCGTCCGCGGCGGCGGCCCTGGCCACCGAGCTGTCGCTCAAGCAGGACCTGCACGCGGCCCTCGTGGAACAGCGCGCCGGCACGACGGTCGACCAGGTACAGAAACAGATGGTCGACAAGGAAATCGGCAAGATGTGCGGCGAAGTGCTGATGAACTTCGTCCGCGCCCTCATGGAAAACAAGACCGACCGCTTCTCGGTGAAGCTGGAATCGAAGCAGCAGTGGGCCCACCGCGGCATCGACGCGGCCATCGCCAATGCCGAGGCGGCGGGACACCATGGGATGGCGGTCGTGATGCGCGCGGTCAATGCGGACATGTTCGAAGGGGAGCGCGACCAGGCGGTCAAGTACCTGGTCGCGGCCGGGGACATGAACAACAAGGCCACCCAGTTCAACTGGAAGACGCCGCTCGTCTTCAAGCGCCGGGAAACCAAGGGCATGACCGAGGATCCGATTCCCGATACCCGCACCGCGACGCTGCAGCCCACCGCCGACCGCCTGGTCGACGTGCGCCACGTCGGCACCCCGCTGACGGATCTCCAGGCCGCGATCGTCAAGGAAAGCCTGGCGGACGTGCGTGCGCAGGCGCGCGAGCGCGAGCAGGCCGCGCGGGCCGGCGGCGCCGCGTGAAATAGCCGGCGCACGGGCGAACCGGATGCGGCGTGGCGCGACTCATCGTGAGTCCGCCACCACTGAACGAGGAGTCCATCATGCATCCGTTGACCCAACCATCGCACGCCCGCGGCACGCTGTCCGCTTTCGTACTGGGCGCCGCGCTGTGCCTGGCCGGCGCCGGGGCCCGCGCCGCCGATCCCGCGCCGGCCGCCGGCGCGTTCTTTTCGACCACTCCCGTCAGGCCGCAGGCGCTGGACGACGACGATTGCGACGACGCCGCCGCCGCGCCGCCGCCGGCAGCGGCGGCGGTGCCGTCCTGGGACGTCACGCCGGCCGACGGGACGCTGAAGGCCGCGCTGACGCGCTGGGCCGAGGCGGCGGGCTGGCAGCTGGTGTGGGAGCTGCCCATCGACTACGCGGTGTCGGCGCGCACCGAGATCAAGGGCAGCTTCACCGCGGCGGTGGAGGCGGTCGCCGGCAGCATGTCGACGGCCGACACGCCCATGAAGGCGATTTTCTACGACGGCAACCGCGTCCTGCGCATCGTCGCCCGGTAAGGCGAAAGCTCAACAATTCTCAATGTCTCAGCAATCCTCACGGATCGGCTTTTTGCGCGAAATCGACAGGTATCTTTGATCCATCGCAACGTTACTGGAGATCGAACATGACGATGGATCCGAATGGCGCCGCCGGCGCACCGCCCGCCCTGGACATGAACCAGCTGTTCCGCACGCATCACCGCCATCTGCTGCGGTTCGTGCAGCGCTACACGCGCAATGCCGAGGACGCGGAAGACGTCGTCCAGCAGACCTTCATCGAAGCGCTGCGCTGCGCCGACCGTTTTGCCGGGCTCTCCAAGCCGTCGACCTGGTTGTTCGGCATCGCGCTGAACCTTGCGCGGAACCAGGTGCGTCGCACGTGCGCCCAGGCCCACGACGCGCTCGACGAGGCGGCGCTGGCGCAGGTGGCCGACGTCCACGGCGATCCGGCGCTGGCGCTGGAGTGGCGCCAGACGGCCGCGATGGTGGACGGGATGCTCGCCGCGCTGCCCGCCGGGATCCGCGCGACGTTCGAAGCGGTGCTCGACGGCGGCTCGACCTATGAAGCGGCGGCCTGCGAATTGCAGATTCCCGTGGGCACCGTCCGTTCGCGCGTGTCGCGCGTCCGCGCCGCCGTGCGCGCGGGATGTGGCCGCTAACCGGGCATTGTCATGCTATGCCGGCACGTCCGGTCCGGGTTCGGCGCCGGCGGGGAGGGTGCCGGCCTGCTGCCCCGACAGTTCCAGTCGATACCCCTGGCCGTACGCGGTGCGGATGCTGACGCCGCGTTCGGCGCCCAGCTGCAGCTTCTTGCGCAATTTGTAGACGTGCTGCTCGATCGTGCGGCCGGCCACCTCGCTGTCCGAACTCCAGATCGAGGTGCCGATCGTCTCGCGCGAGATATACACGCCGGGCGAAGAAAAAAACATCCACGCGAGACCGAACTCGCGCGACGTCAGCATGATCGGCGTGCCGAGGTAGGCAAACTTGCTGCTTTCGCGGTCGAGCGAAAAACCCGCCAGCTCGATGCGGCGGCGCGCGCCGCGCGGATTGCTGCGGCGGACCAGCGCATGCGCACGGGCCAGCAATTCGACCGCGTCGAACGGCCGGACCAGCAGGTCGTCGGCCCCGGCGTTGAGCACCAGTGCGGTCATGTGGGCATCGCGCACGGGCGACATCGCGAGCACCGGCGTATCGTTGCCGGCGCGGCAGTTAAGCCAGGAAACGATGGCGTCGTCGGGCGTCGGCGCGACGTCCAGGTCGATGAAGATGAGGTCGAATTTTTGCCGCAGCAAGGCCCGGAACAGGACGACCTCGGACGTAAAATGCACGCATTCGGCACCGGCTTGCATGAACGCGGTACTGACCACTTTCAGAACGGCTGTGTTGGTTATCAGACATGCAATATTCATTCGCATCTTAAACTGAGCCCGATTGTTCGGTAGGGGCGACGCCGCTTGATGCGTGCCGGATGGCGAGGTCGACGTGAATGATGACTATCATAATTGCAAACGGTTATTTTGTCCCGTTGAATGCGTCGCCGCACCCGGTCCAATCGTGCCTTGTCGTCCAGGAAATGAATGGTATAGTCGGTCATTTGACAGAATTGCTCGGAGGGTAGATACCTTCCAAAGGGCGCAACCCTTCACGACCAAAAAAGGACGAAAGATGACGACTCAGGACTACGCCAACCGCATCAGCCAGCTCATCCAGGATCACGAGGCCGACATCGGCGCGGAGTGGAGCGAGCAGCTGGAGGCGCTGACCGTGCGGTCGAACGTCGTCTCGAAAGACCAGCTGCGCAAGCATTGCCAGCAGTTTCTCGCCGCGTTTGCCCATGCCACGCGCGGCGGCGAGCTGCAGAACATGGAACATCGTTCGTGGGACGAAGTGCGCGACATCCTGAGCGAGATCTCGTCGAGCCGCGCCAGGAACGGCTCCACGCCGAGCGAGACCGCGACCTTCGTGTTCTCGCTGAAGCAGCCGCTGTTCGTGCGCCTGAACGAGGAATTCGCCGGCGATCCGGCCGCGCTGGCCCAGACGTCGTGGACCATCAGCTCGCTGCTCGACAAGCTGGGCCTGTACACCATCGAGGTGTTCCAGCGCGCCCGCGACCAGATCATCGTGCGCCAGCAGCAGGAATTGCTGGAGCTGTCGACGCCGGTCGTGAAGCTGTGGGACGGCATCCTCGCGCTGCCGCTGATCGGCACGCTCGATTCGGCCCGTACCCAGGTCGTGATGGAAAACATCCTGCAGAAGATCGTCGACACCGGCGCCGCGATCGCCATCATCGACATCACCGGCGTGCCGACCGTCGACACGCTGGTCGCGCAGCACCTCATGAAGACCATCGCGGCCGCGCGCCTGATGGGCGCCGACTGCATCATCAGCGGCATCCGTCCGCAGATCGCGCAGACCATCGTGCACCTGGGCGTGAACCTCGAGGACGTCGTGACCAAGGCCACGCTGGCGGACGCGTTCCTCGTCGCGCTCGAGCGCACCGGCGCGTCGATCGTCAAGCGCCACACCACGGCATAAGGACCGCGCATGGAACGCATTCCGATTCTCCGCATGGGCGACCTGCTGCTGGTGACGATCCAGGTCGACATGCACGACCGCCTGGCGATGACCCTGCAGGACGACCTGACCGAACGCATCGTGCGCGACCGCGCCAAGGGCGTGCTGATCGACATCTCGGCCCTCGACCTGGTCGACTCGTTCATCGGCCGCATGATCAGCAACACGGCCGCCATGGCGCGCGTGCTCGATGCGCAGACCGTGGTGGTCGGCATGCAGCCGGCCGTCGCGATCACGCTGGTCGAACTGGGCCTCACGCTGCATGGCGTGAAGACCGCGCTCAACGTCGAGAAGGGCATGGCCCTGCTGGGAAAGACTAATTTTTGATGAGCGCGGCTCTCAACAACCCGGTGAGCTTCGAGTCCGACCTGTTCGAGCGGCACCGCCAGCATCGCACCGAACGCACCGCGCTGCCGCTGCGTTCGGACGAGGACGTCGTCGCCTTGCGCAAGCACGTGCGCGAGCGGGCCGTCGCGATCGCGCTGTCGCTCGTCGACCAGACCAAGCTGGTGACGGCGGCCAGCGAGCTGGCGCGCAACACGCTCAAGTACGGCGGCGGCGGCATGGTCTACCTCGACGCGCTGACGGACGGCTTCCGCAAGGGCGTGGGCCTGATCTTCGTCGATGACGGACCGGGCATTCCCGACCTCGACACGGCGCTGCGCGACGGCTACACGACGGGCGGCGGGCTCGGGCTCGGCCTCGGCGGCTCGAAGCGGCTCGTCGACGACTTCGATATCGATTCCCGTGCGGGAGAAGGCACCGCGGTGGCGGTCGTCAAATGGAAACGCTGATCACCTCGCTGTCGCCGCAGCTCAACTTCCCGATCACCCACGCCAGCGACGTCGCGGCCGCGCGCCGCGCCGGGCAGAAGCTGGCGGATGCCCTCGGCTTCGACGACGTCAAGGCCGGCCGCCTCGCGATCGTCATCACCGAAGCGGCCACCAACATCCTCAAGCATGCGGGCGAGGGCACGGTCACGATCATGCGCACCCAGTCCGGCGCCGCGATGCCGGGCGTGGACGTGGTCGCCGTCGACAACGGTCCGGGCATCGGCGACCTCGAATTTTCGCTGCGCGACGGCGTCTCGACGGCCGGCACGGCCGGCACCGGCCTCGGCGCGCTGCGCCGCCAGGCCGACGAATTCGACGTCTGGACGCAGCACGGCCGCGGCGCCGCGTTCTTCATGCGCGTGTGGCGGGGCGCGACGCCGCCCGCGCCCTGCGGCATGGAAGTCGGGGCGCTGTGCATGCCGCTCGCGGGCGAGGACGCCTGCGGCGACGGCTGGGCCGTCAGTTGCGACGCGGACGGCGCGACGCTCCTGGGCGTGGATGGCCTCGGGCATGGCCCGGAAGCCGCGAAGGCCGCCGCGGGCGCGATCCACGCGCTGGAACAGCGGCCCGCCGCCGCGCCGGCCGAAGTGCTGCGGACGGCGCATGAACTGCTGCGCGTCACGCGCGGCGCGGCGCTGTCGGTGGCGCGCATCGATTACGGCGGCAACGACGTGCGCTTCGCCGGCATCGGCAACGTGGGCGGCCTCGTCTACGACGGCATGGCGCGCCGCGCGCTCGTCTCGCACAACGGCATCGTCGGCCACAATATGCGCAAGGTGCAGGAATTCGCGGCGCCGTTTGTGCCCGGCGCGCTGTGCGTGCTGTATTCGGACGGCATCCAGTCGCAGTGGGACCTGGGCGATTATCCCGGCCTGCACGTGCGCGCGCCCGCGCTCGTGGCGGCCGTGCTGATGCGCGATTTCATCCGCCGCCGCGACGACGCGATGGTGCTGGTCGCGCGCCGGAGGATGGCATGACGGACGTGCAGCGCATCCTCGCGATCGGCCTGGGCAACGAGCAGGACGTCGTGCTCGTGCGCCAGCGCGCGCGCCAGGTGTCGCACCTGCTCGGGTTCTCGCAGCAGGACCAGGTGCGCATCGCCACCGCCGTGTCGGAGGTGGCGCGCGGCGCCTGCCAGGTCGCGTTCGGCGGCCGCGCCGCGTTCCTGATCCGCGACGCCGAGCGGCGCCAGTACCTCGACGTGACGATCGGCGCGGGCGCCGGCGCGCACGGGCAGTTGCCGGACGACGCCGTCGTCACGGCGCACCGCCTGATGGACGACTGCGAGGTGGCGGACGGCACGATCACGATGCGCAAGCTGCTGCCGGCGCAGGCCTGGGTCGGCAGCGGGCGGCTGTCGGAGATCGCGGCGCAGCTGGCGAAGGACAGCCCGGTCGCGAACACATATAACGAGCTGCAGCTGCAGAACCGCGAACTGGTCACCACATTGGCCGAGCTGCGCGAGCGCCAGGAAGACCTGCTGTCGCTGACGCGCGAGCTGGAAGACACGAACCGCGGCATCGTCGCGCTGTACGCGGAAATCGAGGACAAGGCCGAGCGGCTGCGCCGCGCCGACGAGATGAAGTCGCGCTTCCTGTCGAACACGAGCCACGAGCTGCGCACGCCGCTGTCGTCGATCCGCGCGCTGGCCAAGCTGCTGCTGGACCGCATGGACGGCGACCTGACGCCGGAGCAGGAACGCCAGGTGCGCTACATCGAGGCCGCCGCCGCCGACCTGTCGGAGCTCGTCAACGACCTGCTCGACCTGGCCAAGATCGAAGCGGGGCGGGTCGAGGTGCAGGTGGCGCCCGTCGTCGTCGACAATCTGTTCCGCGCGCTCAAGGGGATGCTGCGCCCGCTCGTCGACGACGCGCGCGTGGACCTGGTGTTCGAGCCGGGCGACGTCGGCGCGCCGTTCGATTCGGACGAGGGCAAGATCTCGCAGGTGCTGCGCAACTTCATTTCGAATGCCCTGAAATTCACCGAGCAGGGCGCGGTGACCGTGTCGGCCTGCCACGATCCGGGCGCCGACACCGTCATCTTCGCGGTGGCCGACACCGGGATCGGCATCAACCCGGACAACCTGCAGCTGATCTTCGAAGAGTTCAGCCAGATCGAACATCCGCTGCAGCGGCGCAGCAAGGGCACGGGCCTCGGCCTGCCCCTGTGCCGCAAGCTGGCGGAACTCCTGGGCGGCCGCGTGGACGTGGCCAGCCAGCCGGGCATGGGCTCCACCTTCAGCCTCGTGCTGCCGCGCCTCTTCCCGGCCAACCCCGCGCCGCGCAACGATGGCATCTGAGGAACGCATCATGACTACCCCGACTTTGATCCTCAACGTCGACGACAACGACGGCGCCCGGTACGCGAAGACCCGGATCCTGCAGAGCGCCGGCTTCGAGGTCGTCGAGGCGAGCAACGGCACCGATGCGCTGAACGTCGTCAAGCGCGGCGGCGTCGCCCTCGTGCTGCTCGACGTGAAGCTCCCGGACATCAACGGCATCGAAGTGTGCCGCCGCATCAAGGCCGATCCGGACAGCGCGATGGTGCTCGTGCTGCAGACGTCGGCCGCGCTGACGGGCCGCGCCGACAAGATCCGCGGCCTGGAGGGCGGCGCCGACAACTATCTCGCCGCGCCGATCGAGGCCGACGAACTGATCGCCAACGTCAACGCGCTGCTGCGCATGCGCCAGACCCAGAGCGCGCTGCGCGACAGCGAGGAGCGCTTCCGCCAGCTGACCGACAACATCGAGGACGTGTTCTGGATGTTCTCGGTGCCGGCGCGCGCGCTCGAATACGTGAGCCCCGCCTATGCGACGATCTGGGGCCGCCCCGTCGAGACGCTCGAGCGCGAGCCGTCCAGCTGGATCGCGGCCGTGCATCCGGACGACCGCGTGTACGTCGTGTCGCTGTGGGACGCGTTGCCGTCCGCGCCGCATTACGAAGCCGAGTTCCGCGTCATGATGCCGGACGGCTCGCTGCGCTGGGTGCGCGACCGCCTGTTCCCCGTGCGCGACAGCCGCGACGAGGTCTATCGCGTGGCGCGCGTGACGAGCGACATCACGCGCCGGAAGGAGATGGAGGCGCTGCTGCGCGCGGCCGACGCCAACAAGAACGAATTCCTCGCCACCCTCGCGCACGAGTTGCGCAATCCGCTGTCGCCGATCCGCAATGCGGCCGCGCTGCTGGGCGCGTCCGGCACCGGCGCCATCGAGCGCCAGGCGCGCGCGCGCGAAGTCATCACGCGCCAGGTCGACCACCTGGCGCACCTCGTCGACGACCTGCTCGACGTGGCGCGCATTTCCGAAGGCAAGATCGCGCTGCGCCAGGAAGAGGTCGAGCTGGGTGCGGTGATCGCCCAGGCGCTCGAGACGGCCGGTCCGCTGATCGCGGCGCGCGAACACACGCTGGACGTGGTCCAGCCCGAGCGCCGCATCTGGCTGATGGGCGACCCGGTCCGGCTGGCGCAGTCGATGGGCAATCTGCTGCACAACGCGGCCAAGTTCACGCCGAAGGGCGGCAGGATCAAGGTCGAAGTCACCCTGGTCGATGCCGTCGTGCGTATCGCCGTTCAGGACAACGGCATCGGCATCGCCGAGGACAACCTGTCGCGCATCTTCGGCATGTTCGCCCAGGCCGCCGTCCCGCCGGACCGCGCGCCGGAAGGCCTCGGCATCGGGCTGTCGCTCGTCTCGCGCCTGCTCGAGATGCACGGCGGCCGGCTGGCGGCGACGAGCCCCGGCATCGGACTCGGCTCCACGTTCACCGTCGAGCTGCCGGTGCTGCGCACGGCCGCCGCGGCGGCGCCGGGCGCGGATCCGGCGCAGGCCGCGCCCGGCCAGGCGGCGCCGGCGTCCGGCGGCCGCAAGGTGCTTCTCGTCGACGACAATGTGGATGCCATGGAAATGATGGCGTTCCTGCTGGCCGAGATGGGCTACGAGGCGCATACGACGGCGGATGCGGGCAACCTGGTGCAGATGGCGTCGGACCTGCGGCCGGACGTGATCGTGCTCGACATCGGCCTGCCGGGCGTGGACGGCTACGAGCTGGCGCGCATGATCAAGCGGCAGCCGCATCTCTCGGCCATCCGCCTCGTGGCGCACACGGGCTACGGCTCGCCGGAGGACCGGCGCAAGGCGCATGAGGCGGGGTTCGATGCGCACCTCGTCAAGCCGGCGGAGTTGGCAGATCTCGAAAAGGCGCTCCAGGGTTGACGTACGTCCGGTGGGCGGAGGCCGCCCACCCGACGGCAAACGACGCGTCGCGTGGGCACCGTCCGGAAAATGACACGTGGCGTGGGCACCCCGTGCCCACGGAGCGCGTTGCCGCGCAACGTGCGTCATCGCACGAACATCGCGGTTCCATCGGCCTAATCTGGCGGCGTCAATGCCACCGATGGAGGCCATCATGCCCAAGGGAGCCAGCCCGAAACGCGAGCGCGAATACAAGAAGCTCGAGACCGAATTCAAGAAGGAACACCGTTATCCAGGCCGCGAGGAAGAGGTCGCGTCGCGCATCGTGAACAAGCAGCGCGCCGAGCACGGCGAGACCAAGCAATCGTCGAGCGGCGGCTCGAAGCAGTCGGCGAAAAAATAAGCGCGCCGGAATGAAAAAGCCGCCCGGGCCCACACCCGGGAGGCGCGCGCGTGTCCGCGCATCTGCGCATCTGCGCGCGCCGCCGCTTACCTGTCGGTCACCGTAACGTCCCCGAACGCCTTCAACTGCCCGCCCACCGCCTTCGCATCGCCGCCGACGTCGATCGACTGGTTCTCCGGCGCGAAATGCTGCTTCGCCACGTCGCGCACCTGTTCCGGCGTCACCTTCACGATCAGCGGCACGTACCGGCCCAGCAACCGGGCCGCGTGGAACCGTTGTTGCGGCCGCGGCCACCCGTGATGGCGCGGTCGAACACCCCCTTCGGCGCGTTCGGCGTGCCCTGGAACATCAGGTACTCGAACAGGTGGGCGAAGTGGGTGCGGTTGCGCGGCTCGAGGCGCATGCAGACGTGGCAGACGACGGCCACGCCCACGGTCGGCGCGCCGTGGTCTTCGGAGAAGACAACCGTCAGCCGTTGCCGAGCTTGTTGACGTTGACCGGCAGGGTGCGCTGGTCGCCGGGCGCGACAAGCCGGCCAGCAGGGCAGGCACGAGGCGCGGGCGCATTGATCACCCTTATGGCAATGGGTTGAGGGCATCAATTTGTATTAACGCAACAAATGCATGAATGGCATGAATGGCATGAATGTTGGTGCATACATCGATGACAAACCGTGACAAACGGAGACATTTGGAGGGCATCCGGCGCGCGATAATGACCGGCTCGCCTATGCATGCCAGCCACGTCCCCGTGTCGCTCAGGTGGCCATTTTTGCAGTTCGTCGCAATCCGCTGGGTGGGGGCGGCCAGTCCGTTTATCCTGTTTTCAACAAGCACCAACCTTTACAAAACAAAAACAGGAATTCGGAGAATCGGATGAACAAGATTTTCGCGCTTGCGCCGGTGGGCGTCGCCCTGTGTGCCGTCCTCGGGGTCGCGCACGCCGCGCCCGACGTCGTGACCGAGACCCGCCCCGTCGACGCCCGCGTCGTGCGGGTCGACGTGGACGGCGCCGTCGACCTGAAGATCCGGCAGGGCGGCACGGCGGCGCTGACCCTCACCGGCGAATCGCGCTACCTGGAGCGGACGGTCACGTCGCAGAACGGCGACACGCTGCACATCGACACGGACGTCCGCGGCCACGTGCGCGCCGGGGCGCTGCACGCGGAACTCGTGCTGCCGGCGCTGCGCGCGGTGACGTCGGAGAGCCTGGGGACGACGGACGTGTCCGGCTTCACCGGCGACGAGCTGGAACTGACGCTGGACGGCGCCGGCTCGATGAAGATCTCCAGCAACTACAGGATCGTGCGCGCCAGCCTGGGCGGCATCGGCAGCATGCAGATGCAGGGCCTGAACGGGGAGGGGATCGAACTGAACCTGCAAGGCGCCGGCTACATCTCGCTCAGCGGGCGCGCCAAGTGGCTGAAGGCGGACCTCGGCGGGCTCGGCAACCTAGACGCCCAGCAGTGCAGTGCGGATTCCGTCGACATCGACCTGTCCGGCCTGGGCAACGCGCGCGTGACGGCGCGCCAGAGCGCGAACCTGAACCTGTCCGGCATGGGTTCGGTAACCGTGTACGGCAAGCCCCAGAACCGCAAGGTCGCGGTCGACGGGTTGGGCAAAGTGAGCTGGAAATAGCCGTATCTCGAAAAGAAGCAGAAGAATAAAGTCTGAACGAGACAATGAGAAAACTGACCGTTGCGATCCTGTTCGCGCTCGGCCTGCACGGTAGTGCGATGGCGGGCCTCACGGAAGGCGCCAATGCCTACAATGCCCGCAATTACGCGCTGGCCCTGAAGGAAATCATCCCGCTTGCCAGGGCCGGCAACGCGGACGCGGAGCATTTGCTCGGCCTGATGTATTACATGGGCCGCGGCGTGCCGCGCGACTACAAGCAGGCATTTTCCTGGCACTACAAGGCAGCCGTGCAGGGCAAGGCCGATGCGCAATATGTCATCGGCGCCATGTACTACACGGGCAATGCCGTCCCCCAGGACCAGAAACTGGCCGTGCAATGGTTCCGCAAGGCCGCCGAGCAGGGCCATCCGGACGCCCAGCACGCGCTCGGCCTGATGTACCGCTACCACGTGGCGGGGATGCCGCAGGATTTTGTCCTCGCCTACATGCTGTGGAATCTCGCCGCCGCCAACGGCCACCGCAATGCCATCGAGCAGCGCGCCTCGCTCGTCAAACAGATGACCCAGGAACAGGTCGACGAAGCACAGGCCATGTCGCGCAACTGGAAACCGGGAACGCCGCTGCCGACGTCGTCGCGCACCGGCGGTAGTGGTTCTTGAACAACTAAGTTGCCGTCAGGTTGTAAGAGCGAAGCTTATGCCCGCATAAGGCATTGTCCTACGCGCGCATGGCGAATCCTTGGTGTTCCGGTCGTCTCGACGGGACTAGGATGATGACCTCTCAAGCAGTTTTCATGGGCTGTACGACAACTCATCCATTGGAGGCAATCATGGCAAACCAGGGTAACAACCAGGGCGGCAACAAGGGTAACAACCAGAGCGGCGATACCAGCAACCGCGGTTTCGCATCGATGGACCCGCAGAAGCAGCGCGAAATCGCCTCGGAAGGCGGCAAGGCCGCCCATGCTTCGGGCAACGCCCACGAGTTCACGTCGGAAGAGGCACGCCGTGCCGGCTCGATGAGCCACAAGAACGACAGCGGCAGCCAGCAAAGCCAGGGCGGCGGCAGCCAGCAGAGCGGCAGCCATACCCGCGGCGGCACGCCGGAGCAGCACGCCAAGGCAGGCTCGCAGAGCCACAAGAACGACAAGAAGTGATCCGCATGCGCTGAACGCCGCAGGCAGGCGTCGGGGCGGTCCGGCCGGGTCGCCCGCAACGGAGTTCGCGTGCACCGGCAGTGCCGGCGACATCGCATTCCTGCCTGGGCCGTTCCGCCACCGCCAGCCTCCGGGCTGGCGTTTTTGCGTCAGGCGAGGCCGTGGCGCTTCAGCGACCAGTCCAGCGCCTCTTCCACGCCCTCCGCCTTCTTGAATTGCGACATCCGGCTGGCGAAATAGGCGCCGAGGCCGGCGCGCATCGCGCCCCCGAGCGGATGATTCGGCGCGGCCGCCAGCGCGCAGACCCACTGGATCTCGAACAGATAGGCATTGCGTTCCGTGTTCGCGAAACCGCATTTTTCGGCCCAGGCGTGAGCGGATTCGTGCAGCAGGACGCCGTAGAGCAGCGGCACGTCGTCCATCTTGCTTTTATTGACCGCGACGCTGTTGCCCTGTACGGCATCGACGTTGCCGATCTTCGCCCGATTGACCCATCCGACCACACGTGCCTGGGCCGGCAGGCTGTTGAGATAGATGGCGGGATTCCCATTCGTCAAAGCCATGCAGTTTTCGACCAGCACGTAACGCAGGCCGGCGAGTGCCGTGCTGACTTTCGGGTCCACGACCACCATGAGCTGGTCGACGATGGTCTGCAACGCGGGCGTGCTACAGATGGGCATTGTTAATCACCTTTCACGATTGGCATGCGATACGGCGAACGAGGCCGCAAGGGGAGAGTCTGGACTTTCGGCAACATCTGATCTTTGCGCTAGATCAAGCATGTCGCGTCGGCCCGCCCGGCCGGGGCGTTTAGCGCGATACCCCACTGTGGCGCTAAACATACTGAAATGATCATGCAACTGAGCATTTCCTTGCTCGTTGTTAGCGTTACCAGCCATTTTCTAGCGCAACTCGGCTTGGGCGATCCCGACCGCTGGCGTACAATTGCTCATTATTTAACTAGGGTAAGCCATGCGTGCAATCGAAATCACCCAGCCCGGCGGGCCCGGGGTGCTCCAGCCGTGCGAGCGCCCCGTGCCGCAGCTGAAGCCGGGCGAAGTCCTCATCCGCGTCCTCGCGGCCGGCGTCAACCGGCCCGATGTGTTCCAACGTCTCGGCCAGTATCCCGTGCCGCGCGGCGCGTCCGACCTGCCGGGCCTCGAAGTGGCCGGCGAGATCGTCGACGGCGACCTCGGCGCCAGCGGGTTCAATAAAGGCGACCTCGTCTGCGCCCTCGTGCAGGGCGGCGGGTATGCCGAATACTGCGCGGCGCCGCTGGCGCAATGCCTGCCGGTGCCCAAGGGCCTGACGCCGCTCGAAGCGGCCGCGCTGCCCGAGACCTATTTCACCGTGTGGAGCAACGTGTTCCAGCGCGCCGCGCTGGCCGCGGGCGAATCGCTGCTGGTGCAGGGCGGCAGTTCCGGCATCGGCACCACCGCGATCCAGCTGGCGAAGGCGCTCGGCCACCGCGTGTTCGCCACGGCCGGCAGCGCGGACAAATGCCGCGCCTGCGAAGACCTGGGCGCCGAGCGGGCGATCGATTACAAGACCGAGGACTTCGCGGCTATCGTCAAGGCGCTGACGAACGGGCAGGGCGTCGACGTCGTGCTCGACATGGTGGGCGGCGACTACGTGGCGCGCGAGATCGGCTGCCTGGCCGATGACGGCCGCATCGTCGTCATCGCCCTGCTCGGTGGGGCCAGGGCGCACGTCGACCTGGGCCAGGTGCTGCGCCGCCGCCTGACGATCACGGGTTCGACCCTGCGTCCGCGTCCGGTGGCGTTCAAGGCGCAGATCGCGCGCGAGCTGCGCGAGCGCGTGTGGCCGATGCTGGAAGCGGGCACGATCAAGCCGGTCATTTATAAAACCTTCCCGCTCGAGGACGCCGCCGCCGCGCACACGCTGATGGAAAGCAGCGCGCACGTGGGCAAGATCATGCTGCAAGTCGCCGCAAACTGACAAAAATATAATGAATAATCAATCGAACCACCATGCCATGCCCGGTTTGACCGGCTTTTCAACCCCCGTTACAATAGCGGGTTATTTGACCGTGGGGTTGTGATGCGTGCCAAACTCATCGTAGGCAACTGGAAGATGAATGGCAGCCGCGCAGCCAACGCGACTTTGTTGAACGGGATCGTTGCCGGACTGGACAATGCGCGCGCCTCCTGCGCCGTGTGCGTGCCGGCGCCGTTCCTGCAGCAATGCGAGGACCTGCTGGCCGGTACGCCGGTCGCGTGGGGCGCGCAGGACGTCTCGATCCATGCATCCGGCGCCTTTACCGGCGAAGTGTGCGCGAAAATGCTGTCGGAATTCGCCTGCCGCTACGTGATCGTCGGCCACTCCGAGCGCCGCGCCTACCATCGCGAAGACAGCGCGCTGGTCGCGAAGAAGGCGCTGGCGGTGCTGGCCGAGGGCATGACCCCGATCGTCTGCGTCGGCGAAACGCTGGAGCAGCGCGAGGCGGGCGCGACGGCGCAGGTGGTCGGCGCCCAGCTCGACGCCGTGCTGGAAGCGCTCGACGCGGCGGCGGTGGAGAAGATCGTCGTGGCCTATGAGCCCGTGTGGGCCATCGGCACCGGCAGGAATGCGACGCCGGCCATGGCGCAGGACGTGCACGCGCAACTGCGCGCGCAACTGAAGGCGCGCAATGCGGAGGCGGCGGACATCGTGCCGATCCTGTACGGCGGCAGCATGAAGCCGGAGAATGCGAAGGACCTGCTGGCCCAGCCGGATATCGACGGCGGGCTGATCGGCGGCGCGGCCTTGAAGGCGGAAGATTTTCTTGCCATCATTCACGCGGCCTGAGTAACGCCGGGTTGGATATTCCATCCGGGCGATGAAACAGTCGTCGTTCCCGCGCAGGCGGGAACCTAAGTTTGCAAGCGCTGCGTTAATGCGTGAAAACTTGGGCCCCCGCCTTCGCGGGGGCGACGAGTACGGATTTTTGCAAACGTAGTAGTCAACCTTGGAATGGAATAAACAATGAACGTGTTGTTCAATCTGATCGTCGTCGTACAGGTCGTCTCCGCGCTGGCCATCATCGGTCTCGTGCTCGTCCAGCACGGCAAGGGTGCCGACATGGGCGCCGCCTTCGGTTCCGGCGCGTCCGGCAGCCTGTTCGGTGCCAGCGGCTCGTCGAACTTCCTGTCGAAATCGACGGCCGTCGCCGCCGCGATCTTCTTTGCGTCGACGCTGACCCTGGCTTACTTCGGCAGCAACCGTCCGCACGCGAGCGTGGGCGGCGGCGTGATGGAAAACGTGACCGTCCCCGTGCACAAGGCCCCGGCCGGCGCCGGCGATGCCGTTCCGGTGACCACGCCGGCTCCCGCGCCTGCCGCCGGAACTCCGGCCGCGCCTGCACCGTCCGCCACGCAGGACGTGCCGGGTGTCGCCACGCCGGCCGCACCGGCTCCCGCCCCCGCCAAGTAATTTTTGCGGCGCAGCCACTTCCTGCACGCGCACGCGGGGTGGTGTAGTATTCGGCGGGCTTCGGTCCGCCAGTGCCGGCGACAGGCTTCTCGACTCGGTTGCCGTAAACACGGATTTTTGAAAAGTTGAGAAAAAGAGTATTTTTTCTTGGTTTAGCGCAATTTGAGCATTGAAAAATGCTGCTAAGTCAGAGTAGAATACTGGTCTCCAGCCGACGTGGTGAAATTGGTAGACACGCTATCTTGAGGGGGTAGTGGCGCAAGCTGTGCGAGTTCGAGTCTCGCCGTCGGCACCAAGATACAAGAAGCCAGCTAGGGCGCATGAGCTTCCGCTCTGAGGCCTAGCTGGCTTTTTTACGAGGATCTGTCGGAGGCTTTGAAGAACCGTCCCCGCGGCGGCGCTTCTGGCCCGAGAAGCCCGGTCGTACGAACGTGCGGCGAGCCTCGAAGGTCGGGATCGGCAATGCGAAGCGGATGATTCAGTGTCTCCAGTCGTACGATCCTGGTGTAGGCAAATAGCCAGGATTGCGCGATGCGGTACTGCAGCCCCTGCAGTGTTTTTTTCAACCGATCGTTCAACTAAGGCTTCATCGTGAACCTCGAGAATTACTTCCCCGTCCTGCTCTTCATTGTGATCGGCACCGTCGTCGGCGTCGCCTCGCAACTCCTCGGCCGTGTGATCGGTCCCCATCGCCCGGATGCGGCAAAACTTTCCCCGTATGAATGCGGCTTCGAGGCCTTCGAAGACGCGCGCATGAAGTTCGACGTCCGGTACTACCTGGTCGCGATCCTGTTTATTTTGTTTGATCTGGAAACGGCATTCTTCTTCCCTTGGGGCGTTTCGATGCGCGACCTGGGCTGGACCGGATTCGTCACGATGATGGTGTTCATCGTCGAATTCGTCGTCGGCTTCTGGTACATCTGGAAGAAAGGTGCCCTTGATTGGGAATAAGCCATGGCTATTGAAGGCGTTTTAAACGAAGGTTTTGTTACCACCACAGCCGACAAGCTGATCAACTGGGCACGTACCGGGTCGATGTGGCCCATGACGTTCGGCCTGGCTTGCTGTGCGGTCGAGATGATGCACGCGGGCGCCGCGCGCTATGACCTCGACCGTTTCGGCGTCGTGTTCCGCCCGTCGCCGCGCCAGTCCGACGTGATGATCGTGGCCGGTACCCTGTGCAACAAGATGGCGCCGGCACTGCGCAAGGTCTACGACCAGATGGCCGAGCCGCGCTGGGTCATTTCGATGGGCTCCTGCGCCAACGGCGGCGGCTACTACCACTACTCGTACTCCGTCGTGCGCGGCTGCGACCGCATCGTGCCGGTCGACGTCTACGTCCCGGGCTGCCCGCCGACCGCCGAGGCCCTGCTGTACGGCATCATCCAGCTCCAGAACAAGATCCAGCGCACCAATACCATCGCGCGATAATCCAAGCCGGTTTCAACCATGACGACAAAAATCGAAGCCCTCGAACTCGCCCTGAAGAATGCTCTGGGCGAGGGCGCTGCCATTACCGTGGCGCTGGGCGAAGTAACGGTAGTAGTGAAGGCCGCCGAGTATCTGGCCTCCATGCGGAAGCTGCGCGACGATCCCGCGCTGCGTTTCCAGGAACTCGTCGACCTGTGCGGCGTCGACTACTCGTCCTACGGCGAAGGCACGTGGGACGGTCTGCGTTTCGCCGTCGTGTCGCACCTGCTGTCGATCGAGCACAACTGGCGTGTGCGCGTCCGCGTGTTCTGCCCGGACGACGACATGCCGCTGGTCGAATCGGTCACCGGCATCTGGCGCAACGCCAACTGGTTCGAGCGCGAGGCGTTCGACCTGTACGGCATCCTGTTCGAGGGCCACGGCGACCTGCGCCGCATCCTCACCGACTACGGCTTCATCGGCCATCCGTTCCGCAAGGACTTCCCGATCTCGGGCTATGTCGAGATGCGCTACGACCCCGAGCAGAAACGCGTGATCTACCAACCCGTGACGATCGAGCCGCGCGAGAACATCCCGCGCGTGATCCGCGAAGAAACCTACGGGATGAAATAATGGCTGAGCTTAAAAACTACACCCTGAACTTTGGTCCGCAGCACCCGGCGGCGCACGGCGTGCTGCGTCTCGTGCTGGAACTGGACGGTGAAGTCATCCAGCGCGCCGACCCGCACATCGGCCTGCTGCACCGCGGTACCGAGAAGCTGGCCGAGACCCGCACCTACCTGCAGTCCGTGCCGTACATGGACCGCCTCGACTACGTCTCGATGATGTGCAACGAGCACGGCTACGTGCTGGCCATCGAGAAGCTGCTGGGCATCGAAGTGCCGGTCCGCGCGCAGTACATCCGCACGATGTTCGACGAGATCACCCGCATCCTGAACCACCTGATGTGGCTCGGCGCGCACGCGCTGGACATCGGCGCCATGGGCCCGTTCCTGTACGCGTTCCGCGACCGCGAAGACCTGTTCGACGTGTACGAAGCCGTGTCGGGCGCGCGCATGCACGCGGCCTACTACCGTCCGGGCGGCGTGTACCGCGACCTGCCGGACGTGATGCCGCGCCACCGCGAATCGCCGCTGCGCAGCAAGAAGGCCATCGACGAACTGAACGAGACCCGCCAGGGTTCCGTGCTGGACTTCATCGAATCGTTCACGCAGCGCTTCGACGGCTATGTCGACGAATACGAGACCCTGCTGACCGACAACCGTATCTGGAAACAGCGTACCGTCGGCATCGGCGTCGTGACGCCGGAAGACGCGATGGGCATGGGCTTCTCGGGCCCGATGCTGCGCGGCTCGGGCATCGCCTGGGACCTGCGCAAGCTGCAGCCGTACGCCGCGTACGACAAGGTGGAGTTCGACGTCCCGGTCGGCACCAACGGCGACTCGTACGACCGCTACCTCGTGCGCGTGGAAGAGATGCGCCAGGCCAATCGCATCATCAAGCAGTGCATTACCTGGCTGCGCGCGAATCCGGGCCCGGTGATGACGAGCAACCACAAGGTCGCCCCGCCGTCGCGCGTGGACATGAAGACCAACATGGAATCGCTGATCCACCACTTCAAGCTGTTCACCGAAGGCTTCCACGTCCCGCCGGGCGAGGCCTACGCGGCCGTCGAACATCCGAAGGGCGAGTTCGGCATTTATATCGTCTCGGACGGCGCCAACAAGCCGTACCGCCTGAAGATCCGCACCCCGGACTATGTCCACCTGCAGAGCCTGGATGAAATGGCGCGCGGCCACATGATCGCCGACGCCGTCACCATCATCGGCACGCAGGACATCGTGTTCGGCTCGATCGACCGATAAGAAGGGTAGAAAAAGATTATGTTATCTGAGCAGTGCTTGAAAAAAATCGACCGCGAGCTGGCCAAGTATCCGGCCGACCAGCGCCAGTCGGCCGTGATGGCCGCGCTGGCCCACGCGCAGGTCGAACTGGGCTGGCTGTCGCCGGAAACGATGCACGAAGTGGCCGACTACATCGGCATGCCCGCCATCGCCGTGCAGGAAGTGGCCACCTTCTACAACATGTACAACCTGAAGCCGGTCGGCAAGCACAAGATCACCGTGTGCACCAACCTGCCGTGCGCCCTGTCGGGCGGCGAGCGCGCCGCCCACCGCATCAAGGATGCCCTGGGCATCAATTTCCGCGAAACGACCGAGGACGGCCAGTTCACGCTGCAGGAAGGCGAATGCATGGGCGCCTGCGGCGATGCGCCGGTCATGCTGGTGAATAACCACCGCATGTGCTCGTTCATGTCGGACGAGAAGATCGACGCCCTGCTGGAGGAACTGAACAAATGACCAGCCTGCACGACCGCCACATCAATCCGTTGATCCTGAAGGATCTGAACGGCGCCAACTGGCACCTGGAAGACTACGTCAAGCGCGGCGGCTATTCCGCGCTGCGCCGCATCCTGGAAGAGAAGATCACGCCCGAGCAGATCATCGCCGACCTCAAGACGTCCGGCCTGCGCGGCCGCGGCGGCGCGGGTTTCCCGACCGGCCTGAAGTGGAGCTTCATGCCGCGCCAGTTCCCGGGCCAGAAATACCTCGTCTGCAATACCGACGAAGGCGAGCCGGGCACGTTCAAGGACCGCGACATCATCCGCTACAACCCGCACTCGCTGATCGAAGGCATGGCCATCGGCGCGTACGCGATGGGCATCACCGTGGGCTACAACTACATCCACGGCGAGATCTTCGAGGACTACCTGCTGTTCGAGGAAGCGCTGGAAGAGGCGCGCGCCGCCGGCTTCCTGGGCGACAGGATCATGGGTTCGGAATTCTCGTTCCAGCTGCACGCGCACCACGGCTACGGCGCCTACATCTGCGGCGAGGAAACCGCGCTGCTCGAATCGCTGGAAGGCAAGAAGGGCCAGCCGCGCTTCAAGCCGCCGTTCCCCGCGTCGTTCGGCCTGTACGGCAAGCCGACCACGATCAACAACACGGAAACGTTCGCGGCCGTCCCGTTCATCCTGAACATCGGCGCCGAGAACTACCTGGGCCTGGGCAAGCCGAACAACGGCGGCACGAAGATCTTCTCGATCTCCGGCGACGTCGAGCGTCCGGGCAACTACGAAGTCCCGCTGGGCACGCCGTTCGCCAAGCTGATGGAACTCGCGGGCGGCATGCGCGGCGGCAAGAAGATCAAGGCCGTCATCCCGGGCGGTTCGTCGGCACCGGTCGTGCGCGGCGACGTCATGATGCAGACCGACCTGGACTACGACGCGATCGCCAAGGCCGGTTCGATGCTGGGTTCGGGCGCCGTGATCGTCATGGACGAGACCCGCTGCATGGTCAAGTCGCTGCTGCGCCTGTCGTACTTCTATTACGAGGAATCGTGCGGCCAGTGCACGCCGTGCCGCGAAGGCACGGGCTGGATGTACCGCATGGTCCACCGTATCGAACATGGCCAGGGTCGTCCGGAAGACATGGACATGCTGAACTCGATCGCCGACAACATCCAGGGCCGCACCATCTGCGCACTGGGCGATGCCGCCGCGATGCCGGTTCGCGCCATGATCAAGAACTTCCGCGAAGAATTTGAATATCACGTCGAGCACAAGCACTGTCTGGTGCCGACTTACCTCTAAACCAGGTCAGGTAACGATCAAATGGTTGAAATCGAATTAGACGGCAAGAAAGTCGAAGTCCCACCAGGTTCGATGGTGATGGACGCCGCAAACAAACTGGGAACATACATCCCGCACTTCTGCTACCACAAGAAGCTGTCCATCGCGGCCAACTGCCGCATGTGCCTCGTGGAAGTGGAAAAAGCACCGAAGCCGCTGCCTGCCTGCGCCACGCCGGTCTCGCCGGGCATGATCGTGCGCACGCACAGCGACAAGGCCGTGCAGGCGCAGAAATCCGTCATGGAATTCCTGCTGATTAACCACCCGCTGGATTGCCCGATCTGCGACCAGGGCGGCGAATGCCAGCTGCAGGACCTGGCCGTCGGCTACGGCAAGAGCGGCTCGCGCTACGAAGAAGAAAAGCGCGTCGTGGCACCGAAGGAAGCCGGCCCGCTGATCTCGATGGAAGAGATGAGCCGCTGCATCCAGTGCACCCGCTGCGTGCGCTTCGGCCAGGAAGTGGCCGGCGTGATGGAATTCGGCATGGTCGGCCGCGGCGAGCACTCGGAAATCACGACGTTCGTCGGCAAGTCGGTCGACTCGGAAGTGTCGGGCAACATGATCGACCTGTGCCCGGTCGGCGCGCTCACGAGCAAGCCGTTCCGCTACTCGGCCCGTCCGTGGGAACTGCAGCGCCGCCGTTCGGTGTCGCCGCACGACTCGCTGGGCTCGAACCTGATCGTCCAGGTCAAGGGCGGCAAGGTCATGCGCGTGCTGCCGCTGGAAAACGAGAACATCAACGAGTGCTGGATTTCCGACAAGGACCGCTTCTCGTACGAAGCCCTCGATAACGCTTCGCGCCTGACCACGCCGATGCTCAAGCAGGACGGCAAGTGGATCGAGACCGACTGGCAGACGGCGCTGGAATACGTCGCCCACGGCCTGCGCAACATCCGCCACGAACACGGCGCCGACAGCATCGCCGCCGTCGCCACGCCGCATTCGACCGTCGAAGAACTGTTCCTGCTGCAGAAGGCCATGCGCGGCTTCGGCGTCGAGAACGTCGACTTCCGCCTGCGCCAGACCGACTTCGCGCTGGATGGCTCAGTCGTGCCGCACCTGGGCATGCCGGTGGCCGAACTGTCGAACCTGAAACGTGTGCTGGTCGTCGGCTCGTTCCTGCGCAAGGACCACCCGCTGGCCGCGACGCGCCTGCGCGCCGCCGTCAAGTCGGGCGCCAAGCTGTCCATCGTGCACGGTTCCGCTGACGACAACCTGATCCCGACCGCGAACCGCCTGATCGCCGCACCGAGCGACTGGCTGGCCGCACTTTCCGAAATCGCCGTCGCCATCGCTGCCGCCAAAGGCATCGCAGCCCCGGCCGGCTTCGAAGGCGTGACCGCCGGCGACGTCGCCAAGGGCATCGCCGCCACGCTGGCCGTCGAGCACGCCGCCGACCTGCCGGGCGCCGTCCTGCTCGGTAACGCCGCGATGTACCACCCGCAGGCATCGAAGCTGCACGCCGTCGCGCAATGGATCGCGGAACAGACCGGCGCGAAATTCGGCTACTTCGTCGACGCCGCCAACACGGTCGGCGGCTACCTGGTGAACGCCACGTCGAAGAACGCCGCGAACCTGTTCGCGCAGCCGAAGAAAGCGTACGTGCTGCTGAACGCCGAGCCGGAACTGGACGCCGCCAACCCGCAACAGGCCCTCAAGGCGCTGAACGGCGCCGAGATGGTCGTCGCGCTGTCCGCGTTCAAGCACGGCATGGACTACGCCGACGTGCTGCTGCCGATCTCGCCGTTCAGCGAGACCGCCGGTACGTTCGTCAACTGCGAAGGCCGCGCGCAAAGCTTCAACGGCACCGTCAAGCCGCTGGGCGAGACCCGTCCGGCCTGGAAAGTGCTGCGCGTGCTGGGCAACCTGCTGGGCCTGCAAGGTTTCGATTACGAGAACTCGGAAACGATCCGCGACGAAGCCCTCGGCAAAGGCAACACCGACCTGTCCGCGAAGCTGAACAACGTGGCGAAGCTCGCGCCGGTGGCGGCGTCGTTCGGTAATGGCGAGCAGGTCGAACGCCTGGCCGACGTGCCGATCCACTTCGCCGACGCCGTCGCGCGCCGTTCCGAACCGCTGCTGCGCACGGCCGACGGCCAGGCGCCGCTGGCGACCCTGTCGGCCAAGCTGGCCGACAAGCTGGGCGTCAACGCCGGCGACAAGGTCACGGTATCGCAAGGGCAGGGCAGTGTGGTCTTGACGGCCAATATCGACGCGCGCCTGCCGGCGAACGTCGTGCGGGTCGCGGCCGCCCACGAATCGACTTCGGTACTGGGCGATATGTTCGGTCCGATCAATGTAGCTAAAGCATAAAGCAGGGGAGCCCAAGCAAAATGTCGGTACCTGACATGATCAACAACCTGAACAGCGGCGGCGCGAGCCTGCTGGGCCCCGCGGCCTGGCCCCTCGTGTGGACGCTGCTGAAAATCGTCGTCGTCCTGCTGCCGCTGATGGGCCTCGTGGCCTATCTCGTGCTGTGGGAGCGCAAGCTGATCGGCTGGATCCACATCCGTATCGGCCCGAACCGCGTGGGCCCCGGCGGCCTGCTGCAGCCGATCTCCGATGCCCTGAAGCTGCTGCTGAAGGAAATCGTGATCCCGGCGAAAGCGACGCCGAGCCTGTTCGTGATCGGCCCGCTGATGACCATCATGCCGGCGCTGGCCGCGTGGTCCGTCATTCCGTTCGGCCCGCAAGCCGCGCTCGCCAACGTGAATGCCGGCCTGCTGCTGCTGCTGGCGATCACGTCGATGGAGGTGTACGGCATCATCATCGCCGGCTGGTCGGCGAACTCGAAGTACTCGTTCATGGGTGCCATGCGCGCTTCGGCGCAGATGATCTCTTACGAAATCCCGATGGGCTTCGTGATGGTCGTCGTGCTCATGGTGTCGGGCTCGCTGAACTTCTCGGACATCGTCGGCGCACAGGCGCGCGGCTGGGCCGTCGACCACGGCATCAACCTCCTGTCGTGGAACTGGCTGCCGCTGCTGCCGCTGTTCGTCATCTACATCACGTCCGGCCTGGCGGAATGCAACCGCCACCCGTTCGACGTGGTGGAAGGCGAATCGGAAATCGTGGCCGGCCACATGGTGGAATATTCCGGCATGTCGTACGCGATGTTCATGCTGGCCGAGTACGCCAACATGATCCTCGTCGCCACGCTGGCATCGATCATGTTCCTGGGCGGCTGGGCCGCACCGTTCTCGTTCCTCGAATTCGGCGGCGGTTTCGGCGGCTTCTTCTGGCTGTTCGCCAAGATGTTCCTGATCGTCTCGCTGTTCATCTGGGTCCGCGGCACGTTCCCGCGCTACCGCTACGACCAGATCATGCGTCTCGGCTGGAAAGTGTTCATTCCGCTGACCCTGATCTGGCTGGTGCTGGTCGCCGGCTGGATGCAGACGCCGTGGAACATCTGGAAGTAAGGAAGCACACAAAATGACACGAGTTAAAGAGATCCTCGGCAGCCTGATGCTGTCCGAGCTCATCAAGGGCCTGGCCCTGACCGGCAAGTATGCGTTCAAGCGCAAGATCACGGTCCAGTACCCGGAAGAAAAGACCCCCATCTCGCCGCGCTTCCGCGGCCTGCATGCGCTGCGCCGCTACCCGAACGGGGAAGAGCGCTGCATCGCGTGCAAGCTGTGCGAAGCCGTGTGCCCGGCGATGGCCATCACGATCGAGTCGGCGCAGCGCGAGGACGGCACCCGCCGCACCACGCGCTACGACATCGACCTGACCAAGTGCATCTTCTGCGGCTTCTGCGAAGAATCGTGCCCGGTCGATTCGATCGTCGAGACGCAAGTGCTGGAGTACCACGGCGAAAAACGCGGCGACCTGTACTACACCAAGGAAATGCTGCTGGCCGTGGGCGATCGCTACGAGAACGACATCGCCGCCGCGCGCGAAGCCGATGCCAAGTACCGCTAACAATAAAAGGGCTCCTGCGTAAGTCATGGATTTCACAACTGTTCTGTTCTACGTGTTCGCGGCCGTGATGGTGCTGGCCGGGTTGCGCGTCATTACCGCCAAGAACCCGGTGCACGCCGCGCTGTTCCTGGTGCTCGCGTTCTTCAACGCTGCCGGTATCTGGATGCTGCTCAAGGCCGAGTTCCTGGCCATCGTGCTGGTACTGGTCTACGTCGGCGCCGTCATGGTGCTGTTCCTGTTCGTCGTGATGATGCTCGACATTAATATCGACCGCATGCGCGAAGGCTTCTGGGGCTACCTGCCGGTGGCGTCGGGCGTCGGCGCGCTGATCGTGCTGGAGATGGCCGCCGTCCTGTGGCGCGGCTTCCTGGGCCAGGGCGATGCGCCGTCCGAGGCGGCCGTCGGCCACATCGGCGGCACGCGCGAACTGGGCCGCCTGATCTATACCCAGTACATCTACGGTTTCGAGATCGCCGGCCTGATCCTGCTGGTCGCCATCATCGCCGCCGTGGCGCTGACCCTGCGCAAGCGCAAGGACACCAAAGCAATCGACCCGGGCCTCGCCGTCCGCGTCAAGCGTAACGACCGTCTGAAGATCGTCAAGATGCAGACGGTTGACCAGAAGGCCATCGACGCCGCAGCCGTGGCTGCAGCAACTGCGGCCGCCGCCGCAGCAGCGAACAAGGAGACGCAATGACTTTATCGCTCGCTCATTACCTGATCCTGGGCGCGATCCTGTTCGCGATCTCCGTGATCGGCATTTTCCTGAACCGGAAGAACATCATCATCCTGCTGATGGCCATCGAACTGATGCTGTTGGCGGTGAACCTGAACTTTGTGGCGTTCTCGCATTATCTGGGCGACGCGGCAGGGCAGATCTTCGTGTTCTTCATCCTGACTGTCGCGGCCGCCGAATCGGCGATCGGCCTGGCGATCCTGGTGGTCCTGTTCCGTAACCTGGACACGATCAACGTGGAAGACCTCGACAGCCTGAAGGGCTAAGCGGTTTGTCTGTCAACCTCCTGATAAATAAACAAAAGGTTCAATATGGCGGGGCAAATTAACCCTAACCTCTTGCTGGCGGTGCCACTCGCGCCGCTCGCGGGCTCGGCGATCGCCGGCCTGCTCGGCACCAAGTTCTTCGGCAACGTGGTCGGCCGGGTCGTGTCGCATTCCGCGACCATCCTGGGCGTCTTCATCGCCATGGTCATCTCGATCATGACGCTGAACCAGGTCATCGACGGCGCCACGTACAACGGCGACATCTACACCTGGATGACCGTCGGCACCATGAAAATGTCGGTCGGCTTCAAGATCGACGCGCTGTCCGCGATGATGATGTGCGTCGTGACCTTCGTGTCGCTGATGGTCCACATCTACACGATCGGCTACATGGCCGAAGACGAAGGCTACAACCGCTTCTTCTCGTACATCTCGCTGTTCACGTTCTCGATGCTGATGCTGGTCATGGCCAACAACTTCCTGCAGCTGTTCTTCGGCTGGGAAGCGGTGGGCCTGGTCTCGTACCTGCTGATCGGCTTCTGGTACACGCGTCCGACCGCGATCTTCGCGAACATGAAGGCGTTCCTCGTGAACCGCGTCGGCGACTTCGGCTTCATCCTCGGCATCGGCCTGCTGCTGGCCGCCACCGGCACGATGAACTACGACGAGACGTTCGCCAAGGCCGGCGCGCTGTCGGCCATGTTCGTGCCCGGCACGACCTGGCCGCTGCTGACCGCCGCCTGCATCTGCCTGTTCATCGGCGCGATGGGCAAGTCGGCGCAGTTCCCGCTGCACGTGTGGCTGCCTGACTCGATGGAAGGCCCGACCCCGATCTCGGCACTGATCCACGCCGCGACGATGGTTACCGCCGGCATCTTCATGGTGACCCGCATGTCGCCGCTGTTCGAGCTGTCGGACACCGCGCTGTCGTTCATCGTCATCATCGGTTCGATCACCGCGCTGTTCATGGGCTTCCTGGGCATCATCCAGAACGACATCAAGCGCGTCGTCGCGTACTCCACGCTGTCGCAGCTGGGCTATATGACGGTCGCGCTGGGCGTGTCGGCGTACAACGTCGCCGTGTTCCACCTGATGACCCACGCGTTCTTCAAGGCGCTGCTGTTCCTCGGCGCCGGCTCCGTCATCATCGGCATGCACCACGACCAGGACATGCGCAACATGGGCGGCCTGCGCAAGTACATGCCGATCACCTGGATCACGTCGCTGGTGGGTTCGCTGGCACTGATCGGCACCCCGTTCTTCGCCGGCTTCTACTCGAAGGATTCGATCATCGAAGCCGTCCACGCCTCGCACCTGTGGGGCACGGGCTTCGCGTACTTCGCCGTCGTTGCCGGCGTGTTCGTGACCGCGTTCTACTCGTTCCGCATGTATTTCCTCGTGTTCCACGGCGAGGAGCGTTTCGGCAAGGCGCATGCGCATGACGACCACGCCCATGGCGACGCGTCGCACCGCCACGACGCACATGACCAGGCAGTCGCGGCCCACGGCCACGACGCCCACGCCGAGCACGATTCGGACGCGCACCACGAAGAAGAGCACGACGACCATGGCCACCACGGCCTGGCCCCGGGCCAGAAGCCGCACGAGTCGCCGCTGGTCGTCACGCTGCCGCTGATCCTGCTGGCGATCCCGTCCGTCATCATCGGTTTCTTCGCGATCAAGCCGATGCTGTACGGCGGCTTCTTCAACAACGTCATCACCATCAATGCCGAGCGCCATCCGGCGATGGAAGAGCTGGCGCACGAGTTCAGCGGTCCGGTCGCGATGGGCGTGCACGCGTTCACGTCGCTGCCGTTCTGGATCGCGCTGGCCGGCGTCGTCGCCGCGTACTACTGCTACATGATCAATCCGCGCGTGCCGGCGGCCTTCTACAAGGCGCTGCGTCCGATCCACACGCTGCTGGACAACAAGTACTACATGGACAAGTTCAACGAGATCGTCTTCGCCGGCGGCGCACGCCTGCTGGGCAAGGGCCTGTGGCAGGTCGGCGACCGCGCGCTGATCGACGGCCTCGTCGTCAACGGCTCCGCGAAGCTGGTGGGCTGGTTCTCGACCATCGTCCGTACGTTCCAGACTGGTTATATCTACCACTATGCGTTCGTGATGATCCTGGGCGTGCTGGGTACGCTGCTGTACTTCTTCCCGTTCTGGCACGCTTAAAAGAGAGAAAAACAAGATGCAGTCTACGATTTCTACCTTTCCTCCTTACCTGAGCCTGTCGGTCTGGTTGCCGATCCTGTGCGGCATCATCGTGCTGGCAGTCGGTCGCGACAGCAAAGCGGGCTTCACCCGCCTGCTGGCGCTGGCGGGCGCGGTGATCAGCTTCCTGCCGACCATCCCGCTGATGACGCAGTTCAGCAACACGGCCCACGGACCCCAGTTCGTGGAGAAGGCCGCCTGGATCGAACGTTTCAACATCCAGTACTACCTCGGCATCGACGGCCTCTCGCTGTGGTTCGTGCCGCTGACCGCGTTCATCACGATCATCGTCGTGATCTCCGCCTGGGAAGTGATCCAGGAACGCATCGCCCAGTACATGGGTTCGTTCCTGCTGATGTCGGGCCTGATGATCGGCGTGTTCGTCGCGCTGGACGGCCTGCTGTTCTACTTCTTCTTCGAAGCGACGCTGATCCCGATGTTCATCATCATCGGCGTGTTCGGCGGCCCGAATCGCGTGTATGCGTCGTTCAAGTTCTTCCTGTACACGTTCATGGGCTCGCTGCTGACGCTGATCGCGATCATCTACCTGTACAACAAATCGAACGGCAGCTTCGACATCCTGGCATGGCACGACCTGACGCTGACGATGAAGGAACAGGTCCTGATCTTCGTGGCGTTCCTGATGGCCTTCGCCGTCAAGGTCCCGATGTGGCCGGTGCACACCTGGCTGCCGGACGCCCACGTGGAAGCGCCGACCGGCGGCTCCGTCGTGCTGGCCGCGATCATGCTGAAGCTGGGCGGTTACGGCTTCCTGCGGTTCTCGCTGCCGATCGCGCCTGACGCGTCGCACTACCTGGCACCGCTGATCATCGTGCTGTCGCTCATCGCCGTGATCTACATCGGCCTCGTCGCGATGGTGCAGGTCGACATGAAGAAACTGGTCGCGTACTCGTCGATCGCCCACATGGGCTTCGTCACGCTCGGCTTCTTCATCTTCAACGAGATCGGCGTGCAGGGCGGTATCGTGCAGATGATCTCGCACGGCTTCGTGTCGGGCGCCATGTTCCTGTGCATCGGCGTGCTGTACGACCGCATGCACTCGCGCCAGATCGCCGACTACGGCGGCGTCGTCAACGTGATGCCGAAGTTCGCCGCATTCTCCGTGCTGTTCGCGATGGCCAACTGCGGCCTGCCGGCCACGTCGGGTTTCGTGGGCGAATTCATGGTCATCCTGGGCGCCGTCAAGTTCAACTTCTGGACCGGCCTGCTGGCCGCCACCGCCCTGATCCTGGGCGCGGCGTACTCGCTGTGGATGGTCAAGCGCGTCGTGTTCGGCAAGATCGGCAACAAGCACGTGGCCGAGCTGGTCGACCTGAACGGCCGTGAGTTCTTCATGCTGGGCGTGCTCGCGATCCTGACGATCTACATGGGGCTGTATCCGGCACCGTTCACCGATTCGATGCAAGTGTCGGTGGCGGACCTGTTGCAGCACGTCTCGGTCAGCAAGCTGCCGACGGCAGTCGCTGCGGTCGCCGCGCACTGAGTCGATAAGGCATCAACAACGATATGAATCCGATGATTAACACCCAAGCCGTGCTGGCCGCCAACAACCTGGGGCCGGTCTCTGCAGAAATCTTCCTGGTCATCGCGTCCTGCGCCATCCTTCTGATCGACATGTTCCAGAAGGACGGCAAGCGCACGCTGACCTACATCCTGTCGCTGCTCACCCTGGTGGGCTGCGCGGTGATCACCTACGCCGACTTCAAGTCCGGCACGACGACCTACACGTTCTACAACATGTTCGTGTCGGACCCGATGGCGAACCTGCTCAAGCTGTTCACCTACCTGGCCGTCGGCGTCACGCTCGTGTACTCGCGCCAGTACACGGCCGAGCGCGGCATGATGTCCGGCAATCTGGGCGGCGAGTTCTACGTGCTCGCGCTGTTCACGATGCTGGGCCAGATGGTCATGATCTCCGGTAACAACATGCTGCCGATCTACCTGGGCCTGGAACTGATGTCGCTGTCGCTGTACGCGCTGGTGGCCCTGCGTCGCGACCACGCGATCTCGACCGAGGCCGCGATGAAATACTTCATCCTGGGTTCGCTCGCGTCGGGCTTCATGCTGTACGGTATCTCGATGATCTACGGCGCCACCGGTTCGCTGGACATCACGACGATCGCCAAGCTGGTGTCGAGCAACGCCGCCAACCACACGATCCTCGTGTTCGGCCTCGTGTTCGTCGTGGCCGGCATGGCCTTCAAACTGGGCGCCGTGCCGTTCCACATGTGGGTGCCGGACGTGTACCAGGGCTCGCCGACGGCGGTGACGCTGCTGCTGGGCGCCGCGCCGAAGCTGGCCTCGTTCGCGATGATGATCCGTATCCTCGTCGAAGGCCTGCTGCCGCTGGCGATCGACTGGCAGCAGATGCTGCTGGCGCTGGCCGTGCTGTCGCTCGTGATCGGTAACCTGACCGCGATCGCGCAATCCAACCTGAAGCGCATGCTCGCGTACTCGACCATCGCACAGCTGGGCTTCGTCCTGCTGGGCATGATGGCCGGCGTCGTCGGCAGCCGCGACGCCGCGAATGCCGCCAACATCGCCACCGCCTACAGCGCGTCGATGTACTACACGATCACCTACGTGCTGACCACGCTGGGCAGCTTCGGCGTCATCATGATGCTGGCGCGTTCGGGCCACGAAGCGGAAGAACTGGCCGACTTCAAGGGCCTGGCCAAGCGCAGCCCGTGGTACGCGCTCGTCATGACCGCGCTGATGTTCTCGCTGGCCGGCGTGCCGCCGATGATGGGCTTCATGGCCAAGTGGGCCGTGCTGGACGCCGTCGTCGGTTCGGGCCAGCTGTGGCTCGCGGTCGTCGCCGTGGCGGCCTCGCTGGTGGGTGCGTTCTACTACCTGCGCGTCGTGAAAGTGATGTGGTTCGACGAGGTGGCCGATGCGTCGCCGATCTCGACCCCGCTGGACATGCGCGTCGTGCTGTCGCTGAACGGCATCCTGGTCGTGATCCTGGGCATCCTGCCGGGCCCGCTGCTGGCGGCCTGCCTGTCGGCCATGACCCTGACGTTGAAGTCCTAAGGCCGCGGTGGACGTCTCCCTGGCCAGCTGGTTGGTGATCGCGGTCGCACTCGCGTTCGCCAACCTGCCGTTCCTCAACGAGAGCGTGCTCGGCTTCATTCCCGTGAAGCCGGCACAAAACAAGGCGCACGCGAAATACTTCGTCGTGCGCCTGCTCGAGTTGATTGTTTTATACTTTATCGTCGGCGCGCTGGCCCACGCCCTCGAATCCCGCATCGGTACCGCGTTCCCCCAGACCTGGGAGTTCTACGCGATCACCGCCTGCATGTTCGTCGTGCTGGCCTTTCCCGGTTTCGTCCTGCGATACTTGCGCAAGCGCCGCTTCTGAGCACCGCTGTCCATGGCGCCGGTGCATTGAATAATCACCGGAGCCTCCATGGATTCCCATCTCAAAGAAACGAAGGTCGACGGCGAGATCGCCTACGACGGCCACTTCCTCAAAGTCTCGCGCGACCGCGTGAAACTCCCCGACGGCAAGATCACCCAGCGCGAATTCATCCGCCATCCCGGCGCCGTCGTGATCCTGGCCCTGTTCGACGACGGCCGCGTGCTGCTCGAACGCCAGTTCCGTTATCCGAACGGGCAGGTCTTCATCGAATTCCCGGCCGGTAAGATCGACCCGGGCGAAGCCTCGCTCGCCTGCGCCAAGCGCGAACTGGCGGAAGAGACGGGCTATACCGCCACCGACTGGCATTTCGTCTGCACCATCCACAACGCCATCGCGTATTCCGACGAGCACCTCGACCTGTTCCTCGCGCGCGGCCTCGAGGCGGGCGAGGCGAAGCTGGACGACGGCGAGTTCCTCGAGACCTTCACCGCGACCATCCCCGAGATGCTCGACATGGTCAGGAAAGGCGCCATCACGGATGTGAAGACCGTGATCGGCACGTTCTGGCTGGAGAAGTTCGCCGCCGGCACCTGGACGCCGGATTGACGTTCGCCGCGTGCGCGTGCGGCGAGATCCTTGCGCACCAAATGCGCCAACTCAGGTCCTGGCTGGACGGTCTGCCGACAGTGGAAGCGCGCGCGTGCCCGGTTGGGTGGGCGCTTTGCGGCCAAACCGTTGTATGCGCGCGCCAGCGGATCGCGAATACTGCTCCAGCGCGACCTCGACCGCAACCGGATGCCGTACATTAAGCCTGAGGTGGGCCGCGCGGAAAGGCAGCCGGCCGCGATCGGCAGTCCGCGGGAATGCGCGGGTCCCAGCAAAGTTTGCCAAGGTGAGGTACAGTCTATTATTGGATCGACAAGACGTTCCCGATCGTAGCGTAAAATTTACATGACTCAAGCACCACGTTATTTCGCCCTGATTCCCGCCGCCGGCGTCGGCGCCAGGATGGGGGCCACGAGCCCCAAGCAGTACCTGAAAATCGGCGGCAAACCGATGCTCAGGCATACGCTCGACGCGTTCCTGTCCAGCGAGCTCGTCGCACACACCTTCGTCGTCGTGAGTCCGGACGACCCCTATATCGACGCCGTCGCGCCCCACCACGGCGTGACGGTCCTGCGCTGCGGCGGCGCCAGCCGCATGGAATCCGTGCGCAACGGCCTCGCTGTGCTCGCGAACACGCTGTCCGGCCACGACCGGGTGCTCGTGCACGACGCGGCCCGACCCGGCCTCACGGCCGGACTGATCGAAAAGCTGATCAAGGACACGGGCGACCACCCGGCCGGCGGCCTGCTGGCGCTGCCCGTCGTCGACACGGTCAAGCGCTGCATCGACGGCGAAGCGTGCGGGACCGTACCCCGCAACGGCCTGTGGCTCGCCCAGACCCCGCAGATGTTCCGCTACGAACTGCTGCGCGAAGCGCTGTCCGCCGCCACCGACCCCGATTCGATTACCGATGACGCCAGCGCGGTTGAAGCCCTCGGATTGAGCCCAAGATTGGTGGAAGGACATCCGCGCAATCTCAAAGTGACGCTGCCGGACGACATCCGGATCGCCGAGATGTACCTGGCAGTGTCCCAACCTGAATTCGTCTGACGTATAACGTATAAAGCGTGTAAAGAACATCATGGCTCTCGCATCGTACAACCCGACCCCGCCGTTCCGCATCGGTACCGGCTATGACTGCCACGCCCTCGTCGAGGGCCGCAAACTGATCGTCGGCGGCGTCACCATCCCGCACCGCCTGGGCCTGCACGGCCATTCGGACGCCGACGTGCTGCTGCACGCCATCGTCGACGCCATGCTGGGCGCCGCCGGCCTGGGCGACATCGGCAAGCACTTCCCGGACACCGACCCGATGTTCGCCGGCGCCGACTCGCGCGTGCTGCTGCGCGAAGCGGCCAACCGCGTGCTCGGCACCGGTTACACCATCGGCAACATCGACGCGACCATCATCGCCCAGCAGCCGAAGATGGCGCCGCACATCCCGCAGATGGTGTCGCGCATCGCCGAGGACGTCGGCGTGTCGCCGCAGCAGGTGAACATCAAGGCCAAGACGAACGAGAAGCTCGGCTTCCTCGGCCGCGAAGAGGGCATGGCGGCGCAGGCGACCGTGCTGCTGATCCGCGCGGTGGCCTGACGTCACGGTTGGGTGGGGCGATCGATGCCGGGGGCATCGGTCGCGTGTCCGCGCGGACGTTCGCGGTCCGCGTGCGGTCGCGTGGGCGCGGGGTGCCCACCCCACGTGTCCGTTGGAATGATGGCATCATGTCGCCAGCACAATAAAACGGGGACGACATGACAACCGCAGCGCCGAACGCGACCAGCCCATGCGCCGCCTGGGGCCTGATCCTGACCGCCAGCGCGATCCCGATGATCACGATGGCCGCGCGCCTGCCGACGGGCCTGTCCCGGTCGCCGCTGAACACGGCGACCGGCCTCGGCGTCGCGTCGATCGGCTTCACGGCAGGCGCGCTCGCGCAGCGCCGGCGCATGACATGGCTGCTGGCGCTGATGTACGGCAGCCGCGCCGTGATCATCGCCGCCTATCTGCCGGCGCCGAAGTCCGCGTGGACTTTTTATGTGTGCGCGGCGGCCCTCGGGTTCACGTGGCTCGCGCCGGTGCTGGCGGCAAGCCTGGTCAACCCGCCGATCCGCGAAGCGCAGCCGCATGCCGCGGCTACGGCTACGGCTACGGCTACGGCTACGGCCGTGGCCGCGGGCGCGGGCGCGTAACGCCATGGCGCGCGATCCGTGGGCCTACCGCGACGTGGCCGTCGAATCCGTGCCGGACGCGCGCACGGGCCGGCTGCGCATCAAGCCGATGGCGGGGCAGGCGTACGCCACGTCGATGCGCGTGCAGTGCGCGCGCGCGCTGTCCGACCCCGAGCGCTATCCGGCCGGCACCCGCTTCCTCATTCGCGCCAAATTGACGGATCGCGCGGGCGGGCCGCCATTCCTGTATGCGTGGCATGGGGACCCCGTGCGCGTGCTGACGCCGCGCGCGGCGCGCACCTTCCTCGACGAATACCGGCGCCGGCGCATCTGAACGGCGCGTCCGCACGGTCCGGACGGAAAGTCGTTACACTTTGGACTCCGTACGACCCGTCAAGAACGAAAGGACCGTCATGGCAACTCGCAAGATCGCAGTACTCGTCGGCAGCCTGCGCAAGGACTCGTTCACCCGCAAGCTCGCCAGGAGCCTGATGCTGGTGGCGCCGCCCACGCTCGAACTGGAGATCGTCGACATCGCCCAGCTGCCGATGTACAACCAGGATGACGAGACCGAGACCCCGCCCGCCACCTGGACCGAATTCCGCAACCGCATCCGCGACGCCGACGGCGTCCTGTTCTGCACGCCGGAATACAACCGTTCGCTGCCGGGCGTCCTGAAGAACGCCATCGACGTCGGCTCGCGCCCGTACGGGCAGGGCGCATGGACGGGCAAGCCCTGCGCCGTCGTCAGCAACTCGCCGGGCGCCCTGGGCGGCTTCGGCGCCAACCACGCCGTGCGCCAGTGCCTCGTCTTCCTCAACATGCCGTGCATGCAGTCGCCCGAGGCGTATATCGGCGGCGTCGGCGCCAAGTTCGACGGCGACAACCTGACCGACGACGGCCTCAAGACCTTCCTGCAGCAGTTCATGGAATGCTTCGCGACGTGGGTGGAACGCCATGCGGACTGACGCCGCGCGCACGCCCATCGCGATCCGCGAGATCGACCACATCGTGCTGCGCGTCGTCGACCTCGCGCGCATGCAGCGATTCTATGGCGACGTGCTGGGCTGCCGCGAAGTGCGGCGCCAGGACGAGATCGGCCTCGTGCAGCTGCGCGCCGGCAGCGCGATGCTCGACCTGATCCCCATCGACGGCAAGCTGGGCGCGGCGGGCGGCGCCGCGCCGGGGCCGGAAGGGCGCAACGTCGACCATTTCTGTTTCCGCGTCGAGCCGTTCGACGAAGCCGCGATCCGCGCCCACCTGGCCGCGCACGGCATCGACGCCGGCCCGGCCGCGTCGCGTTTCGGCGCCGAGGGCGAAGGGCCGTCGATCTACCTGCAGGACCCGGAAGGCAATACGATCGAGCTGAAAGGGCCGCCCACCTCGCCGCACGGATCATGACGCACGAGGGCGACGACAGCGACGGCGCGCCGCCGTACGTCTCGCAGTCGCCCGCCGAGTACGGCAAGCCGCCGGCCGGGCTGCGGCGGCGCATGTACGACGTCATCTTCGAGGCCGACACGCCGGCCGGCCGCCGCTTCGACATCGCCCTCGTGCTCGCGATCCTGTTCAGCATCCTCGTCGTCGTGCTGGACAGCGTGCCGTGGCTGCACCGCGACCACGCCGCGCTGCTGAACGGCCTCGAATGGGGCTTCACGGCGCTGTTCACGGCCGAATACGCGGCGCGGATCGCGTGCGTGCAGCGGCCGTGGCGCTATGCCACCGGGTTCTACGGCGTGATCGACCTGCTGGCCGTGCTGCCCTCGTATTTTTCACTGCTGATGCCGGGCACGGAACTGCTGCTCGACATCCGCATCCTGCGCCTGCTGCGCGTCTTCCGCATCTTCAAGCTCACGCTGTACATCGAGGAATACACGCGCCTCGGCGAAGCGTTGTCCGCCAGCCGGCGCAAGATCCTCGTGTTCCTGTCCGTCGTGCTGATGGCGATCCTGATCCTCGGCACGATCATGTACGTCGTCGAGGGACCGAAGAACGGCTACACGAGCATCCCGGTCGCGATGTACTGGGCAACCGTGACCATGACGACGGTGGGTTATGGCGACATCACGCCGCACACGAACCTGGGGAAGGCCATCGCGTCGTTCATGATGCTGCTCGGCTGGGGCATCCTCGCCGTGCCGACGGGGATCGTGACGGCCGAGCTCTCGGCGCACCGCAACGACCGCCGCCGCGGCGCGGCGCGTCCGGCGCGCCCGGCGCGCGCCTGCGCCGCCTGCGGCAGCACGGGCCATGAGGCCGATGCCAGGTTCTGCAAGGATTGCGGGGCCGCACTGTCCTGAAGTCTTCGTTGTCTCATTGTCAGAATTTGTTAGAATCTAATTGCAAGCGTGTGTCCCTGCGATTGTTGTTGTCAGTGGACGGATTCGATTATGGCGATCTCTGTCGTGCCACCGGATGTGGACACCCCAACCGTCCTGATCGTCGACGATACGCCCGCCAATGTCGGCATCCTGGTGGATTATCTCGAAGGTCGGCGGGTTCGGGTGGCGGTCGCGCAGGAAGGCGAGGAGGGATTGGCGCGCGCCGAATTCGTCCAGCCCGACCTGATCCTGCTCGATGTGATGATGCCCGGCATGAACGGTTTCGAGACCTGCCGCCGCCTGAAGGCCGCCGCCGGAACGCGCGACATTCCCGTCATTTTCATGACCTCGCTGTCCGAGACCCACGACAAGCTCTCGGGCTTTTCGGCGGGCGGCGTCGACTACATCACGAAACCGTTCCAGCTCGACGAAGTGTGGGCGCGCGTCAACACGCACCTCGCCCTGCGCAGCGCGCAAAAGCGCCTGGCCCAGCAAAATACGCAGCTGCAACAAGAAATCGCCATGCGCCGGCGCGCGGAAGCGGACTTGCAGACGGCGAACGATGCGCTCGAAGTGCGGGTGGCCGCACGTACCGCCGAGCTGGTCCGGACCAATGCCAGCCTGGAACAGAAGATCGCCGAGTACAACCAGGCGGAACGGCGGATCGACTACATGGCGCACCACGACGCCCTGACCGGGCTGCCCAACCGCCTGTTGCTGGAAGACCGGATCAACCAGGCGATCGCGCAGGCGCGCCGCCACCAGCACGAAATGGTCGCGCAGCTGCACATCGACCTGGACCACTTCAAGACCATCAACGATTCCCTCGGCAACCAGATCGGCGATCGCATGCTGCAAGCGGTCGCCTCGCGGCTGCAGCAGTGTACGCGCGAAGGCGACAGCCTCGGCTGCCTGGGCGGCAACGCGTTCGGTGTCTGCCTGTCCGCCTTACCGACCAGTAACGATGCCGCGCTGGTGGCGAGCAAGGTCCTGGAATCCCTGAACCGGCCGTTTGCCGTCGACGGCCACGAATTGCACGTCAGCGCCAGTATCGGCGTCAGCCTCTTTCCGTCCGACGGCGGCGACGCGGCGGCGCTGCTGCACGCGGCCCACGCGGCCATGTACAAAGCGAAGCAAAAAGGGCGCGGGAACTACCAGTTCTTCACGGCAGCGCTGCACGAAGCGGCCAGGCGGCGCATGGCGGCAACGAACCAGTTGCGCCAGGCGCTCGCCCACGACGAATTTTCCGTGTACTACCAGCCCCAGGTGGACATGGAAAGCGGGCGGATCTTTTCGGCCGAAGCCCTGCTGCGCTGGACGCCGCCGGGCAAGGCGCCGCGCTCCTGCGTGGAGTTCATCGCCATCGCCGAAGAGACGGGCATCATCGTGCCGATCGGCGAATGGGTGTTGCGCCAGGCGTGCGCGCAGCTCAGGCGCTGGCGCGACGGGGGACATCCCGAGATGCGGATCGCGGTCAACCTGTCGGCCCGGCAGTTTGCCCAGGCCAATCTGACGAGCTTCGTGGCGCAGGTGCTCGAGGAGACGGGCATCCCCGCCGACGCGCTCGAGCTCGAAATCACCGAAAGCGTGACGATGCAGCCCAGCGACGACAATATGGCGGTGCTGCACCAGCTGAGCAATATGGGCGTGCAGTTGTCCATCGACGACTTCGGCACCGGCTATTCGAGCCTCGCGTATCTGCAGAACTTTCCCATTCACGCGCTCAAGATCGACCGCTCGTTCGTCATCGGCATCAATGAGGAAACGCACGATGCCGCGATCGTCGCGGCCATCATCGCGATGGCGCACAGCCTGCACCTGAACCTCATTGCGGAAGGGGTCGACAGTGCCGAGCACGTCTCCTTCCTGACGGCGCACGGCTGCCTGGCCGCGCAGGGGTTTTATTACAGCCAGGCCGTGCCGGCCGAATCCTTGAGCGTACTATTGGATCAAACGAGCTTGACGCCGACAGCGGACGGCAATGCGAACCCGGCGACGCGCCGCAGCCTGTCGAAGTAAGCGATGCCTCATTCCTGCGGATTCTCCGTCCGCGTCGCGTCATGCGCCGCGCGGCACCGCTCCACCAGGGCGAGAATGGCTTTCGACTGATAGCTTTCCGCCAGCCCGCGCAACTGCTGGGCAAAGGCGGCATAGCGTGCGTCCAGGTCGTCCAGGTAGTCGGCGCGTGCGCACAGGCTTTGCATATTGCCCGTCCGCGCAAGTTGGTACAGCGTCTCGATCTCGTCCGGCGGCGGCACGACGACATCGGCATCCTGTTCGGGCTCGCGCGGTTCCGGCACCCGTTCCGGCGCCGTGATCCAGGTCAGGGACAACAGGTCGCCGATGGTCTTGAGCAGCAGATCGTTGTCGATCGGCTTGGGCAGGAAGGCGTCGGCGCCCGCCGCGTAGCATTGAGATTCGTCCTCGCGGGTGGCGCTGGCGCTGGACACGATGACAGGAATCCCGGCACGCCGCGGGCGCTGCCGGATCCTGCGCGTCGCTTCCCGCCCATCCATCACCGGCATCATCACATCCATCACGATGAGGTCGGGGTCGATGGCGTCGAGCAGATCGAGGCATTCCTGGCCGTTGCCGGCGTCGTGCACCTCGAACCCCAGCGGCCGCAGGGCGTCGATCAGCAGGACGCGGTTCAGCGGCAGGTCGTCGACGACCAGCACCCGCTTGCGCGGGCCCTCGTAGCCGATAATCCGCGGGGCGGGCAGCACGGCGCGCGCCGCCGCGACGACGGGCAGGTCCAGTTCGAACCAGAACAGGCTGCCCTTGCCCGGCTGGCTCGCGACCTCGATGTGCCCGCCCATCATGCGAATCAGCTGCTGGCTGATGGCGAGGCCCAGCCCGGACCCGCCCTCGCGCCGCCGCATGTCGCCGGCCTGTTCGAAGCGCTCGAAGATGCCCGCCATCTGTTCCCCGGTCATGCCGATGCCGCTGTCGACCACTTCGAAGCGCAGGCGCACCATGCCGGCGGGCGCGGCAAGCTTCAGCACCTTCAGGCCGACCTCGCCCTGGTCGGTGAACTTGACGGCATTGCCCAGCAGGTTCAGCAGCACCTGGCGCAGGCGTTTCTCGTCGACCGTCACGGCGGCCGGCACGTCCGGCGCCTGGCACCTGAACGACAGGTGCTTCTCCTTGGCCTTCACGCGGATCATCTTCGTTACCAGGTCGAGCAACGCGGCGAGGTCGCAATCGGTCGGATACAGGCTCAGTTTGCCGGCCTCGATCCGCGCCAGGTCCAGGATGTCGTTGATGAGGTTGAGCAGGTGCTGGCCGCTCTCCTGGATGGTCGCCAGGCCGGCGGCCTGGCGACCGCCCGGCTGCTGGGCGTCGCGGCGCAGGATCTGTGCATAGCCGAGGATCGCGTTCAGCGGCGTGCGCAGTTCGTGGCTCATATTGGCGAGGAAGGTGCTCTTGACCTGGTTGGCGACTTCCGCCTTTTCCTTGGCGATCTGCAGGTCGTGCGTCCGTTCGTCGACGATGCGTTGCAGCTTGTGCGCCTGCGCCTGCAGCTGGCGCACGCGCATCCGGTACAGCGCGTACGTCAGCGTCAGCGCCAGGACCGCCATCAGCACGCGGAACGTCCACGTCTGCCACCAGGGCGGGGTGATGGTGATGGCGAGCGCCGCGCCGGTGTCGTTCCACACCCCGTCATTGTTGGAAGCCTTGACGCGGAAGACGTAATTGCCGGGAGACAGGTTGGTGTAGGCCGCCTCGCGATGCGCGCTGTCGACATAGGTCCAGCCCCGGTCGAAGCCTTCGAGCTGGTAGGCGTACCGGTTCTTGGCGGGCCAGCGGTAATTGAGGGCGGCAAACCGGAATCCGATGCTCGACTGGCGGTAATCGAGCGTGACGACCTTGGCCAGGTGGACGCTGGTGGCGAGCGGGGAATGGGGGCCCGCCACGACCTTGTGCTTGAACAGCGATAACTCGGTGATGTACACCGGCGGCGCATCCGGATTGTCCCGGAACGAATCCGGATGGAAGCTGGTCAGGCCGTCGGTGGTGCCGAAATACATGGTGCCGTCCGCGGCGCGGTAGGCCGAGTGGTTCCAGAACTGGTTGCTGGGCAGGCCGTCGCGCGCATCGTAGACCCGGACCTTGCCGGAAGACGGCGCGATGCGCACCAGTCCCTTGTCCGTGCCGGCCCAGATATTGCCCTGGTCGTCCGGTTCTAGCGCCATCACGTAATTGCTCGGCATCCCTTGCTGCACAGTGAAGGCGGTGAACCTGCCGCTGTGCGCATCGTAGCGGTTGACCCCGACGTCGGTCGCGATGAGGATCGTGCCGTCGGGCAGTTCGGCCAGGTCGTTGGCGATCTGGGTGCTGAGGCCGTCCCGTTCCGTGAAATTCGTGAACTTGCCGCTGGCCGGATCGAAGCGGCTCAGGCCCGCGTCGGCCGCCACCCAGATCGATCCGTCCCGGGCCGCCAGCACCGCATTCGTCAGGTTGTTGGCCACGCTGGCCGGCGCGGCCGGGTCGTGGGTATAGATCGTCAGCACCTTGCGCTTCGGGTCGAAGCGCTGCAGCCCGACGCCATAGACCGACATCCAGAGGATGCCGTTGCGGTCGATCGCCAGGTCGCTGATGGTGCTGTCCGACGTGGCCCCCTGCGGTGCGTACCGGCTCAACGCGACCCGCTCGAAACTGTCGGTGCGCTCGTCATAGCGGTCGAGGCCGGCGCGGGTCGTCAGCCAGACCGTGCCGTCGCCGTCGACGGCGATGGCGGTGATCGCCACCTCCGACAGGCTGCGCGGGTTGCCGGGCTCCGGCAGGTAATGGCGCGACGTGCGGGTGGCCGGGTCGTAGCGGACCGCGCCCGCGTCCTCGCTGACGATCCACAGGCGGCCGTGGCGGTCGGTCGCCATGCCCGACACCAGCATGCGCCCGGACGTGGAGGACAATCCCGTTTGCTGGAACATGGAGTGGAAGCGCCCGGATTCCTCGTCGAAGCGGACCAGGCCGTTGAACGTGGCGATCCAGAGCGCGTGATCGCGCGACTCCGTCATGTATTCGGTCATGTTCGACGCCACGCTCAACGGATCGCCCGGATCGTAGCGGTAGTGGATGAACTTGCCGGTGCGCGGGTCCATCCGGTGGATGCCGCCGCCCCAGTGCGACGTCCAGAGCTGGCCGCGGCTGTCGCGCATCACCTTCAGCACCGCGTTGTTGGCCAGGCTGCCCGGGTCGTCGGGGTCGTGCTGGAACAACGTGAAGGTGCCGCCCCGCGGATCGAAATGGTCGAGACCGCCGTCGGTGGCGATCCACAGCGTGCCGTCGGCATCCAGGAACAGCCCCTCGACCGAATCGTTGGCCAGCGAGTTGGGGTTGCGGTCGTCGTGGCGGTAGTGGCTGAACTTGCCGGTGGCCGGATTCAGCCGGTCGAGCCCGCCGCCGTAGGTGCCGACCCACAGCATGCCGTCCTTGTCCTGCACGACCTGGGTCGGGATCGGATTCGCCAGGCTGTCGGGCCGCAGCGGGTCGTGCCGGTAGACCGTCGCCACGCCCGTCTTCGGATCGAGGCGCGACAGCCCGCCCTGGCTCGACACCCACATCATGCCGTCCCTGTCCTCGAACGCGAACCAGACGTTGTTGCCGGCGATGGTGTCCGGCTTGCGGTCGTCGTGCCGGAAGAACGTGAACCGTTCGGTGGCGAGGTCGAGTTTCAGCAATCCGTTCCCCCACGAACAGAACCACAGGTTGCCGTCGCGCGAATGGGCGATCGTCTGGTAGAACTGGGCGACGCGCCGTTTGGCGTCGGGCGGCACCGGGCGGTAGACGGTGAAGTCCGAGCCGTCGAATTTCGCGATGCCGTTGCGGGTGGTCACCCAGATGAAGCCATACTTGTCCTGCGCGACGTCGAAGGCCACATTGTTTGCCAGGCCGTCGCTGACGCCGAAGCGCTGGAACGCTTCGGTATAGTGCGTCGCGCGCTCGGCGCCCCGTGCCGGCAGGACAATGAGCATCGCCACGATGACCCATCCGTATGCGGTCGGGGGCTTGTCGCGGGCTGCATGCATAGGGGCTCCGGTGTTCAGAAATCGAGCTTGAGGCCGACGTTGAAGGTTCGGCCGATCGCGCCGCTCAGGTGAAACGACGGATTGAAATTCAGGTTGATGTAGGCGCTGGGGTCGAGCGGTGCGATCCGGTCGAACACGTTACCGATGGAAACGTACATCTCGGTGTGCTTGTCGAACCGGTGGCTGCCGTGGAGGTCGACGGTGGTGAACGACGCGACCCGGCAGCCGGCGGGCGCCGGCGCGCCGTCGGCGAACTGGTTGAAGCAGGGGGCGGCGAGGTTGTCCTTGTTGAGATAGCTGCCGATGTACGACACCGACGCGGACACGCGGTTGGCCGCGCGTTCCCAGCCCAGCACGGCATTCACCCGGCTTTTCGGCGTGCCCGTGTTGCCGCTGACGACCATCGGCCCGTGCGTGCCGGCATAGTCGACCGTCGGTCCGCCGGCAAACTGCTTCTTGTAATAATCGAGGTAGGTCCATGTGAGCTTGGCGTCCAGCGTGCCGAAGCGGCCGATCGGCCGGCGGTGGCCGACGTCGACGTCGATCCCCTGCAGCCGCGAGCGGGAGTTGTTCTGGAAGGGCGCGCTCACCTCGAGCACATTGCCCTGGGCATCGCGCACGACGGACGCGCCCTTGAACGCCGCGCTGTCCGCCAGGATGGCGTACGGATCGGCGCCGTTGATCTCGTCGCTGCGTTCGAGCCACCAGTACGTCGCGCCGACGGTCGTCGCGTGCCGCGGCTCGTAGATGGCGCCGAGGGTCACCATCCTCGACGTCTCGGGTTTCAGGTCGGGATTGCCGATCGTCCTGACGACGCTCAGGAAACCGTGGCCGGTCAGGTCGAGCGCAGCGGCGTTCGTATTGGCGGCGCCCTGCTCGACCTCGTTGGGCGCGCGGAACCCCGCGGCATAGGTGCCGCGCAACACCAGCTGGCGCCACGGGGTCCACTTGACGCCGAACTTGGGCGTGACCGACGTCTCCGCATCGCGCACCTTGTCGACGCGCACCGCGCCGTCGAGTTCCAGCTGCCTGGACACCGGTGCCAGGGCTTCGGCGAACGCCGAGGCCACCGTCTGCTTGCCGCTGTAGACATAGTAGGGCCAGCCGACGATGTCGCCGGTATCGGTGTACGGCGGGGCGGGTGCGTCCAGCGTTTCGTGCCGGTATTCCGCGCCGACCGACAGCGCCAGCGGGCCGCCCGCCAGCGCCATCAATGCGCGCGAGGCCTTGAAATCGAGCATCGTCAGCGTCGACACGTTGTCGGTCGCGATCTCGGGCGACAAGGCCTGGTAGAACGCGGGCGGGTTGAGGCCGGCATTGGCGCCGAGGCGGTAGTAGCCGAACGGTCCGGTGCCGGCGAGCCCCGCCCGCAACACGCTGTCGCGGATGAAGCCGCGCAGGATCCGCGTGGTCGTGGTGCGGCCGTACAGCAGACCCGTGTCGTAGCGCCAGCCGGCCCATTCGCCCCCGACGCCGACCAGCGCGCGCCAGACCGTGCTGTCGTGCTCGAAGCTGCGCGGTCCCGCGTCGGCGGTGAGGTAGCTGAGCAGGCCGTCGGCGCCCAGCGGGTTGTCCGGGTGCGTCGCCGGCAGCGGGAGCCGGGTATTGTCCTTCACCGCATTGGTGGCGGGGTCGATCCACAATTCGTTGACGCCGGTCGGACCGAAGACCCAGGTCGACCGGGTATCGGATGCGAACCTGCCGAGCTCGACATAAGGCTCGACATTGCCCGCCAGCCGCATCGTCCCGCGCAGGTAAAGATTCAGTTTCCTTTCCTCGGGCAGGACGGCGCCGTAGTCCCTGACGCGGTCGTAGGGGCAGCCGCCCAGGCCGGCGGGCAGGGCGATGGGCGACGTGCAGCCCGGCAGTTGGCGCCACGTGACGGGCCCTGTCGCCGGGCTGACCGCGCCGAAGCGGTTCGGGTTCGCCGTCCCGCTCGCATTGTCGAACCAGCCGCCGATATTCGGACCGATGCCGCCCGCCGTGAAGCCGTAGCCGTACGGCCGCAGGTCGCCGTTGCCGATCCATTTGCGGCCGGCCCGGTCGCCGCTCGGAATGCCGTTCCGGCGCGAGGCTTCGACATTGGCGAACACGTTGTAGCCGTCGGTGTCCAGGTTGCCGATGCCGCCCGTCAGGCTGGCGCGCGGCATGGCGCCGCCGCCGCCTTCCGTCCATCCATAGCCGAGATCGGCCGACGCGCCCTGGTACTGCTTGCGCAAGATAATGTTGACGACGCCGGCGATCGCATCGGAACCGTAGATCGCCGAGGCGCCGTCTTTCAGGATTTCGATGCGGTCGACGACGTCGAGGGGAATCGCGCTCAGGTTGACGAACGTGCGCTGCACGTCGTCGGCGAGGCCGTAGTGCACCATCCGGCGGCCGTTGACCAGGACCAGCGTGGCGTTGACGGCCAGCCCGCGCAAGGCCACGCCGCTCGACCCCATGGCGAATCCGCTGACGTTGCCGAGGCCGATCGACCCATTGTTGTCGACCGTGAGGGCGCGCACCACGTCGGACAGGTTCGTCTTGCCCGACTGCGCGATGTCCGCGCGGGTGATGATTTCCACCGGCGATGGGGTTGCGGCATCGGTGCGCATCAGGCGGGTGCCGGTGACCTCGACGACCGCCGCGTCGCGCGCGGCGCCGGCCTGCGCCTGGTCCGCCTGGGCACACGCCAGCGTGGCCCACGGTCCCACGCTCGTTGCGAGGGCGAACGCGGCAATGTTCCAGAGAGTCAGTTGATGCTTCAACATGTGCCCCTCGCCGTTGAACGATACCGATGACGACGCGATGCAGGTCATTATAGTCCGCGTTCGTCAATACGCGCCTTCGGAATCCGCGATCGCCACCGCCTGACCTCACGCAAACCCGCGCGATTAGTCCAGATCAAAGGAAGTCCGCCTCGCGACCTTAGTCTGTGAGCTTCGTGCCGCGGCGGATGCGGCGGCCCGTTCAACCGACTCTTTTTGCGAGGCAAACCATGTACCCATTTCCACAAACGATCGCGCCTGCGGTCCGAACCCATATCGATGCCCAGACCGCGTTTCTGAACGACATGTCGAAGTCGTTGTTCAGATCGTTCCAGCAGATGTGCGACCTGAACATCCAGCTGGTGCAGACGATGCTGGAGGAGACGACGCTGGCCGGCAAGCACGTGCTGAGCACGGATCGCCAGTCCGAGCTGCTGAGCGCCGCCACTGCGCGCACCCAGCCCGCGGCCGACAAGCTGCGCGCCTACCAGCAGCACATCGCGCGCCTGGCGGCCGATGCCCAGGTCGAGATGGCCCGCGTCACCGAGCAGCACGTGCAGAACACGACCCGCACCGCCCGCGCCCTGGCCGACGAGGTGGCCCGCGACGCCACCGAGCAGACCGAGCGCGGCCTGCGTGCCCAGCAGGAAGCCGCGCGCCAGTTCAGCGATCCGTTCATGCGCCCGGGTAACGGTGCCGCCCAGCCGCAGTCCACATCCCAGCAACACGTGCCGGCGGGCGCCCAGCAGCAGGCCGGCCAGCAGGGCGGCCAGCAACAGCGCCCCGCCACCACGCACTGACACCGTATCGCGCGGCGTGGCGGTCAGGCCGGGGTGGTCGCGGCCGTACCTGGTGCCGTGCCTGCTGCCGTGACTGTCACCTCGGCCGGGGACGCCATCGGAGCACGCGGCCCGAGGCCGAACAGGGGCCGCAGCAGCGGCACCCGGCGCACGATCTCGAAGCCGGTGAAGCTGAGCACCGTGACGAGGACGACCAGCAGCATGGCTTCCAGGCCGGGCGCGCGGTGCAGGGCTTTCAGCGCATGGGCCAGCACGACGATCAGGGTCTGGTGCAGGATGTAGACGGGGAACACGGCCTCGGTCAGGTAACGCCGGGCCGGGCCGTCGCGGTCCAGGTGGCGCTGTGCGAAGCCGCACGCGGCCAGGATCGCGCTCCACGCCATCAGCACATACACGGCGCGCATCGGATAGACGAGCAGTTCCCAGCGCGTGCCCGCGATGGCGCCGTGGTCCAGCGCGTACCAGATAATGATGGCCGCCCAGCCGGCCAGGGCCAGCGCCAGGCCCGGCCAGCGCAGGGCCGCGACGCGCGGCCAGATGCCCGGCACGCGCGCGATCAGGGCGCCGAGCAGGAAGACGGTCAGGTAGTGCGCATGGTTGTACCAATCGTCGATGAGCGCATGGGTGATCGGAAAGCGGTCCAGCATCAGCATGCGCGCCAGCGCCAGCGCGGCGGCCGGCAGCAAGACGAGTTTCCAGCCCGTCAGCGCCTGGCCGAGGCGGGCGGCGAGCCGGTCGAAGCGCGGCCCCAGCGCCAGCATGAGCAGCGCGAGCACGACCGTGTAGACCCACAGGTAGGCGACGAACCAGAGGTGGTTCCAGGTCGGCAGGATCAGGCAGCCGTCCTTGCAGAAGCCGTGGTAGCCGTGCACGTATAAACGCATGAAGTCGCCGTAGCTGCCCGCATAGCCGAGCTTTTCGATGACTTCGCAATACGACTGCGGCGGCACGATGACGAGCATGCCGAACACCAGCGGCATCAACAGGCGCCAGCTGCGCTTGCGCAGGAACACGAGCGGTTGCAGCTTCGCCAGCATGCAGCTGGACGCGACGCCGGACACGAGGAACAGCAGCGACAGGCGCCACGGCGACGACAGCGCCATATAGGGTTCGAGGAATTCGCTGGCATGGGGGCTCTTCACGTGCCAGTCCCAGGTCACGTAATACATGCCGACGTGGTAAAGGATCAGCAGGAAGAAGGCGATGATGCGCACCCAGTCGAGGAAGTGATAGCGCGGCAGCGGGCGGATAGTCGTCATGGCGGAGCGTCCGTGGTTGGTTGTGGGAGATGACGACGTCAGACTAGTTGGCCGCTCGCGCGGGGGCGAGCGGAATGTGGCGAGGCGGGAGTGGGGCGGGGCGGGTCGGACGGCAGGCCGCATCGGGGGCGGTCGCCTGCGGAGATAAGCGGATTTTCGGGACGGGACACGGGAACGGGACACGGCCAAAAAAAAAGCCCGCACGGGGCGGGCTGAATCTATTTTCTTGGAGGAAGATAGAGGAGACGGTTCAGATTATCGGGGCATGGTGGAAATAAATCCAATTGGGATTTCACATATCGATTATATAAACCGCAAATGACGCGGCTGAGCTACCGTCGCCGCCGCAATAATTGGTGACTATTTCAGATATGCGTGCAATCTAGAATGGCGGCATGAAAAAGCCTTTCGCCACATTACCCTTGCGGCAGCTCTCGCGCGCACTGTCGATCCTGTTCATGGTGATACCGCTGGCGCACGCCAGCGATGCGAGCGATCTCGCCGACAAAAACTGGATCGAAATCGACAGTCCGAATTTCCGGGTCGTCACGGAACAGCCAGAAGACGTCGCGCGCCGGATGATCGTCGATCTGGAAAACCTGCGGTATATCTCGAATCGCGTACGCGGTGCGCAATCGCTGGACGGGCCGCCGCTGACGATCGTGGCGATGGGCAGGCGCAGCTTCGCGACGCTGGGCCTGCATAAAAACCTGGCCGGTATATTCACCCTGTCGCGCTACGGTTACGCGGCGCTGGCCAGGATCGAGGATTACGCCACGTCGGCCGATACGAGCGACTGGTCGCGCGCGACGATCCTGCATGAATACCACCATTTCCTGATGCATTATTCGCCCGAAACGACGTCGTATCCGCGTTGGTATGACGAAGGGATGTCCGAATACTGGTCGTCGCTGGTCATTCACGACGGCATGGCGTGGTTCGGCCATCCGGTCGAAGGCAGCGGGCGCGAAGCGTGGCTGGTCGACCGGATGGGCAGGGTCGATCTCGACACGAAATGGCTGTTCAATACGACCAGGCTGAAATTCGACGAGACCAGGGGCGCCGAAACCGACATCGCGCGCTTTTACGCCCGCGCGAAATACGCGATCCATTACTTTAATTCGAGCCCCGAGCTGCGCCGGCAACTCGCCCATTACCTCCGCTTGCATAATATGGGGTTGTCCGAAGACCAGGCCGTCCGCTTCGCATTCAAGAAGTCTTACGCTGAACTCGACAGCGACATGCGGAATTACGTGCAGCGCCACCTGACGGCACGCGGTTTTTCGACCGGCAAGGACGGCCTCGATCTGCCGCAAGTCCCGGTGAAGGTCACCAAACTCGACCGTGCCGCCACCTATGCCGTGCTGGCGGACGTGGTGCCGCGCTTCGCGAAGGGCGACATCAAGGTGTCGAGGGAGCTGATCGACACCAATCTCAAGCTCCACCCGGACGATGCCAAGGCCAATGCGATCGCCGTCAATCGCGGTGTCGTCAACGATGGCATGGCGCGCCTGGAGACGCTGCTGCAACGATACCCGAACGATCCCGCGCTGCTCGCCACGCGCGCCGAAAGCCTGCGCATGACGGCGCTCGCCATGCGCGACACCGGGACCCCGGGCTGGGAAGCCTTGCTGGAGGAGGCGCGCCCGCTGTATCGCCGCGCCATCCAGGCGGACCCGAGAAATTCGTTGGCCTACTATGGCCTCGGTTACCTGTACACGCTGGCGCCCGATAGCGGGCCGGCGCAGGAAGGCATCGCTGTCCTGGATACCGTGGTCATCTATGAACCGGCGCCGAGCAGTTTCCGCGCGCTGGCGCAACTCTACCTCCGGAACCATGCGTTGCCGGAAGCGCTCAAGAGCATGCGCAGCGCCGTCGCGTTCGGCGCCGCGGGCGACCATCCGCTCGACGTGCTGTGGATGGAAAACCTGGAACTCCTGGCCGACATGGAGAGCAGCGCCACCCCGGCGGGCGCCCAATTGCACTACAAGAGCGGGGCCGTGTACGAAGGCGCGCTGGTCGATGGCAAGCCGGACGGCAAGGGCAAATGGACACGCCTGACCGGCACCTATTACGAAGGCGATTTCGTGCATGGATTGCCGTCGGGCCATGGCAAGCTGGTGAGCGACCGGGGCGTCGTGTATGAAGGCGAATTCCTGGCGGGCAGGGCGCACGGAACAGGCCGCATCGGCTTCCCGGCCGACAGCAAGATGGTCTCATATGAAGGCGGCGTCGACGACGCGCTGCCCGCCGGCGCCGGCGTCCTCGTGACGAAGGACGGCCGGTTGGAGACCACGTTCCTGCAAGGCGAGGCGCATGGCGCCGGCACCTTCGTGCCGGCCCACGGCAGCGCCCCTATCCGCGGGAAATGGCTGTATGGCGACTATCAATGGCCGGCGGCCGACAATATCGTGTTCACCGGCGGCATCGATGCGGATGGCCGGCGCCACGGCATGGGCTGGTGCCGCGCGGCGGCCGCGTCGAAGATCGAACCATGCCGCTACAAGGACGATCGCCGGGTTGACCAGGACAAGGACGACGACTGAGCTCCCATCGCGGGTCGGACAAGCGCTACAATGAATTTCTCCGACCATCGAACGAAAGGCATCCCATGCACCTCCGCACCGTCCTCGCACTCTCCGGCCCCCTGCTGGCGCTGGCTTACGCCGCGGGCGCCCACGCCGCGCCGGCCTGCGGCCGGGCGCCGTCCGGCGAACTGCGCGCCGAGCGCGTCGCGGCGGTGCAGCCGTCGCGCAGCGAGGCCGGCCTGTACGAAGGGCCCGTGTGGATCAAGGATGCCCTGTATTTTTCCGATTTCAGCTTCGCGCCCGGCTTCCCGTCGCGCATCCGCAAGCTGGCGCTGGATGGCACCGTGAGCACGGTCGTCGAGGACAGCGGCAGCAACGGCCTGGCCGTCGATGCGCATGGCGACATCGTCGCGGCGACGCACAAGTACAAGGCCTTGTCGCGCTATGCGCTCGCGGACGGCAAGCGCACGACCATCGCCGGCAACTACCAAGGCCAGGTGTTCGATTCGCCGAACGACATCGCCATCGCCAGGGACGGCACGATCTATTTCACGGACCCGGATTTCCAGAAGGCGGCGGCGCCCGGCGGCCAGCCCGTCACGGGCGTGTACCGCGTCGGCACGGACGGCAAGGTGACGCTCGTCGACGGCAGCCGGCCGAATCCGAACGGCGTCTCGCTGTCGCCCGCCGGCGATGTGCTGTACGTGAACGCGGGGGACGGCTTCCTGCGCGCCTACCCCATCGTGAACGGCGTGCCGGGACCGGGGCGCGACATCGTGAAGGGGCTCGACGTCCCGGACGGCATGGCCGTCGACTGCCACGGCAATCTCTACGTGAGCGAGCACCCGGCCCGGCGCGTGCGCGTGTTCTCGCCGGAGGGAAAAGAGCTGGCGACGATCCGCACGGACGCCAACGTCACGAACGCCGCGTTCGGCGGCGCCGACGGCAAGACGCTGTACCTGACGGGCGCCGGCGCGATCTGGCAGATCCGGCTGGACGTCACCGGATCGCCGTATTGATGCCGTTCAGGCCTTGAGCACCACGCGCTTCTGCTCGCGCGCCGAGCGGTAGATCGCTTCGATGATGCGCAGGTCGCGCAAGCCTTCCTCGCCCGCGACGATCGGCTCGCGGTCTTGCAGCACGCATTGCGACATGTGGTCGAGCTGGCCGGCCCATTGCGTGGCGCCGGGGCCGGGCCGCGGCGTGATCTCGTTCTCGCGGCCGTTGCCCACCCACAGCCGGTTGCCGTGGTAGCCGGTCGCCGGCTCCATTTCGATGCGTCCCTTGTCGCCCATCAGCAGGATGTGGTTCTGGTTGGCGCTGTACATCGACATGCACGAGCCGACCACGCCGGACGGGAATTCCAGCTGGAACCCGATCATGTCTTCCACTTCGCGGAAGCGCGGGTCCTTGCGGTCCGTCGTTTCCTGGGCGTAGACGGCGGTGGGTTCCTCGCCCGTCATGTAGCGCGCCGCGTTGAGGGCGTAGATGCCGATGTCCATCATCGAGCCGCCGCCCGCCAGCGCTTTTTTCAGGCGCCACGCGTTCGGGTCGCGGAACGTGAAGCCGTGTTCGGAGCGGAAATAGCGCAACTTGCCGATCTCGCCCGCGCGCGCGCGGCGCACGGCTTCGAGGTTGTACGGCTCGAAGTGGCAGCGGTAGCCGATCATCAGTTTCTTGCCGGCCTGGCGGCAGGCCGCGATCATCGACTCGCATTCGGCCGACGACACGGCCATCGGCTTTTCGCACAGCACGTGCTTGCCGGCCTTGGCCGCGCGGATCGTGTACTCGGCATGCATGCCCACGGGCAGGCAGACGTAGACGACGTCGATGTCCGGGTTGTTGCGGATGTCGTCGTAGTTCTGGTAGTTATAGATGTTCTTTTCCGGGACGCCGTATTCCTGCGCCACCCGCTTCGCCCTGGCCGGATCGCCGCTGACCAGGGCGACGAGGCGGCTGTTCTGGCAGTTCTTGAATTGCGGGATGATGATGCCCAGGCCGTACGAGCCGAGGCCGACGACCGCATAGCCCAGCTTGCGGTCGGGCGGGGCCGCCCATGCCATGTCTCCCACCGCACCCGCCGCCAGCGCGCCGCCGGCGGCAAGGATCAGATCACGCCGATTCTTGTCGATCATCATGTCTCCTTATTGAAATGTTAGCGCTCACAGTCGCACATTCATTTTAATACGAATGCAATCCCGTGCGGTGATGCCGGCGCGTGGCGGCGTTCGGAATTATCGCCAATCAATAAGCGGATCCGGTCCGCGCGCACACTGGCAGATGGCGCCCGGACCCGCCGGGCCGTCTTTCAACGAGGTGAATCATGGTCAAACTCCAGGGCAGCGTGCCCGCAACCATCGCCGACTTGCGGTCCCTCGGACCGGCACCGGCCAACGAACGCTTCGAGATCACCGTCCTCGTGCGCCGCCGTGCACCGCTTGCGGCGCATCCGCTGGATACGAAACCCGGCCAGCGCAGCTACCTGACGCGCGCCGAGTTCGCCGCACGGCACGGCGCCAGCGACGCCGATCTCGATGCCGTGGCCGCCTTCGCGCAGCAGGCCGGCCTCGTCGTCGTCGAGCGCCGGCCGGCGGCGCGCAGCATCCTCCTGTCGGGCACGGCCGGCCAGGTCAGCGCCGCGTTCGGCACGACCATCGAACACGTCGAGCACGCGGCCGGCATCTCGCGCCGCCGCACGGCGCCGGTGCACCTGCCGCCCGGGCTGGACGGCATCGTCGAAGGCGTGTTCGGCATCGAGGACGTGCCGATCGCGCGGCCGCATTTCAAGTTCTCGACGGCGTCGGCGCAGGCCGCGCTGCTGGCGTCGATGCCGTCCGGCGCGGCCCCGTCCGATGCGCAGGCGACGTCGGGCTACACCGGCGTCGACCTGGCGAAGCTGTACGACTTTCCGTCCGGCCTGGACGGCAGCGGCCAGTGCATCGCCATCCTCGAACTGGGCGGCGGGTATCGCAGCAAGGATCTCAAGGCCTATTTCAAGAGCCTGAACCTGGCGCCGCCCAGCGTGACGACCGTCTCCGTCGACGGCGGCAAGAACAGCCCGTCGCTGCCGTGGAGCGCGGATGCCGAGGTGATGCTCGACATCGAGGTCGCCGGCGCCGTCGCGCCCAAGGCGCACATCGCCGTGTATTTTGCGCCGAACAGCGAGCAGGGCTTCGTCGACGCGATCGCGGCCGCCGTCCACGACGACGTCCACAAGCCGTCCGTGATCTCGATCAGCTGGGGCGCGCCGGAATCGGCGTGGACCGAGCAGGGCCTCGCGGCGATGAACCAGGCGTTCGAGTCCGCGGCCGCGCTGGGCGTGACGGTGTGCTGCGCGGCGGGCGATGCAGGCAGCGGCGACCAGAACCCGGACAACGGCACGCCGGACGGCCTCGCGCATGCCGACTTCCCCGCGTCCAGCCCGTACGTGCTGGGCTGCGGCGGCACGCGCCTGACCGTCGGCGGCAGCACGATCGAGAGCGAAACCGTGTGGAACGACGACCCCGCCAGCAGCGCCACCGGCGGCGGCGTCAGCGACGTGTTCGACCTGCCGGCCTGGCAGGCCGCTGCGGGCGTGCCGGCGTCGGTCAATCCGGGCGGACGGGTCGGGCGCGGCGTGCCCGACGTGGCCGGCAATGCGTCGCCCGCGACGGGCTACCGGGTGCGCGTCGACTTCATGACGTACACGATCGGCGGCACGAGCGCCGTGTCGCCGTTGTGGGCGGGCCTCGTCGCGCTGCTGAACCAGAAGCTGGCGCAGCCGGTGGGCTGGCTCAATCCGCTGCTGTACGGTCCGCTGGCGGGCAGCGGTGCCATGCGCGACATCACGAGCGGCGACAACGGCGCCTATCCGGCCAAGGCCGGCTGGGATGCGTGCACGGGCTGGGGCGCGCCGGTCGGATCGAAGCTGCTGGCGGCGCTGGAAAGCTGAGCCGCTTCGTTTTACAGCCGCGCCATCACGTCGGCGCGGTACTGGCGGCTGCACGGCACCCGTGCGCCGCCGCGCAGCTGCAGTTCTCCGTCGCCCTTGTCCAGGGCGACGATCCGTTCGATCCAGCCCACCGCCACGGCCGCGCGCCGGTGGCAGCGCACGAAGCCGGCGCCCAGCCGTTCGACGAGGCCGGCGAGGGTCTGGCGCAGCAGCGGGGCGCCTTCGGCCGTGTGCAGCACGACGTAGTTGTCGGCCGTCTCGATCCACTGGATGTCCGCGACGCGCACGATGCGCGTGGCGCCGCGTTCGCTCACCAGCAATTGTTCCAGCGGTGCGGGCGGCAGGGCGACGGCCTGCCCGTCCGGCCGCGTCTCCAGTTTTTTCCGCAAGCGGGCCAGCGCCCGGCCCAGGCGTTCGCCATCGTAGGGCTTGAGCAGGTAGTCGATCGCGTCGGCATCGAACGCCTGGCACGCATAGCGCTCGTATGCCGTGACGAACACGACCAGCGGCGCCGGTTCCGGCAGCGAGGCGGCCAGTTCGATGCCGGACAGCTCGGGCATCTCGATGTCGAGCAGCAGCGCGTCCGGGCGGAAGGCGGTGATGCGTTCCAGCGCTTCGATGCCGTCGGCCGCTTCGTCGACGGCGGCAATGCCGTCCTGCTGCGCGAGCAGGTGGCGCAGCTTGGCGCGCGCCGGGCGCTCGTCGTCGACGATCAGGAGGCGCATGGCACCCGCATTTCCGCGCGCACCCCGCCCTGCGGCCGCGCCGTGATGTCCAGCCGGCCGGCGTCGCCGTACAGCGCCTGGATGCGCGCACGCAGGTTCGAGAGGCCGATGCCGCCGGGCCGGTCCGACGCCGTCAGCTTGCCCGCATCGTCCTCGACGCCCAGCACCAGCGCGTTGCCGTCGCGGCGGGCGTAGACGTCGATATGGGTCTGGCCGCGGCGCCGTTCGACCGTGTGCTTGAACACGTTTTCCAGCAGCGGCTGCAGGCTCATCACCGGCACGTCGCGGTCGAGCAGCGTGTCGTCCACCTGCCAGGCGATGTCGACGCGGTCGGCGAAGCGCTCGGCCATCACGTCCGCATAGCCGCGCGCGAGGCGCAGCTCGGTCGCGAGGGGCGCCGCGTGGCGGTCGCCGAGGGCCAGCGTTTCGCGCAGCACGTCGGCGAGCTGCGTCAGCGTGGCGTCGGCGCGCGCGGGGTCGGTCCAGATCAGCGCCGACACCGTGTTCAGTGCGTTGAACAGGAAGTGCGGCTGCATCTGCTGGCCCAGGCGTTGCAGCTGGGCCTGGCGCAACAGGGTGTTCGAGCGTTCCGCCCGCAGCCGCGCGTCGAGCAGGGCGCGGTACGACAGGACGCCGAAGCGGATCGCCATGAACAGCCAGAAGAAGATCGTGATCTTCATCGATTCGTACAGGAACAGCTGCGGCACGGGATCGTGGCGATACGTCTGGCCGACCAGCGCGTACACGGTGTCGCGGATGCCGAAGGCGAGGGGCACGAAGGCGATCCAGTACATCAGCAGCCAGCGCGCCTGGTGCGAGAACCAGCGCCGGGGCATGCCGAGCAGCGCCTCGTCCCCGTGCGACCAGCGCAGCTGCACGAAGGCGAGCACGCTGATGACCAGCGCCGACGAGCCTTCCCACAGCAGCGGTTGCCAGATCGCATGGCTGTGCTCGTTGCGCATGAAGTCCTGCACGGCGACGAGCATCATCAGGATCCAGAACAGGATCCACGCGGAGACGAAGACGGCATTGCGGCGCAGGAAGGTCATGCGGCGATGATCGGTCATCCTTGTGCGATTGTCAAAAGGCACGGGTGCGGCGTCCGCGCCGCGCTTCTGCTAACGTCGGGCCGAATCCACCCGCCCCAGGAGAATGACATGGAACGTTTCCTGTTCGTGTACCACGGCACGCCCGGCCCCGACGCCGCCACGCGCCACGACCGGTCGCGCTGGTCCGCCTGGTTCGACGAACTCGGCTCGCGCGTCGTCGACCGCGGCAGCCTCACGCACAGCGCCGTCGAGGTGCCGCGCCGGTTGCTGGGGCCGAAGGAATCCGCCAGCTCGCTGTGCGGCTACTCCATCGTCGAGGCGACCGATTTCAACGAGGCCGTCGAGATCGGCGAGCGCTGTCCCATCTTCGACGAGGACGGATCGGTCGAGATCGCGCGCCTGACGATTCCCTTGTCCTGACCGTCAGCCGCGGCGCAATACCACGTGCGTGGCCGCCTGCGTCGGCACGTGTTCGGTACATTCGAAGCCGAGCGCGGTCAGGTCGATCCCGGCCAGCAGCGCCTCGCCGGTGCCCAGCAGCGCGGGCGCGATGGCCAGGTGCATCTCGTCGACGAGTCCGGCCTGCAGGTATTGCCGGATGGTCGACACGCCGCCGCCCAGGCGCACGTCCTTGCCGCCCGCGGCGTCCCGGGCGCGCTCGAGCGCGGCCTCGATGCCGTCGGTGACGAAGTAGAACGTCGTGCCGCCCTTCATCGCGAGCGGCGCGCGCGCGTGGTGCGTCGGCACGAACACGTCGCAGTGGTAGGGCGGTTCGTCGCCCCACCAGCCTTTCCATTCTTCGTCGGGCCAGGCGCCGCGGACCGGGCCGAACATGTTGCGGCCAAGGATCCAGGCGCCGATGTTCTCGAAGCCGCGCGCGGCGAAGTCCTCGTCCGGGCCGTCGGTCCCCTTGGTGTCGTCGCCCAGCATGCGCTGGAAGGTGCGCGTGCCGCGGAACCATTGGTGCAGCTCGCCGCCACGTTCGCCCAGCGGGTTCTGCAAGCTCTGGTTCGGGCCGGCACCGAAGCCGTCGAGGGATATGGAAAAGCATTGGACTTTGAGTCTGGACATCTCGTCTCCTGGTGGGTGAAGGTCTGTTGATACGACGAACCGCACGGCCGATTTCGACAATATGCCATATTAATTTGGCTGTGTTCGCGTTAAGTCTGTGAACGCAATCTGGTTGCAGAGGTCATACGCATCGTCGAGTTAACTCATGAGGAATGACGATGCGCGGCCTACCTTTCGACGACGTGTTCACGCTGCTGTCGGCGGTGCAGCTCTCGGCTACCGACCTGGTCCGGCTGCGCGAATGGATCACCGGCCTCGCGGATCCTGCCGAATGTATCGCGCTGATCGAACAGGCCGCCAGAGGCCGGCCGTGTCCGCGCTGCGGCTGTGGTCGCGTACACCGCTGCGGCCAGGCGAGCGGCTTGCAGCGTTTTCGTTGCCTCGCCTGCGGACGCAGCTATAACGCCCTGACCGGCACGCCGCTCGCACGCCTGCGCAAGAAAGAGTGCTGGCTACCGTTCCTGCAATCCATCCTGGAATCGCGCACGGTCCGCGACGCCGCGCGCGTGACCGGCGTGCACCGGACGACCAGCTTCCGGTGGCGCCACCGGTTCGTGCCCGGCGCGATGCGCGACCGGCCGGCAATGTTGGCGGCCATCGTCGAGGCGGACGAGACCTATCGACTCGAATCGCAGAAGGGTTCGCGCAACCTGACACGACCGCCGAGAAAGCGCGGCGGCGTGGCCAGTCAGCGCGGGATCAATCGTGAGCACGACTGCCTGCTCGTCGCACGCGACCGTACCGGACAAACCCTGGACTTTCACACGGGCCGGGGCCAAGTGACGGCTGCGCAATTGCACGCGTGCCTCACGCCGGTACTGCCGCTCGACGTGCTGTTGATCAGCGACGGGGCCGCGGCGTATCGCCGTTTCGCCACGCAAGCGGGTATCACGCACGAGGCGGTGAACGTGAAGGCCGGCATCCGGGCGCGCGGCGCGATCCACATCCAGAATGTGAATAGCTGGCACAGCCGATTCAAGAGCTGGCTGGTGCGCTTCCGCGGTGTCGCGAGCCGATACCTCATCAATTATTCGGGCTGGCAACGGTTGCTGGACACAAGACGTCTGACGACGCCCGCGCACCTGCTGTGCGCTGCGGCGCAGTGCGGCTAGTCGGCCGCGCTCGCTTACCTAAATAGCGCGAACACAGCCCTTAATTTTCGATGTCGTCGTCGCCCGGCTTGCGCCCCCGCCCGCGGTCGAGCGGGCCCTTCATCGCGTCCACCTCGCGCATGAACTCGTCCACGCCGTGGTCGGGACTCAGGCGGACGGCCGGCGGCATCAGCACCGGCATGTACAGTTCGTCCGACAAGCGCCCCGTGCGCTGCACGTTGCCGGCCAGGATCAGGCTGGAGCTGAGCACGGCGAGGCCGGCGCAGATCCAGCGGTAGCGGACGCGGTTCTGCGGGCGGATCGTACACAGGTGAAAATAGATCATCCCGGCCAGCAGCAGCGTCGCCACGTGCGACGCGTAGTGCGTGAACCCTTCGGCCGAGAACGCGTAGCCGAGCGTGCTGCCCAGCAGGGCATAGCCGGCGATGGCCGCCGCGCCGCAGCCGAACACGAACAGGTGGCGGCCCAGGCGCGCGTGGCGGCCGAACAGGCGATTCGCGAACGCCCACACGCCGCCCCACAGCAGCGCCGCGGCGAGCCCGCCCGCGAGCGCCTCGGCGTAGCGCGCCCAGGCGAAATAGTCGGTGTCGCCGAGCCAGCGCGCCAGCAGCGCGACGGCACCGGCGAGCACCAGGCCGATGCTGCCCGGCAGCACGCCTTCCCAGCCGTGGAAGGTGCGGTCGAGGAGTTCCGGCGCGACCGGAAAGTCGGCCGCGCGCACGCGCAGCGGCGTGTGGCCGATGCGCACGACGGTGTCGCCGGACAGCGCGGCCTCGTGCAGGCGCCGGCCGGCCACGACGATGCCGTTGCGGCTGCCGAGGTCGCGCAGCAGCAGGCGGCCGGCCGGATCCAGCTCGACGACGGCATGCGCGGCGGCCGCATAGTCGTCGTCCAGGATCACGTCGTTGTCGTAGCCGCGCCCGATGCGGATGGGCAGGGCGGCGACGCACTGGCGCTGCAGCACGTCGCCGTTGCGGGCCAGCAGCTCGATGAACCAGGGCCCGTTCATCGGCGGCTGCGCCCGAGCGCGGACAGGAAGGCGCGGGTGGCGCGCAGGCCGTTGTCGTACGAGACGCCGGCCAGGTCGAGGCGGCTCTGCAGGTTGGCGTGCGGGTCGTCAGTGCTGGCGGCCAGCAGGGTGAAGTTGTACAGGCCGGCGAACTTGCGGTAGGCGCGCACGCAGGTCACCGCGCGCACGGGCAGGGTGGCCGTGTGCACGAACATCTCGGTGCAGGCCGGGCGCGTGAGGCGGGTATCGCGGCCGGCGCCGATGCTGTCCACGCGGAAGCGGCTGCTGGCCAGCACGGCGAACTGGAGCGGGTGCAGGGCGCTGGAGCGGAGCACCTGGTGCGTCATCGACACGTGACCCGTCTGCTGGGTGTCCGACACATAGACGGCCGCTTCCATCGCGCAACTGACGGCGTCGAGCGTGTACTCGGCCTCGGCGCGGAAGTTCGAGCGGCCCCAGCAGCGCAACTGCTGCGATTCGCGCACCGGCACCCGGTACGGCCCCATCGTGCGTATCGAGAGCGGTTCGGCCAGCAGGCGGTCGATCAGTGCCCGCTGGTGCGCCAGCAATTGCTGGCCGATGAGCGGGTTGAAATCTTTCGGCGGGTGCGGCTGCTGCTCCGCCTTGCGCAGCAATTCCTGCGCATATTTGACGGGCACGAGGAAACTGACCAGTTCGCCGTCGCGCCGCTTGGAGACGTTTACGCCCGCCACGACCCCGGCCGCCGTGACCGTGGGGCCGCCGCTCATGCCCGAATTGATGGGCCCGGTGAAGATCAGCTGCTCGTAGAAGCTGCGCGTGACGATGCCGTTATAGGCCCCTTCCGAGATGGCGAAGCCGAGGTCGAGCGGGTTGCCGAGCGAATACAGGTACTGGCCCTGCGCGAGTTTCACGGGCTTGTCCGGCACCTTGAAAAAGCCCGTGCCGGCGCGGTCGACGCGCACCACGGCCAGGTCGTGCAGCACGTCGACGGCCAGCAGTTCGACGGGGCCGCTCTTGCCGTCCGTGTCGACGTATTCGCCGACGTAGACGTCCGGGTCGAGGGCCATCTGCGACACGACGTGGTAATTGGTCAGCACGAGGTTGCCGGTCCCGACGAGGAAGCCGGAGCCGACGCTGGACTGGCTGCGGCCGTTCCTGAGCAGCATGCGGATCTGCAGCAGGTCGGCCCGGGCGGCGGCATACAGCGTTTGCGCGGCGCTGGACGGCGTGGGCAGGGCGGCCGTCTCGTCCGTCTCGCCGGGGCCGGGCGCGGGCGGCGTCGTGGCCGGCGGCGTCGCGGGCGGGATCACGAGGGGCGGCTGCGGCGCCGGTTTGATGCGCTGGCCGGCGCTGCCGGCCTTGCCCGCGGCAACGGCGAGCGAGGCGGCGGCGCCGAGGATGACGACGGTGGCGGCGAAGGCGCGGACGGCGGACGGGAAGCGCATGGCATCCTCGGGCTGGCAAGAGGTTGACACCATCTTGCCAGAACCGCCCGCCGCAGGGGATTACGCTTCGCTGTCGAGCGCGGCTTCGGTGACCGGGTTCATCATGTGGCCCAGCTTGGCCTGCTTGGTATTCAGGTAGTTGTCGTTGTAGACGTTGCGGTTGACGAGCAGCGGCACGCGCTCGGCGACCTTGATGCCCAGCTTGCCCAGGGCGTCGATCTTGCGCGGGTTGTTCGTCATCAGGCGCACGGCCTCGATGCCGAACTGTTCCAGCATCGGCAGCACCAGTTCATAGTTGCGGGCGTCGGCGTGGAAGCCCAGCTGCAGGTTGGCCTCGACCGTGTCGGCCCCCGCTTCCTGCAGGCGATAGGCGCGGATCTTGTTGACGAGGCCGATGCCGCGGCCTTCCTGGCGCAGGTACAGCAGGATGCCGCGGCCCTCGTCGGCGATGCGGCGCAGCGCCGATTCCAGCTGGGCGCCGCAGTCGCAGCGCTGCGAGAACATGACGTCGCCCGTCAGGCATTCCGAGTGGATGCGCGCCAGCGGGGCGTCGCCTGCCGCCAGGTCGCCCAGCGTCATCGCCAGATGCTCCTTGCCGGTCGCATGCTCCACGAACGCATGCAGGGTGAACTGCGCCCACGGGGTCGGCAGGCTGCACGACGTGACGTAGTCGACGAGGTTGGAAGGCGCGGGGGCAGTGTCTTGCATGGCTTTTCCTGGTGCGATGGCGTAAAAACTGATCAAGTAACAGGCGAGTTTACCGGAAATCGGGCATGGCCGTGTGGTGGGCCTCGGCGCCGGCCCAGTCGATATGGGTACTGCTGGCCAGAAATACAACAGCCTGGCCGAAAGTCGGCACAATGTTCACTTGAAGCAACACTTTTCCCGCACGGAATGTGAGCTGTGCTAGGCTGGCACCAGCGTCCATACGACGTGCGTTCCTGTCCGTTTGCCATGCCGAATCCCCTGAAACTCTTGCGCCGCCTGCTGCCGCGCGCCCTTGGCGCCTGGCTCGCGCTGGCGTTCGTCGCGCTGTCCATCGTCCTCACGCTGGTCCTCACGTCCCTCATCGAACGCAAGTCGTCGGAGCAGGTCGAGACGAGCATCGGCCACGGCCTGGCCGAGCTGGCCATGCAGACGTCGGACAAGCTCGAGCGCGGCATGTTCGAACGCTACCGCGAGGTCGGCCTGCTGGCCCGGCGGCCCCTGCTGGGCGAGGACCAGCCGCCCGCGCGCCGCCGCGCGACCCTGGACGGCATCCAGAAGAGCCTCGGCTACTACAGCTGGATCGGCCTGGCCGGCCTGGACGGCAAGGTGCAGGTCGCGGCCCAGGGCGTGCTCGAAGGGGCGGACGTGTCGCAGCGCCCCTGGTTCCGCAACGCCCTGCGCGGCGTCCACGCGGGCGACGTGCACGAGGCCATGCTGCTGGCCCGCTACCTGCCCAGGCAGAAGGAACCCTGGCGCTTCGTCGACGTCGCCTTCCCCTACATCGACGAGCAGGGCGTCACGCGCGGCGTGCTGGGCGCGCACCTGTCCTGGCAATGGGCGCGCGACGTCGAGCGCTCCGTGATGGCCGGGATCGCCGCCCGGCGCCAGGTCGAGGCCCTGATCGTCGACACCGACGGCAACGTGCTGCTCGGGCCGCACGACGTCGTCGGCACGCGCCTGACCCTGCCGAGCCTCAAGGCGGCGCACGCGCAGCGCCATGGCGGCTACGTCGTGGAGACGTGGCCGGACGGCCGTGCGTACCTGGTCGGCTACCAGCTCGGCCACGGCTACGGCGACTACCCCGGCCTGGGCTGGACCGTGCTCGTGCGCCAGAACGCGGACGACGCGTTCGCGCCCGTGCGCCGCCTGCGCGAATACGGCCTGGCCAGCGGCGTGCTGCTGGCCCTGCTGTTCTCGCTCGCCGGCGTGGCGCTGGCGCGCCGCATCACGCGGCCGCTGGGCGACCTGGCCGATGCCGCGCAGCGGATCCGGGCCGGCGAAACCGCCCGCATCGAAGTCCGGCGCGGCGCTTATGCCGAGGTGCGCGCGCTGGGCACGACCCTGAACGCGCTGGTGGCGAACCTGGTGCGCCGCCGGCGCGCGCTGGAAGAGTTGAACGCGACCCTCGAACAGCGCGTCGCCCGCCGCACGCGCGAGCTGGAACAGGCGCTGGCCAGCGTGCGCACCAACGAGCAGCGCATCGCCACCATCATCGAGACGGCGCACGATGCCTTCGTCGGCATCGACATGCGCGGCCGCATCTGCGACTGGAACTCGGCGGCCGAACGGATGCTCGGCTGGTCGCGCGACGACGCGCTCGGCCGCCCCGTGTCGGACCTCGTGATCCCGGAACGCTTCCGCGCCCGCGCGCGCGCGCTGCTCGCCGATTTCCGCGCGACAGGCACGCTGGCGCTGCTGGGCCAGCGCGTCGAACGCCTGCTGCTGACGCGCGACGGCGTCGAGATCCCCGTCGAGCTGACCCTGGGCCTGGCCGGCACCGGCGACGACCTGTTCTTTTCCGCCTTCGTGCACGACATCTCGGCGCGCAAGGAAGTCGAGCGCATGAAGGACGAATTCGTGGCGACGGTGTCGCACGAACTGCGCACGCCGCTGACGGCGATCTCGGCGTCGCTGGCGCTGCTGGCGGACGGCATGGCCGGCGAGCTGCCGCCCGACGCGCAAGGCCTCGTCGACGTGGCCAACGCCAGTTCGGAGCGGCTCGTGCGCCTGGTCGGCGACGTGCTCGACATCCAGAAGATGGACGCCGGCGGCATGGCGTTCGACCGCGCGGTGCAGCCGCTGCTGCCGCTGGCGGAAGACGCCGTCGCGGCGATGCAGAGCTTCGCGGCCAGGTCCGGGATCGCGCTGTCGTGCGTGGCCACGCCCGGCGCCGAAGGGGCGCGGGTCGACGTCGACCGCGACCGCCTGGCCCAGGTGCTGACCAATCTTCTGTCGAACGCGATCAAGTTTTCCGGGCCCGGATCGACGGTGCGCGCGCGGGTCGAGGCGTGCGGCGATACCGCGCGGCTGGCCGTGGCCGACGAGGGCACGGGCATTCCGGAAGCGTTCCGCGAGCGCGTGTTCCAGCGCTTCGCCCAGGCCGACGGCGCCGATTCGCGCCGCCGCGGCGGCACCGGCCTCGGGCTCTCGATCTGCCGGACGATCGTCGAAGAGCTGGGCGGCAGCATCTGGTTCGACAGTGCCGAGGGCATCGGCACCACGTTCTACGTCGAGCTGCCGCTCGCCGCCTGATAGGTGCCCGCGTTCGGCCGGCCGTAGTGCCGTTCGAATTCGTCCAGCGCCACCGGCCGCCCGAGCAGGTAGCCCTGCATCACGTCGCAGCCGTGCGCCGTCAGGAACGCCTGTTGCGCATCCAGTTCCACACCCTCGGCGATCGTCGCCAGGTGGAGCTTGCGCGCCAGGGCGATGATGGCTTCGACGATCGACGACGCGTTCGGATCGTGGTCGACGTCCTGCACGAACGAGCGGTCGATCTTGAGCGCCGCGAGCGGAAACCGCGCCAGGTACGCCAGCGACGAATAGCCGGTGCCGAAGTCGTCGAGCGCGAAGTGCACGCCCAGCCCGCGCAACTGCTGCATGCGCTCGACCAGGTCGGCCGGGTTGCGCGCGAATACGCTCTCCGTCAATTCCAGCGTGAGGCGGTCGGCGGGGGCGCCGGTCGCGGCCAGCAAGGTGGCGACGGCGTGCGGGAAATCGGGGTCGCGCAGCTGGTGCACGCTGATGTTCACGGCCAGCTTCAGCGCGCGCAGGCACGGCGCGCGGGCCCAGCGCGCCAGCGCGTGGCAGCCCTGTTCCAGCACGTCCATGCCGAGCGCCGCGATCAGGCCGCCCGATTCGGCGGCGCCGATGAATTCGCCGGGCGCGACCAGGTCGTTCGCGCCGCGCTGCCAGCGCACGAGCGCTTCGCCGCCCACCAGGCTGCCGTCATGCCCGAACTGCGGCTGGCAGTACAGCACGAACTGGCGGTCCGCGATGCCCGTGCGCAGCGCGGCCGACAGCGCGGCCTGGCGGTCGACGGCCGCCTGCATGCCGGGATCGAAGAAGCGCAGCGTGTTGCGGCCTTCTTCCTTGGCGCGATACATCGCGAGGTCGGCCTGGCGCAGCAGGATGTCGATGCCGGTGGGCGCGCCGTCGAACAGCGTGGCGCCGATGCTCGGGCTGCTGGCGCACTGGCGCCCGGCCAGCTCGAACGGCTCGGCCAGCACGTCCAGCAGCTTGCGTCCCACGGCATGGACCTCGGCCGTCGCCTCCGCCGGCGACTGGCCCAGGTTTTCCAGCACGATCACGAATTCGTCGCCGCCCAGGCGCGCCAGGTGGTCGCCTTCGCGCAGCGCCCGGCGCAGCCGCCGTGCCACCTCGCGCAGCAGCAGGTCGCCCACGTCGTGGCCCATCGTGTCGTTCAGGAGCTTGAAGTTGTCGAGGTCGAGGAACAGCAGGGCGCCGTGGCGGCCGGCGCGGCCGTTGCGCGCGAGGATCTGGCCCAGCTCGTCGATCAGGAAGCGCCGGTTCGGCAGGCCCGTGAGCTGGTCGAAGTACGCCAGCTCGTGGATGCGGTGCTCGACCTGCTTGCGCTCCGTGAGGTCGGTGTTGGTGCCGGACAGCCGCACGGCCTTGCCGGCGCCGTCGCGCAGGATGAAGCCGCGGCTCAGGATCGGGACGTAGTGGCCGTCGTGGTGGCGCAGGCGCAGTTCCATGCTGTAGGCCTGGCGCGACCCGGGCAGCAGTTCGTCGAGGAAGGCGAGCACCCGCAGCCGGTCCTCGGGGTGGGTGAGGCGCACCCACGCGTCCACGTCGACCTGCCGCGCGTCGGGCACGTAGCCGAGCATCTCCCACCAGCGCGCCGAATAATAGATTTCGCCGGTGACGAGGTCCCAGTCCCACGGCGCGTCGGTGGACCCCTGCAGCGCGAGGCGCATGCGTTCCTCGGACTTGTGCAGCGACTGTTCGGCGTACTTGAGGGCCGTGCAGTCCGTGAAGCAGACGACGACGCTGCGCACGTCGCCGCCGCCGTCGCGTTCCGGATATGCGTTGCAGATCGCCCAGCGCACGTCGCCTTCGTCGGGACGGGGCACGCCGACGACGAGGTCCGACACCTTGGCCCCCGTGCGCAGCACCGCGTTCACCGGATAGTCCGCCGGCGGCATGCGGGTGCCGTCCGGGCGCACGAAATGCCACGCCGCGTCGTCGGCCTGCGCACCCCGCAGCTGGTGCTCGCTGCGCCCGAGCAGCGCCAGCGCCTGGCGATTCGCGGCCACGACCCGGCCGCAAGCGTCGTGCATCACGACGCCGGCCGGCAGGTGGGCGAGCAGCTCGTCGAAGCGGCGCTGGGCGTCGTCCGGGACGCCGGCAGCGTTGATGCATGGCGGGTTCGCGTGCATGGAGACTTTTGGTTACGATCTCTCCGCATGCTAGCAGTTCCCGAACGGCTGTGGCGCGCGCTCAGGCCGTCATGCCGCCGCCAGCGCCCGGTAGCGGAAATCGCGCAGCCGCACGGTGCCGGCGCCCGCCGCGTACACGCCCAGTTTCAGGCTCAGGAAGCCGCCGAACACGTTGTGGTGGATCCCCGACACTTCCATGCGCGTGCCGTGCAGCGTCCATGTCTTGCCGCCGTCGAACGAGTAGTGGAACGTGATGACGTTGTCGACGTTGGTCAGGCGCACGCGCACGCTGGAGATGGCTTGCGGACGGCGCGCCCACGTCTGTTCCTCGGCGTACTGCCAGGTCTTGACGGTGGCGGGCGTGAAGCCGAGGCCGACGAACGCCTTCGGGTTGTAGAACAGCAGCAGGCCGCCTTCGGCCGCGCCGACGAGATCGAGCGTGATCTCGGCCTCGTACGACCGGTCGCCGACGCCGCAGGTGAGCGGGGCGCCGTCGGCGGGCGACGTGCCCTTGCCCTTGATTTCCAGGCCGCCGCCGGCAAAGCGCACGCGCGTCATTTCATCCGGCGCGGGGTCGTGGAACGCCCACTGCACGCCGAAGCGGTCCCTGGTGAAATCGTCGGACAGCGCGAATCCGCTCGGTCCCGCCTTGCCGCCGCGCGGCTTGGGCAAGGCCTTCGACAAATCGCCGCCTTTGGCGCGGAACCAGCCGTCGGCCGTCCACTCCATCGGCTCCAGCAAGGTCTGGCGGCCCAGCGTGCGGAAGCCGTTCTCGTAGCCGTGGTAGACCATCCACCAGTCGCCGCCCGGACCCTCGACGAGCGACGCGTGGCCGCGCGACCACCACGGCTCCGCGGTGCCCGTGGTGCGCACGAGCGGGTTGTGCGGGCAGTGTTCCCACGGCCCGTGGATCGACTTCGAGCGGGCCGCGATCACCATATGCCCCGTCACCGGACCGGCCGTGCCGCCCACCGCCGTGATCAGGTAGAAGTACTCGCCGTGGCGCAGCAGCTTGGGACCTTCGGGCGCGAAGTTCTCGACGACCCAGTCGTCCGGATAGTGCCATGGCTGGTACGCGGGTTCGACGGGACCGGCCGCCGCCAGGCCGTCGTCGGCGAGGCGGACGCGGCGGATGCCGTTGACGAACAAATAGCGCTTGCCGTCCTCGCCGACGACGTGGCCGGGGTCGATGCAGCCGGAGATCTTGAGGTCGACCGGATCGCTCCACGGCCCCTCGATGTGGTCGGCCCAGATGGCGTAGATCGACCACGCGTTGCCGTCCGGCGCGGCCGGGATGTAGATGAAGTAGCGGCCGTCGTGCTTGCACAGGTCGAGCGCCCAGATGGTGCCCAGCGGTTTTTTCAGGGCGGGACCGACCGGTGCCCAGTTCACGAGATCGGTGGAATGCCAGATCACGATGCCCGGATACGAAAAGAAGGACGAGAAGGTCATGTAATAGTCCTTGCCGTCCTTGAGGATCGTCGGGTCCGGGTGGTCGCCGGCGATGATCGGATTGATGTACGTGCCGTCGCCGCGGTCGGCCTTGCGCTGGCCTTCGATGCCGCGGCCCCAGCGCGGGGCGGCGGGCGGGCAGGCGGGGGCCGCCGGCGCGGCGGCGGCCGTTGCAATGGGAAGCGATGCGGCGCCGGCGCCGGCCAGCAGGGTCTTGAACGCGGTGCGGCGGGATTGGTTGGTCAAGCGGATCTCCAGAATCGTGCGTGATGGGCGATGCCAAGCGTATCTGAAAACGATTTCACGAGCAAGATGAAGGGGGCGTATCCTATCGTGCCGCATGGTGAATTTCGTAGGGGGTGTTGGCGATTTTCGTAATTGCGGTGCGACGTGGCCTCTCTCATCATGCACCATGATTGCCGCTTATTTTTCCCTGACGATTCCATGAACCTCTCGCACATCGCCGCCGCCTGCACGCCGGCACTCGCGGCGCTCGCTCCCGCGACTTCCCGGGCGCAGGGCGCCGACGGCCACCCCGGCTGGCCCGGCGCCGGCCAGCTGTTCGTCGGCACCAATTACCAGCCCTTCGACCGTACGCGCGCGCAGATCGGGCACGACATCCAGCGCATGAAGCAGGCCGGCTTCAAGGTCGTGCGCATGGGCGACCTGTCGTGGGATTCGTTCGAGCCCGCCGACGGCAAGTTCGACTTCAGCCTGTTCGACTGGATCATGGACCGGATGCAGGCCGCCGGCCTGAAGGTCCTCATGGACATCCCGGGCCAGCCCGCGCCGATCTGGCTGCACAAGAAGTACCCGGGCGTGGACATCGTCGACCAGCACGGCGTGCGCCTCGATCCCGCCGAACGCTATATGGACGACACCAGCGATCCCGATTACCGGCGGCTGCTGGTGCGCCTGGCCGACACGATGACCCGGCGCTACGCGAAGCATCCGGCGCTGTTCGCCATCGGCTACAACAACGAGAGCGGCAACGGCATGGTGTCGTACTCGGAGGCCGACCGCCAGCGCTTCATCGCCTGGCTCAAGCACAAGTACGGCACCGAGGCGGCGCTGAACAAGGCCTGGGCCACGCAGCGCTGGTCGCGCCGCCTCGACAGCTGGGACGAGGTGCGCCTGCCGTACATCGAAGGCGTCGGCCCCTACGAGCGCTACCTCGACATGCGGCGCTTCTGGTCGGAGCAGACCATCCAGGTGCTGGAACTGCTCGAGGCAGTGCGCGCGAAGAACGTGCCGGACAAGCCGGCCATCTCCAACCTGTGGGACAGCGCCGGGCGCAAGGGCTTCGATTACCTGGCCACCTACCGCCATTACGTGAGCTACGGCGCGATGGGCTTCTACCCGGGCGATCCGCTCGGCGCCGCGTTCGAATCGACGATGATGCGCGCCGGGATGAACGCGCCGATCTGGTTCAACGAGTTCACCGCCGGCGGCCCCGGCTACTACGGCACGCCCGGCCGCTCGCGCATGTGGGCGTACTTCGGCCTGCTGATGGGCGCGGAGGCGGTGATGCCGTGGACCTGGCACAGCCACCACGGCGGCGAGGAGCAGGCGCTGTTCGGCCTGATCGACCACGACGACCGCGCGTCGTGGAAGCTCGGCGAGTTCGCGACGATCGCGCAGGAATTCGCGACACTGGAAAAACTGGGCTTCCCGCGCCTGCAGCAGCCCAAGGTCGCCATCGCCTACGCGTTCGACAACATGATCGCCACCAACCTGCCCAAGGAGGGCATGAGCAACACGGTGCGGCCCTACATCAACCCGGGCTCCATGCAGCAGGCGCACGGCGCGTACGAGCCGCTGTTCAAGGACAATATCGACGTGGCCGTGATCCACGTCGGCCACGAGGACCTGGGCCGCTACAAGCTGGTGATCGTGCCGGGCCTGTACCTGCTCGACGCGGCGTCGCGGGCCAACGTGCGCAAGTTCGTCGCGGACGGCGGCACCGCGATCATGACCGCGCAGTCGGACAAGGTGAATGACGACAACCAATGGTTCGACACGCCGCTGCCCGGCGGCCTGACCGACGTATTCGGCCTGCGCACCGATGCGTTCTACAGCGCCGGCGCGCTGCAGACCACGATTGGCGGCGTCGGCATCGAGGCCGACCTCGGCCCCTACGAGGTGCTGGAGCCGTCCACCGCCGAGGTGCTGGCGCGCTTCGCGAACGTCGACGGCAAGGTGCCCGCCATCACGGTCAACCGCTTCGGCAAGGGGCGCGCGATCTACGTCGCCACGGCCGCGCAGCCGCAGATCATGGGGCCGTTGTACCGCCAGCTGTACGCGAGCCTGGGTATCGCGCCGGGGCCGAAGACGCCCGACGGGGTCTATGCGCGCGTCGTCGACGGCCGTACGCTGTATGTCAACACCACGTCGGAACCCCGTGACGTGGCGCTCGACGGCACGATGCACGGCGTGCTCTCCGGCAAGCGCTGGCCGGGCGTGCTGCGCCTGGAACCGCTGGGCGTCGACCTGCTCGAAAAGTGACCCGGCGTCAGGAAGCGACGAGGTAGCGGCGCAGGCGCGCCAGCAGTTCCTGCGGCTGGAACGGCTTGATGATGAAATCGTCGGCGCCGGCATCGAGGGCGCGCACGGTGTCGCGTTCCGTGTTCTTGGCGGTCAGCATGAGTACGGGGACGCCTTCCCAGCCGGCCTGCGCGCGGATCAGGCCGATGATCTCGAACCCGTCCACGTAGGGCAGCATCACGTCCAGCAGCACGAGATCCGGCGCCGGCTGCGACACGACGTGCTGCACGGCCGCCCGGCCGTCCGCCACGTGGATCACGCGATACCCCTGGCGCTCGAGCATGAAGCCGAGCACGTGGGCGATGTGGACGTCATCCTCGACGACGAGGACGCTGGGTTGTGCGTTCATGCCGGCAAGCCCGAATTTGTTGTCGGGCTTCATTATACCGACGCGATCCGGCATGCGACGCGCGGTTGTCGCCGGTCAGGCCGGCAGGTCGAAGAACAGTAGTTCTGCCGCCTCTGCATGGTCGAACACGATCCGCTCCTCGCCGCCGATCTTGAGCGCGTCGCCCTCCTTCAGCGGCACGCCGTTGACGCTGACGTCGCCGCGGATCAGGTGCACGTACGCCAGCCGTTCACGGTCGAGCGCGTGTTCGACGGTGTCGCCTTCGTCCAGGATGGCGGCGTAGATCGACGCGTCCTGGTGGATCAGCACCGATTCCTGGCGGCCGTCGCGCGAGGCGATCAGGCGCAGCTTGCCCTTCTTGCTGTCCGGCGAAAAAAGCTTTTCCTCGTAGCTGGGCGGGATGCCTTTCGTGTCCGGCTCGATCCAGATCTGCAGGAAGTGCACGGGTGCCGTCTTCGATCCGTTGAACTCGCTGTGGCGCACGCCGCTGCCGGCGCTCATGCGCTGCACGTCGCCGTAGTGCAGGACGGAGCCGGTGCCCATGCTGTCCTTGTGTTCCAGCGCGCCGTCCAGCACGTACGAGATGATTTCCATGTCGCGGTGGCCGTGCGTGCCGAAACCGCCGCCGGGGGCGACGCGGTCTTCGTTGATCACGAGCAGCGGGCCGAAGCCGCTGTGGCGCGGGTCGTAGTAATCGGCGAACGAAAAGCTGTGTTTCGACCTCAGCCAGCCGTGGTCGGCGGCGCCCCGTTCTTCGCTCCTGCGGACTTCCATCATGATGTGCTCCTTGTTGTTTGCCTGTCGATGGAAGCCAGTATAGGGACGCCGGGCGGCAATGAAAAACGAGTAGTTTTACGGCATAGGATCGAAAAAATCGATCATCGCATCGGGCGGCCCCGCAGCGGGTCCAGCAGGCCGCGCAGATTGTTATGGTCGAGCTCGTACATGAGGGCCAGCAGCTCGCCCAGTTCGCCCTTCGGAAAGCCTTCGCGGGCGAACCAGCCCAGGTAGTGGCCGGGCAGTTCGGCGATCGTGCGGCCCTTGTACTTACCGTAGGGCATTTCGCGGGTGAGGAGGAGCGTGAGGTGTTCGGGTTTCATCGTGGCGCCACTTTAGCAAATCCCGCGATCGGCGTAGCATGCGCCGGAGAGGAGAGAGACCATGGCACCCGACTTCAACCTGGAACGCTACGTCGAAGCGCAGAACGGCGTCTACGACACGGCGCTGGCCGAGCTGCGCGCCGGCCACAAGCGCACCCACTGGATGTGGTTCATCTTTCCCCAGGTCGACGGGCTGGGGCACAGCGCGATGGCGCAGCGCTACGCGATCCGCTCCGCCGACGAGGCCGCCGCCTACCTCGCGCATCCCGTGCTGGGCCCGCGCCTGCGCGCCTGCGCGACGGCCGTGGCGGGCCATCACGACCGCGGCGTCGACGAGATCTTCGGCTACCCCGACAACCTGAAATTCCAGTCGTCGATGACCCTGTTCGCCGACATCGCGCCCCACGAAGCGATCTTCCAGACCTGCCTCGACCAGTTCTTCGACGGCCGCGCCGACCCGGCCACGCTCGAGCGGCTCGGCTGAGCATTCCCTGGCCGGACGCGTCCGTGGCGGCGTTGTCAACGTTGTTGCGTATAATCGCTGGTCAGCTTGTCCACAACCACACAACAACACACATGGCTTCATCTTCAGACAATATCAGCATGGCGGTGTTCTGCGACTTCGAAAACGTCGCGCTCGGCGTGCGCGATGCGAATTACGAGAAGTTCGACATCAAGCCCGTCCTCGAACGCCTGCTGCTCAAGGGCAGCATCGTGGTCAAGAAATCCTATTGCGACTGGGATCGCTACAAGGGCTTCAAGGCGACGATGCATGAAGCGAACTTCGAACTGATCGAAATCCCCCACGTGCGCCAGTCCGGCAAGAATTCGGCGGACATCCGCATGGTCGTGGACGCGCTCGACCTGTGCTACACGAAGTCGCACGTGAACACCTTCGTCATCGTATCGGGCGACTCGGACTTTTCGCCGCTCGTCTCCAAGCTGCGCGAGAACGCGAAGCGGGTGATCGGCGTGGGCGTGAAGCAGTCGACGTCCGACCTGCTGGTCGCGAACTGCGACGAATTCATCTTCTACGACGACCTCGTGCGCGAACAGCGCCGCGCCGCCGCCAAGCGCGACGAGCGCAAGGCCCAGCCCGCGCCGGCCCGCCGTCCGTCCGACGAGAACAACCGCAAGCGCGAAGAAATGGAAGCGCGCAAGCTGCAGGCGCTGGAGATGGTCGTCGAGACCTTCGACGCGCTCGTCTCGGAACGGGGCGACACGGGCAAGATCTGGGCGTCACTGCTGAAGGACACGCTGAAGCGCCGCCGTCCGGACTTCTCCGAGACCTATTACGGCTTCCGCACCTTCGGCAACCTGCTCGAGGAAGCGCAGACGCGCGGCCTGTTCGAATTCGGCCGCGACGAAAAGTCCGGCACCTATGTCTACCGCGGCGCGAACGCGCAGGCGGACCTGCAGGCCGTCGATGCCGCGCCGGTGGAAGCGGCAGGCGTTGCCGACGTCGAGCAGGCACAGTCCGCGTCCGAGGCCGGCGACGAGCTGGCCGCCGAAATCCAGGGCGAGCAGCCGACGGAAGTGCCGGCGCCGGCGCGCGAGTCGCGCCGCCGCGGCGGCCGCGGACGCAAGGGCCGCGACGGCCAGGCGACGGGCACCGACGCCGCTGCGCCGGCATCCGAAGATGCCGCCATGGCGACCTGGCCCGCACCGACCCCGGACCTGGCCGAGGCGATCGAGCCGGTGGCCGCGGCCGAGGCCGACGATGCGGCCGCGGTCGCGCCGGCCGCCGAAGAGGCGCCCGCGCCCGTGAAGGAACGCCGCCGCCCCGCGCGCGCGCCGCGCAAGCCGGCCGCGCGCAAGGACGCGGCACCCGCCGTGGAGGCGCCGGAAGCCGGCACGGCCGTGACGCCGGACCAGGCGGCACAGCAAGACAGCGCCGCCGCGGCCGACGCGCAGCATGCCGTCGCGGCGCAGGCGATGCCGGCCGGCGACGGTGCCGCACCGGAAGGCGAGGACGAGGGCGACGGCGCGAAACTGGCCCGCAAGAAATCCAGCCGCCCGGCGCACAAGGCCCCGTCGCGCAAGCCGGCCACGCGCGCGCCACGCAGGCCCGCGAAGCCCAAGACGCCGCCGGAAAACGGTTGATGACCCGTCGATCCCGGCAGTGCCGGGATCGATCGCGTCAAAACCCTGGATCGTCGCCCTCGCGAAGACGGGGACCCAAGTCCAGCCCACGTCCACGCAACGTAATCGGGTCCCCGCCGAGGCGGACGGCCAGTCCGGGAACGACGTCGTTCCGCGCGCGCATCCGGCGTTTGCCTGTGCAATAATGACAAGCCCCCGCGCTTCCCCGCACCGTCATGCAAAGGCCCACCATGCGCACGCTTACCGGACTGTTCGCCTGCCTGTCTGTTGCAGCCTCCCTGTCGGCACACGCCGCCGCGCCGTCGGCAGCGCACCCGCTGCTGGGCATCTGGATCCTCACCATCCCGCAGCTCGGCTGTTCCGAGACGTACCACTTCCGCGGCGACGGCACGACGCTCGTGAAGAGCGCGGACGAAGTGTCGGAAAGCGAGTTCACGGTCGCGGAGCGCCCCAGCGCCAAGGGGTTCTACAAGCTCGACGACAAGATCGTGAAGGACAACGGCAAGCAGGATTGCTCCGGCGAGATCATGAAGCCGGGCACGCGCGCCACCAACTACATCCGCTTCCATCCGTCCGGCGCCCGCTTCGTGATGTGCCGCAACGAGACGATGGACGCGTGCATCGGCCCGTTCGAACGGGCGCCGGGGCAGGGGATCTGACTCCCGCGCTTTCTTGGGTGTATATTGCTGGGCGATCAGACAACATTCTGGATTTTTAATGTCCCCGGCTTTACTTTTCTGCATCCTCATCGCCTATTTCGCGCTGCTGCTGGGCGTCGCGTGGGCCACGTCGCGGGGCGCCAACAATGACAGCTTCTTCATCGGCAACAAGAGCAGCAACTGGATGCTCGTCGCCTTCGGCATGGTCGGCACGACGCTGTCCGGCGCCACCTTCATCAGCGTGCCGGGCGCCGTCGGGACGGACGGCTTCGGCTATGCGCAAATCCTCATCGGCTACGTGATCGGCTACATCGCCGTCGTCTACCTGCTGCTGCCGCTGTACTACCGCCTGCGCCTGACGTCGATCTACCACTACCTCGACGTGCGCCTGGGCCGGCGCGCCTACCAGAGCGGGGCCGGGTTCTTCATCCTGTCGCGCCTGTTCGGCGCCACGGCCCGCCTGTACCTCGTCGTCGCCGTGCTGCAGGACATCATCCTCGACGGCCTCGGCATCCCGTTCTGGCTCACGACCTTCATCGTCCTCGGCATGATCCTGCTGTACACCTACCAGGGCGGCGTGAAGACCATCGTCTGGACCGACACCCTGCAGACGACGTGCATGCTCGCCGGCCTGTTCGCCTGCGTCGCGTTCATGCTGGGCCAGCTCGACCTGACGATCCCGCAGGCCCTGCAGCGGATGCAGGAGCGCGGGCTCGCGCGCGTATTCACGCACGACGTCGACAGCCCCGGCTTCTGGCTCAAGCAGGTCGTGGCCGGCATCTTCATCGTGCTGACGATGACCGGCATGGACCAGGAAATGATGCAGAAGACGATCTCCGTGAAGACCTTGCGCGATTCGCAGAAGAACCTGTTGAGCCTGACGGCCGTGCTCGTCGTCGTGCTGTGCGCCTTCCTGTTCCTCGGCGGCCTGCTGTATCTGTACGCGCCGGCGGCCGGCGTCACGGCGACCGGCGACAAGATCTTCCCGGCCGTCGTCATGGGCCATCTGCCGGCCCTGGTCCAGATCGTGTTCCTGATCGCGCTGATCTCGGCGCTGTTCCCCAGCGCGGACGGCGCCATCACGGCGCTGACGTCCACCTTCTGCATCGACATCCTCGGCATCCGCCGCCGCGACGACCTGACCGAAGCCGCGCGCGCACGCGTGCGCCGCCACGTGCACCTCGCGTTCGCCCTGCTGTTCCTGGCCATGGTGCTGGTGTTCAAATGGGCGGACAATCCCAGCATGATCGTCGTGATCCTGAAGCTGGCCAGCTATACCTATGGGCCCTTGCTCGGCCTGTTCGCCTTCGGCATGCTGACGACGCGCACGCTGAACGACCGGCTCGTGCCCTGGGTGACCGTCGGCGCGCCCCTCCTGTGCGCGCTGCTGGAATACCACCAGCATGCGCTGCTGGGCAGTTACCGCCTCGGCTTCGAACTCCTGATCGTGAACGGCGCCCTCGTGTTCGCCGGCCTGTTCGCGATCTCGCGCCGCGCCGGGCCCATGCCCTTGACCGAACCAAATTTCAACTAGCCGGAGCCCTAATGCCATTCAAGCCCCTGTCATCCATGCGCCGCGGCGTCGGCGCGCTCTGGCGCGGCCTCGATGCCACCCGCCGCTTCGTGCTGAACCTGTTCTTCCTGATCATCGTGATCGCCATCGTGTGGAGCATGTTCGGCGGCGGACTCAAGCCGCTGTTGCCCAAGACGGCCCTCGTGCTGGACCTCAAGGGCGAACTGGTCGAGGAGCGCGCGGGCAGCGTGCGCGACTCCGTCGTCGCCGGCCTCTCGGGCAACGGCCGCCGGCTCGTGCGCCTGCCGGACGTGCTCAAGGCGCTGGACGGCGCCGCCAAGGACGCCAACGTGAGCGAGGTCCTGGTGCTGCTGGACGAGATGAGCGGCGGCGGCCTCGCGTCGGTGCGCGAGATCGGTGCCGCCATCGAGCGCGTGAAGGCGGCCGGCAAGCGCGTCGTGGTCTGGGGGGGCAGCTTCGACCAGAAGCGCTACCTGATCGCCGCGCACGCGAGCGAAATCTACCTGCACCCGATGGGCATGGTGCTGATCGAAGGCTTCGGCCGCCACCGCAACTACTACCGCGATGCGCTCGACAAGGTCGGCGTCACCGTCAACGTGATCAAGGTCGGCACGTATAAAAGCTTCGCCGAGCCGTTCATCGGCAATGGCCCGTCCCAGGCCGCGCAGGAGGCCGACGCCTTCCTGTACAACGGCCTGTGGAGCAGCTACACGGCCGAAGTCGAGAAGGCGCGCAAGCTGCCGGCGGGCGCCATCGCCAAGGGCATCGACGAACTGCCGCAGCGCCTCGACGCGGCGCACGGCAACGCGGCCAAGGTGGCGCTGGACTGGAAGCTGATCGACGGCATCAAGACCCGCGACGAAGTGCGCGCCATGTTCATCAAGCGCGGCGCCTACGATGACCACATCAAGAGCTTCCGCCAGGTGGGCTTTGCCGACTATGTGTCGCGCCATCCGGACAAGCCGTTCGGCGACGCGGTGGCCGTCGTCGTCGCGGCCGGCGACATCACCGAGGGCACCGGCGGTCCCGGCATGGTGGGCGGCATCTCGACGGCGAACCTGATCCGCAGCGTGCGCGAAGACAAGTCGGTGAAGGCCGTCGTCCTGCGCATCAATTCGCCGGGCGGCAGCGCATACGGCTCGGAACTGATCCGGCGCGAGCTGGAACTCACGCGCGCAGCGGGCAAGCCGGTCGTCGTGTCGATGGGCGACGTGGCCGCGTCGGGCGGCTACTGGATCTCGCTGGCGGCCGACGAAGTCATCGCCGATCCGGATACCGTCACCGGTTCGATCGGCGTGTTCGCCATCCTGCCGACGGCCGACAAGGTCGGGGACAAACTCGGCATCCACACGGCCGGCGTGACGACGACCTGGCTGGCCGACGCCTACAATCCGCTGCGCCCGCTCGATCCGCGCTTCGGCCAGCTGATCCAGTCCACCATCAACCACATCTACGAAGAGTTCACGACCAAGGCCGCCATCGCGCGCAGGACGACGCAGGCGAAGATCGACGAAGTGGGCCAGGGCCGCGTGTGGACCGGCACGCAGGCGAAGGAGCGGGGCCTCGTCGACCGCCTGGGCAGCTACGGCGACGCGCTGCGCTCGGCCGCCAAGCGGGCGCACCTCGGCGACGATTTCCGCGTCACGTACGCCGAGCCGCCGACCACGCTGGCCGAGCGCCTGCTGGAACGCATCGGCTTGTCGGACGCGCAGGCGCTGACGGTGCAGGTGAAGCTGGGCCTGCTGCCGGCCGACCTCGGCGCGGCAGCCCTCGGCGGCACCACACTGGCGCCGATCGGCAAGGACCTGGGCTGGCTGGCCGGCGTCGCCGACCGCCGGCAACCGTTCGCTGCGGTCACGCACTGCCTGTGCGCAGTGCCCTGAAACCTTTCCGGGCCGTTAAGCTTTGTAACAGCTTGTAGTCGGGCATACCGACGCCGAAACACGGCGGCAGCGACGAAAAACGGGCATGGGGACTCTCCCATGCCCGTTTTTGCATCGATCTTCCGGCATGTGGAAGGCTTCTGTGTAAATCCACGTAAAGAAGCGAATCGATCTGCCCGGCGGGATGCCCGCTCATGTGGCCGGGGAATTTCTCGTCTGTACGTTACGAAACATAAAGCAATGTCGGGCCGTGCTACATTGCCATGGAACTTTTATTGTGCTTTTGATTACCCGGCCGCCAAGGACTCGCATGGATTCGACCGTCACACCCGACAAGAACAAAACCCCGACCCAACCCAGGCGTTCGCGCCGCACCCGTGTCATCGGCACCGTCGTCGCCGTGCTCGCGATGGCCGGCCTGGCGGCGTTGGCCTTGCACCTCGTGCACCAGCAGTCGCAGGGCGGCCCCGGCGGCGGCAGGCCGGGCGCGGGCGGCCGCGGCGGTCCGGGCGGCCGCGGCATGCCGGCGACGACGGTCGGCGTCGGCAAGGCCGAACGGGCCGATATCCCGATCCTGCTGGATGCCCTCGGCACCGTGACCCCGGCCGCCGTCGCGACCGTGCGCCCGCAGACCGGCGGCGTGCTGCAGAAGATCCTGTTCACCGAAGGGCAGCTCGTCAAGCAGGGCCAGGTGCTGGCGACGATCGATCCGCGGCCCTCCCAGATGGCGCTGCTGCAGGCGACCGGCCAGCGCCAGCGCGACGAAGCCCAGCTCGACACGGCCAAGGTCACGCTGGGCCGCTACCAGACGCTGCTCCAGCAGGACTCGATCGCGCGCCAGGACGTCGACACCGAGGCCGCCCTCGTCAAGCAATTGCAGGGCACCGTCACGACCGACAAGGCGGCCGAAGGCATCGCCCGCATCAATCTCGGCTACACGCAAGTGCGCGCGCCGATCGCCGGCCGCGTGGGCCTGCGCACGGTCGATATCGGCAACCTCGTGGGCAGCAGCGATGCGAACGGGATCGCGGTGATCACGCAGCAGTCGCCGATCGACGTCGAATTCGCCGTGCCGCAGGACCGCCTGCCCGCGATCCAGCAACGCATCAACGGCAACGCGAGCCTGCCGGCGACGGCGCTGGACCGCACCCGCACGCGCGAGCTGGCGCAGGGCCGCTTCATGGCCCTCGACAACCAGGTCGACACGCAAACGGGCACCGTCAAGGCCAAGGCCCGTTTCGGCAACGAGGGCGCGCAGCTGTTCCCGAGCCAGTTCGTGAACATCCGCCTGCAGGTCGACGTCATCAAGAACGCGATCACCGTGCCGGTGACGGCGCTGCGCCACGGCGTCAGCGGCGACTACGTCTACGTGCTCGATCCGCAGACCCGCACGGTGGCGCAGACGAACGTGAAGCGCGGCGAGGAGAATGCCGAGCGCGTCGAGATCACGAGCGGCCTGTCGGGCGGCGAAACGGTCATCACGGAAGGCGCGGACCGCCTCAAGGATGGCGCCAAAGTGACGCTGCCGGGCGACCATCTGGCACGCGCGCAGGGCGCCGGCGCGGCGGGCGGCCAGGGCAACTGGAAGGGCCGCCACGGCGGGCAGGGCGGGGCGGGGCCAGCGGCCGGCGCGGCCGCACCGGCCACGCAGCCCGGCGCGCAGCCCGCGCAGCCCGGCGCGCAGCCCGCGCAGGACGGCGCGCAGCGCCAGCACCGCCGCCGCCAGCAGCAGGAAGGGGCTGCGCAATGACCGGGTTTGTAGGGTGGGCACACCGTGCCCACGCGGTGATACGCGGCAACCGCACGTCGTTCCCGCGCAGGCGGGAACCCAAGTCCAGCCAGCATCGCGTCGGCGCGACGAAATTGGGCCCCGGCCTTCGCCGGGGCGACGAGTGCATGCTTCGCGGAGGTGCTTCATGAGTCCATCCGCCCCCTTCATCCGCCGCCCCGTCGCCACGTCCCTGCTGATGCTGGCGATCGTGCTGGCGGGCCTCGTCGGCTATAAATTCCTGCCGCTGTCGGCGCTGCCGCAGGTCGACTTCCCGACGATCCAGGTGCAGACGCTGTACCCGGGCGCGAGCCCGGAAGTGATGGCGCGCACCGTGACGGCGCCGCTGGAACGCCAGTTCGGCCAGATGGCGGGCCTGGCGCGCATGAGTTCCAACAGCGCGGCCGGCGTCTCCGTGATCACGCTGCAGTTCACGCTCGGCCAGACGCTCGACGTGGCCGAGCAGGAAGTGCAGGCCGCGATCAACGCGGGCGGCTCGCTGCTGCCGACCGACCTGCCGGCGCCGCCGGTCTACGCGAAGGTCAACCCGGCCGACGCACCGGTACTGACCCTCGCCATCACGTCCGACTCGATGCCGCTGACGGAGGTGCAGAACCTCGTCAACACGCGCCTCGCGCTGAAGATCAGCCAGGTGTCGGGCGTCGGCCTCGTCACGCTGCAGGGCGGCCAGCGTCCGGCCGTGCGCATCCAGGCCGACACGAAGGCGCTCGCCGCCAACGGCCTCGGTCTCGACACGCTGCGCACCGCGATCACGAGCGCCAACGCCAACAGCGCCAAGGGCAGCTTCGACGGCCCCGCGCGCGCCTACACGATCAACGCCAACGACCAGCTGGTGACGGTGCCCGACTACACCAACCTGATCGTCTCCTACAAGAACGGCGCGCCGGTGCGCCTGGGCGACGTGGCGAAGGTCGTCGACAGTGCGGAAAACGTCAAGCTGGGCGCCTGGGCCAACATGAAGCCGGCGATCATCCTGAACGTGCAGCGCCAGCCGGGCGCCAACGTGATCGCGACCGTGGACGCCATCAAGCAGCGCCTGCCCGACCTGCAGGCCAGCCTCCCGCAGAGCATCCACATGGCCGTGCTGTCGGACCGCACCAACGGCATCCGCGCCTCGGTCGAACACGTGCAGATCGAGCTGGTGCTGGCCGTCGTGCTGGTGGTGCTCGTGATCTTCGCCTTCCTGCACAGCGTGCGCGCGACCGTCATCGCCAGCCTCGCGGTGCCGATCTCGCTCGTCGGCACGTTCGGCGTCATGTATCTGCTGGGGTACAGCCTGAACAACCTGTCGCTGATGGCGCTGACGATCGCCACCGGCTTCGTCGTCGACGACGCCATCGTCATGATCGAGAACATTTCGCGCTACGTCGAGGAAGGCGAACCGCCGATGGAGGCCGCGCTGAAAGGCGCCGCGCAGATCGGCTTCACCATCATCTCGCTGACGGTGTCGCTGATCGCCGTGCTGATCCCGCTGCTGTTCATGGGCGACGTCGTGGGCCGCCTGTTCCGCGAATTCGCCGTGTCGCTGGCGATCACGATCCTGATCTCGGCCATCGTCTCGCTGACGCTCGTGCCGATGATGTCGGGCCGCTGGCTCAAGCACCACGACCGGGCGCACGAGAGCGCATTCGCGCGCAGGTTCCAGTCCGTGTTCGACTGGACCGTCGGCCATTACGACCGCGGCCTGAACTGGGTGCTCGAGCGCCAGGGCCTGACCCTGCTCGTCGCGCTGGGGACCCTCGTGCTCACGGCGCTGATGTGGGTCTTCATCCCGAAAAGCCTGTTCCCCACCCAGGACACGGGCCAGCTGCAGGCGCGCGTGGAAGCCCGCCAGGCGATCTCGTACGCCGCGATGGCCGACATGCAGCAGGCCGCCGCGCGCGAGATCCTGACCGACCCCGACGTCGAATCGCTGGCGTCGACCGTGGGCGTGGACGCCGCCAACAACACGATGCTCCACACGGGCACCATGCTGATCAACCTGAAGAAGTCGCACGACGACCAGCGCGCCGTCATGGCGCGCCTGCGCGATCGCGTGGCGCGCAACGTGGCCGGCGTGACCTTGTACCTGCAGCCGACGCAGGACCTCACCATCGATGCCGAGACGGGACCGACGCAATACCGCCTGTCGATCGAGGGCGCGGACACGAAGACGGTGACGACGTGGGCCAACAAGATGGTCGAGGCCATGGCGCGCCGCAAGGAGCTGGCGAACGCCGTCACGGACGCCGGCGCCACCGGCGCGGCCGCGTACGTCAACATCGACCGCGACAGCGCCTCGCGCCTGTCCGTGACGGCGTCGAACGTCGACGACGCCCTGTACAGCGCGTTCGGCCAGCGTATCGTGTCGACCATCTTCACCGAGACGAACCAGTACCGCGTGATCCTGGAAGCGCGGCAGGATGACGCGATGTCGCTGGACGCGTTGCAGAACCTGCAGCTGCGCACGGGTTCCGGCGCGCCGACGCCGCTGTCCGCCATCGCGTCCGTCACCGAGCAGGCCGCGCCGCTGCAGATCACGCACGTGGCGCAGTACCCGGCCACGACGATCGGCTTCGACACGGCATCCGGCGTCAAGCTGGGCACCGCCGTCGCGGCGATCAAGGAGGTCGCCAAGGAGATCAACCTGCCGGCCTCCGTCAGCATGACCTTCCTCGGCGCGTCCGGCGCGTACCAGGCGTCGCTGTCGAACCAGCTGTGGCTGATCCTGGCGGCCGTCGTCTGCGTGTACATCGTGCTGGGCGTGCTGTACGAGAGCTACATCCACCCGCTGACGATCCTGTCGACGCTGCCGTCGGCCGGCGTCGGCGCGCTGCTGGCGCTGGGCGTCACGGGGCAGGGCCTCGGCGTCATCGGCATCATCGGCATCATCCTCCTGATCGGCATCGTCAAGAAGAACGCGATCATGATGATCGACTTCGCCATCGAGGCCGAGCGCGACGAGGGCAAGGACCCGCGTACCGCGATCCACCAGGCCGCGATGCTGCGCTTCCGCCCGATCATCATGACGACGCTGGCCGCGCTGTTCGCCGCCGTCCCGCTGATGTTCGGCTGGGGCGAGGGCGCCGAGCTGCGCCGGCCGCTGGGCCTCGCCATCTTCGGCGGCCTGATCGTCAGCCAGTTGCTCACGCTGTTCACGACGCCCGTCATCTACCTCGCCTTCGACCGCCTGGCGCGGCGCCGGGGCGGCGCGGAGCCCGCGCAGCCGCGCACGGAACCGAAACCCGGCGGAGCCGGCGCATGAGTCTTTCCCAACCGTTCATCCGGCGGCCCATCGCGACGGTCCTGCTGACCATCGGGATCGCGCTGGCGGGCATCGGCGCGTTCTTCGTGCTGCCGGTGTCGCCGCTGCCGCAGGTCGACTTCCCGACGATCTCCGTGTCCGCCAGCCTGCCGGGCGGCAGTCCGGACACGATGGCGACGTCGGTGGCGACGCCGCTCGAACGGCGGCTCGCGGTCATCGCCGGCGTCAACGAGATCACGTCGAACAGCGGCAACGGCTCCACCCGCATCAACCTGCAGTTCGACCTGACGCGCCAGATCGATTCCGCCGCGCGCGAAGTGCAGGCGGCGATCAACGCGTCGCGCGCCGACCTGCCCGCGACCCTGCGCAGCAACCCGACCTACCGCAAGGCCAATCCCGCCGACGCGCCCGTCCTGATCCTGGCGCTGACGTCCAAGACGCGCAGCCCGGGCCAGATCTACGACGAGGTGTCGAACATCGTGCAGCAGAAGCTCGCGCAGGTGAAGGGCGTGGGCGACGTGGAGATCGGCGGCGGCTCGCTGCCGGCCGTGCGCGTCGACCTGAACCCGTACCAGCTGAACCAGTACGGCCTGGCGGCCGAGGACGTGCGTGCCGCGATCCAGGCCACCAATGCCAACCGGCCGAAAGGCGCGCTGGAGGGGCAGGGCATGCGCCTGCAGATCTATTCGCAGGCGAATACGCCGACGAACGGACGCACGGCGGCCGACTACAAGGGCCTCGTCGTCGCCTGGCGCAACGGCTCGGCAATCCGCCTGCAGGACGTGGCCGACGTCACGGACGGCGTGGAGAACATCAATACGCTTGGCCTGTTCAACGGCCGGCCTGCCGTGATCGTGCTGGTGACCAGCCAGCCGGGCGCCAACGTCATCGAGACCGTGGACGGCGTGCGCGCGCTGCTGCCGCAGCTGCAGGCCCAGCTGCCGCAGGACGTGAGCATGCAGGTGGCGTCGGACCGCACCAATTCGATCCGCGCCTCGCTGCACGAGATCGAGCTGACCCTGATGATTTCGATCCTGCTCGTGGTGCTCGTGGTGAGCCTGTTCCTGCGCAGCGTGCGCGCCACCGTCGTACCGGCCGTCGCCACCGTCGTCTCGCTGCTCGGCACCTTCGGCGTGATGTACCTGCTGGGCTTCTCGCTCAACAACCTGTCGCTGATGGCGCTCACGGTCGCCACCGGCTTCGTCGTCGACGACGCCATCGTCGTGCTGGAAAACACCAGCCGCCACGTCGAACTGGGCATGGACCGCATGAAGGCGGCGCTGCTGGGCGCGCAGGAAGTGGGCTTCACGGTGCTGTCGATCAGCCTCTCGCTCGTGGCCGTGTTCATCCCGCTGCTGTTCATGGGCGGGCAGGTGGGACGGCTGTTCCGCGAATTCGCCGTCACCCTGTCGGCCGCCGTGATGATCTCGCTCGTGATCTCGCTGACGACGACGCCGATGCTGTGCGCGGTGCTGCTGAAACCCGGCCAGAAGCTGCACGGGCACGTCGAGCGCAAGCAGGGCCGGCTCGCGCGCTGGGCCGAGCGGGCCTTCGACGCCGTGCTGAAATCGTACGAGCACGCGCTCGACTGGGCGCTGGACATGAAGCCGCTCGTCATGCTGATCCTCGCCTTCGTCGTCGCGCTGAACGTGTTCCTGTTCGCCGCCGCGCCCAAGGGCTTCTTCCCGCAGCAGGATACGGGCCAGATCAACGGCGGCATGCGCGCCGACCAGAGCATCTCGTTCCAGGCCATGCAGGGCAAGCTGCGCCAGCTGGTGGACATCATCAAGAGCGATCCCGCCGTGGACACCGTGGTCGGTTTCACGGGCGGTTCGCGCGCCGGCGGCGGCTTCATGTTCATGAACCTGAAACCCGTGAGCCAGCGCGCCAAGGGCGAGAGCGGCCAGGCCGTGATCGCGCGGCTGCGGCCGAGGCTCGCGCGCGTGACGGGCGTGCAGCTGTTCCTGAATCCCGTGCAGGACCTGCGCATGGGCGGGCGCCAGTCGAATTCCACCTACCAGTACACGCTCAAGAGCGACAACCGCGCCGACCTCAAGGCGTGGGCGACGAAGCTGGCCGACGCGATGAAGGGGCAGGCGGCGCTGACCGACGTCGACACCGACCAGGCGGACAACGGCGTCGAGACCTACGTCGACATCGACAAGCAGACGGCCGCGCGCCTCGGCATCAGCGCGAAGGATGTCGACAACGCGCTCTATGACGCCTTCGGCCAGCGCCAGGTCGCGAACATCTACGACGAATTGAACCAGTACCACGTGATCATGGGCGTCGCGCAGAAGTACGCACGCTCGCCGGCCGCGCTGGACGACGTCTACGTGCCGGCCAAGAAGGCCAGCGGCACCACGACGGCCGGCGCGACCGCCGGCACGACCGCCGCCGGCACCGGTGCGGCGACCGCGCCCGCCAACCTGACCGCCGCGCGCGACCCGGCCAGCGGCGCCGCGCTGTCGACGGGGGCGACGACGATGGTGCCGCTGTCCGCCATCGCGCGCTTCGCCGAGCGGTCGACGCCGAGCTCCGTCAACCACCAGGACGGCGAGCTGGCGACGACGATCTCGTTCAACCTCGCGCAGGGTTATTCGCTGTCGGAAGCGCGGCAGGCCGTGGCGCAGGCGGAAGCCGACATCGGCATGCCCGTCAACGTGCGCGGCAGCTTCCAGGGCCAGGCCAAGCAGGCGCAGGAATCGAGCCAGCAGCAGCCGCTCCTGATCCTCGCGGCCATCGTCGTCATCTATATCGTGCTGGGCATCCTGTACGAAAGCCTCGTGCACCCGATCACCGTGCTGTCGACGTTGCCGTCGGCCGGCGTGGGCGCCGTGCTGGCGCTGCTGCTGTTCCACATGGAGTTTTCCATCATCGCCCTGATCGGCGTGTTCCTCCTGATCGGCATCGTCAAGAAGAACGCGATCCTGATCATCGACTTCGCGCTGGAAGCGGAGCGCGCGCGCGGCCTGTCGGCCACGGAAGCCGTGCGCGAGGCGTGCCTGCTGCGCTTCCGCCCGATCCTGATGACGACGCTGGCCGCCGCGCTGGGCGCGCTGCCGCTGGCGATCGGCTTCGGCGAAGGGTCCGAGCTGCGCCAGCCGCTGGGCATCGCCATCATCGGCGGCCTGGTCGCCAGCCAGCTCCTGACCCTGCTCACCACGCCGGTCGTCTACGTCTACCTCGACAAACTCCGCCGCCGCAACGCCGACGAGCACCACCTGGTCCGCCATCCGCTGGACGACCAGCCTTCGACTTCCCAGCCATGAACAGAACCATGCGACACACTCCGATCCTCCGCACGCTGCCCCGCGCCCTGCTCGCGGCCGCGCTGTTCTCCAGCCTCGCCGGCTGCGCCCTCGGCCCGGCCTACGAGCGCCCGACGGCGCCCGCGCCGGCCGCCTTCAAGGAGCTGCAGGGGTGGGCGCCGGCGGCGCCGGCCGACGCGCTCGAACGCGGCCCGTGGTGGAACCTGTTCGGCGATCCGGTGCTCGACGGCCTGGTGCGCCAGGTCGAGGTCAGCAACCAGAACGTGGCGGCCGCCGTCGCGGCGTACAGCCAGGCGCGTGCCGTCGTGGCCGAGCAGCGCGGGGCGCTGTTCCCGACCGTGACCCTGGGCGCGGGCGCCGACCGCAACGGCAGCGGCGGCGGTGGTGGCTCCAACAACAGCAACGGCAACAACAACGGCGGGCGCACGTCGAACAGCTACCGCCTGAACATCGGCTCCAGCTGGGAGCCGGACGTGTGGGGCCGCCTGCGCGCCGGTATCAACGCGGCGCAGGCCAATGCGCAGGCCAGCGCGGCCGACCTCGCGTCCGCGCGCCTGTCCGCGCAGGGCGAGCTGGCGACGGATTATTTTTCGCTGCGCTCGGTCGACGCCCAGCGCGCGCTGCTGGCCACGACCATCGAGGGTTACCGGCGCGTGCTCAAGATCACGCAGAACCGCTTCGACGTCGGCATCGTGCCGCACTCGGACGTCTACCAGGCCCAGACCCAGCTCGCCAGCGCGCAGAGCGACGACCTGACGCTGGCGCGCCAGCGCGCGCAGTTCGAGCACGCGATCGCCGTCCTGATCGGCAAGGCGCCGGCCGACTTCACGCTGGCGGGCGTGCCGTGGAAGGTGACGGTGCCGGAGGTGCCGGTCGGCGTGCCGTCCACGCTGCTGGAGCGCCGGCCCGACATCGCCGCGTCCGAGCGCGCCGTGGCCGCGGCCAATGCGCAGATCGGCATCGTGCGCGCGGCGTACTTCCCGCAGATCGGCCTGACGGCGTCGTACGGGCCGTCCGCCAGCGCCATCGGCGACCTGTTCAAGGCATCGAGCGTGGCGTGGGCGCTGGGCCTGTCGGCCACCGAGACCATCTTCAACGGCGGCGCCAACCGCGCCGCGGTGCAGGGCGCGACCGCGGCGCGCGAGCAGGCCGTCGCGCGCTACCGCCAGACCGTGCTGACCGCGTTCGCCGACGTCGAAGACCAGCTGGCCGCCACGCGCGTGCTGGCGCAGCAGCAGGACCTGCAGCGCGAGGCGTCGCAGGCGGCGGACAAGGTCGAGGAGCAGGTGCTGAACCGCTACAAGGCCGGCCAGGTGAGTTATTCGGAAGTGGTGCAGGCGCAGGTGACGGCACTGAACGCGCGCCGCGCGCTCGTGCAGACGCAGGGCAACCGCCAGACGACGGCCGTGGCGCTGATCCAGTCGCTGGGCGGCGGCTGGCACGCGGGCTCGCTCACCGCGCAGGAGTAGCGGACATGCCCGGCTGGACGGCGCTGTACCTGGCCGGCGACGTCGCGCTGTCGGCCTGGATGCTGCGCCGCGACTTCCGCCGCCGCGGCCGCAGCGCCGTCATCGCGACGGCCGAACTGCTGGGCAGCGTGTGCCTCGCGCTGCCGGCGCTGGCCTATCTCGACACCGACTTCGCCGCGCTGCTGGGCGATGCGGCGCGGTGGTGCCTGTTCGCGCTCGGCCTGCTGGCGCTGGGGTGCTTCGGCTGGCGCGACATCCGCGCCAGCCTGGCCGACCCGCGCACCGCCTGGCTGCCGCCGCGGCGGCGCTGGCTCATCACGGCCCTGGGCCCAGGCCTGATGCTGGCGGCCGCGCTTCCCGAAGTGTGGTGGGGCGGCTTGGCGCTGGCCAGATAAACCGGGGTCAGAGCCCCGATTTTGGCAACGTCCTCAAAGAAATTTCCAAAAATCGGGCTCTGACCCCGGTGTTACCGGCGGCCCCACTTCTGCGCCAGCACGGCGCAGACCATCAGCTGGATCTGGTGGAACAGCATCACGGGCAGGATCACCATGCCCAGCGCGCCCGGCGCGAACAGCACCTTGGCCATCGGCACGCCGCTCGCGAGGCTCTTCTTCGAGCCGCAGAACACGATGGTGATCCGGTCCTCGCGGTTGAAGCCCAGGCGCCGGCTCGTCCACGTGGCGAGGCCGAGCGCGATCGCGAGCATCACGCAATTGATGACGACGAGCCCCGCGAGCGATTCTCCCGACAGCTTGTGCCACAGGCCCTCGTTGACGGATTCGGAAAACGCCGTGTAGACGACCAGCAGGATTGAGCCCTGGTCCACGATCTTGAGCATCGGCTTGTGGCGGTCCACCCAGCGGCCGATCCACGGACGCAGGAACTGGCCGGCCAGGAAGGGCAGCAGCAGCTGTTCGACGATGGCGACGACGGCATCCAGCGACGAGCCGCCCGCCGCGCCGCGCACGATCAGCGTCGACACGAGCAGCGGCGTGACGAAGATCCCGACGAAGTTCGACGCCGATGCGCTGCACACGGCCGCCGCCACGTTCCCGCGCGCCATCGACGTGAAGGCGATCGACGATTGCACGGTGGAGGGCAGGGTGCACAGGAACAGGATGCCGACGTACAGCTCGGGCGTGACGATGCCGCCCGCCAGCGGCTTCAGGGCGAGGCCCAGCAGCGGGAACATGACGAAGGTCGACGCGAGCACCAGCAGATGCAGGCGCCAGTGCGTGAAGCCGGCGACGATCGCCTCGCGCGACAGCTTGGCGCCGTGCAGGAAGAACAGCAGGCCGATGGCGATGGTGGTGACCTTGCCGAGGACGACGGCCGTCTGGCCGCCGCACGGCAGCACGCTCGCGAGGGCGACGGTGCACAGCAGCAGGATGGTGAAGGTGTCGATCGACAGGCGGCGCAGGGTGGCGGAAATTGGGGCGAGGAAGCTGGGCATGATGGATTCGGCGGAGTCTCCGGACGGCGCCGGACCCGCCATTCTATCTGCATCCACGGCCCTCCGCTCAAGCGCGTGATTCTTTGCTGCCGGCGCCGTGTGCCCGGTTGACCCGGCGCGCGCAGCCCGTCAATACTTGTGTGCAAATTCATCAACGATGTCGTGACAATCGGGCCGGACGTCCCCGACCGACCCAACAATCAGGAGACAGACGATGCACATGTTCTTGCGCAGGACCCCGGTCGCGCTGGCGACGACGTTATGTGTACTGGCCGCCGGCTGCGGCGGCGATGGCGGCGGCACGGCCACCGCCATCGCCACCGGCGGGGGCACCCGGATGCTGACGGGCACCGCCGCGGTATCCACGTTCGGCCTCACGCAGGACGCGAATTTTTATACGATCGACACCGGCGCGGGCCTCGTCTTCAAGGTGCGCCGGCTGGACAACGGCGTCAGCACGCAGTCGGCCGGCGACATCGCGTCGATGCTTTACAACGGCGCCGAGTACCAGGACCAGGCGCGCGGCACGCAGGTCAATTCCGGCTTCGACTACCTGTACAAGGGCATCTCGGCGGTGGACGTGGCCGCGGAGACGGTCGGCAGCGACGTCGTCAAGGTGACCGTCAAGGCGGGCAACCTGACCCATTACTACATCGCCCGCCGCGGCGAGGCGAAGATCTACATGGGGACGTATTTCACGAGCGAGCCGGACACGCTGAACCTCGCGCGCTTCATCGTGCGCGTGCCGATCGCGCGCCTGCCCAACGGACCGGCGCCGTCCGACCTGCGCGGGAACACGGGCGCGATCGAATCCGGCGACGTGTTCGGCATGGCGAACGGCGAGACGCGTTCCAAGCACTACTCGAACATGCGCCTGAAGGACTGGCAATACATCGGCGCGACGGGGACCAATGCCGGCCTGTGGATCGTCCGCGACAACAACGAGGGCAATTCCGGCGGCCCGTTCTATCGCAGCCTGCTGAACCAGGGGACGAGTACCGACCAGGAGATCACGTACATCATCAACTACGGCGAGGGCCAGACGGAGGCGCTGCGCACGAACATCCTCAACACGTACACGATGGTGTTCAACGACGGCTCGGCGCCGGGGCCGGTGGACACGTCCTGGCTCGGCACCCTCGGCCTCACGGGCTGGGTGGCGCCGGAGGCGCGCGGCGCCGTCAGCGGCGCCGCCATCACGGGCCGCGACGCGCGCTTCGCGTACACGGTGGGCTTTTCGAATGCGGCGGCGCAGTACTGGACGGCGGCCGACGCCGTCGACGGCCACTTCACGAGCGCCGGCATGATCCCCGGCACTTACACGATGAAGGTCTACAAGAACGAACTGGCGGTCGACACGCGCACGGTGACGGTGGGCGCGGGTGCCACGACCGGGGCGGGCACCATCGCCGTGACGGGCGATCCGGGCAGCGCGGCGGCGTTGTGGCGCATCGGCGACTGGGACGGCTCGCCGGCGGAATTCATCAACGGCGGCAAGGTGACGACGATGCACCCGTCCGATGTGCGCATGGCGTCGTGGACGCCGGGCGACTACGTGGTCGGCACGTCCGCGCCGGCGACCGGCTTCCCCGCCTACCAGTGGAAGGACGTGAACGGGGCGCTGACCGTGCGCTTCAACCTGCGCCAGAGCCAGATCGTGCCGCTGACGCTGCGGGTCGGCATCACGGACGCATTCGCGGGCGGGCGGCCGAAGGCGCAGGTGAACGGCTGGGTGTCGGCGAATCCGCCGGCGTCCACGCAGCCGAAATCGCGCACGCTGACGGTCGGCACCTACCGCGGCAACAACACGATGTACACCTTCGACATCCCGGCCAGTGAGCTGGTGGTGGGCCAGAACGTGCTGACGCTGACGGCCATCAGTGGCACCAGCGGCACCCGCTTCCTGAGCCCCGGCTACAGCTACGACGCGCTCGACCTGATCCCGACCCCATGATGGAGACAACGATGCAACGCAAGATCCGACTCATGTCCGCGGCCGCCGCCGCGGCCGCGCTGGCGCTGGCCTGCCACGCCGCCGGCGCCGCCGTGCTGCAGACCTTCGGCGCCGGCACGGCCGTGGGCGTCGCGACCAACGTCGCCCATTTCGACCTGAACACGGGGCTCGCCAACGACTGGGTCGAGGACGGCCTGCTGTTCCACTTCACCGGGTACGGCGCCAACAACGGTTGCGGCTATGCCGGCGTGGATTGCTACGACGCCGTGTCGGACCTGAGTCCCGCGTTTGCCGGCAACTACATGGCGACGGCCGGCATGAACGCGTACATCAGCGTGCGCAAGGCGGACGGCGGCAGTTTCGTCCGCATCGAGTTCGCGGCCGGCAGCGGCTACCAGGCCCTGAACGGTTACTGGGCCACGTACGACGACGGCCTGCGCACGGGCAGCGGCAACTTCAGCATGCCGCGCGGGACGGTGCTCGGCCTGGGCGACGGGGCCGGCTTCGACGAGGTGCGCTACTTCGCCTTTTCGGCGCCGAACCGGCAGGCGGGCTACAGCGCGCCGGCACTGGACGAGGTGCGCGTCGGCCTGCCGGAACCGGCGTCGCCGGCGCTGTGGGCGGCCGCCCTGATGGGCATGGCGGCGCTCCGGCGGCGCAAACGTAAATACGCCTGATTGCGGAATTTGCGGGATGTGGCGTCCGTAGGGCGTCAATATACGGGCTGTACATACTCCAGCGCGGCGGATAGTGACAATTTTGTTTCCGTAACAAGACGGACAGACGATATACTGATGTTTGTTTTTTTTGCATCTGAGGTTTGTCTTGTTCAAATCCGTCGTCCTTCCCGTCGCCCTGCTGGGGGCCAGCGCCTGTGCGTTCGCCGACGAGGGCCAGTGGCAGCCGCACCAGCTGCCGCAACTGAAATCCGAGCTCAGACGCATCGGCATCACGATCCCGGCCGAGCGTCTCGCCGACCTGTCGAAACACCCGATGAGCGCCATCGTCGCGACGCCGGGCTGCTCGGCGTCGTTCGTGTCGCCGGACGGCCTGGTCGTGACGAACCACCACTGCGGCTATAGCGCGATCCAGCGCAATTCGACCCCGGAGCACAATTACATCGCCAATGGCTTCCTCGCGAAGACGCGCGCCGACGAACTGCCGGGCGGCCCGAGCACGATGGTCTACGTGACCGAGAAGGTCGAGAACGTGACGGATCGCGTGCTGAAAGGCCTGGCGCCCAGCCTGTCCGGCAAGGAGCGCCACGAACAGGTCGAGGGGCGCATCAAGCACCTGATCGCCGAATGCGAGAGCGACCAGGCGTTCCGCTGTTCGGTCCCCGCGTTCAACCGCGGCGGCGCGTACTACCGCGTCAAGCAGCTCCTGATCCGCGACGTGCGGCTCGTCTACGCGCCGGCCAACAGCGTCGGCGACTTCGGCGGCGACATCGACAATTACGAATTCCCGCGCCACGTCGGCGACTTTTCCTTCCTGCGCGCCTACGTCGGCCGCGACGGCCGCCCGGCCGATCCGTCGCCGGACAACGTGCCGTACAAATCGAAGAGCTTCCTCGTCGTCTCGGCCGAGGGCCTGAAGGCCGGCGACCCGATCCTGCTGGCCGGCTACCCGGGCCGCACGAGCCGCTACAAGCTGCCCGCCGAGATCCGCTTCGCGCGCGACGTCGACTACCCGGCGAAGGTGGCGTCGATCACGGCCGACCTGTCCGTGATCGCGGCCGCCACGATGGGCAGCCCGGACTACACGGTGCGCTACGCCAGCGTGGCGAAAAGCCTGAACAATGTGCTGAAGAAGACGCGCGGCCTGCTGGACGGCTTCGCGCGCAAGGACATCGCCGCCATCAAGGACGCCCAGGACGCCGAATTCCGCGCCTGGTACAAGCATCACGGCACGGGGCCGAAAAACCTGATGGCGGACCTCGACGCCGCCATCGCCGCCGACATGGCGACGATGACGCAGGAGACGGCCTGGCACGAAGCCACGCACAGCGACCTGTTGACCAGCGCGCGCACGCTGTACCGCCTCGCGCTCGAACACCAGAAGCCGGACGCCCAGCGCGAAGCCGGCTACCAGGACCGCGACGTCGCGTTCATCAAGGCGCGCCTGACCCGTCTCGAGCAATCGTTCGTGCCGAGCGTCGACCAGGCCCGCTGGCAGTCGGCGCTGGTCCGCTACGGCAAGATCGATCCGAAGGTCCGCCCGCACGGCCTCGACGCGCTGCTGCCGTCGCAGAACGCGCTGGCGCCGCTGTACAAGGGGACGGCGCTGTGCGACACGGCGAAGCGCCTCGCGTGGATCGGCCGCGACGCGGAGGCGTTCCGCAAGTCGGACGACACGTTCATCCAGCTGGCCGTGCGCCTGCACGATGTCGGCATGGCGCTGGAAGAACGCCGCAAGGAAGTGGACGGCAACCTGGAGCGCGTCGTCCCGCAGTACATGGACGCGGTCATCGCGTGGAAGAAGTCGCAGGGCAAGCCGGTCTACCCGGACGCCAACGGCACGCTGCGCGTCACCTACGGCACGGTCGTCCCGTACAGCCCGCGCGACGGCATCGTCAAGGGACCGTTCACGACGGTCGAAGGCATCCTCGAGAAGCAGACCGGCAAGGCGCCGTTCGACGCGCCACCGGCGCTGCTGCAGGCGATCCGCGCCAAGCGCTACGACCGGTTCAGGGATCCGGTGCTGGGCACGGTGCCGGTGAACTTCCTGTCGAGCGCCGATACGACCGGCGGCAACTCGGGGTCCGCGGTGATGAACGGGCGGGGCGAACTCGTGGGGCTGAATTTCGATTCGACCTATGAGTCGATCACGAAGGACTGGTATTTCGATCCGGTGATCACGCGCGCCATCCACGTCGACATCCGCTACATGCTGTGGGTGATGAAGGAGGTGGACCATGCGGACAACCTGCTGCGCGAGATGACGATCAAGTACCCGAAGAGCTGACGGCATGCCTGGCGGGCACGGGGTGCCCGCCCTACGAGGTCGGATGCGACGGATTCGCCGATCGGCCGTAGGGTGGGCGGCCTCCGCCCACGCGTAAGGTACGCGATGCGGCGGCGTCACCCGCGCGGCAGGGTGGGCGGCCTCCGCCCGCCAAACGCCGGCATCACCCGACCGGGAACCGGATATCGAACCGCGTCTCGCCCGGCGCGCCGGGCGCCAATGAATACGTGCAGCCGTGCCGCTGCAACACCTCGCGCACGAACATCAGGCCGATCCCCTGGCCGCCCTTGCGCGTCGTGAAGAACGGCGTGAACAACGGCCGCGCCGGCCCGGTCGCCAGCAGGTCGCCGGAATCGACGATGGACAGCCGCACGCGCCGCCCCTCGTCGGCGAGCTCCAGCCTGACCGCACCGTGCGCCTGGCCGGCCGCCTCGATGGCTTCCATCGCATTCTTGACGATGTTCATGAGCGCCTGCTCGATCAGCTGCGCATCCAGCGCCAGCGGCGCGACCGTGTCGCAGCGGTGCCAGCCCAGTGCGATGCCGCGGCTGTTGCATTGTTCCCGGTTCAGCCACAGGATGTCGTCGACGACGGCCTTGAGGTTCGTCGGGCGCAGTTCCGGCGGCGGCATCTTGACGACCTTCGTGAAGCGGTCGATGAATTCGCCCAGGCTCGCATTGCGGCGCTTGACGGCGGCGATGGCCGTGGCGAAGTCGCCGGCGTCCGGCTCCGCCAGCTGGCCGCGGTAGAACAGCAGCGAGTCGAGCACCGACCCCGTCGCCGCCACGGTGTTGTTGACTTCGTGCGCGAGCACGCGGATCAGGCGCTCGTAGGTGGCGCGCTCGGAATCTTCCAGTTCGGCCGTCAGTTCCTCGACCATCAGGAAGTGGCGCGCGAAGCCGCGGTCGTAGAACTGGCCGCGCTGGGCGCGGTAGCGGCGGCCGTCGAGGTCCGTCAGCAGCCGCGATTCGCCCGGCGGCAGCGCGTCCAGCTGGGCGACGAGCTCGCGGCTGCGCGCGCGGGCGTGCGCGTCGAGGCCCGGCGCGAAGCCGGCGGCGGCGCCGGTCCATGCGGACAAGGGCTTGCCCTGCGGGCGGTCCAGGCCGAGGAGCGCGCCCGCGCTTGCGTTCGCGAGGCTGATCGCGCCGTCGAAGTCGAACACGAGGACGGCGGCCGGCGTCGCTTCCAGCAGGCGGTCGAGAAAGCCCTGCTGCTCGCCGATGGCCAGGCGCTCGCGGTGCAGGGCGGCGAGCATCGTGTTGAACGTCCCCACGAGGTCCTCCAGTTCCGACGATGCGGGGGCGGCCAGGCGGTTGGCGTATTGCTGGTCCTGCAGCAGGTCGTGGAACCGGCGCGTGTAGCCGAGCGGCTCCAGTGCCTGGCGCACGAGCCACCAGCCTAGCGCGAGGCTGGCCAGCAGCAGGCCTTCCGCGCCGACGAACCACAGCGGCCGCGCCGGCAGCAGCAGGGCGGCGCAGCCGAACAGCGGCAGGTGCAGCGCCACGACGTAGGTGCCGAGCCTGATGCGCATCATTCGACCGGTTGCGCGCCGTCGCCGAGGCCGTGGCGTTCCAGCCGGCGGTACAGCGCGGTGCGCGACAGGCCGAGCGCCTTGGCGACGCGCGAGATATTGCCCGCATGCTGGCGCAGCGCCTGCTCGATCATCACGCGCTCGACCTGGTCCAGCGTCATGCCGTCGACGCCGAGCCGCGTGCCGGGCACGTTGTCGTCGACGGCGCTCGTGGCCTGGAAATCCGCCTGCGTGAGCAGGTCCTTGCCGGCCAGCAGAAGCGTGCGTTCCAGCGTCTGTTTCAATTGGCGGATGTTGCCGGGCCACGGCTGCGCGGCGAGCCAGTCCAGCGCCTGCGGCGCGAGGCCGACGGTGCCCAGGCCGTAGCTGTCCGCCACGGCGGCCACGATGTGGCGCGCGAGCAGCGGGATATCGCTGCGCCGTTCGCGCAGCGGCGGCAGGCGGATCGTGATCAGGTTCAGCCGGTAGAACAGGTCTTCGCGGAAGTCGCCGCTGGCGACCAGCTCCGCCAGTTCGCGGTTGGTGGCCGAGACGACGCGCACGTCGGCCTGTTCCGCGCGGCTCGCGCCCACGGGCTGGTAGCGCTGGTCCTGCAGCACGCGCAGCAGCTTGACCTGGTCGCCGCGGTTCAGCTCCCCGATCTCGTCGAGGAACAAGGTGCCGCCGTCGGCGCTCGCCACATGGCCCTTGCGGTCGGCCTTGGCATCGGTGAACGCGCCGCGCACGTGGCCGAACATCTCGCTCTCGAACAGCGACGTGGCGATGGCCCCCATATTGATCTTGACGATGGGGGCCGTCCCGCGCGGGCTGTTGCGGTGGATGGCGTCCGCGATCAGCTCCTTGCCCGTGCCGCTCTCGCCCAGCACCAGCACGGGCGCGCGCGTGGCCGCGACCTGCGCGATCGTCTCCAGCACCTTCAACAGTTTCGGATGCTCGCCGACGATGCCCGCGAAGTCGTACTTCGCATCGAGCGCGGCGCGCGTGCGGCAGGCCGGCGCGGCGGGCGTGCCCAGGTCGAGCGTCGCGCCGATCAGGTCGACCAGCTGGGCGTTGTCCCAGGGCTTGGTAAAAAAGTTGGCGGCGCCGGCCTTCACGCCGCGCACGGCCAGCGCGATCGAGCCCCAGGCCGTCATCAGCAGGACCGGCAGCGCCGGATGCATCGCCTTGATCTGCGCGAGCAGGTCCAGGCCTTCCGCGCCGCTCGTCTGCAGCGAGAAATTCATGTCCTGTAAAATGAGATCGAAAGCGCCCGCTTCGAGCTGCGCCAGCGCCTCGCGCGGACCGTCCGCGCATGCGGCGTCGAAGCCGGCCTGCTTGAGCAGCAGTGCCAGCGAGACCTGGACGGCGTGGTCGTCGTCGACGACGAGCACGCGCCGCCTGCGTTGTGATTCCATGGATGCCTTTTATTCGTAATGCAGCGCCGCCGCCGGATCGAGCCGGCTCGCGCGCCAGCCCGGGTAGAGCGAGCACGCCAAGGATAGCAGATAGATAACGGCCATCGACAGCAGGACGGCACCGGCGAACACCGGCCAGTTCAGCGCGTCGCCCAGCGCGCCGGTCAGCGGCAGCTGCACGAGCAGGACCAGTCCCACGGCGACGGCCACTGAGCACAGCAGCAGCTGCTCGAAGACGATCTGGCGGTAGATGCTGGCGGCGCTGGCGCCGAGCGCGCGGCGCAGGCCGATCTCGGGAATGCGGCGCGTCGTGTTTTGCCACAGCACGCCGAACAGGCCGAAGGCGACCATGAGCAGCATGAACGCGGCGATGACGGCGACGACGGCCAGCGGCACGAGCTGTTCCTTCAGCAGCGAGGCGCGCATCGAGGCCAGCGGCGCGATCTCGTACGACCAATCGTTGCGGACCGCCTTGAGGCGCTGGTTCAGCCTCGCCTCGAACGCGCGCGGCGTGCCCGGTGCGACCTTGAGCAGGATGGCGCGCACGCGCGACTGGCTCGTGTGCGGCGCGAAGCGGGTGATGACGAAGTTCGTCGGCGTCATGAAGGGGCCCTTGTTGCGGAAATCGTCGACGATGCCCACGACGCGAAAGGTATGGGGCGGACCTGCCTCCGCGCTCAGGAAGCGCTGGCCCAGCGCCGGCCGGCCGGGGAACAGCGCGGCCGCCATGCTCCGGTTCAGCACCGCGGGAAGCTCGGGCCGGCCTTCATCGGTGGCGTCGAACCAGCGCCCGGCGACAAGGTGCACGCCCAGCGCGGCGGCGACGTCGTCGCTCGCTTCGAAGGTATCCGTCAGCATGGTGACGCCCGTCTGCGGCGACTTGAAGTTGTAGCGCCACGTCGACAGTGTGTACGGCGCGAAGCTGACGAAGCCGACGGCCCGCACTTCCGGCAGTTCGAGCAGGCTGCGGCGCAGCATGTCGTAGGTGTCGGGGGAAATCGCATCGGCCGGCACGTCGGAGAACTGCATGGCGACCGACCATGTATCGGTGCCGTCGAAACCGATCGGTTCGCGATACAGCTGCCAAAAGCGGAGCCCGAACGCGGCGATGCCGAACACGATGGCGAACGCCAACAGGATCTCGAGGCTCAGCATCAGATTCCTGGACTTGCGCTTCCAGGTGAGTTGCAGCAGGTGGCGCAGCATCACGCGGCTCCTTTCAGGGCGTGGACAGGATCGAGGCGCGACATCTTCCACGCGGGCAGCGCGCCGGACAACAGGCCGAAGACGAGGGACAGCAGCATGCCGCATGCGAACACCGGCAGGTTGATGTCGACGTCCAGGTAGGGAATCAGTTGCGACGCTTCGAGCCACCACAGCACGAGGCGCGCACAGGCAAGGCCCAGCAGGCCGCCCGCGAGGCACAGCAGGACGTTCTCGACGACCAGCTGGCCCGCCAGTTGCAGGCTCGTGGCGCCGAACGCCTTGCGCACGCCGATCTCGGCGCTGCGTTCGAGGATGCGCCCCATGTTCAGGTTGACGAGGTTCAGCGCGGGCAGCAGCATGAACAGCAGCATGCCGCCGCCTATCATCAGCAGCAGCCGCGCGGCGCCGGAATCGGCCTCGCTCTGCCGGCCCAGGAGCGTGCGCGCGAACACATCGAGCTTGCTGTCGGCCCAGAAGAACGTGGTCGTGTAGGTGTGCGGGTCTTCGCTGACGAACGACTTCGCGCTGCGCGCGACCTCGCGCCGGATGCGCGGCAGGTCGGCGGGTGTGCGGGCCAGCAGCATGGCGGCGAAACTCCCCGTGAGATCTTTCTGGTAGTCGGTCGACGGGAACGTCGTCAGCGGCGCCCAGATGTCGGCATAGGCGTTGATGTGGATGACGTCCGCGACGACACCGATGATCTCGAACGTCTGCCCGCTCACGCTGATGCGCTGTCCCACCGCCGGGCCGCCTGCGAACAGCCGGCGCGCGGTCGACGCGTTGACGACGGCGACGAGACGCCCGCGGCGGTCGTCGTCTTCGTCCGGCAGGCGGCCGGCCAGCACGTGGAAATCGAGGATCTTCCAGTAGTCGGCGTCGACGCGGCGCAGGTCGAGCTGGCTCACGCGGTCGCCCTGGTAGACGGAGACCGCGCCCGGCACCGTGAACGCCGACACGCGCTCGGCGCCCGCGATCGGCTTGAGGTATTTGTCGATGCTCTTGTAGCCGAGCAGGGAGGTACGCATCGGACCGCCTTTCGCGCCCTGGGTGCGGATGCCGTACACCTGCAGGAAGCGGTCGCTCCTGCCTTCCACGCCGCGCGGCCAGAACGTCGTCTGCAGGAGTGCGGTGATCACCATCAGCACGACGAGCGTCAGCACGATGCACGCCAGGTTGATCGCCGTGAACAGCTTGCGGCGCATGAAGACCTTGTACGCGGTCAGCAGGTAGTTACGCAGCATGGAGACGCTCCGGTTCCACCAGCTGGCCGTCGAACACGCGCACGATGCGGCCGACGCGGCGGGCCTCGTGTTCGTCGTGCGTGACCATCACGACCGTCGTGCCCTCGGCGTTCAGCTTGAGCAGGATGTCGATGACCTCGGCGCCCATCTTGCTGTCCAGGTTCCCCGTCGGTTCGTCCGCGAGCAGCACGAGCGGGTCGCCGACGATGGCGCGCGCGATCGCCACGCGCTGCTGCTGGCCGCCGGACAGCTGGTTCGGATAATGGTCCATGCGCGCGCCGAGGCCCACGCGCTCCAGCGCCGCGCGCGCGAGCCGGCGCCGCTCGCCGCCGGACACGCTGCGGTAGAGCAGGGGCAGCTCGACGTTGTCGATCACGCGCAGGTCGGGGATCAGGTGGAAGCTCTGGAACACGAAGCCGAACGTGCGGTTGCGCAGCCGCGCCACGTCCTTGTCGCGGTACGAGGCGATCGCGGCGCCGTCGATTTCCACGCTGCCCTGGCCCGGCCGGTCGAGCAGGCCGATGAGGTTCAGCAGGGTGCTCTTGCCGCAGCCGCTGGGGCCCATCATGGCGACGAATTCGCCGCGGTCGATGGACAGGTCGATGTCCTTCAATGCCAGCGTCTCGACCTTGTCCGTGCGGTAGGTCTTGCTCACTTTGTGCAGTCTGATCATGGTGTCCTCGCAAGGTTGGGAAATGCGTTAATTCGAAATGCGGATGGTGTCCAGGTCCTTGAATGCGCGCGTGTCCGAGACGAGCACGCGTTCCCCCGCGCGCGCGCCGGCGACGACTTCGACCACCTTGCCGTCGCTCGCGCCCAGCGTGATCGTCCGCTTGCGCGCCACGCCGCCATCGACGACGAACGCCGGCTGCGGTCCGCGGCCGTTGAAGGCGGCGCCGTTGTCGACCACGAGCACGTGCGCGCGCCGTTCGGTGATGACGTTGACGTCGACGCGCATCTTGTTGCGCAGATGCGCGTTGCGGGGCTGGGCCAGGTCGACGAGCAGCTTGATCGTGCCGTTCTGGATTTCGGGCAGGATCGTGTGGACGGTGCCGGCGAGGACCTCGCCGTTCTGCTCCACGCGCACGGCCTGCCCGGGCGCGAGCTGGCGCGCGTGGAAGTCGGACAAGGTGGCTTCGACGCGGTAGTTGTTCAATTCGGAGACGCGCGCCACGAGCTGGCCGGCCGCGACGCTGGCGCCTTCTTCCTCGACCAGCCAGGTCAGCATGCCCGCGAACGGGGCGCGCACGCGGGTGCGGTCCAGCAGCTGTTCCTGCTGCGCGATCTGCTTTTGCAGGATCGCTTTCTGCAGGTCGGCCGCGGCGACGCTGCTGGCGGTGCCGCGGCGCGTGTCCTCGAGCAGTGCGCGCTGCTGGCGCAGCTGGATCTGCGTGCGCTTGACGTTCAGCTCCGCCGTCAGCAGGTTTTCGCCCGAAACGAGGCCGCTGCTGCGCAGTTTCTGGCTGCGTTCCAGCGTGGCGCGCGCGGCCTGCAGGTCGATCTCCAGCAGTTCGATGGCACTGGCGATCTGCGTGCGCTTCTGGCGCAGTTCCTGGCTCAAGGTCGCGATGCGGTTGTCCTGCTGCGCCAGTTGTTCCTTCAACGCTTCCAGTGCGAGGCGGATGTCGCGGTCGTCCAGTTCCAGCAGCAGGTCGCCCGCGCGGACCTGCTGCCCCGGCTTGGCGAGGACCTTCGCGACGCGACTCGCGCCCGGACTCGCCACCACTTCCTCGCGCACGGGGATGACGATGCCGGAGGCGTCGATCGTGTTGTCGACGTTCCCGCGCCGGACCTGCGCGATCACGACGTCGTCGGCGGACACGCTGGGACGCAGCACGCGGTTCAGGCCCCACGCACCGGCGCACAGGCCGGCGAGCAGCAGGAGCGTGGTGGCGGCGCGCAGGCGGGTGCGGCGGCGGATGATGTCGAGACTGAGGGCCTGGTCCATGATTGACGGCGATAATTGCGATGCTGCCTGTATTGCAAGCCGCGTGCCAGCATGCTTTCCCGGGCGGAGAAGGGCGCATGGACGCGCGGCGCTGCCCGCTGGCGGGCAACGGTGTCCGGAAACGGACACTCGTCCGCAGGTTGCATAAACGGGCCGCACCTTCCATAATCGCCGACTCGCCCGCATCTCTTCTTCCATGAACGATTCCCTGGTCCTGCTTGGCTTTACCACCACGCCGCTCGAATTGCTCGGCTTCGTCCTGTCGGTCGCGACGGTCGTGCTCACGATCCTGCGCAACCACTGGGGCTGGTTCTTCGCCATCGTGTCGTCGGCCACGTACGGCGTCGTGTTCTTCGACGCCCGCCTGTACGGCGACGCCGGCCTGCAGGGCGTGTTCATCGCGGCCTCGGTCTGGGGCTGGTGGCAGTGGCTGCGCGGGGCCGAGGGCAAGCCGCTGCCCGTGACGCGTCTTGCGCGCGCGGGCTGGATCGCGGCGCTGGCCGGCTGGGCGCTCGGCTTCGTCGTGCTGTCGGCGTTCCTGAAGGCGTACACGGACACCGACGTGCCGCACATGGACGGCTTCCTGACGGCCGGCAGCCTGCTGGGCCAGCTGCTGACGGCGAAAAAGAAGATCGAGAACTGGCACACGTGGATCGTCGTCGACGTGCTGTACGTGGGCCTGTACGTGTACAAGGGCCTGCACCTGACGGCGATCCTGTACGCCGTGTTCGTCGTGCTGGCCGTGCTGGGCCTGCGCGCCTGGACGGCGGCCGCGCGCGCGGATGCGGCGCCGCACGGCGGCGTGCCGGTCGCCGAGGGCGCGTGATGGCGCCGCGGCGGATCGCCCTGCTGGGCGCGGAATCGACCGGCAAGTCGACATTGGCCGCCGCGCTGGCACGACGCTACGGCACGTTATGGGTGCCGGAATACCTGCGCGAATTCGTCGAGGTCAACGCCCGCGTGCCGCGCGAGGACGACCAGGGCGGCATCGCCCGCACGCAGCGCGAACGCGAGCTGCTGCTCGCGCGCGACGCGCGCGTGCGCGACTTCCTGTTCGTCGACACGACGCCGCTGATGACGGCCGTGTACAGCCGCATCTACTGGGGCCGCGTGCCGCCCGACCTGCTGGCCCTGGAAGCGGCGCACGATTATGCGTGGACGCTCGTCGCGGCGCCCGACCTGCCGTGGGTGCCGGACGGGCTGCAGCGCGAGTCGGAAGAGGTGCGCCAGCGCGTGCATGCGCAGTTGCTGGCCGTGCTCGATGAGCGCCGCATTCCGTTCACGTTGTTGACGGGGGAGCTGGAGGAGCGGTTGCGGCAGGTGGAAGCGTTGATCGGTTGCCCACCGGTCGTTCCCGCGCAGGCGGGAACCTAATCTCTGCCCACCTGGATACAAACTTGAGCCCCAGCCTGCGCGGGGGCGACGTCGGTTGAGAATCGAACCGCGCCTGCTTCCGCGACTTCGTACCGACACTTGGGCCCACGCCTGCGCGGGGGCGACGGGTCGCAGGTCAGCTTAGAAATCGAACTGCGCCGACATGCGGAACGTGCGCGGTGCGCCCGGCAGCAGGTAGCCGCCCAGTTCCGGCGTCACGTCGCGCCAGTAGAACTTGTCGAACAGGTTCTCGGCCCGTGCACGCAAGGTGACGTTCGTCGCGCCCCATTTCACGCCATACGACGCGCCCACGCCGAACACGTGGTAGTCCGGCACGAACACCGTGTTCTCGACGTCGAACGCCTTCCTGCCCGAATATTGCCACGTGCCGTCCAGCTTCAGGCCCGGAACCGCTGCCACCGCGTACTGCACCCACGCCGTCGACTTGAACGCGGGGACGTCCGTCACGCGCTTGCCGTCGATGCCCGCCTGGCCCGTGCCTTCCTGGCGCGTGTTCAGCGCCATCAGCGACAGGCTCCAGTCCAGCGCGGGCGTGGCCTTGCCCTGCGCCGTCAGTTCGAGGCCGCGGTGCGTCTCTTTGCCGTTGCGGACGAACGTGTTGTTCGCATCCGTGTATTCCAGGCCCTGGCGGATCTGGAACAGCGCGGCCGACAGGTTGACGCCATTGTCCAGCGCGGCCTTGGCGCCGATCTCGACCTGGTGCGAACGCTGCGGCGCCAGCACCTGGTTCTCGTTCGCCGTCTGCATCGGGGCGACGCCGCCGTGCTGCAGGCCGTGGCTGACGGCGGCGTACACGTTCCACTCGCGCGCTGGGCTGAACACGAGGGCGACGTTCGGCAGCAGGAATGAATCGTCGCTGTGCGCGTCGCTGCGTTTCACGTCCACGTGGCGCAGGCCCGCGTGCACGGTCAGCTGGTTGGTCAGGCTCACGATGTCCTGCGCGAACAGGGCGCGTTCCTCGTCGCTGCGGCGCTCGGACACGGAGCCCGTCACGCGATCAGCGGCGACGTGCGGCGACACGAGCGGGTGCCACAGATTGCTGTAGCCGACGTAGTCGTACACGTAGTCGCCGAAGCTGTCGTGGCGCTCGGAATACGAGGTGCCGACGGTCAGCGCGTGGCGGATCGTGCCGGTCGCGAATTTACCTTGCACCTGCGCCTGCACGCCCCACGGCGACTTGCGCTCGCCCGTGCTCTGGTAGTCGTAGACGTCGTAGTCGCCGTTCGAGCAGTAGCCCGGATAGAAGCCCGCGCCCTCGTTGCTGCAGCCGTAAGGGAACGCGGTGAAGTCGTTGCGCTTGAACCAGTGCTTGTTGGCGGCCACGGTCGCGAGCCAGCCGGGGGCGAGCTTGTATTCGAAGCGCAGTCCGAGATTGCTGTCCTTGGTCGTGACGGGGCGCGTCCACGGCTGGTCGTTCAGCAGCATGTTGGGCGATACGCCGGTCGGCAGCACCTCGTTGCGGATCAGCTGGAAGCCGGGCGCCGTGATCTGGGCCTTGCGCTGGTAATCCATGTCCAGCTGCAGCAGCGCATCCGGCGTGATCTGCCAGTCGAAGGCGGCCGACACGAACTGGCGGTCGCCGTTGGCGCCGCGCACGTACGGGTGCAGGTCGGCGGCGGCCGCGTTGATGCGGTAGCCGAAGCGGCGGTCCTCGAAGCGGCCGCCGAGATCCACGGTGCCGTACAGCGTGCCGCGCTCGGAGACTTCCACCGTGGCGGAGCGCAGCGGCGCGGCAGTCGGACGCTTGGTCACGTAGTTGACGATGCCGCCAGGCGTGGCGATGCCGGCCGTCAGGCCCGCGAGGCCTTTCAGCACTTCGATGCGTTCCTTGTTCTCCAGCGGGATCTGGGTGTCGCCCGGGATCGCGAAGCCGTCCTTGCGGTAGCTGTAGTTGTTGTCCAGCGCGAAGCCGCGGATCGAGAATTGCTCGGCATAGCCGACGGCGTTGTAGGCGTCGGCCACGGACGCGTCGAAGCGCATCGCGTCGGTCGTGGAGCGGATCGACAGGTCCTGCATCTGCGTGCGGCCGATGGCGGTGATGGAGGCCGGGGTGTCGAACAGCGACGCCTCGCCGAAGCCGCCGACGCTGGCGCGGTCGACGGTGATGAAGCGGTTGCCCGTGACGACGACTTCGGCGACCGGGTGGGTGGTGTCCTGCGCCTGCGCGTTCGCGATGAAGGCTTGCGCGACGGCGCCGGCCAGGATGGTGTACTTCAAATGACGGTTCATGGTTTGCTCGTTTTCGCGCGCCGACGATGGGCGCGCTGCTTTTTCTTAAAAGCCGGAGCCAACGGGGGGAAGGGCAAACAAGGATGGGAACTGCGTTGCGCTTTCCTTCGCTGGCATTATCCAGATCAGGTACGAAGGGTATCTCTCACCCGGGAAGCGAACTCCCAGGACCCCTAGCGAAGGCGCGAGTGTAGCACACCGCGCCCTAATATGGTGCGTCTGTCAATGGCGCCGTTCAGGCCGGCTCGGGAATCGCCGCCGGATGCGCCACGTGCGCCCGCGCGTGCAGCAGGTGGCGCTGCACGATGGCACGTGAGGCTTCGCCGATGAGGCGCCAGTGCTCGCGCCGCAAGGCCGCGCGCTTGCGGTGCTTGGACGGCATCTCGGACAGCGGCTTGACGTAGAACGGCAGCGGGATCAGGTAGCCGTCGCGGCCGGGCATCTCTTCGCCGCCGAGGATTTTCCAGAAGCCGTCGTAGGCGTTGGCGAAGTGCTTTTCCGGGTCGGGATCGTAGGCGATATGCGCTTCGCTGCGGATGGCGACGACCTTGTCCATGCCGAGCGCCAGTGCGATGCCCTGCATGGCCGCGAAGCAGAAGAAGCTGGGCGAATTGTTCGGGAAGATGCGCTCGAACGCCTCGAACGCGGCGCCGGAATCGACCCAGCGGCCCTGGTTGCGTGCGATGAAGGCGACGACCGGCATGTCGACGCCCGCCATCCCGCCGTCGAGCCAGCTGAAGGACAGGCGGTGCAGGCATTTGCCGTCCGCGATCAGCGCGACGGTGAGGTCGCCTTCCGCATTGCTGCGCGACGCCATTTCGAGCTGGATCATGAAGCTGCTGCCTTCGGCCTCGTGCTGCCACAGGGGCAGGCAGCGCTGGCCGTAGACGGCTTCCAGATAGCCCTCGTTGAACGTCGATTCCTCGAAGCGGTAGTGGCTCAGCACGGCCTGCACGCGCTGGCGCGGGCTCAGGCCCTTGATCAGGTAGTCGCGGTGGCTGAGGTGGTGGAACGGGTCGTCGTTGGCCAGGCCCGCCACGTGCTTGCGGTAGACGCCGAGCCGGCACAGGGTGCGGTGGTCGCGGTAATAGGCCAGCACGCGCAGGCTGCGCGCGATGCACAGGACCCACGACGACAGGCTGTACTGGCGCCGGCGGGCCATCCAGTGTTTGGTCAGGTGAGCGAAAATCATGGTGCGCTCCGGGTACGGTATCGGTGGATTTATCTCGTCAGTTTTTTGCTAAACGGTAATTGATCGTTCAGCAGATCAAGATCGATGCCATCGATAACTCATTCCCCCCGTATTTCTTATTGTCTTCATGTCTCTCTTTGTTGATCTTTTGTCAGGCAAGTGCCAGACGCAAGACTAGCACGATTGCTGCGCCGAACATCGAAAAGCTGCTCAATAATTGAGTCAGACCGAACAAGTTGAGGAGCGTCGCATGGTGTATGAACTTTTTTACTGGCCGAGCATCCAGGGCCGCGGCGAATTCGTCCGCCTGGCGCTGGAAGAAGCGGGCGTGCAATACGTCGATGTGGCGCGCGGGCCGGGCGGCATGGCGCGCATGATGGCGGCGATGGACGGCGCCGACCATCCGTCGTTCGCGCCGCCGTTCCTGAAGGCGGGCGACGTGACGGTCGGGCAGACCGCCAACATCCTGATGTTCCTGGGTGAGCGCCACGGGCTGGCGCCGCAGGATGCGCAAGGTAGATACTGGGTGAGCCAGATCGAGCTGACGATCGCCGACATCGTGGCGGAAGCGCACGACACCCATCACCCGATCGCCACGTCACTGTATTTCGAGGACCAGCGCCCGGAGGCCAAGCGGCGCGCGGCCGACTTCATCGACACGCGCATCCCCAAGTTCTTCGACTGGTTCGAGAATATCCTGGCCCGGTCGGAGCCGAAGGACTATCTGCTGGGCGATGCGGTCACGTATGCCGACCTGGCGCTGTTCCAGCTCGTCGCCGGCCTGCGCTACGCCTTCCCGAAGGCGCTGGCGCGCATCGACGCGGGCTATCCGCTGCTGATGGCGCTGCACGACCGGGTGGCCGCGCGGCCGCGCATCGCGGCCTACCTGACATCGAAGCGGCGGCTGCCCTTCAACGAGGAAGGGATCTTCCGCCATTACGCGGAGCTGGACAAGTAATCGACGCGTTTGGCGCGTGCCGCCTCGTCCGGATGCGGTGCCGGGTCGCGCCGGTCCAGCCAGCCGGCCAGCGTGGTGAGCAGGAAAGCGCCGACGACGATCAGGCCGCCGATCCACGTCGTGTGCATCAGGCCGAGGTGCGCGACGATCAGGCCGCCGCCCCAGGCGCCGAGGGCGATGCCGACGTTGAACGCGGCGATGTTCAGGCCGGACGCCACGTCCACGGCGCGCGGCGCGTCGATCTCGGCGCGGCGCACGACGTAGACCTGCAGGCCCGGCACGTTGCCGAAGGCGACGGCGCCCCAGGCCAGCACCGTGACGAGGACGGCGACCTTGTTCGCGGCCGTGACGTCGAGGACGAACAGCACGGCGGCCAGCAGCGCGAACACGATCTGCAGGGCGCGTACTGGGCCTTTGCGGTCCGCCAGCCTGCCGCCCCAGATATTGCCGAAGGCGACCGACACGCCGTACACGAGCATCACGAGGCCGACGCTGCCCGGCGCAAAGCCGGCGACCTGTTCGAGGATGGCCGCGAGATAGGTGAAGGCGATGAACGAGCCGCCGTAGCCCAGGGTCGTCATCGCGTACACGAGCAGCAGGCGCGGTTTCTTCAGCACCGATAATTGGGTGAGCAGGCCGGCGGGCGCGCTGCCGGCGATGCCGCGCGGGACGAGCAGGGCGATGCCGCCGAACGCGATCACGCCGAGCAGCGCGACGGCCAGGAACGTCATCTGCCAGCCGAAACGCTGGCCGATGAAGGTCCCGAGCGGCACGCCCGTCACGAGCGCCACGGTCAGTCCGCTGAACATCAGGGCGATGGCGCTGGCCGCCTTTTCCTTGGGCACGAGGCTGGTGGCGATCGTCGAGCCGATCGAGAAGAAGACGCCGTGCGCGAGGCCGGTGAGCACGCGCGCGGCCATCAGCGCGGCGTAGCCGGGGGCCATCCACGCGGTCAGGTTACCGGCCGTGAACAGCAGCATGAGGCCGAGCAGCAGCGTCTTGCGCGGCACGCGGCCGGTGAGCGCCGTCAGCACGGGCGCGCCGATGGCGACGCCCAGCGCGTACAGGCTCACGAGCAGGCCGGCCGACGGCACCGACACGTGCAGGCTACCGGCGATGGTGGGAATCAGGCCGACGATCACGAATTCCGTCGTGCCGATGGCGAAGGCGCTCAGCGTGAGCGCCCATAAGGCGAGTGGCATGTTCTGCTCCTTGAAGACCGTCGTCCCGCGCCGGCGGGGACCGAGGTTTTGCCAGCGCCGCCGCGATGCTTGCAAAATCGGGCCCGTGCCTTCGCAGGGGCGACGTGGTTGATCGATGGCGCATTCTGGGCGCCAGGCCCGCAAAGAAAAACCCGTCGCCGTACAATAGACTTTTGACCTGGGAGCAAAAATGCTGGACGTGGGAGCGTTGATCGCGTTCGTGGCCGTGATCGACACCGGCTCGTTTTCGAGCGCCGCGCAGCAGCTCGGGCAGACGCCGTCCGGCGTGTCGCGCACCATCGCGCGCCTGGAGCAGCAGCTCGGGATGACCCTCATCCACCGCACGACGCGCCGCCTCGATCTCACCGAAGAAGGCGGCTGGCTGCTGGGCCGCGCGCGCCGCATCCTCGCCGAACTGGAAGAGACCGAGCGCCAGGCCGCACTCGCGCGCGCGCGGCCCGCGGGCCTGGTGCGCGTAAACGCCGCCACGCCGACGCTGGACCACTTGATCGCGCCGCTGCTGCCGGACTTCCTCGACGCCTATCCGCAAGTGCAGCTGGAGCTCACCAGCGGCGAGACCGTCGTCGACCTGATCGAGGAAAAGGCCGACGTCGCGATCCGCATCGGCCTGCTGCCCGACTCCACCCTGAACGCGCGCCGCCTCGGGTCGAGCCGCATCCGCGTGCTGGCCGCCCCGGGCTACCTCGAACGCCACGGCACGCCGGCGCGCGTCGAGGACCTGGCGCGGCACCGCCTGGTCGGCTTCGTCGCGCCGGCGTCGCTGAACACGTGGCCGCTGCGCGCCGGCGGCGAGGAAGGCTGGCGCGGCGCGCCGCACGTGACGGCGACCAGCGGCGAGACGATCCGGCATCTTGCGCTCGCGGGTGCCGGCATCGTCAGCCTGTCGGACTTCCTCACGCGCGCCGACGTGGCCGCGGGCCGCCTCGTGCCGTTGCTGGAAGACGCCGCGCTGCCCTGGACCCAACCCGTGTGGGCCGTGTTCTACAGGCAGGGCGCGCTGGCGCCGCGCGTGCAGGCGCTGGTCGACTTTCTCGCCGCGCGCCTGGCCGGCGTGCTCGAACCCTGACGCTTTTCCACCCACTTCGCACAGGACAACGATGACGACCGTAACGACAAACGACATTTTGCGCATCGCCGCGTTCTCGGACGGCGACGCCGGCGGCAATCCGGCCGGCGTCTGGATCGGCGCCGAGCTGCCGCCGGCGGACGCCATGCAGCGCCTGGCCCACGCGGTCGGCTACTCGGAAACGGCGTTCGCGGCAAAGCAGGGGGAGGGCTGGCGCGTGCGCTATTTTTCGCCGGCGTCGGAAGTGCCGTTCTGCGGCCACGCGACGATCGCGCTGGGCGCGGCGCTGGCGCGGCGGGAGGGCGACGGCGTGTTCGCGCTGTCCCTGAACGCGGCCGCCATCACGGTCGAAGGCCGGCGCGACGGCGCGCACGTGGCCGCCGCGCTGCAGTCGCCGCCCACCTGGAGCCGGCCGGCCGCGGCCGACCTCGTGACGGACGCGCTGGCGTTGTTTGGATACCACGATGCCGATCTCGATCCGCGCATCCCGCCCGCCCTCGCGCACGCCGGCGCGAACCACCTCGTGCTGGCGCTGGCCAGCCGCGACCTCCTGGGCGCGATGCGCTACGACCTGGATGCGGGCCGCGCGCTGATGCAACGTCACGGCCTGACGACGATCGTGCTGCCCTGGGCCGAACGTGCGCGCAAGTTCCACATCCGCAATCCGTTCGCGAGCGGCGGCGTCTACGAAGACCCGGCCACGGGGGCCGGCACGGCCGCACTCGCCGGCTACCTACGCGACCTCGGCTGGCCGCACGGCGGCGCCATCGACGTCGTGCAGGGCGAGGACATGGGCATGCGCTCGCTGTTGCACGCGGAAATCGGTGCGGACACGGGCGGTTCGATCCGCGTCAGCGGTACGGCGCGAACGTTGTCAGAAGATAAAGGTTTATGATGATGTTTTAATGAAAATTGAATTAGGGGCAAAAGACACGCCTTTTCGACAATTAGTACACCCCTGCAACGTTGATAAAGTTCAATACGGAATTTACATTTCTGAACATCAACTCAGGAGTCATCATGGAAATGCGCTACCCCGGCGTCCTGCGCCCCACCCACGTCCCCTATGGCGTTCCGGGCAAGCCGACCGAACGCCTGCCCTTCACGATCCGGCGCGTGAACAACGAGGCCGACCTGTGGAAGGCCGTCCGCGTGCGTCACGCCGCCTATGCGCGCCACGTCCCGGACTTCGCGCGCCAGCTGGTGCGCCCGGAGGCCTGCGATTACGGCGACGACGCAATCGTTTTCCTGGCTGAATCCAAGCTGGACGGCGCCCCGCTGGGGACCGCCCGGATGCAGACGAACCTGCACGAGCCGCTGCACGTCGAGGACTCCGTCGCACTGCCGGACTGGCTGCGCGGCCAGCCGCTGGCGGAGATGAGCCGCCTGGGCGTGGACAATGGCCGCATCGGCCGCATGGTCAAGACGGCGCTGCTCAAGGCCGGCGTGATGTATTGCCAGCAAAACGACATCGCCTGGGCCCTGGCGACCGGCCGCGCGCCGATCGACCGCCAGTACGAACAACTGACCTTCGTCGACGTGTTCCCGGATCTGGGTTTCGTGCCGCTGCGCCACGTGGGCAATATCCCGCACCGCGTGATGGCCTTCGACATCACGACGATCGAAGCGCGCTGGACGGCCGCGCAACACCCGCTGCTGAACTTCTTTTGTCACATCCACCATCCGGACATCGACGTCGGCGGCCGGACGGGCGTGCGGCCGCCACAGCCGAGTGCGAAGGGGGCAAATGTTGCGCAGCATGCATCGGAAATGTACGAACTGGTTGCTTGATTCAATAATTGCATGACGGCACTACTGTAAAGCTGTATCCTTGCGAGACGATAACGGCCGCCCGCGCCGCCGGGCCGCGATACCAGCTTCGCAGATACTCATGCAATTCACATCATCCGGCCGCTGGAAACTACCGGGCCTTGCGCAGTTCGCGCTGGACCTGACGTTCCGGACGTTCGCTTACTATCTGATTCCGATCGCGATCGGCGTCGTCTCCATCCTGGCGCTGCTGTGCTGGGACAGCCAGTACATGTCCGGCAATGGCGATGCGCGCGACATCCGCGTCGTGCGCGAAACGGCGCCGCTGACGCTGGCCGCCGCCAACGCGCGCCTGCGCGACGCCATCCCGGTTTCGTACTTCGACACGCATCTGTCCGAGGCGCCCGTGTGGTTCCGTTTCAGCACGCGCCCGCGCACGCCCGGCAGCATCGCCGGCGACGTCATCGAGTTCCCGTCGCGCCACGCGGTCGACGTCAGCTGCTGGGACGCCACCACGCTGCAGCCCCTCGGCGCGGCCACGCGCGAGGTGGACACGCCGTCCCTGCACACGGCCAAGGCCGGCTTCGCCCTGCAACTGGCCGAGCTGCCGCGCGAGATCCTGTGCCGCGGCCGTTTCGCCGGCCCCGCGCGGGTGAACGTCGTGCAATGGCTGGAAACGCAGTTCGACCAGTCCGTCGAGGCGTTCCACCGCAAGTCGGGCCTGCTCGACGGCGGCATGATCGTGCTGGCGCTGTTCGTCCTGATCACGGCCCTCATCAACCGCCAGCCGCTGTATGTGTTGTTTTCCGGTTGGCTGATCCTGAACCTGCGCATCGCCGGACTGTCGGCCGGCTGGGACATCCAGTGGCTGGGCATGACCGTGCCGCCGCAATGGATGCTGCTGGGCCGCTCGCTGACCATCGCGCTGTACGGCGTGTCCACGCTCACGCTGTACCAGGCGCTGTTCCGCGAAGACCTCGTCAAGACGCGCTGGGCGATTCCGCTGCGCATCACGCAATGGGCCTGCATCCCGCTGCTCATCGGCGCCGTGACCCTGCCGTACGGCACGTTCCTGCCGATGCTGTGGGTGATCATGGCCTTCGGGTTCTCGCTGATGACGCTGGGCCTGCTCACGATCATCCTGCGTTCGCGCAACCGCGTGGCGGGCTGGTTCGCGGCCTCGTTCGCGCTGACCTATGTCGCCTCGCTGGCCGAGGTCGTGTCGGCCGCGCTCGGCATGCACCAGGTACTGAACGTGATCAACAGCGTCACGGCGGCCCTCGCATCGAGCCTGCTCGCCGCGCTCGCCGTGGCCGAGCAGATGCGCATGGAAACCCAGAAGCGCAGGGAAGCCCAGGACAAGCTGGAGCATGCCTACGAGGCGATGCCCGTCGGCCTGTTCACGCTCGACATGTACGGCACGGTCGTGAGCGCCAACCCGGCCATGCGCAAGATGCTGGGCATGACCGAGCTCGTTCCCGGCCGCACCGCGTGGAAGCAGTTCTTCGCCGACAGCCTGTGGACGGAACTGCTGGAACAGGTGCACGTGCGCAGCGAGGCCGAGATGCAGATCGTCAGCCGCGACGGCGCCCAGCGCTTCATGGTCAACGCCACGCTCGCGCGCGGCCGCGTGGAGGCCGTGCTGCAGGACGTCACCGAGCAATACCGCGCCACGGAACAGCTGCGCTTCATGGCCAACAACGATCCGCTGACGAAGGTCTTCAACCGGCGCGGCATCGAAAAGGTGTTCGAAGGCGCGTCCCAGCTGCTGAACGCGGGCAAGCCGCTGGCGCTGGCCTACATCGACCTCGACCGCTTCAAGCTGATCAACGACCTGTTCGGCCATGCGGCCGGCGACGAAGTCCTGAAGCAGGTGTGCGAGCGCATGGAGCTGACGCTGGCCGGCGGCCAGAAGATCGGCCGCGTGGGCGGCGACGAATTCGTGATCGTGATGCCCGACACCGCGGTCCCGCTGGCGTCGCTGATCTGCCGCGGCATCGTCGACCGCATCGGCGGCACGCCGTACCGCGTGGGCGACAAGGCGTTCCACGTGCGCGGCTCGGTCGGCCTGATCGAAGTGTCGCCGGGCATGCCGATGAAGGACGCCGTATCGACCGCGGACCGCGCCTGCCGCGAGGCGAAGGGTGGCCACAGCGACGGCCTCGTCGTCTACGAGCGCGGCTCGAACGCGTTCCAGGAGCGCGCCAACGAACTGAACCTGGTCGCGCGCCTGTCCGGCCCGGACGCCACCGAGGGCATGTTCCTCGAGATGCAGCCGATCATGTCGCTGACGGCGCCGTACGAATCGCTGAACTTCGAGGTGCTGCTGCGCATGCGCGAGGCCGATGGCCGCGTGGCGCCGGCCGGGCCGCTGATCGCCGCGGCCGAGAAGAGCGGCCGCGCGGGCGTGATCGACCGCTGGGTGCTGTCGACAACGCTGTCCTGGATCGAGAACCACCTGGAATCGCTGGTCAACACGCGCTTCGTGTGCATGAACCTGTCCGGCGCGTCGCTCAACGACGAGCGCTTCGTGCAGGACACGCTGGAAATCCTGTCGCGCTACACGCACGTGGCGAGCCGGCTGTGCATGGAGATCACGGAAAGCGTGGCGCTGCACGACCTGGACAACACGCGCCGCTTCATCGATCAGGTGCGCGCGTTCGGCGTGAAGGTGGCGCTGGACGACTTCGGCGCCGGCTACACGTCGTTCTCGTACCTGAAGGAATTGCCGGCCGACGTGCTCAAGATCGACGGCAACTTCATCGTCAACATCAACGCCCACCCGGCCAACGTGGCGATCGTGGAAGCGATCGTCAACCTGGCCGCCAACCTGGGCATGCGCACGATCGCCGAATGGGCCGAGGACGCGGCCACGATCCGCACCCTGGCCGAGATCGGCGTCGACTACGTGCAGGGCTATGCCGTGGCGCGTTCCCAGCCGCCGGAAAAACTGCTGGCCGCGAGCTCCTCGGCCAGCTTCATCCAGGGCGACGACGTGCTGCAACTGGTGCGCACGCTGGGTTCGTCCGCCAACGAGCCGGAGCTGCTGGGCTTCGCGTCGCTCGACGACCACCTGCTGTAGCGTGGGCGGCCCCCACCCACGCGGACGTTTGCAAACCGCATACGTTACGCGTGGGCTCCCCGAGCCCGCCAGGCGTGTGCGTGATGCGAGCGTACGTTTAGTTCAGCCCCGCCAGGCGCGGACGCGCATCCTGCAGCATCAGCATGCGCCGCGCTTCCTTCAGCGTGGCGACGTCGCGCGCGAGCCGCACGGGCGCCGCGAGGTGCGGGCGTTTCCAGGCCGCCTGGGGCAGTTGCGCCGCGGGCAGCACGTGGCGCTGGGGCGGCGGCACGCCAGTGTCGCGCGCCACCGGCACGGCGGCGGAACCGGACGCGCAGGGCTGGTCCGTCAGCGTGATGTGGCCGTTGCCGTCCACGCATTTGACGATCTCGCCGGCCAGTGCCGGCGCCGCCATTAGCGCGGCGGCAACGATGCTCAGCAGTCTAACTGGGCGCTTCATGATGTTCTCCTGTGCTAGGCTCGAATGGTGCCCGTCGCGGCTGGTTCCATCTGTTCGTTGCCTCACCCTGTCCGCAGCAAACATCGACGGACCCGGCCGAACCTTTGGCCGGTGTGCGGTTCCAAGCGTTGGGCCATCCTGTCTCGCACGTTCGAATAATCCGGAAAGGACCGACGATGGAGAAACTCACCCGACGCACCTTCTTCAAGGCCGCGGGCGCCACGGCCGCCACGCTGACGGCGAAGGCCCATGCGCTCGCGCCCGACGCAGCGCAGCACGGCCACGGCGCCACGCCCGCCGCCGCCACCGGCGCGGCCGCGCACACTGCTTACCTGTTCTTCCGCCCCGACGAGGCGCGCTTCGTCGAAGCGGCCGTGGCCCGCCTGATCCCGCTCGACGCCAACGGCCCCGGCGCACTCGAGGCCGGGGTGCCGAACTACATCGACCGCCAACTGGGCGGCGCGTGGGGCGCCGGCGAGCGCCTGTACCGCAGCGGCCCGTGGCAGGCGGGCGTGCCGGGCCAGGGCTACCAGCTGCCGTTCACGCCGGCCGAGCTGTTCCGCAACGCCCTGCGCGCCATCGACGACGACGTAAAAAGACGCCGCGACACGACCTTCGACAAGCTGGCCGGCGCCGACCAGGACGCCTACCTGGAAAGCCTGCAGACCGGCAGCCAGGACCTGAACGGCGTGCCCGCCCACACCTTCTTCGAATCGCTGCTGGCGCTGACGATCGAAGGCTTCTTCTCCGACCCGATCTACGGCGGCAACAAGGACATGGCGGCGTGGAAGATGATCGGCTTCCCGGGCGCGTACGCGAGCTTCTACCACCTCGTCGACCAGCACGGCATCCTGTTCACGCGGGCGCCGATGAGCATGGGCGAGGACAACCGGCGCATGATCCATATCGCACCCGTGGCGGCGCAGCCGAAGGCCGTCGGCCAGAATCCCGTCAAGAAAGGAGGCAAGTGATGGCGACGCGTCTCAAGGAAGTGGATGCGGTACTGGTCGGCGTGGGCCTCGTCGGCACGATGCTCGGCCGCGAGCTGACGAAGGCGGGGCTCAAGGTCGTCGGCCTGGAGCGCGGCAATGCGCAATTCACGGTGCCCGATTTCCAGGGCCCGCACATGCACGACGAACTGCGCTACTCGGTGCGCAAGGCCCTCATGCAGGACAACACGAAGGAGGCGATGACCTTCCGTAACAACGTGAACCAGGTCGCGCTGCCGATCCGGCGCTGGGAAGGCTTCCTGCCCGGCACCGGCCTGGGCGGCGCGGCCGTGCACTGGAACGGCCAGACGTACCGCTTCCAGGACGACGAGTTCAAGATGCGCAGCCACAACGAGCAGCGCTACGGCAAGGGCTTCATCGACGCCGAACTGAACGTGCAGGACTGGGGCGTGACGGCCGCCGACATGGAACCGTACTACGACCGTTTCGAATACCTGCTGGGCACGAGCGGCCTGGCCGGCAACGTCAAGGGCCAGAAGGTCGCGGGCGGCAACCCGTTCGAGAATCCCCGCTCGCGCCCGTATCCGACGCCGCCCATGAAGGAACCGTACGGCTCCGCCATCTTCCGCAAGGCGGCCGCGAGCCTCGGCTACCATCCGTTCCCGCAGCCGTCCTCGAATCTCAGCCAGCCGTACACGAACCCCGAGGGCATGACGCTGCAGAGCTGCATGTTCTGCGGCTACTGCGAGCGCTACGGCTGCGAGCATTACGCCAAATCGTCGCCGCAGACGATCCTGCTGCCGGTGCTCCTCAAGGACAAGAACTTCACGCTGCGCACGCAGTCGCAGGTGTTGCGCATCAACCTCGCCAAGGACAAGAAGACGGCGACGGGCGTCACCTATGTCGACGCGGCCGGGCGCGAATTCGAGCAGCCGGCCAAGCTCGTCATCCTCGGTTCATTCGCGCTGAACAACGTGCGCATGCTGCTGTTGTCCGGCATCGGCCAGCCTTACGATCCCAAGACCGGGCAGGGCGTCGTGGGCCGCAATTATGCGTACCAGACGATGGGCGCGGCGCAGGTCTTCTTCGACGAATCCGTCAACATCAACCCGTTCATGCGCTCGGGCGCGAGCGGCACCGTGATCGCGGACTTCGTCGGCGACAACTTCGACCATGGCCCGCACAAATTCATCGGCGGCGCCTACATGGGCGAGGTCATGTCGCACGGGCGCCCGATCGAATTCCACCCGACCCCGCCCGGCACGCCGGCCTGGGGCGCCAGGTGGAAGGAAGCCGTCGTCCGCCACTACAACCACACCGCCGTGCTGACCGTGCACGGCACCTCGATGTCGAGCCGCAACAACTACCTCGACCTCGACCCCACGTACAAGGATGCGTGGGGCCAGCCGCTGCTGCGCATCACGTTCGACTTTCCCGCCAACGACCTGCGCATGTCCGCCTTCGTCACGGACAAGGCCGCCGCGATCGGCCGCGCGATGGGCGGACGGCAGGTCGTGGGCTCGCCGCGCAAGGGCCCGTACACCGTCACCCAGTACCAGACCACGCACAACACGGGCGGCACCGTGATGGGCGTCGACCCGAAGACCAGCGTCGTCAACCGCTACCTGCAAAGCTGGGACGTGCCGAACCTGTTCGTCATCGGCGCGTCGAACTTCCCGCAGAACGCCACCTACAACCCCACCGATACCGTGGGCGCGCTGGCGTACATGGCGGCCGACGCGATCGTCAACCGCTATCTCAAGGCGCCCGGGCAGGCGTTGGTGCAGGCATGAAGACGACGACCCTGTACCGATACGGCCCCGTCGTGGCGGCGCTCGCGCTCCTCGCCGGCTGCCACCGCGGCGGCAACGATGCGCCCGCACCGAAGGTCCAGCCCACGCAGGCGGCCGCGAACCCGGCCGCGAATCCGGCCGCGGCGCAACCTGGCGCCCAGGGCGGCGCCGGCACCCTGGCCCAGCAGAACGCGGGCGGCGGCGAAGCCAATGCGCTCGGCGTGCCCGGCGCGTCGGCCGCGCCCGCCCAGGGGCAAGCCAACCTGCAAACGGGCCAGCAACTGGCCACGAGCGGCGCGCAGAACGGCGTCACGGCCTGCGCCGGTTGCCACGGCGCGCAGGGCGAGGGCAATGCGGCCGGCGGCTTCCCGCGCATCGCCGGCCAGTCCGCCGCCTACCTCGGCAAGCAGCTGGGCGCGTATGCCAACGGCGCGCGCGTGAATCCGATCATGCAGCCGATCGCGAAGGCGATGAACGCGGAGCAGATCCGCGACGTCAGCGCATATTACGCGTCGCTCGGCGATGCGCCTGCGGGCGCGACCGCGGCCGGCGCTCCGGCGGCCGGCACCAAGCCGTCCGCCGCCGGGATGGACCGCGGCGCCACGCTGTCGGCCATCGGCGACGATGCGCGGGGCGTGCAGGCGTGCGCCAACTGCCACGGTCCGGGCGGCGTGGGCAACCAGCCCGTGTATCCGTACCTGGCCGGCCAGCACGCGACCTACCTGACGGCGGCGATGGCGGCATGGAAGAACGGCGCGCGCAAGACGGACAGCAGCGGCCAGATGACCCATATCGCCCAGTCGCTGCCGGACGCCGACGTGGCGGCCCTGTCGGCCTACTTCAGCGCCCAGCCGGCGCCGCCGTCGGCGGCCAAGTGGATCAACATTCCGGCCGGTTCCAGCCAGCGTCCCGCCGTCGCGGCCGCCGCCGGTGCGCCGGGCCCACGCGGTGCGGGCGGATCGGGCGGATCGACCGTACGCGCCACCGGCACCGAGCAGGGCGCGCCGACCACGGGCGGCAGCCAGGGGGGCGGCGCGGGCGGCGGCACGCAGGCCACGCAGCCGCAGCAGGCGACGCCGCCGGTGCGGCGTTGACGGCGCGCCGGCCCCGCGCGCGCGTCACGCGCGCGCCCGCGCCTCCGCGTCCGCGTCCGCCCGCGTGCGCGCGGCCCCCGTCTCGTCGCAATGCGCCCGCGCGCACGCGACGACACCGGCGACCAGCAAGGTCAGCGCGAGCCCCTCGAGCGGCGTCGGCCAGCGGCCTTCCCACAGGTAGCCGTACAGCGACGCGAAGATGGTCTCGAACACGATCATCTGCCCCGTGAGCGCGAGCGGCAGCGCGCGGCTGGCGATATTCCACAAGCCATTACCCAGCACGGAGCAGAACAGGGCCATGGCGCCGATGAGTCCGGCGAAGCGGAGCCAGTCCGCGCCGCTGTGGACGAGCGCATCGCCGTAAAAGGCGGGCACGGCCAGCACGACGGCTTCCAGGCCCGTGACCGCGCCCATCAGCAGGCTCCAGTCCTGCGCCGACACATGGGCGAGCCGGGCCAGCCAGCGGCTGTTGCCGACCGCATAGGCCGTCCACGAGACGAGGGCGCCAGCCGCGCACAATAACCCCGTCAATGAACCCGGGCCGGACGCGGCCAGCGATTGCCAGCTGATGCATACGAGCCCGGCCGCGCTGCAGGCCAGCGAGGGCAGCAGCGCGCGCAGCGAGGGCGCCTGGCGCGCGCGGCTGCCGACGACGGTGACGGCGAGCGGCAGCAGGCCGATCACGAAGGCCGTCATCGCGACGCCGCCCGTCTGCACGGCGCGCGCGAGCAGCACGTAGTACAGGATGTTGCCGATGAAGCTGAGCCAGGCGAGGGCACGCCATTCGCGCCAGCCGAGCGCGCCCTTGAGCCGGCGCCAGGACGGCGCGACGAGCACGGTGGCGACGAGGCCGTACGCGAGGTAGCGTCCGGCGGACAATTGCAGTGGCGGGAATCCGGCGGCCAGCCTGGGCGCGAGGAAGACGAGTCCCCAGAAGGCGCCGGCGACGATGCCGGACGCGACGCCGAGGTGGGTTTTGTTGACGGACACGGGTCCTGCTCCAGTGCGGAAAGCCGCCATTGTCCGGGATGGGGCGACGGGTCGTCTTGGCGCGGACTCCTGGAATGTTGACCGGGCCTCGCGCCGCATGCTCCCAGAACGTGTAGAATATTTCCACATGGAAATATTAAGATTCCGCATCGCACCCCACATTACCGTCAGCTTTTACAATGAATATGCAAGTCAAACCAGCCGGTTCCGATACCAAGGCACGCTTCAACTATCTTGTCTGCCTCGATATCGTGGTGGTGGCCTGCATCCTCGTGGTTGCGGGTCGCCCGGACGGGCTTGCCATTACGTTGACCGCCATCATCGTGGCAATCTGCGCGGTGCTCTACCGCTGCTCGGTGAGTCTCGGGTCATTCGTGACGAGCAGGCCCCCCACGCCGGCACCGCCGCCGCAAGACGTCGATCGCAAGTTCAAGCCGGCCACGTATGAGGCGCCGGAACAGGCGCCGTCGGGCGACCGCGCGAAGAAGTCGTCCTGGCTGCGCGAATCCGACTAGAAAACCTGGCATGCCGGCCCGCGGGGCCGCTGCGGTAAAATCGGCGCAGGACGGATCGCGCGATTCGTCCAATTACGTAATAGCAGAGGAAACGACATGGCCAAGAAAGAAGAACTCGACGAAGAAACGCTGGCATTCATTCACTGGTGTATTGAGGTGGAAAAGTTTCTCGTCGCCGGCGGCGCCACCGTTCAACAGGCGCAGGACCATATCGAAGAGCAGGTCGAATGGTTTACCGATCAGTATTACGACGACCTGACGCCGGAGGAAGCCGCCAAGGCAGCGCTGGCCTGATGTGGCGTTTACGCTGTTTCGCCGCGCTCGTGCTGATTCACGGCTTGAGCCTGGCCGGCGAAATCAGGCAGTACCAACGAGGTTCTCCAGGATCCGACGATCAATTGCTTGTTGGCGTCGAGTGCAATAAGAGTCAACACTATCTCCAGATCGGCTTGTTCGACGCCCATAACGTGCCGGATGAACGCATGGATTTGTGGGATACCGTCGATCTGAAGAAGAACGATGCAAACGGAGAAGCCGTCGCAAACGTGCTGAGTGTCGGACGCCGCTGCGATCTGGGGCGTCACCATTATCGGATCAGAATCACTGGAGCGCCCGGCAACTGGACGTTGAACGGCGCATGCGGCAGCCTGACTTATGCACGTGCCAGGGTTTGGAAAAATGGTGCTGTGATATTCGACGACGACCTGTCCAGCTGCAAGGATGATCACATGCTGAAGCTGCTGACGTTTTTCCCGGATGGCGACGTGCCGGTCCGAAAACAGGGCGTAAGCCTGTCGGAATTATTCCGCTGATGTGGACGAACAATAAAGTTCGCCACAAGCTTGTCCGATGAGGCGGACCACTTCCGGCATGGTGAGGGTGCAAATAATGTTTGCGACAGCCATGCAGGGCATGGTGGGTGCGCTACGGGTCGGCTGTCGGCCCATCATGGACGTATTAGGATCCTACCAGAACATTGGATAGTGTCGACTGGCTTCAAAGTCCTTAGTCAAAAGACCATATATGTTTTGGTCGACAAAGACTCCATTCAGACATTCTCCTTGTCGTAGAGTTCCTTCGTGTAAAAACCCTAATCTCTCGGCAACTCGCCGGCTGCGTACATTTTCTGACGCGCATCGTAATTCAATTCTGTTAAGCTTTAACGAGCCGAAACAAAATTCAAGAACTGTAGAAACAGCGGAACTGGCGATACCTCTCCCCGCGAACTGATGTCCAATGAAGTAGCCGATTTTCGCTTTTCGATCACTCCTGTCGATGTCCTTGATACGTACGGATCCGCATAAAACCCCTTCCACGAAAAGATGCCACTCGAAGGTCTCTCCTTTCGAAGCGCACTCCACAGCACGGCACAGATGCTCAAGAGCTGTTTCGACGGAATACAGGTCGGCCACGGCAGGTAGGTAGACCTGTAAGTGCTCAATGTTACTCTGGACCAATGACGCGAGTGCAGTGGCGTGTTCTACTGCGACAGGAATGATGGAAACGCCCGAAGGCGATTTCAGCGGCAGGGGTTGCACAAGTACTCTTTATTGTGAAAAGCTATATGGCTAATTCGTACTTGGTCGAACTTCCGCTCCTGGCTGCGCATTCAACTGGTGCTTGCAACACATTCATGAAGTCGTTGTTAGGCGCTCGCACGCTCCGGGTGGCGTCTTGTTTCTGCGTCCACGGCATATTCAGCGTCGCGGCGTCGTCGCCCCGGGGATCAGCGTGGCGCGATGCCAGTTGCGGTGCCATGCGATGAACGCATCCTTTTTCGGTGTCGCCCATCCAGGATGCGCGGTCTTCATCTCGTCGTACCAGCCGTAAAACTTGAGCAGGTTTTCCTTGGTCCAGTCCGTCGACCACGGCGGCAGCGGCAGCGTCCTGCCGCAGGAATCCGAAGGCGTCGCGCCGGCAACGTGGGGCAACCCCAGCGCGTTGATATCCTCGATCCGTTTGATGTCCTGTTCGTTCGCGTACTTGCTGCGGAATTTATAACCGGCCGGGGCAAGCAGTTGATACCACCCGAGGCGGCCGTTGGCCTTGTCGATGGGCGCTTCGAGGATGACGAGCCGGCTGCCTTCGATCGGGGCCGGCTTCGTCGTCCATGCGCTGCGATACCCGGGTTGCTGCCAGTCGAAGTAGCCGTCTGCATCGGAGTCGTAAAACTCCATGCCCACGTAAATGTGGCCGTTTTTGACGATGATGAACTTCGTCGATTGGCCACCGGGCAATCCCCTGACTTCCTGGACAAAGTGCCTGCCGCCGTCGGTCGAAAAGACCAGCTGCTTGTACGCGCCATACAACGTTCCCAGCACTACGTCCGGGTCGTCGCTGGCAAACGTCATGTTCGGCACCTTATCGTTGCCGACATAGCTGTCGATGCCGTTTTTAGCGTCGACGAACCGGATGGGTCCGCGGCAGCGATGATCCAGTTCCGCCGTAAACCAGCGGTTTTCGTCCCACGCCCAAGCCTTTTGGGAGGGCGCAGTGATGCCATCCGGTTCCGACAATTGAACGCCTCTCTGGACCGGCGCTACCGGTACGGGGATATCGGGACGCGTCGCACAGGCCGACAGGAGTACGCCAATAAACAGGGCTGACGTTTTTCGGTATATGTGGGGAAATGCGTTCATTGCCTGTCTCGTGAAAAAGCGATAATTTAGTCGAGTTATTTTATTGATTTGATGCAATATTTTTAATCCAATCCAAATGATCTGGCGGTTGGTTCGTACGGCGTCGGCACATCAACGCGGAAAACTCGAAAAGATATAACCCAACTAATCCGTATGTCAGCCTTCCGGTTGATCTCGGCCGTTCAACTCAGCATAGCAGGTCGCGGAAGCGGTAAAGTCACGAATGGTCACGACAGGCAACTTCCACCAAAAAGGCCCGTCGGGTTCGTGCTGAACAACAGAGTTCTTTCGAAGGTCAAATGCAAAGTTAGCGCCGGGACTTCGACATCAGGGCGCCAATAACCGCGCCAATTGCGACCCCCGGGCCGATGCCGAGAGCAAGGTTGCCGATCGCGATGCCAATTCCGCATCCAATCGCTACGCCAACACAAATTCCAACGCCCATGAACCTGCTATCTTTTCTGTCGGGTGAATCGTTCATAGAATCCTTTACGTCGAAGTCGAAAGACCGCTCCTTACCAAAGCCGGCCATGCGCCTTAGAATAACACTTTGATCAGGTGAAAAAAGTCACGAACTTTCACCACTGGCCGATAGCGGACGGTGGGTATGGGTCAGACTACGAGCGTTGCTGATAAGACAAGCCGCAGGGCGCCAGTCGCTCCTGGTTGTCGTGGCGGACGTCTTTGGTTTGTGGCGAACTTGATTAGCGCGCCACCGATGATGGCAATGCTCTCCGGCCCGCCCGCCGGTACGCCCCCGGTGTCATCCCCGTCACATCCCGCAACGCCCGCGTCAATGCGCTCTGGTCGGAAAACCCGGCCGCCAGCGCGATGTCGGCGATCGGGCGCGTCGTCTCCACTAGCCAGGCGCGGGCGCGGGACAGGCGGATGCCGCGCAGCCACGCGTGCGGGCTCGTGTCCAGCTCGGCGCGAAACAGGGCGTGCAGGCGGCTGACGCTTAGGCCGGCGCTGCGGGCCATCGAATCCGTCGACCATGGGAGGCCGGGCTCGGCCTCGATGCGGGCCAGCAGGGCGGCCAGGCGCGAGGCGGGCCGGGGCGCGTCCAGCGCGAGGGTGTCGAGCAGCAGCGGCATCCAGCCGCGCAGCAGGGCCGGTTGCGCGCGCATCACGCCCATGAATTCGACGAGCTTGCGCGCGCCCGGGCCGAGCGTCATGAACGGCCGTTCCAGCAGGCGCGCCCAGGCCGGATGCGACATGGCCGTGGTGGCGACGTCGAGGATCAGCGATTCGTTGGGCCCGATGCCGGCCTGCGCATGCCAGGCGCCCGGCGCGACGCAGGCGCCGCGCAGCGGGTCCAGCCTGTCCTGCCGGCCGTCGATGTCGAGCAGCACGGCGCCGCCGAGGGGCAGCACCAGCTGGGCGAAATCGTGGCGGTCGGTGCCGAGGTCGGCGCCGTAGCTGCGCACGTGGAGGGAAGAAGCGTCCATGGGCGCCAGTCTAGCATCGATGCTGCCGGGTGATCGTCCGACCAGGCCTACACGTCGACGGGAAAAAAATAGTGGCGCTGCCCCCTTGCAGACGCGTCCGCCGTCCCAATTTGCCATCCTGTTACAGCGCTCCGGCGCTGGTCTCCTCTGTCTCCTCCAAGTGCGAACTTGGATTTACCGCCTGACGCAGCGATGCGCAGGCGGTTTCTTTTTGTGCCGTGCGGTTGGCAGGACAACGTGGGCACGGGGTGCCCACCCTACAGCGTATCGTTGGGGAGGCAAGGTGGGCACGAGGTGCCGGTCATGCGGCATATCGTTGGGAAGGCACGGTGGACACCGGGGCTCGCCGCGCGGCGCGGCGTCGCGGGGATAAGGAAAGCGCCGTCCGCGCCAGGAAATCCGGCAGGGACGGCGCTTGTGATCCGGTGCCCGGTCAGTCTGGCCCCGGGCGCGCGGCGGCGATCAGCCGCGGTTCGGATTGTTCGGATGGGTGTCCTCGCGGTTCGGGATGCCGTCGCCGTCGCGGTCGCCGCGGCGCCAGCGGCCGGGCTCCATCACCCAGTGGCCGTCGCGCTCGACCCAGGTCGGCGCATGGTAGACATAGCCGCGGCGCTCGCGCAGCCATTTGCCGCTTACCCAGACGTGATGGCCGTGGCGCCATTCCCAGTGACCCGGTGCCCAGACATAACCGTGGCGCGCCGCCGGCACGCGCTCGTCGCGCGGCGGCGGGGGCGCGGTGCGGACGATGACGTCGGCGCTGGCCGGCAGCGCGACGCCGCCGAACGAGCCGGCGATCAGGGCAGCAATGAGCAGTTTTTTCATCTTGGCCTCCTCGAAAGTGGTTGTAGGCCGACTGTACCGCCACGTTGCGGGCGCGACCGTGCGGCGGCGCGCTTAATGGCGCAATTTAAAGTGCCGTAGAGAAAAGACTTGGCCAGCGGCAGTGCGAACTGCGGTACGGGGCGCCGCTGCGGTTCGAAGCGCCGTAGGGAAAAGATTTAACTGGCCAGCGGCAGCGCGAACCGCGGTACGGGGGCGCCGCCGCGGTTCGAAGCGCCGTGGGGAAGAATTTAACTGGCCAGCGGCAACGCGAATTGCAGCACCAGGCCGCCGCCGTCGCGGTTGCGCACGTTCAGCTCGGCGTTGTGGCGGCTGATCACGCGCTCGACGATCGCCAGGCCCAGGCCGGCGCCGTTGGCCTGGCCGCGGGCGCTGTCCAGGCGCGTGAACGGCCGCAGCAGTTGCTGGATCTGGTCGTCCGGCACGCCGCTGCCGTGGTCGTTGATCTCGACGGCGGCGCGGCGGCCGTGGCCCGTCATCTTCACATGCAGGGCGATGTCGATTTCGGTCACGTCCGCGCCCGGGGTCTTGCCGTAGCGCCGCGCGTTCTCGATGATGTTGTTGATCACCCGGCGCAGGTCCGTCGGGTTGCCCATCACGTGGATGTCCGGATCGATGTCCGTCGTCGTGCGCACGTCCGCCAGGCGGCCGGCCTCGCGGGCGCAGTCGTCCAGCAGGTCGGACAGGTCGACCGGCACGAACGTCGCGCTTTCGGTGGGGCGGGCGAAGTCGAGGAACTGGCCGATGATGGCGTCCATCTGGGCGATGTCGGACTGCATGCCGGTGCGCGCTTCGTCCGACAGCGGCGCCATCTCCACCTCCAGCTGCATGCGCGCGAGCGGCGTGCGCAGGTCGTGCGAGATGCCGGCCAGGATCACGGCGCGGTCTTTTTCCAGCTGCTGCAGGTCTTCGATCATCTGGTTGAAGCTGCGGTTCGCCTCGATGATCTCGCGCGAGCCTTTTTCCGGCAGCGGGGCGGGGCGCTTGCCCTCGGCGATCGCGCGCGCGGCCGCCGTCAGGCGCGCCAGCGGCAGGTTGACGAGGCCCGAGATCAGCGCGGCGCCCAGCAGCGACAGCGCGCCGACGACGCTCGCCCAGCCGAGCCACTGCACGCGCGTGAGCCCGGGCAGCTTGTCGCGTTCGAGCATGAGCCAGTACTTGTCGCCGTCGATGTCGAAGCTGACCCAGAAGCCGGGGATCTCGTTCACCTGGCGCGAGAAGCGCGTGTCCGGCCCGAGCTTGTCGCGCACGATGGCGGCCACTTCCGGCATCAGCGAATTCGGCGGCGGCGGCTCCACGGTGTCCGTCGGCTTCACGTCGTAGATGCGGATGCCTTCGTTCGACACGAGTTCGAACAGGAGTTCGCGCCGCAGGTCGGGTGCGGAGTGCGTCAGCGCGGCCTTCGTGATGGTGACGACGGAGACCAGCAGCTCGGCCGTCTGCTCGACCTGCGGGCCGCGCTGGAACACGTTGAGCATGCCGATCCACGAGGCCATCGACAGGCCCGTGAGCACGGACAGCAGGAAGAAGGTGCGCCAGAACAGGCCGCTCTTCATCCTGCCGAGGAGACGCGGCGCGGCCTGTTCCTTCGGGGTCGGTGCGAACACTAGCGCGGCTGGCCTTCAGGAATGAATACGTAGCCCAGGCCCCATACGGTCTGGATGTACAGCGGGCTCGAAGGATCGGGCTCGATCAGCTTGCGCAGGCGCGAGATCTGCACGTCCAGCGAGCGGTCGAACACCTCGTATTCGCGGCCGCGCGCCAGTTCCATCAGCTTTTCGCGCGACAGCGGCTGGCGCGCATGGCGCGCGAACACCTTGAGCACGGAGAATTCGCCCGTCGTCAGCGGCACGGTCTCGCCGTTCTTCTTGAGGGTGCGGGTGCCGAGGTCCAGCACGAAGTCGCCGAATTCGAAGGTCTGCGGCGTCTCGCTGGGCGCGCCCGGGATCTCGTCCGGGCCCTTGCGGCGCAGGACCGCGTTGATGCGGGCCACCAGTTCGCGCGGGTTGAAGGGCTTCGGCAGGTAATCGTCCGCGCCCATTTCGAGGCCGACGATGCGGTCGACGTCCTCGCCTTTCGCGGTGAGCATGATGATCGGGGTCTGGTCGCCGGCGCCGCGCAGGCGGCGGCAGATCGACAGGCCGTCCTCGCCGGGCAGCATCAGGTCCAGCACGAGCAGGTCGTAGCGTTCGCGCAGCCACAGCTTGTTCATCGCGGGCGCGCTTTCCGCCGTCACGACCTGGAAGCCCTGTTCGGTCAGGTAGCGGCGCAGCAGGTCGCGCAGGCGCACGTCGTCGTCGACGACCATGATCCGGGCGGCATGGCCGCCATTCGCGCCGGCCGTGCCGGCATTCGAGCTCGTTGCATTCATCGTTCTGTCGGATTTGTCAGATTAATGTCGCTATGGTAACGTCTTATCGCTCGACGCCAAGGGGGTATCGTTGAGCCATTACATTGTGTTACAAACTTTACCCATTTCGCCTTATGCCTGGAGCCGATTCCTCATACACTGGCCTCATCGAATCACCGCTGGATCCACAGCTCACGCTACAGCTTACTCCTAACAAGGCAAAGCGAAAGAGGAACACCATGAACAGTGCGTTCACATACCATCACGCAGCGAAAAAGGCAGGCCGCCTGGCCCGCTTTGCTGTGCTGGCGTGCGCCCTGGTGCTGGGGGCCGGCAGCGCGTTTGCCCAGCAACACGGTGACCGCCGGGACGACCGCGGCGACATGCCGCAACCGTCGCGCTTTCGCTTGCCTCCGCAGCAAGACCGCGACCAGCGCGACGACATCCGTGCCGCCTACGAGGATCAGCGCCGTGCCCCGCAGCAGGAGCAGCGTGAACAGCGCGAGCCCCAGCACGAGCGCCGCAGCGGGCGCATGACGCCTGACGAACGGCGCGACCTGCGCCGCCAGATCAACGAAGCGGGCATGGACCTGTACCCGCAGCGCCGCTGACCGGGATGTCGGGAGTTTCCCGACATCAACTTTGTTGCTTGTTGTTTATTTTCCGCTGACAACATGATACGCTAGCCGGATTCGCCCCGGCCCAGCCCTTGCCGTGGCATCAACCGCACGGAGCGCGTATCGTGACTACAGACTCTCCCGCAGCACCGCAGGCGCAGGCGCAGGCTTCGGCGCCCCGGATCGCGGCGACCGGTCCCGAGCATTGCATCGCGCAGCGCGACGACGGGGTGTATGCCGATCCTACCGTGCTCGGCACCACGCTGCTCGCCGCCGTGGACAACGTCTACCGTGCGGGCAACTACCTCGTCGGTGTCGACTATCCCGTACTGATGAAAGCCTTGTTCGGCCACGGGCCGGACCTGCCGTGCGGACCGGACGGCATCGCGGTCGTGCGGATCGCCGCCGACATCCGGCCGTTCGATGCGGACCGGCGCGCGCTGTACCGCGCCGCCAAGATCGGCCGCGGTTATGCCGAATACTATTTCGAGCCCGCCTGGCTGCCCGACCCGGCCGATCCGGACGGCGAAGGCTTGCCGACCCGCCTCGACGTCGACGAATTCATCGCCGACATGTGGGCGAAGGGGATCCGCTTCGGCCTCGACCTGGACGCCATCCGCGCCGCGATGGCCTCGAACAAGGCCGACCGCATCACGTTCGCGCGCCAGGCCGATCCGGTGCCGGGCGAGGATGCCCACATCGTCGAAATCTCGGACGACATCCACCGCAACGACGCGCCGCTCGAACTGGCCAACGGCCGCCTCGACCTGAACAGCTTCCAGAACCGCTTCCCGCAGATCCAGCCCGGCGTACGTCTGCTCAAGAAGCAGCCCGCCACGCCGGGCACGATGGGCTTCGAGATGTCCGGCACGCCGTTGCACGCCAAGCCGGGGAGCGACACCGACCTCGCGGGGTACGCGGGCACGGGCACGAAGGTCGAGCGCATGCCCGACGGCGAATTCCTCGTCTCCAGCCAGGCCGGCTTCCTGATGGTCGATGCGAAGACGAGCCGGATTTCGGTCGAGGAGAAAGTCGTCAGCCATGACGGCGTCAGCGCCAAGACGACGGGCAACCTGATCCTGGCGGGCGATTACGAGGAGTTCGGCGAGGTCCAGGAAAAGCGCGTGATCGAGGCCGACAGCGTCACCGTGCACGGCGACGTGTTCGGCAGCCTCGTGTCGCGCGGCGGCACGATCGTCGTGCGCGCGAACCTCGTGGGCGGCAGCGCCCGCAACGCGCGCGGCGACATCCACGTGCGCGGCGTCGCGTCCGCCGCGGTGCTGAGCGCGGAGGACGGCACGATCGTCCTGGAGCGCGCCGAGAACTGCGTCATCGCGGGCGTGCGGGTCGAGGTCGCGCATGCCGTGAACTGCGAGATCGTCGGGGACGAAGTCGTCGTCAAGATGGCCGAGGGCTGCGCGCTCGCGGGCCGGCGCGTGACGGTGGAGTGCACCGTGCCGCGCAAGCAGAGCGAGATGCTGGTGGCCGTGCTGCGTGCGGACGACCGGCAGATCCACGAGGTCATCGCGGCCGTCGGCGAGCGCGTCGCGCGGTTCGAAGCGCTGGCCGCGCAACTCCGGGCCGCGATGGACGCCATGACGGGCAAGCCGGACGTGCACCGCTACCTGATGCTGGCCACGCGCGTGCGCAAGGGCGACATCACGCTGTCGCCCGAGCAGGCGCGCCAGTTCCAGAAAATGGCGCAGGACGTGGGGCCCGCGCTCAAGACGATCGCCGACATCTCCGCCAAGATCAAGGTGGCCGAGGCCGAGCAGCTGGCCGGCAAGGGCATGCTCGCGAACCTGGAGGCGCAGCGCAGCGACGCCGCCACCATCTCCGGCGTGGCGATCCAGTCGGTGCAGGGCGAGACGCAGGTGCGCATCCTCGGCTACAGCCCGGCGGACGGGCCGCCGCACCGCTGGACGCCGCGCGACATCCGCACGCGCCTGCGCGGTCCGCAGGCGGGCGAGCTGCTGTTCATGGGCGCCGCCGGCGACTTCGCATGGAGCAGCGACGCGGTGCCCGCGGCCGCGTAAAGCTCCCCCGCGCCGGCGCGAGCGCATATACTTGTGGGCGGCCGCGAGGCCGCATTCGACAGCATCCAACCACAAGACCAGAGGGGAAACCTTGAACAACATGCGTCCCATCCACCAGCGCCGCCCGATCGGCGCGCTGGTTGCCGCCATGTGCGCCGGTGCGCTGCTCGCCAACCCGGCAAGCGCAGCAACCAAGGCCACGAACACCAAAGGCAAGCCGACCGTAGCGGAAGCAGAACGCTTCGTCGCCGACGCCGAACAGAAGCTCGACCGGCTGGGCCTCGACGCCGGCCGCGCCGAGTGGGTAGCCGAGAACTTCATCACGCTCGACACCGAGACCCTGACCGCCCAGGCCAACGAACAATACCTGACCGTGAGCGGCGACATCGCCCTCAAGGCGCGCCGCTACAACGGCCTGAAGGTGTCGGACGCCAGCGCGCGCAAGCTGATGCTGATGCAGCAGTCGCTGATGCTGGAAAACGCCGACGACCGCGCCGCCTACGCGCGCCTGGCCGCCAGCATGACGGGCGCGTACGGCAAGGCGAAGTACTGCCCCGCGGCCGCCGCCGGCGCCGCGAAGCCCGATTGCATGCCGCTGGGCGAACTGGAAAAAGTGCTGGCCACGAGCCACGATCCGGCGCGCCTGAAGGAAGTCTGGCTCGGCTGGCACGCCCAGTCGCCGGCCTACAAGCAGGATTACGCGCGGTACGTCGACCTGTCGAACAAGGGCGCCCGCGCGATGGGTTATGCCGATACCGGCGCCTTGTGGCGCTCGCGCTACGACATGGCGCCGGATGCCTTCGCGGCCGAGATGGAACGCCTGTGGCAGCAGGTGAAGCCGCTGTACGAATCGCTGCACACGTACACGCGCTACAAGCTGCGCCAGGCCTACGGTCCGGACCTCGTTCCGGCCGACGGTCCGATTCCCGCGCAGCTGCTGGGCAATATGTGGGCGCAGAGCTGGGACAACCTGTACCCGATCCTCAAGCCGGCCGGCCTGGAAAAGGGCGAAGACCTGACGGCGCTGCTGGAAGCGCGCAAGGCCAGCGCCGTCGAGATGACGCGCTATGCCGAAGGCTTCTACACGTCGCTGGGCATGCAGAAGCTGCCGGCCACGTTCTGGGAGCGTTCGCTGTTGACCAAGCCGCGCGACCGCGAAGTCGTGTGCCACGCGTCCGCCTGGGACCTGGACGGCAAGGACGACGTGCGCGTCAAGATGTGCATCACGCCGACGTTCGAAGACTTCCGCACCATCCACCACGAACTGGGCCACCTGTACTACGATCTCGCGTACAGCGTGCAGCCGCCGATGTTCAGGAACGGCGCCAACGACGGCTTCCACGAAGCCATCGGCGACACCGTCGCGCTGTCGATCACGCCGGCCTATCTCAAGAAGATCGGCCTGATGAACACGGACCCGGACCCGAAGCAGGAAATCGGTCCGCTGCTGTACACGGCGCTGCAGAAGGTCGCGTTCCTGCCGTTCGCGTACAAGGTCGACAAATGGCGCTGGCAGGTGTACGGCGGCCAGGTCAAGCCGGCCGACTACGACAAGGCCTGGTGGGCGCTGACGGAGCAGTACCAGGGCGTGTCGCGTCCGTCCCCGATCGTCGACGGCGGCTTCGATGCCGGCGCCAAGTTCCACGTCGCCAGCGACACCCCGTACGCGCGCTACTTCCTGGCCCACGTGCTGCAGTTCCAGTTCCACCGCGCGCTGTGCAAGGAAGCGGGCGACACGGGACCGCTGTACCGCTGCTCGATCTACGGCAACAAGAAGGCTGGCGCCAAGTTCCAGCAGATGCTGGCGATGGGCACCAGCAAGCCGTGGCCGGAAGCGCTGAAGGCCATCACGGGGTCGGAGAAGATGGATGCGACCGCGATGCTGGAATACTTCGCGCCGCTCAAGACCTGGCTGGATGAGCAGAACAAGCAGCTGGCGATCGAGGATGCGAAGCTGACGAAGCGTTGAACCGTCGGGTGGGCTCCCCGAGCCCGCCGGATGCATGCGCCGCCGTCATGCATCATGGGCACGGGGTGCCCATCCTACGTGGCTTCCGCAGCCGTGGGGTGGACGGCGCAGATGTCGCGCCTGTGCACGCACCGCGGACATCGCCGTCCACCTACGCCGTTGCCGCGAGCGCCGCGTAACACTGCGCCGCTTCGGGCGGCAGTCCGGCGAACAAGGCCTCGTCCGCTTCGTCGAGCAGCCCCTGCTCGACGAGCATGCGCACCTTGCCAAGATAATCCGTCAGCTTGAGCAGGCGGCCCAGCGGCGACACCGCCGCGCCGCGCCGCAGCGCACCCTGTTCCAGCAGCGCCTGCGCCACCGTATCCGGAAAATTCCATTCGCGCGCGATGCTCGCGCACAGGCGGCGCGTGTCACGCGCCAGCTGGGCCAGGAACACGTCGGAGCCGAGCCGTTCGCCTTCCTGCGCCATCTGGTCCATGATGCGCAGGCTGACGATCAGGCCCACGTTCTGCAGCAGTCCGGCCAGGAAGGCGTCGAACGGCACGACGCCGTCGCCGGCCGTCCGGCGCGCGGCGAGCGCGCAGCGCTCCGAATGCGCCCACAGGTGCGGCGCGAGCCGGCGCGTGTAGAAGCCCGAATGCATGTCGATGATGGGACGGAACGCGACCGTCGTGATCAGCTGGCGCAAGCCTTCCTGGCCGATCAGGATCACCGCGTGCTCGACGCTCGTGATCGAGTTCCCGGTCCCCTGGTAGCAGCTGTTGGCGAGACGGACAATGGCCGCCACCAGCACGGGATCGGACGCGATCGTGCGCGACAGCGCGCTGCCCGAGAAGGTTTCGCTGCGCAGGCTTTGCAGCAGTTGCGGTACGAGCCCGGGCATGCGCCGCACCAGCGCCGCGCCGGACTGCTGCGACGCCACGATCGCGGCCAGCGCGTCCAGCACGCGGGTTTCGGTGCCGGCGAGTTCCAGGCCGCCGTCGGCGTGATCGAACAGCCAGCCGTTCCACGCGCCGTTGATCCGTTCCAGCTGTTCGAACGACACGGCGGACGTGGCCGGCAGCGGCGGCGCCGGCACGGAGGCGTCGGGCGTCGCGGGGCCGGAGGGCGCGCGGGCGGGCGGCGGCGCAGCATCGGGCGCGGGCGTCAAGTCAGCGACAGAAACGGCGGCCGGCTGCGGTTGCGCGGCGGCCGGGCCGGAAAACAGGCGTTGCAGCCACCGGAACATCGTTATCCCCTTTAGGTCAATTCCGAACATTGTACGGGCGCAGCCGCCGAGCGCAAGGTAGGAAATGTCTCATATTTTGTTGACTGTACTCAACAATTTCCACGTGTCATCGCCGTAGCATGGCGATCTTGAGAAAGGATCCGCCATGCACATGACTACGACCACCCAATTCCTGAGCTTTACCCTCGGCGGCCTCGAATACGGGCTCGATGTCGCCAAGGTGCAGGAGCTGCGCGTCCTCAAGGCCCTCGAGCGGTTCGCGGCGGACGGCGAGATGGTCAAGGGCGTCGCCGTCTCGCGCGGCGTGATCATGCCGCTCGTGGACATGCGCGCCGCCTGCGGCCGGGCGCCCGGCGCGCCGGACCCGATGACGGACGTGATCATCCTCAGGCTGTCGAGCTGTGTGATGGGGATGGTGGTGGATGGCGTCACGGGCGTCGTGTCGCTGGCGCCCGAGCAGGTGTCGCCGGTGCCGGGCGCGGACCAGGCCCAGGTCGATTTCCTGATCGGCCTGGGGCAGGCGGGCGCGCGCCGCCTGATCCTCGTCGACATCGACCGGCTGATGTCGGTGCGCCGGCCGAAGAAGGACGGCGCGCGCCAGGTGGCCTGACCGTCCGGCGTTTCCGCGGTACGTCTACGTCAAGCCGCCAGACTTTCCAGCTGCTCCTGCAGCTCCAGCCACTCGTTTTCCAGGTTGCCCAGGTCGCGCGTGAGAAACGCCTGGTCGGCCACGAGGTTCTTGAGCTCTTCCTTCTTGTCCGCCTCGTAGATGCCCGGCTCCAGCAGCCGGGCGTCGACGTCGGCCTTTTTCGCGTTCAGCTTGGCCATCTGTTCTTCCAGCCGCTTGATGCGGTTTTCGATCGGCTTCTTCAGCGCCGCCACGCGCTGGCGTTCTTCCGCCTCGAGGCGCTTCTGTTCCTTGCGGTCGACGGGCGCGATGGGCGCCGCGGCGGCCGACGCGGGCAGCGGGGCGCTGGCGCCGGCGTCGCCTTTCAGCTTGGTCTGGAACAGCCAGTCCTTGTAGTCGTCCAGGTCGCCGTCGAACGGCTGCAGGCGGCCGTCCGCCACGATGATGAACTGGTCGGTCGTCGCGCGCAGCAGGTGGCGGTCGTGCGAGACGACGACCAGCGTGCCCTCGAACTGCGCCAGCGCGAGGGTCAGCGCCTCGCGCGTTTCGAGGTCCAGGTGGTTCGTCGGTTCGTCCAGCAGCAGCAAATTCGGGCGCTGCCACACGATCAGCGCCAGCGCCAGGCGGGCCTTCTCGCCGCCGGAGAACGGCGCGATGGAACTCGTCACCATATCGCCCGGGAAGTTGAAGCCGCCGAGGAAGTTGCGCAGCTCCTGCTCGCGCGTCGTCGGCGCGATCTTTTGCAAATGCCACAGCGGCGACTCGTCGTGGCGCAGCATCTCGACCTGGTGCTGGGCGAAGTAGCCGATGACGAGACCCTTGCCCAGGGTCGCCGTGCCGGCCAGCGGGGCGAGGTCGCCCGCGATCGTCTTGATCAGGGTGGATTTGCCGGCGCCGTTCACGCCCAGCAGGCCGATGCGCTGGCCCGTCTGCAGCGAGAAGGTCACCTTGTGGACGATGGTCTTGCCGCCGACCTTGTCGCCGTGGCCGTCGAGGATGGGATAGCCCGCGTCCACGTCTTCCATCACGAGCAGCGGGTTCGGTGCCGACAGCGGATCGCGGAATTCGAACGAGAACTCGGCCGCGGCGCGCAGCGGCGCCAGTTCCTCCATCTTCGCCAGCGCCTTCATGCGGCTCTGGGCCTGGCGGGCCTTGGTGGCCTTGGCCTTGAAGCGGTCGACGAACGATTGCAGGTGGGCGCGCGTGCGCTGCTGCTTTTCATACGCGGCCGCGGCGAGCACGAGGTGCGCGGCGCGCTGGCGCTCGAACGCGGAGTAGTTGCCCGAGTAGCGTGTCAGGCTGCGCTCGTGGATGTGCACGACGACGTTCACGATTTCGTCGAGGAAGTCGCGGTCGTGCGAGATGATGATCAGGGTGCCGGGATAGCGCTTGAGCCAGTCCTCGAGCCAGATGATGGCGTCCAGGTCCAGGTGGTTCGTGGGCTCGTCCAGCAGCAGCAGGTCGGAAGGACACATCAGCGCCTGCGCGAGGTTCAGGCGCATGCGCCAGCCGCCCGAGAAGCTGGCGACGGGCTGGCGCATCTGCTCCAGCGAAAAGCCCAGGCCGAGCAGCAACTGCTCGCCGCGCGACTGTACCGTGTAGGCGTCGGCATCGGCCAGCGCGGCATGCACGTGGCCGATGGCGAGGCCGTTCTCCGTCGTGTGCGGCAGGTGTTCCAGGCGTTCCAGCTCGGCCTGCAAGGTGCGCAGATGGGCGTCACCGTCGATGGCGTACTCGATCGCGGGGCGGTCCAGCGCCGGGGTCTCCTGCGCTACATAGGCCATGCGCCAGCGCGCGGGAAAGTCGATCTCGCCCTGGTCCGGGTGGAGTTCGTTGCGCAGCATCGCGAACAGGCTGGATTTGCCGGCGCCGTTCGCGCCGATCAGGCCGATCTTGTCGCCGGGATTGAGGGTGAGGTCGGCGTCTTCCAGCAGCGGCTTCGTGCCGCGCATCAGGCTGACGTTGGAGAATCGGATCATGGAAATATCGCTTGTCTTAAACAACGTCGTCCCCGCGCAGGCGCGGACCCAATTTCAGCCAGCGGTTCGCTAACATACTTGGGTCCGCGCCGTCGCGGGGACGACGGTTTTTGGGCTGTCGTAGAAATTACTTCGCCAGCTGCTCGGCCGTCAGCAGAAATACCGCATCGTCACCCTGGCTGGTGGTCAGCCACGTCAGCCCCAGATGGCCGAACGCCGCTTCCGCATACTCGCGCTCGTTGCCGATCTCGACGATCAGCACGCCTTCCGGGCTCAGGCGCTCGGCGGCGCCGTCGACGATCTTGCGCACGAGGTCCATGCCGTCCTCGCCGCCGGCCAGGGCGATTCTAGGCTCGCGCAGGTATTCCGGCGGCAGCTTGCCCATCGAATCGCTGTTCACGTACGGCGGATTCGTGACGATCAGGTCGTACTTCTTGAACGGCACGTGCTGGTACAGGTCGGACTCGATCGGGTTCACGCGGCCTTCGAGCTTATAGTCGCGGATGTTGCGCTCGGCCACGGCCAGCGCGTCCTGCGAGATGTCGACCGCGTCGACGACGGCGTTCGGGAACGCGTCCGCCAGCATGATCGCGAGGCAGCCGGAGCCGGTGCACAGTTCCAGCACGTTCTCGACGCCGTCCGGATCGGCCACCCACGGGCTGAACATGTTCGGGATCAGCTCGGCGATGAACGAGCGCGGCACGAGCACGCGTTCGTCGACATAGAAGTTGTAGCTGCCCAGCCACGCTTCGTTCGTGATGTAGGCGGCCGGCACGCGTTCGGTGACGCGGCGCTCGATGACGGCCATCACCTGCAGCACTTCTTCCGGCAGCAGGCGGGCGTCGAGGAAGGGCTCGAGCTTGTCCAGCGGCAGTTTCAGGGTGTGCAGGATCAGGTACGCGGCCTCGTCGAAGGCTTCGGCGCTGCCGTGGCCGAAGAACAGCTTGGCACCGTTGAAGCGGGTGACGGCATAGCGCAGCAGGTCGCGCGGCGTGCAGAAATTGGTCGTGGTCATGGCCGGGTCTCGTTATGCCGCGGACGGCGGGATGGTCAGCAATCGCTCCAGCGTGCGCCGGTAGATGTTCTTGAGCGGATCGATGTATCGCACTTCGATGTGCTCGTCGATCTTGTGGATGCTGTCGTTGGGTGGCCCGAATTCTATCACCTGGGGGCAGATGCGCGCGATGAAGCGCCCGTCCGACGTCCCGCCCGTCGTCGACAATTCGGTCGTCACGCCCAGTTCCTGCTTGATCGAGCCGCAGATCGCGTCCGACAGCGTGCCCTTGGGCGTGAGGAACGGGTGGCCGGACAGCGTCCACTTGAGGTCGTAGTCGAGGCCGTGGCGGTCGAGGACCGCGTGCACGCGCGCCTGCAGGCTCTCGGCCGTGCTCGCGGTGGAAAAGCGGAAATTGAAATCGACCTTCAGTTCGCCCGGGATCACATTCGTCGCGCCCGTGCCGGCCGCGATGTTCGACATCTGCCAGCTCGTCGGCGGAAAGTACTCGTTGCCTTCATCCCATTGCTCGGCCGCGAGCTCGGCCAGGGCCGGCGCGGCGAGGTGGATCGGGTTGCGCGCCAGGTGCGGGTAGGCGATATGGCCCTGCACGCCCTTGACGACGAGGCAGCCGGACAGCGAACCGCGGCGGCCGTTCTTGATCATGTCGCCCAGCACGTGGCTGGACGTGGGCTCGCCCACGAGGCAATAGTCGATCGTCTCGCCCCGGTCTTCCAGCAGCTCGCACACGATGACGGTGCCGTCCGTGGCCGGGCCTTCCTCGTCCGACGTGATCAAAAAGGCGATCGAGCCGATGTGTTCCGGGTGCATTGCCACGAATTCCTCGACGGCGACGACCATGGCGGCGATCGACGTCTTCATGTCCGACGCGCCGCGGCCGTACAGCCTGCCGTCGCGGATGGTCGGCGTGAACGGTTGCGACGCCCACTGGCCGGCGGGGCCGGTCGGCACGACGTCCGTGTGGCCGGCGAACACGAACACCGGCGCCGCGTCGCCGCGGCGCGCCCACAGATTGGTCACGCCGTTCGATTCGATCGTTTCGCACCGAAAACCGAGGGGCGCCAGCAGATCCTTCAGTTTCTGCTGGCAGCCCTTGTCCTGCGGCGTGACGGAGTCGAGCGCGATCAGCGCTTCCGTCAGCTTATGGGTGCGCGACGGCTTCATGCCGGCCAGTCTCCGAACAGGTCTTCGTACTGCTCGACGGAAAAGCCGACCGACACCTTGCCGTCGCATTCCAGCACGGGACGCTTGATGACGGACGGATTCTCCAGCATCAGGTCGAGGGCGCTGGCCTTGTCGACGACCCGCGCGCGGCGCTCGTCGGACAGCTTGCGCCACGTCGTGCCCTTGCGGTTCACGAGCGTTTCCCAGTCAAGCTGCTCGAGCCAGTGCGCGACGGTGGTGCGCTCCAGGCCTTGCTTCTTGAAGTCATGGAATTCGAACTCCTGGCCGTTGTCGGCGAGCCAGGTGCGGGCTTTCTTGACGGTGTCGCAGTTGGGAATACCGTAGAGGATCTTTTTCATGGCGGGGTGGGTCTTGCCGTTCGGGAAGGCGCGAAGGATAGCACAGGCCGGCTACCCGACCGATAGTTTAGCAAGGGCGCCGCCGGGGCAGCGCGCGGGCGCGGCCGCTCAGTTATCCAGCGTGAATTCCGTGAACGACGGCCCGTCCGGCTCCGCCGGTTTGGGCGCTTCTTCCTCGCGCGCCTTGCTGTCCGGCCCGTTGTTGATCAGCCAGAGCAGGTTGGTGGCCGAGTCGGCATTGGCCAGCGCCTCTTCCTGCGTGATCAGGTCGGCCTGCACGAGTTCCAGCAGCGCCGTTTCGAACGATTGCGAGCCCGGCGACAGGCTCTTGTCCATCGCTTCCTTGATCTGGCCGATGCCGCCCTTCTCGATCAGGTCCGCGACGTAGCGCGTGTTGACCATGATCTCGACCGCGGCCTGGCGCCGCCCGCCCGCCTTCGCGCGCACGAGGCGCTGCGAGACGATGGCCTTCACGGCGGACGACAGGTCCTGCAGCAGGGCGGGGCGGTTCTCGATCGGATAGAAGCTGATGATGCGGTTCAGCGCGTTGTAGCTGTTGTTCGCGTGCAGGGTCGCGAGCACGAGGTGGCCGGACTGGGCGTAGGCGAGGGCGGCGGCCATCGTGTCCTTGTCGCGGATCTCGCCGATCAGGATGCAGTCGGGCGCCTGGCGCATCGAGTTGCGCAACGCGACGTCGAAGCTCTTCGCGTCGCTGCCGATCTCGCGCTGGTTGATGATCGCTTTCTTGTTCTTGAACAGGTATTCGATCGGGTCTTCCAGCGTGAGGATGTGGCCGTGGCGCTGCTCGTTGCGGTGGTCGAGCATCGAGGCGATCGTCGTCGACTTGCCCGATCCGGTCGCGCCGACGATCAGGAGCAGGCCGCGCTTTTCCATGATCAGCTCGGACAGCACCGCGGGCAGGCCCAGCTCGGCCAGCGGCGGGATCGTCGCGGGGACGAAACGGAACACGGCGGAAATGCTGCCGCGCTGGCGGAAGGCGGACAGGCGGAAGCGGCCCAGGTTCGCGACCGAGATGCCCATGTTGAGCTCGTTGTCGCGCTCCAGCTCTTCCATCTGCTCGGGGCTCGCGATTTCCGCGAGCAGCACGCGGATGTTTTCCGGCTCGAGCTTGTTCTGGTTGATCGGGATGAGGTTCCCGTTGATCTTGATGTGTACGGGGGAATTGACCGCGAAGAACATGTCGGACGCGTTCTTTTCCTTCATCAACTGGAACAGGCGTTCCATCATCATGGTGCTCTCCCTTGCTTCGCCGTAATTTTTCGCGTTTAAGGGATTCTAACCTGAGGGGGGAAGGTTGGGCAGCGCGGTGCGGAAAATGCTGTGGAGATGGTCAGCCATGGCACGTCGTCCCCGCGGAGGCGGGGACCCAATTGAGTGCGCGGTATGCAAACGTACTTGGGTTCCCGCCTGCGCGGGAACGACGGCTTTCAGGCCGCAGCGTGGGCGCGTGCCCACCAAATGCCGGATCAGATCCAGCACAGCAGCTCGTTGATGCCGGATCAGATCCCGCGCAGCAGCTCGTTGATGCCCGTCTTCGCGCGCGTCTTGGCATCGACCTGCTTGACGATCACCGCGCAATACAGGCTGTACTTGCCGTCGGGCGACGGCAGGCTGCCCGACACGACGACCGAACCGGCCGGGATACGGCCATACGACACTTCGCCGGTCTCGCGGTTGTAGATCTTGGTCGACTGGCCGATGTACACGCCCATCGAGATCACCGAGTTCTCTTCGACGATCACGCCTTCCACGATCTCCGAGCGGGCGCCGATGAAGCAGTTGTCTTCGATGATGGTCGGGTTGGCCTGCATCGGTTCCAGCACGCCGCCGATGCCGACGCCGCCCGACAGGTGGACGTTCTTGCCGATCTGGGCGCAGGAGCCGACGGTGGCCCAGGTGTCGACCATCGCGCCTTCGTCGACGTAGGCGCCGATGTTCACGTACGACGGCATCAGGACGACGTTCTTGCCGATGAACGAGCCGCGGCGCGCGACGGCCGGCGGCACGACGCGGAAACCGCCCTTCGCGAAATCGTCGGCGGTGTAGTCGGCGAACTTGGTCGGCACTTTATCGTAGAACTGCATGCCGCCGCCTTCCACGGGCACGTTGTTCTCGAGGCGGAACGACAGCAGCACGGCTTTCTTGATCCACTGGTTCACGACCCAGCTGCCGGTGTCTTTCTGGGCGACGCGCAGGCTGCCGTCGTCAAGGCCGGCCAGGACGTGGGCGACGGCGTCGCGCACTTCCGCGCTGGCGCCCGCCGGGCTGATGTCCGCGCGCTGTTCCCACGCGGTGTCGATGATGGTCTGGAGTTGTTGGGTCATGATGGTCTATCGTTGGGTTGGTGTCTGATTCAGGACGAAGCCTTGAGATTCTTGCAGAACTGCGTGATGCGGTTCGCCGCTTCCAGTCCTTCGTCCACTTCGGCGACGAGCGCCATGCGGATGCGGTTGCGTCCCGGATTGCTCCCGTGCGCGTCGCGCGCCAGGTAACTGCCGGGCAAAACCGTCACATTATATTCGGCGTACAGGCCGCGTGCGAACTCCGTGTCCGACAGGCCCGTGCGGCGCACGTCGGCCCACAGGTAGAAGCCGGCGTCGGGCAGTTCCACGTCCATCACCTGCTTGAGCAGCGGGGTGATGAGGTGGAACTTTTCCTTGTACAGGGTGCGGTTCTCCTGCACGTGGTGTTCGTCGTTCCACGCCGCGCAGGACGCGGCCTGCACCGGCGGCGACATCGCGCCGCCGCAGTAGGTGCGGTACAGCAGGAATTTCTTCATCAGTTCCGGATCGCCGGCGACGAAGCCGGAGCGCATGCCCGGCACGTTCGAGCGCTTCGAGAGGCTCGAGAACACGATCAGGTTGGCGTACGGGCGCGCGCCGCCGCTCCGGCCCAGCTGGTGCGCCGCTTCCAGCGCGCCCAGCGGGGGCGTGGCGCCGACATAGATCTCGGAATAGCACTCGTCGGCCGCGATGACGAAGCCGTGGCGGTCGGACAGCGCGAACAGTTCGCGCCAGTCGTCCAGCGACAGCACGGCGCCGGTCGGATTGCCGGGGGAGCACAGGTACAGCAGCTGCACGCGCTGCCACACGGCGCTCGGCACGCTGGCGTAATCGCAGGCGAAGTTGCGGGCCGGCTGGGAATTCACGAAATAAGGCTCGGCGCCGGCCAGGTAGGCCGCGCCTTCGTAGATCTGGTAGAACGGATTCGGGCTGACGACGAGGGCGCCCGGCTTCGACGCGTCGACCACACTGTGCGCGATCGCGAACAGCGCCTCGCGCGAACCGTTCACCGGCAGCACCATCGTGGCCGGGTCGAGCGGCGGGATCGCATAGCGGCGCTCCAGCCAGCCGGCGATCGCGGCGCGCAGCGGCTCGCCGCCGTGCGTGGTCGGATACGTGGCCAGGCCGGCCATCGCGTGCGTCAGGGCCTTCTGGATGAAGGCGGGCGTCGGATGCTTGGGTTCGCCGATACCCAGGCTGATGGGTTTATAGTCGGGATTCGGCGTGACGCCGGCGAACAACTGGCGCAGCTTTTCGAACGGATAAGGGTGCAGGCGGTCGAGATGTGGATTCACGGCGATGTGTTTTCTTGGCGATATGCGGTGTGAGAAGGACAATTATAGCCAGATCCGGTGCCACGGCGACCTTTCCGGACGCCCCGGGTCGGCGTAGTATTGACCACAGGAATCCTTACCCGCCCACCGATCATGCAGCGTTCCGTCGATTACGTCCGTACCCTGACCGCCCAGGCGCGCAGCGCGCGCGCCAACCGCCACCTCGGCTTCGCGCTGGCCGGCGTGGCCGGGGCCATGAATGCCGGCGGCTTCCTCGCCGTGCACCAGTACACGTCGCACATGACCGGTGTCGTGTCGTCGGCGGCCGACAATCTCGCGCTCGGTGCCGGCGATCTCGTGCTGGACGCGCTCGGCGCGATCCTCTCGTTCCTGCTGGGCGCGGCCAGCACGGCGCTGCTCGTCAACTACGGACGGCGCCGCGCCCTGGCCAGCGAATACGCGCTGCCGCTGATGTTCGAAGCCGTGCTGCTGCTGGCGTTCGGCGTGCTGGGCGCGCGCCTGTCCAGCGTCCGCGGCCTGTTCGTGCCGGCCACCGTGATGCTGCTGTGCTATACGATGGGCCTGCAGAACGCCCTGGTGACGAAGCTGTCGCACGCCGAGATCCGCACGACGCACATGACGGGCATCGTCACCGACATCGGCATCGAACTGGGCAAGATGTTGTACTGGAACGCCGACGGCGGCGCGCGTCCGCGCGTGGCGTCCAACCACGCGCGCCTCGCCGTGCTGTGCGGCCTGCTGGGCAGTTTTTTCTGCGGCGGCGTGGCCGGCGCGCTCGGGTTCAAGGTGCTCGGCTACGCGGCGACGGTGCCGTTGGCGCTGCTGCTGTGCAGCCTCGCCATCGTGCCGGCGCTGGACGACCTGCGCGCACGCGCGCGCAGGTCCTGACCCTCGTTCAGCCGCCGCAGTGCGGCAGCGCGACGGAGGCGGCACGGCCGTCGTAGTCGACCTTGACGACGTCGCCGGCCTGCGGACCGCAGCGCACCGCGAACGCCTGGCGTGCCGGCATGCCGTCGTAGCGGCCCTCGCGCGGCGCGATGTCGAGGCGTTTCGCGCCGTCGTGCCACGTCATCCGCACCAGCGCATGCGCGCCTTTCTGGTACGCGTAGCCGTCGCCGCCGTCGTCGTACAGCGCATACGCGCCGTCCTTGCCCGGATAGACGACGAGGTCGATCGGCGCGTCCGACTTCTCGTCCGCGAACTGTTTCACTGGACCCAGCGGCAGGATGCTGCCGGCGCGGACGTAGACGGGGATGGTCGCGATGTCGGCCTGCGCCGTCACCACCCGGCCCGCGTCGAGGCGCGCGCCGGTCCAGAAGTCGAACCACGCGTCCTTGCCGGGCAGGTAGACCTCGCGCGCCTGCGCATGCGCCTGCACGACGGGCGCCACGAGCAGCGCCTTGCCGAACATGTACTCGTCGGGGATGTGGAGCGCCTGGGTATCGTCGCGGAAGTCGAAGGCGAGGGCGCGCATCATCGTGCCGTCGTTGTGCGTGACGTCCCACGAGGCCGAATAGATGTAGGGCAGCAGCCGGTAGCGCAGGTCGATGTATTTGCGCAGGATCGTCTGCGTGGCGTCGTCGAACGCCCAGATCTCCTTGCCCTCGCCGGTGCCGTGCACGCGGAACATCGGATTGAAGACGCCGAACTGGAACCAGCGCGTGAACAGTTCCGCGTATGCCGGGTCTTTCGGCTTGCCGCCGAAGAAGCCACCGATGTCGGCCGACCAGTACGGGATGCCGGTGAGGGTGAAGTTCAGCGCGGCCGGCACCTGGCGGCGGAACGTGTCCCAGTTGCCCATCGTGTCACCCGACCATGTGATGGCCGCGTTGCGCTGCTGGCCGGCGTAGGCGGAGCGGGTCAGGATGAACGCGCGTTTCCCGGGCTGGTCGCGCACCATCCCGTCATGCACGGCCGTCGTGTGCAGCAGCGGATACGCGTTGTAGACGACGCTGCCGGGACCGGCGGCCGTCTTGACGTCGCGCATCTGGCCCCACCAGCCGCCCAGCTCCGCTTCCGACGCGTCCAGCCACCAGCCGTCGAAGCCGAGCGTGCCGAGGTTGCGCATGATCTGGCGCCAGTACAGGTCGCGGGCGCGCGGGTTGTACGCGTCGTACCAGCGTCCCTTGCCGGCCGGGTAGACGTTCGGGTAGGTGGACGGGTACAGGCCGCCGATGGCGTCCAGCGCATGCGTGTTCGCCGTGTCCGGATCGAGGCGGGCCCACACGGAAATGATGGCGTGGACGTTCTCGTCATGCAGTTTTTTCACCATCGCCGCCGGATCGGGGTAGCGGGCCTTGTCGAACTGGTGGCTGCCCCACTGGCCCGGCGTCCAGTACTGCCAGTCCTGGATGACGGCATCGAGCGGGACGTGCATCGCCCGGTACTTCGCCGCGACGCCCAGCAGCTCGTCCTGCGTCGCGTAGCGTTCCTTCGACTGCCACAGGCCCCAGGTCCAGCGCGCCATCATCGGGGCCGTGCCGGTCAGCCGGCGGTAGCCCTTGATCACGTCGTCGAGTTCCGGACCGTACATGAAGTGGTAATCGACGCCGCCCGCTTCCGAACGGATCAGGATCGCCGGTCCCGAGGGCAGGCCGGCTTCGACGTCCGTGACGGCCGCGTTGTTCCACAGGATGCCGAACCCCTTGGGCGATACGAGCATCGGCACGGCGACGTCGCGGTTGGCCTGCTGCAGCCGCGTGATGGTGCCGTTGTAGTCGAGCAGGCCGTTCTGGTGCTGGCCCAGGCCGTACAGGATGGTCTCCGTCTGGAAGCGCTGCGTGGCGCCGTGGGCGACGTCACGGCCGCCTTCCTGCAGGATGTCCTTGCCGTCCGCCGTCTGGAACGTGATATCGCCGCCGGGGCGCGCCACGCGCACGCGCAGGTCCGCCGTCGACAGCGTCCAGGCGTCGGCCGCCTCGCCGATCTTGAATGCGATCTTCTCGGGCGGCGCGATCACGACCGGGTTGTAATTGCCCGCGAAGCCGGCCGGGCCGAAGCGCACGTGGACCACGCGCGGCGCCACCGGCTCGATCGTCAGCACGCCCGTGTCCGTGCGCACCTGCATGCCCGTGCCCACGCGCTGCATGCTCAGCGTGGCCGCATGGCCGGTCAGCGCCCACACGGACGCTCCCGCAATGAATAACGACTTCCACATTGTTCTTCTTCCTGTTCGTGTTGTTGAACCTGCCGGTTGTCCCCTGATTGGCAAGCGCGTTGCAACGTCATGTTGACGTTATTTCAAAGTTTAACATGAAATGTTATCGCGAACATTCAGAAATGATGGCCGTCATGGCGCAGCCAGCGCGCGCTCGCGCCAGGCGCCCGGATTCATGCCGGACCACTCGCGGAACGCGTGCGTGAACGCGCTTTGTTCCTGGAAGCCGAGCAGGAAGGCGATGTCGACGAGCGACAGCCCGTCCTGGCGCAGGTAGTCCATCGCAAGCGCGTAGCGGGCGCCGTCGAGCACGTGCTGGAAGGTCGCGCCGGCGTCGGCCAGCTTGCGCTGCAGGGTGCGCGGCGACAGGTCCAGCGCGGCGGCGATGCCGGCCAGCCGCACGGGTTCGGTCGCGAGGCAGCGCACGACGGCCGCGTGGACCTGCGCGACGATGCCCGCCGGCGCCTGCGCCCGTGCGCGCAGCAGGCGCTCGGCGTGCTGCTGCAGCAGCGGATACATGCCCGTGTCCGCGGCGGGCAGCGGCAGGGCGAGGATGGATGCATCGAAGTCGACGGCGTGCGCGGGCGCATCGAAGTCCGGCACCATGCCGAGCACGCGCGCGTATTCGGCCGGGTCGGCGTCGCACGGGCGCGCATGCACGAAGGCGAGGGCGCGCGGCGCCAGCGGCCGGCCCGCCAGCCAGCAGCCGAACGTGCGGATGCCGGCGAAGACGCTTTCCGCCAGATGGCGGCTCGCTTCCGGATAATGGCTGGCCCACGTGTAGCGCGCGAGGCTGCCTTCGGGTTCGAGGCGCGAGCGTCCGAGGTCGTGCGCCAGTTGTTCGTAGCGCTGCGTCTGTTCCAGCGCCTGGCCGATGTCGCGGCAGGCCAGCAGCACGAGGCCGTACACGCTGTACGTGCCGGGCCGCACGCGCTCGCCCACGTGCAGGCCGAAATGCGGATCGCCCGCGAGGCGGCTGCCCGCGTCCAGCAGGGCGATGTAGTCGCCGGCCGCCAGCGCATCCGGCAGCGGATCGAGCAGCGCCGGCGCCAGCCCGGCCGCCTGCGCCAGCGCGGCCGGCGCGATGCCCCCTGCGGCGGCCGTCTCCAGCAGCGGCTGCAGGTAGGCCGCGGTGACGCGCGGCGGCGAGGCTGGCATGTTCGAACAAGCGCTTGGCATGAATCCGCAATACTCGGGTCGTCGTTTTTCTTAAAGTGGCAGCAAACGAGTATAGCCGTATAACACATTAGGGAGAACGGAACGATGCGACGCTGGAACGGTTGGGGAGACGATGCGGTCGACGTGGCGCTGGGCGAGCCCGCGCTGGCGTTCCTGCGCGGGCGCATCGGCGCGGGCACGCCCCCGCGCGACGCGGCATTCGAGGCGTCGTGCGCGGCGCTGCCGCCCGGCCGGCTGCCGGCGCACCGCCTCGCCGACGCCGGCGCACAGGCACGGCTGACGCATGCGACGGGCCAGAGCCTGCCCGACTGGCTGCGCCTGCGCCACGGCCGCATCGATGCGGCGCCGGACGCCGTCGCGTTCCCGGAAAGCGCGGACGACGTGCGCGAGCTGCTGCGCTGGGCGCGCACGATCGATGCGGCCGTCGTGCCGTACGGCGGAGGCACGAGCGTCGCCGGCCACCTGGACGCCGTCGGCGCGCGGCCGACCCTGTGCGTCGACATGGCGCGCATGCGCGCCCTCGTCGCCATCGATCCGGAGGCGCAGCTGGCCGTGTTCGAAGCTGGCGTGGCCGGGCCCGACCTGGAAGCGCAGCTGCGCGCCCACGGCTACACCCTGGGCCACTTCCCGCAATCGTTCGATTACTCGACCCTGGGCGGCTGGATCGTCACGCGCTCGTCCGGCCAGCAATCGCTGCGCTACGGCCGCATCGAGCAGCTGTTCGCCGGCGGCCGCGTGGAGACGCCGGCCGGCCCGCTCGTCATCCCGACCTTTCCCGCGTCCGCCGCCGGTCCCGACCTGCGCGAACTGGTGCTCGGGTCGGAAGGGCGGCTCGGCATCCTGACGGAAGCGGCCGTGCGCATCACGCGCCTGCCGCCGTTCGAAGCGTTCCACGCCGTGTTCTTTCCCGACTGGGCCTGCGCCGAGCGCGCGGTGCGCACCATCGTGCAGGCGCGCTTGGGCCTGTCGCTGCTGCGCCTGTCGAACGCCGGGGAGACGGCGACGATGCTCACGCTGGCCGGCCACGGGCGCCAGGTGGCGCTGCTGGAAGCCTGGCTGAAGCTGCGCGGCGCGGGCGCCGGCAAATGCATGCTGCTCGTGGGCGCCAGCGGCGAAAAGGCGCAGGCGCGCGCCGCGCTGAAGGCCGCGCTGGCGCTGGCGCGGCGCGACGGCGGCGTGCACGCCGGCCGCGCGCTGGGCGACGCTTGGCGCCGCAACCGCTTCCGCAATGTCTACCTGCGCAACAGCGCGTGGGCGCACGGCTATGCGATCGACACGGTGGAGACGGCGCTCGACTGGCCCCGTGTCACGCCCGCGATGCACGCCATCGAACAGGCCGCGCACGACGCCCTCGCGCGCGACGGCGAACGGGCGCACGCGTACACGCATCTGTCGCACCTGTATCCGCAGGGCGCCAGCGTCTACTCGACGTTCATCTGGCGCCTGGCCGGTGACTACGACGCCGACCTGGCGCGCTGGCGCATGCTCAAGACGGCCGTGTGCGATGCCATCGTCGCGGGCGGCGGCACCATCAGCCACCAGCACGGCGTCGGCCGCGACCACGCGCCGTGGCTGGCGCACGAAAAGGGAGAACTGGGGATGGCCGCGCTGCGCGCATTGTTCACGCATTTCGATCCGGACGGCCGCATGAACCCGGGCAAGCTGGTGACGCCATGAGCGGACAATTCTCCGCGCTGTGGCAGCGCGGCGGGCGCGCGGGGCTGGCGGACGTGCTGGCGCGCGAGTGGGACCTCCTCGTCATCGGCGGCGGCATCAGCGGCGCCGGCGTGCTGCTGGAAGCGGCGCGGCGCGGTTTGCGCGCCTTGCTGGTCGAGCGCCACGACTTCGCGTGGGGCACGTCGAGCCGCTCGTCGAAGCTCGTGCACGGCGGCCTGCGCTACCTGAAGGGGGGCCACGTGCGGCTGACGGCGGAGTCCGTGCGCGAGCGCGAGATGCTGCTGCGCTGCGCGCCCGGCCTCGTCGAGCCGCAGGGCTTCGCGTTCGCGCACTACGCCGGCGCGCGCGGCCGGCGCAGCTTCCTGGCGGGCCTGGCGGTCTACGACGTCATGGCGAAGCGGCGCGAACGCCACTGGCTCGACGCCGCCGACTTCCTGATGGCGGCGCCGAACGTGAAACGGGACGGCCTCGCGGGCGGCATCGTCTACACGGACGCCCGCACGGACGACGCCAGGCTCGTGCTGCGGGTGCTGCGCGAGGCGCTCGACCACGGCGCGGCGGCCGTCAACCATCTCGGCGCGTGCGCGCTGCTGCGCGACGCCGGCAGGGTGGTGGGCGCGCGGCTTGCCTGCGCCGTCGACGGCGCCGAATACGACGTGCGCGCGCGGGTCGTGATCGATGCGACGGGCGCGTGGTCGGGCGCCTTGCACGGAGACGATGCGGGCCAGGGCCCGCGCCTGCGCCCGCTGCGCGGCAGCCATTTGATCCTGCCCGCGTGGCGCCTGCCGCTGGCGCGCGCCGTGAGCCTGATGCATCCGCACGACGGCCGGCCCGTCTTCGCTTATCCGTGGGAAGGCGCGACGCTCGTCGGCACCACGGACCTCGACCACGAGGACGACATGGAGCTCGCGGCCCGCATCACGCGCCCCGAAGTCGATTACCTGATGGCGGCGCTGCGGGCGCAGTTCCCGCAACTGCAACTGTGCGACGCCGACATCGTATCGACCTTCGCCGGCGTGCGGCCCGTCATCGCGGGCAAGGACGGCGGCGCGCCGTCGCAGGAAGGGCGCGAGCACGTCGTGTGGAGCAGGCCGGGCCTCGTCGCCATCGCCGGCGGCAAGCTGACGACGTTCCGCGCCATCGCCCTCGACGCGCTGCGCGCGGCGCGGACGCAGCTGCCGGGCTGGCGCGAGCCGCTCGACGCCTGCGCCGTGTTCGCGCCCGTGCCGCCGCCGCGGGCGCCGCACGTCGGCGCGAGCCTGCTGCGCCGCCTGCACGGCCGCCACGGCGCCAGCACCGCGGCCCTGCTGGATGCGGCGCAGCCGGGCGAACTGGAACGGATCCCCGGCACCGAAACCGTGTGGGCCGAGTTGCGCTGGGCCGCGCGCTGCGAAGCCGTGCAGCACCTGGACGACCTGCTGCTGCGCCGCACCCGCGTTGGCCTGTTGCTGCGCGACGGCGCCGCGGCGCACCTGGAACGCATCCGCGCCATCTGCCGGCCGGAACTCGGCTGGGGCGCCGCGCACTGGGCGCACGAAGAAGCGGCGTATCGCGCGCACTGGACCACCTGCCACGGGCTGCCGGATGACCACCCACACTGACACCACCATCCTCGCCATCGACAACGGCACCCAGAGCGTGCGCGCGATCCTGTTCGACCTCGCCGGGAACATCGTCGCCAAGTCGCAGGTGATGCTGGACCCGTATTTCTCCACGCAGCCCGGCTGGGCCGAGCACGACCCCGACGATTACTGGCAATCGCTGTGCCGTGCCTGCCAGGGCCTGTGGACGCGGCCCGGCGTGCGGCGCGAATCCATCGCCGGCGTCGCGGTGACGACGCAGCGCGGCACCGTCGTCAACCTCGACCGCGCCGGCCGGCCGCTGCGCCCCGCGATCACGTGGCTCGACCAGCGCCACACGGACACCGTGCCGCCGCTGGCGTGGTGGTGGCGCACCGCGTTCAAGCTGGCGCGCGTGGACGGCACCATCGCCTATTTCCGCGGCGAGGCCGAGATCAACTGGATCCGCGCGCACGAACCCGAGGTGTGGGCCGCGACCGACAAATTCCTGCTGCTGTCCGGCTACCTGAACTGGCGGCTGTGCGGGCGCTTCGCGGATTCGTCCGGCTCGCAGGTCGGCTATCTGCCGTTCGATTACCGGCGCCGCCGCTGGGCCGGGCCGCGCGACTGGAAGTGGCAGGCGCTGGCCGTCGAGCCGCGCATGCTGCCGGAACTGGTGGAGCCGGGCGAGCGCCTGGGCGAGATCGGGCGCGCGGCGGCCGACGCCACCGGCATCCCGTTCGGCACGCCGCTGCTGGCCGCCGCCGCCGACAAGGCGTGCGAAGTGATCGGCGCCGGCTGCCGCGAGCCGCACGTCGGGTGCCTCAGCTACGGCACGACGGCCACCATCAACACGACGGGCACGCGCTACGTCGAGGCGACGCCGTTCCTGCCGCCCTATCCGGCCGCGATCCCGGGCGCCTACAGCAGCGAGGTGCAGGTGTTCCGCGGCTACTGGATGGTCAACTGGTTCAAGGAGCAGTTCGGCCACCCCGAACAGCAGCGCGCGCTCGCCGAAGACGTGGCGCCCGAGAAGCTGTTCGACCAGCTGGCCAGTTCCGTCCCGCCCGGATCGATGGGCCTGATGCTGCAGCCCTACTGGACGCCCGGCATCCGCGTGCCGGGCCGCGAGGCGAAGGGCGCCATCGTCGGCTTCGGCGACGTGCACACGCGGGCGCACGTCTACCGCGCGATCCTCGAGGGCCTGGCGTATGCGCTGCGCGAAGGGAAGGAGCGCATCGAGAAGCGCAGCGGCGTGGCGATCACCGAGCTGCGCGTGTCGGGCGGAGGTTCGCAGAGCGATTGCGCGATGCAGCTGACGGCCGACATCTTCGGCCTGCCGACGGCGCGCCCGCACGTGTACGAGACGTCGGGCCTGGGCGCCGCCATCGACGCGGCCGTGGGCCTGGGCCTGCACCGCGATTTCGCGGCGGCGATGGATGCGATGACGCGGGTGGGGCGGGTGTTCGAGCCGGTGCCGGCGCACCGCGACGTGTACGAGCGGCTGTACCGGCGGGTCTACCTGAAGATGTATCGGCAGCTGGCGCCGTTGTATCGGGAGATTGCGGAGATTACGGGCTACCCGACGAGATAATGCGTCGTTACCGCGCACGCCGGCGGCATTGGGTCCCCGCCTTCGCGGGGACGACGTTGATACGATCCGTCGTTCCCGCGCAGGCGGGAACCAGAGTACTACGCATCGCGGCAGCGCCGGCGGCATTACGCCCCCGCCTTCGCGGGGACGACGTAGCGCATGTCCCGGGTCGGCTGGCGCCGCCCGCTTCGTTCAGTACACCGCCGCGTCCCGCACCACATCCCACGCCGCGCCGACGATGGTCGACTCGACCCGGTTGCGGCCCCCGGCCTTCGCGGCATACATGGCGCGGTCGGCGCACACGAACAGGTTTTCGATCGCGTCCAGCTGCGTCGGGACGATCGTCGCGACGCCCACGGACACCGTGAGCCAGGCCGACGTCGTCGAGCGCGGGTTCGGCATCTGCAGGGCTTCGACGGCGGCGCGGATCATCTCCGCGACGCGCGCCGCGTTTTCCGCCGGGGTCTCGGCGAACAGCAGCACGAATTCCTCGCCGCCGTAGCGGGCCGCGAGGTCGGTCGGGCGCGCGGCGTGGTCGCGCAGGGTCGCGGCGACCTTTTGCAGGCAGACGTCGCCCGCCGCATGGCCCAGCGTGTCGTTGTACAGCTTGAAGTGGTCGACGTCGAGCACGACCAGCGACAGCGGCTGGGCGTTGCGGATCGCGCGCTGCCATTCCTTGTCCAGGAAGGCGTCGAAGTGGCGGCGGTTGGCGATCTGGGTCAGCGGGTCGAGCATCGCGGCGCGCTGCAGCGCGTCCTCGGACTGCTTGTGGTGGGTGATGTCGTGCAGCAGCACGACGAACAGGCCGTCCGCGGCGTGCATTGGCGTCATCGTCAGGTCCATCGCGCGCAGGCCGCCGTCGCGGTGGCGGATCTTCACCTCGCGCGTGCCATAGCTGATGGCGTCCAGGCCTTCGCAGCAGCCCGGCTCCTTGCAATCCAGCAGATCCTTCAGCGACCGGCCGACCAGGTCCTCGGGCGCATAGCCCAGGTAGCGGTCGCAGGCCGGGTTGGCGTACTGCACGCGGCCGCAGCGCTCGACGATCAGCAGGCCCTGGTCCATGCTGTTGACGATCATGCGCAGGCGGTCGGCCTGTTCCGACTGCGTGTCCGTGCTGGTGCGCAGGCGCAGCTGGGCGCGCACGCGCGCGCAGACCTCTTCCAGGCGCAGCGGCTTGGGGATGTAGTCGGCGGCGCCGGTGTCGAAGCCGGCGACGATGTCTTCCGTGTCGCCGCGCGCGCTCATGAAGATCACGGGAATGCGCATGGTGGCCGGATGCGCCTTGAGGCGGCGGCACGTTTCCAGGCCGTCGATGCCGGGCATGACGACGTCGAGCAGGATCAGGTCGGGTTTTACGCGCAGGGCGATATCCAGTGCGCGGTCGCCGGAAGTGGCGACGAACGTCTGGTAGCCTTGACGCAGCATCATCGAACGCAGCACGCCGAGGTGGTCGGGCGCGTCGTCGACGATGAGAATGGCGGGCTTGCGCGGGTCGGCAAGCGGCACGGTCGCAGGGTTGGTCATACGGTGCTTGGCGGGGACTGCACGTTTAGATTGCGTGCAAAATCATACACCCCGCAGCACTGGCCTGGGCAATAACTTCTTTTACCGATGGAAAAATCTGTAACTTTTGCGCAACTGACAAGTGTTTGGCTTGTTCAACAATTGTTTGGGTCCGGCGGCAACACGCGCCGCCGGACGCGGACCCGTCTTACATCTGGCCCTTGATCAGCTTGCCGAGGGTGGCGATGCCTTCGCGGATGCGTTCCGGCGGCACCGTCACGAACGACAGGCGCAGCGTGTTCGTGACCGGCTCGTTGGCGTAGAACGGCGCGCCCGGGACGAACGCGACGCGGGCGGCGATCGCCTGGTCGAGCAGCTTCATGGCGTCGATGTGCTTGGGCAGCGTGACCCAGATGAACATGCCGCCTTCCGGACGGGTCCACGTCACGCCTTCCGGGAACTCGGCGTCCATCGCGTCCAGCATCGCCTGGCACTGGTTCGCGTACAGGTTGCGGATGGTCGGGATGTGTTCGTCCAGGAAGCCGTCCTTGACGACTTCGTGCACGACCATCTGCGTCAGCGTGGCGGTGTGCAGGTCGGCGGCCTGCTTGGCCAGCTCGAGGCGGCGCACGAGCGGCAGCGGGGCGACGACATAGCCCAGGCGGATGCCCGGCGTCAGCACTTTCGAGAACGACCCCATGTAGATCACGCCGTCCGGGTTCATCGACAGCATGCGCGGCATCGGCTCGCCCTTGTACGACAGCGCGCCGTACGGATCGTCCTCGATCAGCGGCAGGCCCAGGCGGGCGCAGGTCTCGACCAGCTCGCGGCGGCGCTCGATGGACAGCGAGCGGCCCGTCGGGTTCTGGAAGTTCGGCAGCGAGTACAGCAGGCGCGCACCCTTGGCCAGCGGTTCGATCGACGACGGCACGAGGCCGTGGTCGTCCGTCTCGACCGACTGGAATTCCGGACGGTAGACCGAGAAGGCCTGCAGCGCGCCGAGGTAGCTGGGGGTTTCCACCAGCACGCGCGAACCTTCGTCGATCAGCACCTTGCCCAGCAGGTCGAGGGCCTGCTGCGAGCCGGACACCATCAGGATCTGCTCCGGCACGATCTGCGAACCTTCCGTGGACAGATAATTCGCCACCCACTCGCGCAGCGGCGCGTAGCCGTCCGTCGGGCCGTACTGCAGCGCCTGCTTGCCGTTTTCGCTGAGCACCTTGTCGTAGGCCGCTTTCATGCGTTCGACGGGGAAGGTGGCGGGCGAGGGCAGGCCGCCGGCGAAGGAAATGATTTCCGGACGCTGGGTGATCTTCAGGATCTCGCGGATCGCCGAGCTTTGCAGCTGCTGTGCGCGCGCCGAGAACTGCCACTGGATGGGATTCGGGTTTTCGATTTTCATACTGGTCTCACAGGAAGGGCCACGATGGTGCGTCGGCCATTATAAAGCACGCCGGATCGGCTGCTCTCTCAAGAGGAGCACGCCTGTTGGGCATGCTCCGTTACAGTGGGGGCGCGCCAAACCTCTGCGACGGTTTTGCGATGCCCCATGACGCTAACAAACAACAATAATAAAGCGTGTTTAAGCGACTTCGGCGATGAGTTCGATCTCGACGCAGGCGCCGAGGGGCAGGGATGCCACACCGAACGCCGAGCGCGCGTGCTTGCCGGCGTCGCCGAACACCTCGCCCAGCAGTTCCGAGCAGCCGTTCGTGACGAGGTGTTGCTCGGTATAGTCCGGCGTCGAGGCGACCAGGCTCATCACCTTGACGATGCGTTTTACGCGGTTCAGGTCGCCGCCGACGGCCGCCTGCAGCGTGCCCATCAGGTCGACGGCCACGGCGCGCGCCGCCGCCTTGCCCTGTTCCGTCGTCTTTTCCCTGCCCAGCAGGCCCGCATTGACGGTGCCGTCCGCATTCTTGGCGATGTGGCCGGACAAGAACACCGTGTTGCCGGTCTGCGCATACATGACGTAGGCGGCCGCCGGCGTCGCCGGTGCGGCCAGGGTGATGTTCAGTGCTTTGAGTTTGTCGTAGACGGACATGAATTCCCCAGGGTTGTGTGAAAAGAAAGCCGCTATTGTAAGCCTTGCCGGCGGGCGTGCCCATCGTACGGTGCATACCCATTATCGCCTCACCTGCATGCGGCGGCCCAGCGCCACGGTCGCGATCACGGCCAGCGCGAAGCCGACATTGGCCGCCGTCAGCGCCTCGCCCAGCAGGATGGCCGCGCCGGCCAGCGACAGGAAAGGTTGTAATAATTGCACCTGTCCCACGCGGGCCACGCCGCCCAGCGCCAGGCCGCGGTACCAGAAAAAGAAGCCGATGAACATCGAGCACGTCGTGACGTACGCGAAGCCGAGCCAGCTGGCCGGGCCGACGGCGCCCAGGCGGCCAAACTGGTCGCTTTCGAACGCCGCCAGCAGAAGCGCGGCGGGGACGGCCGACAGCACGAGTGCCCAGCAGATCGTTTCCTGGCCGCCCAGCGTGCGCGCGAGCCGCCCGCCTTCCGCATAGCCGGCCGCCGCGGCGACGATCGCGCCGAACATCAGCAGGTCGGCCTTCTGCAGCGTCCCGCCGCCCTGGCCCAGCGCGAACGCGAGCACGAGGCTCGTTCCCACCAGCGCGACCAGCCAGAACCCTGTCGATGGCCGCTCGTAGCCGCGCAGCGCCGCGTACAAGGCCGTCGCGAGCGGCAGGACGCCGCCCAGCACGGCGCCGTGCGACGCCGGCACGCTGCGCATCGCGATCGAACTGAGCAGCGGAAACCCGAGCACGCAGCCGAGCGCCACGATCGCCAGCGGCCGCAGCGCGGCGCGTCCCGGCAAGGCGGCGCGGCGCATGCGCAGCCAGCCGGCCGCCAGCACGGCGGCGCCGAGCGCGCGGCCCAGCGTGAGGAACAGCGGATCGAGCTCGCGCACCGCCATGCGCGTGAACGGCAAGGTGAGGCTGAAGACAGCGACGCCGATCAGGCCGAGCAGCATGCCGCGGGCTTCGTCGGACGCCGCCGCGGGGACGCCGGCCGGGGTCAGGGTGGTGGGACGCATGGGTTCTCCTGTTGTCGTTGCAGCAAACGTTGGACAGGGTTATGCTAGACCGGACGAGCAGTACAGTCCCTATACACTTGCCGATATCCTTTTGCGTACTGTGTTGCAAATATGACCGATACAATCATGCCGACGCTGCTGTCGCGCGATTCCGGCGAGCCGCTGGCCGACCAGATCGTCCGCGCCGTCACCGCGCGCATCGACGACAGGCAGTTGCGCGCGGGCAGCCGCATGCCCTCGATCCGCCGTTTCGCCGCCGATCACGGCGTCTCGCCGTTCACCGTCGTGGCCAGCTACGACCGCCTGGTCGCGCAGGGCTACCTGGAATCGCGCCGCGGCGCCGGCTTCTTCGTGCGCGAGCGCGCGCCGCTGAACACGGCATTGCGGCGCGCCGAACCGCATGCCGATCCGGCCCTGGAAGCGCGTGCGCTGGACGTCGTCTGGCTGATCCGCCACATGTTCCGGCAGATGCCGGGCCAGCCGTCGAGCGCCGCGGGCGTCCTGCCGACGGCCTGGCTCGATGGCCCCGGCGTGTCCAACGCGCTGCGCGCCGTCAGTCGCCAGAACAGCAGCGTGCTGCTCAACTACGCCACCCCGCAGGGCTATGCGCCGCTCCGCGAACAATTGCAGCGCAAGCTGGCCGAGCTGGAAATCGCGGCCGCGCCCGAACAATTCGTGACGACGCTCGGCGTGACGCAAGGCCTGGACCTCGTCGCGCGCGAATTCTGCCGGCCCGGCGACACCGTGTTCGTCGACGATCCGGCGTGGTTCCTGATGTTCGGCTCGTTCGCCGCGATGGGCCTGAAGGTGGTCGGCATCCGCCGCCTGGCCGACGGTCCGGACCTGGCCCAGCTCGAGGCGCTGGCGGCGCTGCACCAGCCGCGCCTGTATATCATCAATTCGGTGCTGCACAACCCCAGTTCCACGTCGCTGTCGGCCGCGAAGGCGTTCCAGGTCCTGCGCATCGCCGAGCGCCACGACATCACCGTCGTCGAGGATGATATCTATTGCGACCTGCACCCGGGCGGCGTCCAGAGCGTGACCCGGCTGGCGGCGCTGGACCAGCTGCAGCGCGTCATCTACCTGAGCGGCTTCTCGAAATCGCTGGCGGCCAATTTGCGCGTCGGCTTCATCGCGGCGTCCAGGGAGACGGTGCAGCGCCTGGCCGACCGCAAGATGCTGGCGACCCTGAGCACGAGCGACCTGGGCGAGCGGATCGTCTACAAGGTCCTGTGCGAAGGCGTGTACCGCAAGCACCTGGACCGCATCCGCGCCCGCCTGGACGCGGTGCGGCCGCAGGTGCTGCGCCGCATCGAGTCGCTCGGCATGACCCTGGCGCCGGCGCCGACGGCCGGCATGTTCGCGTGGGCCGATTGCGGCCGCGACACCAACGTGCTGGCCGCGCGCGCGATGGACGAGGGCCTGCTGCTGGCGCCGGGCAGCCTGTTTTCGCCGGACCAGCTGCCGTCCACCAAGCTGCGGCTGAACGTGGCGGCGCTGGAGGATGCCGGGGCGTGGCATTTCCTGGAGCGCGAGCTGGGGTGACGGTCACCCGGGCTGGCGCCATGGCCGCCTTGACAGGCATGCGCGCTTCCCCTACGCTGCGCGGCACCAGGCCTCGGCCGCTACGGACAGACGAAGGAGATTCATGCGCGCGGCAGCGTTTTGCAGGATTCGCATGCAGGCGGTCGTTTTAGCGGGCCTGCTGACGGCGGCATTGGCGCCGGCACAGGCCGGCCGACTGGACGACATCGCCGCGCGCGGCGTGCTGCGGGTGGGCAGTACCGGCGACTACAAGCCCTTCAGCTACCGGCCGCCCGGTGGCGAGTTCATCGGCGTGGATGTGGAGCTGGCGGGCGCGCTGGCGCAGGCGCTCGGCGTGCGGCTGCAACTGGTTCCGACCAGCTGGCCGACGCTGATGGCCGATCTGGGTGCGGACAAGTTCGATCTCGCAATGAGTGGCGTGTCGGTGACGGCCGAGCGGCAACGGCGGGCGCTGTTTTCGGTGCCCTATCTACACGATGGCAAGACGCCGATCGCACGCTGCGAAAACGTCGCCCGCTTCCAGACCCTGGCGCAGATCAACCAGCCGGACGTGCGGCTGATCGTCAATCCGGGCGGCACGAACGAACGCTTCGCGCGCGACCGGGCGCCGCGCGCCCAGCTGACCATGTACCCGGACAATGTGACCATCTTCGGCCAGATCGTCAGCGGCGCAGCCGATCTGATGATGACCGACGCCGTCGAAACCCGTTTGCAGCAGCGCCTGCATCCGCAGCTGTGCGCGGTGCATCCGGACGCGCCGTTCGACCTGGCGGAGAAGGCCATCCTGCTGCCGCGCGACACGGCGCTGAAGGCGTATGTCGACCGCTGGCTGCGGCAACGGCTGGACAACGGCGACGTGCCAAAGAGCCTGGATCGCTGGCTGGCGTTCCCTTGGGGGCTGGAGCCATTGCGCCAGGCCATCGACCAACGGCTGCTGCTGGCGCGCGATGTGGCGCGCGCCAAGTGGAATGTGAAGGCTGCGATCGAAGACCTGCCGCGCGAAGAACAAGTCATCGCCGCGGCGGTGCGCCAGGGGCGCGCGCTGGGACTGCCCGAGGCATGGATACGCAGCGTGTTCCGGGCGCAGATCGAAGCATCCAAGACGGTGCAGCGTGAGCTGTACCGCCGCTGGCAAGCAGGAGACGCCGGCCGCTTCGACGACGCGCCCGACCTCGCCCACACCATCCGCCCCGAGCTGGACCGCCTCACCGCCCAGCTGCTGCGCTCCATGGCCGACAATGAGGCCCTGTTGCACGACGGCAGCCGCAAGGCCGACGTCGCCGTCGCCATGCATGGGCTGCAGGCACGCGCCTTCAATCCGCGCGCGGCCGACCAGGCGCTGGCGCCGTTCCTGTCCCCCGACTGACGCGGGTCGTCACGCCATCGGCTGGCGCACGATCGTCTTCCACCTGCCGGGCGCGGCGCGGCGGATATCGCTCAGGTAGATTTCATGGTGCTTGCCGGCGAGGGCCGCGCGGGTCTCGATGAAATCGTGCACGCGCCGGATCGTCGGCCCTTCCGCGGTGAACGGTCCGATATGCAGCGTCTGCGCGCACGAGCCTTCCGCGAACGATTCCAGCCGCAGCGCCGCGACGGCGGCCAGGCCTTTTTTCCGCTGCACCTGCGCGATCGCGTCCGTGAGCACGGCATCGCTTGCATACGACGGCTGATGGATCATCATCGTCCATTGCCACTTCGACCTGTCGTCGTTGACGAAGGATGACATATCGTCCGACCACCACAGGCCTTCCAGCGGCATCACCGCGTAATCGATGGCCGACGGTCCTTTTTTCACGATGAATTTCGCCGTGTAGGACACGGAGAACAGGGCTTCCACGGCCTCGGCATACAGCGGCGACGTATTCGGATCGCCCGCGCCGTCGATCATGAGGAAGCGCAGGGCGGGGACGTCGACCTGCACGACCTCCCGCGCGGGGGCATGGTAAAGATGTTTCAGCTCTTTCTTGACGTCGATTTTCGGCACTCGGGCTCCTGGTGTCGATTTAACCGCCGCGCGCCAGCCGGGTCCTGCTCGCCCCGGCGCGCACGAGCAGCAGTTCGCGTTCGCGTTCGTTCTGCGTCATCCCCGCCGCGCGCTCGAATTCCGCCGCCGCCTCGTCGTGCCGGCCGAGTTTCGCCAGCAGGTCGCCCCGTACGCTGGGCAGCAGGTGGTAGTTGCGCAGCGCCGGGACGTCCAGCAGCGCATCGGCGAGGGCCAGGCCGGCGGCCGGGCCATAGGCCATGCCCAGCGCGACGGCGCGGTTCAGCTCGACGACGGGCGAGGGCATCAGCTGGGACAGCGCGTCGTACAGGGCGGCGATGCGGGCCCAGTCCGTCGCGTCGGGCTTGAGCGCGCGGGCGTGGCAGGCGGCGATGGCGGCCTGCAGCGCGTACGGTCCGAGCGCGCCCAGGCGGCCGGCGCGGTCCAGCGCCGCCAGGCCGCGGCCGATCAGCAGGCGGTCCCAGCGGGAGCGGTCCTGGTCCATCAACAGGATCGGTGCGCCGTCCGGCCCCGTGCGAGCGCGCTCGCGCGAGGACTGGATTTCCATCAGCGCGACGAGGCCGTGGACCTCGCCTTCGTCGGGCATCAGCTCCGCCAGCACGCGGCCCAGGCGCACAGCCTCGCGGCACAGCGTGGGCCGCAGCCACTCGTTGCCGGCGCTCGCGGAATAGCCTTCGTTGTAGATCAGGTAGATCACCTGCAGCACGGAGGCGAGCCGCGGCCTGAGTTCCGCGCCGCCCGGCACTTCGAACGGCACGCGCGCCTCCGCCAGCGTGCGCTTGGCGCGCACGATGCGCTGGGCCACCGTCGCTTCCGGCACGAGGAAGGCCCGCGCGATCTCGCCCGTGGCGAGGCCGCCCAGCAGTTTCAGCGCCAGCGCCGCGCGCGCCTCGGCCGACAGCACCGGGTGGCAGCAGACGAAGATCAGGCGCAGCACGTCGTCGTCGATCTCGCCGGCCGTTTCCTGCGCCAGCGCGGCCAGTTCGGCGGGATCGCGGAAGCTGCCGAGTTCGCCCCGCACATTGTCCATCTCCCAGCTGATCTCGCCTTCCTTGCTGGCTTGCATGGCGTGGTGGCGCAGGTGGTCGAGGGCGCGCCGCTTGGCCACCTGCATCAGCCAGGCGCCGGGACGGTCCGGTACGCCGTCCGCCGGCCAGCGCTCCAGCGCTTCCAGCAGCGCGTCCTGGGCGAGTTCCTCGGCCCGGCCCAGGTCGCGCAGCATGCGCGTCAGCGCGCCGACGATGCGCGCCGACTCCATGCGCCACACCGCCTCGACGACCTTGCCCGTGTCGGCGGCGCCCGTCATGCGTGCCGTCCCGCCCGGGCAGGCATCACGGCCGGTCCCACGCCGGTTGCGGCGCCAGCTCGGCGCGCAGCGCGGCGTCGAGCTGTTCGGCGCGCACGCTGGCATCCTCGCGCAGCCGGTCCGGCGCATCGGCCGACGCCGTCGACGCACCAAGCGGCGCGATCAGGGCCACGCGCCGGATCTCGACGTCCACCTCGGGGCCCGTCGGGTAGGGCAGCGTGCGTGCCCAGTCGAGTGCCGCCTCGATCGACGGCGCGCGGATCATCCAGAAGCCGGCGATCAATTCCTTGGCTTCCGCGAACGGCCCGTCGATCACGCTGGCGCCGCCGTTCGCCACGCGCACGCGGGCGCCGCGCGCGGTCGACTTCAGGCCGTCGCCGGCCAGCAGCGTGCCGGCCGCCGCATGGATGGCGTTGAACGCGTTCAGGCGGTCGAGCTTTTCCTGCGGTGGGATGGCGTCGCGCTCCGTGCCGGCGTCGGACCGCAGCAGGATCGCGTAGCAGGCGTCGCCGCCGGCCGCGCCGGGCGGGATGCCGGCGCAGCCTCCGGGGCAGCCCGTCTCGCGCAGTTCCAGCGTGGCGGTGCCGGCGGCGGAAACGGGCAGGTGGTCGCGCAGCCATGCCAGCGCGGTGGCGCGCGACGGCGCCTCGAACACGGCGAAGCCGGCCGGCAGGCGTTCGGCGGACGGGAACGGTCCGGACGTCACCGCCTCGCCGCCGGGCCACAGCGTGAGGCGCAGCGCTTCGGCGTCGGGCGCGAACGCCAGGGCCAGCGCGGGAGCGCGGGGCGCGTCCGCCGCGGCGCCGGGGCCGCCCGGCAGCCGGCGCAGCAGATCGTCCAGTACCGCCTGCGGGTCGGCCGTCGCGGCGCGGTCGTCGTTGTCGGTGCGAATGAGCATGAACTGCATGGCCGGCCTCCTCAGCGCGCCGCGAGTTGTTCGCGCATGCGGTCTTCCTGCGCGCGCACCTCGGACGGCAGGTCGGTGCCGAAGTCGTCGGGACCGAACAACTGGCGGATCTCGATCTCGCTCGCCATGCCCTCGTGCGGGTTCGGGCAGCGCTTGAACCACTCGATCGCTTCTTCCTTCGAGCCGACTTCGATCATCCAGAACCCGGCGATGAGTTCCTTCGTTTCGGCGAACGGACCGTCGATGACGGTGCGCCGGTCGCCGTCGAAGCGGATGCGGGCGCCTTTCGAGCTGGGCATCAGGCCATCGGCGGCCAGCAGGATGCCGGCCTTGACGAGTTCCTCGTTGAAGTTGCCCATGTCGACGAACAGTTTGTCGCTCGGCATGATGCCGGCTTCCGTGGCCGCGCTGGCCTTCACGATGACCATGAATTTCATTGTTGTGCTCCCGCGCAGGTTTGATCCATCGAGTTGCCCATCGCTTCCCGCATCTGCTCGGGCGTCATGTCGCGCTTGTGGGTGGCGATCGACCAGCGGTGGCCGAACGGGTCCTCGATCTGGCCGTAGCGGTCGCCCCAGAACATGTCGGCCATCGGCATGACCGGTTTCGCGCCCGCTTCCACGGCGCGGGCGAAGACGGCGTCGGCATCCTCGACGTACAGGTGGATGTAGACGGGCGTGTTCCTGAGGGCCAGCGGGCCGACGCAGCCGGAATCGGGAAAGTCGTCGGCGAGCATGAGGAGCGAGTCGCCGATGCGCATCTGGGCATGCATGATCTTGCCGCCCGGGCCCGGCATGCGGCTGTTCTCGACGGCGCCGAACGCCTGCTGGTAGAACGCCAGCGCGTCGGCCGCGCCGCTGCAGACGAGGTGCGGGGTGATCGTGTGGAAGCCTTCGGGGATGGGACGCACTTGTTCGGTCATGATGATCTCCTGTTCTGTGAATGGTCCGCGGCCGCCGGCACAACACCGGCGCCGCTGTCCGTACGACGATCGGGCTTTCATGTTTTCGACACGCCCGCGCAAAAAAATTTCGCTGGATCGACACGGTATGCCGACTCGGTCAAAAAGTCGAGAACCTTGTCGCATGCATAAGAAATGCGAACCGGAAAAAATAACCCTTGAAATCCATGTTGGTATCCCAATATCGAACCGGTCTGTCCAACCCTGATACGAACGAGGATATAAGATGGCCGTAGCCGAAAAAGAAACCCTTGGGTTCCAAGCAGAAGTCAAGCAGCTGCTGCAACTGATGATTCACTCCTTGTATTCCAACAAGGAGATTTTCCTTCGGGAATTGATTTCCAACGCGTCCGACGCGGCCGACAAGCTGCGCTTCGAGGCGATCAACCACGACAGCCTGTACGGCAACGACCATGAGCTGAAGATCAAGGTCCTGTTCGACAAGGATGCGAAAACCGTCACCATTTCCGACAACGGCATCGGCATGAGCCGCGACGAGGTGATCTCGCACCTGGGCACGATCGCCAAGTCGGGCACGAAGGAATTCTTCGGCAGGCTGTCGGGCGACCAGCAGGCCGACGCCGCGCTGATCGGCCAGTTCGGCGTGGGCTTCTACTCGGCCTTCATCGTGGCCGACCGCGTCACCGTCGAGACCCGCCGCGCCGGCGCCGCCGCGCTTGAGGCGGTCCGCTGGGAATCGACGGGCGAGGGCGACTACACCGTCGAGCAGATCGAGAAGACCAACCGCGGCACCGACATCATCCTGCACCTGCGCGAAGGCGAGGACGAGCTGCTGTCGTCGTGGAAGCTGAAATCCATCATCCGCAAGTACTCCGACCACATCTCGCTGCCGATCGAGATGAAGAAGGAAGAGTGGGACGAGGAGAAGAAGGAAACCGTCGTCCGCGATGAATTCGAGACCGTCAACCAGGCGTCCGCGCTGTGGGCCCGTTCGAAGTCCGACATCACGCCGGAACAGTACGACGAGTTCTACAAGCACGTCTCGCACGACTTCCAGCCGCCGCTCGCGTACACGCACAACCGCGTCGAAGGCCGCAGCGAATACACGCAACTGCTGTACGTGCCGGCCCACGCGCCGTTCGACCTGTGGGACCGCAACAAGCGCGGCGGCATCAAGCTGTACGTGAAGCGCGTCTTCATCATGGACGACGCCGAGCAGCTGATGCCGGTCTACCTGCGCTTCGTGAAGGGCGTGATCGATTCGAACGACCTGCCGCTGAACGTCTCGCGCGAGATCCTGCAGGAGTCGCGCGACGTGCGCGTGATCCGCGAAGGCTCGACCAAGCGCGTGCTGGGCATGCTGGAAGAGATGGCGAACAGCGACGAGCAGGAAGGCCGCGACAAGTACGTGACCTTCTGGACGGAGTTCGGCCAGGTGCTGAAGGAAGGCATCGGCGAGGATGCGACCAACAAGGACCGCATCGCCAAGCTGCTGCGCTTCGCGTCCACGCAGACCGGTTCCGCCGACCAGACCGTGTCGTTCGCCGACTACATCGGCCGCATGAAGGAAGGCCAGGACAAGATTTACTACGTCACGGCGGACAACTACAACGCCGCGAACAACAGCCCGCACCTGGAAATCTTCCGCAAGAAGGGCGTCGAAGTGCTGCTGCTGACCGACCGCGTCGACGAGTGGATGCTGTCGTTCCTGAACGACTTCGACGGCAAGGAACTGGTGTCCGTCGCGAAGGGCGGCCTGGACCTGGGCAAGCTCGAGGACGACGCCGAGAAGAAGGAACACGAAGAGACCGAGTCGCAGTACAAGGACCTCGTCGAGAAGATGAAGGGCGCCCTGGGCGACAAGGCCAAGGACGTGCGCGTGACGCACCGCCTGACCGATTCGCCGGCCTGCCTCGTGGCGGACGAACATGAGCTGTCCGCGAATCTCGTGCGCATGCTGAAGGCGGCCGGCCAGAATGCGCCGGAGACGAAGCCTATCCTCGAGATCAACCCGAACCACCCGCTCGTCACGCGCCTGAAATACGAGGACGCGGACAGCCCGCGCTTCGCCGACTGGTCGCACATCCTGTTCGACCAGGCCATGCTGGCCGAAGGCGGCAGCCTGGCGGATCCGGCGGCGTTCGTGAAGCGCCTGAACGAGATGCTGCTGTCCACCGGCGCGAAATAAGCGCGCGGCGGCGTCACAAGGAGGCCGGGTTCGCCCGGCCTTTTTTTTCGGGCTTGCCGGCCTTGCCGGCATCCACAAATGCTCACATTTTCACGTCATATTCTGCAACTAACCGACGTGGTCGGCCGGATGCCGACCCCGGCGTTCAGGCCCCCAGTCCCAGGCCGCGCGCGCCCAGCGCGAGCCCGGCGTCGAACGTGCGCCGCAGCACCCGCTGCAGCGCCTCCGTGAGCGGATTCAGGGCCAGCGCCACGAGCGCGATCGCGATACCGATGGCCACGATCTCGGTCGCCGCCCCGCGCTCGATCGGCAGCACCGACTGCCACAGGCCGATGACGATGCCGTGCGACAGATACAGCGTGAACGTGTGCCCGGCCAGGAAGCGGATGGGACGTGCCAGGTGCAGCACGATGTCGAACCGGGCCTGGCGCGCGCAGGCGAAATTCAGCAGCACGAGCCCCATCACGGCGTAGTCGGCCAGCACGCGGTCGGCGCTGCCCATGCGGATGTGCGCGAACGGCCACAGGCCCTGGGCGATGCCGCGCAGCCAGGGCTCCGGATCGAGCCAGCCCCACAGGCCGATGAGGACCATGCTCAGCGCCCAGCCCGCGCGTGCGGGGCCTGGGCCGAACGTCAGCCGGCCCTGCAGGCGGTACAGCGCGACGCCGGCCAGCCACACGGGCAGCAGGAGCCACAGCCGCGGACCGACGAGGGCGAGGACGGCACCGGCCGCGAGCCAGCGGCGCCGGCCACGGAGGAAATGAACGACGCCAAACAGCACGTAGTACCAGGCTTCGTAATCGAGCGACCAGTACGGGATCAGCCAGGGCGGGCGCTCGACGAAATGCCACACGTCGCCCAGGAAGGCCAGGTGGAACGGGATGTACAGCCAGGGGCGGCGCAGTTCGTAGGCCTCTTCGACCGGCGCGTGCAGCAGGTCGTGCACGCACGTCGCGAGGATGAACGACAGGGCCAGCACGGGCAGCACGACGGAAAACAGGCGCGCCGCGCGGGCCACGGCGTAGCTGCGCGCCGTGAGGTTCTTGTGTTCGGCGCTGTAGGCGATCACGAAGCCGGACAGCACGAAGAACGTGATCACGGCCTCGCGCCCGAAATCGGGGAGGCGGGCGATCTGAACGTCGTCGAAGATGCGGAAGTAGCCGAAATGCGCCACCACGACGGCCAGCGCGGCGCAGGCGCGCGCGCCGTCCAGGTAGACGGAAAAGCGCGTGTCGAGCGCGCCGGCCCGGGGCGGCGTCATCGTGCCGTCCGTGCGGTCAGGGGTTCAGGTCGCGGCGGAATTCGTCGAGCAGCGCCAGTCCCTCCGGCCACGCGCCGTAGCCGCTGCCGCCGTTGATGTGGCCGGCCGGACCGATCTCCACCAGCTTGCTGCCCCACGCCCGGGCGAACCCGCGCGCGCGGTCCGGCGCCACGTATTCGTCGTTGCTGCTGGCGACGACGAGCGACGGGAACGGCAGCGGCGCGAGCGGGATGGGCTTGAAGCCGTTGGCGGCGATCGGGTAGGACGGCGCTTCGACGTCGCTCGGCGCGACGAGGAAGGCGCCGGCCACTTTCAGCGCCGATCCGGACTGCGCCCACTGCGCCACCAGCATGCACGCCAGGCTGTGCGCCACGAGGATGGGGCGGCCCTCGCAGTCGGCGATGGCGGCATCCAGCTCGGCCACCCACTCGGCGCAGTCCGGATCGTTCCAGTCGCGGTGCGGCACCCGGGTCCAGCACGGGTGTTGCTGTTCCCAGTGGGTCTGCCAGTGTTGCGGACCCGAGTTCCACAGGCCGGCGAGGGTCAGGATGTCGCAGTTCATGGTCGCTCCAATGTGCACGTGCCGCCGATTGTACGATGACGCGGCGTTACAGCGCGGTGCGCAGCGCAAACAGCTCGGGAAACAGCACGACGTCCAGCATCTTGCGCAGGTAGCTGACGCCGGCCGTGCCGCCGGTGCCGGTCTTGAAGCCGATGATGCGCTCCACCGTCGACACATGGCGGAAGCGCCAGAACCGGAAGGCCGTCTCCAGGTCGACGAGCTTCTCGGCCAGTTCGTACAGGGCCCAGTGGTGCTCGGGGTCGCGGTAGACCTCGAGCCATGCGGCCATCACGGAATCGTCGTGGACGGTCGGCTGCGTCGGATCGGCGTCCAGGCGACCCTGCGCGACGGCGAGGCCCGAGCGCGCCAGCAGGCGCACGGCTTCGTCGTAGATCGACGGCGCCCGCAGTTCGCGTTCGAGGAGGTCATGGTGCTCGGGCGACGTCTGGTGCACGGCCAGCATGGCGGCGTTCTTGTTCCCGAGGATGAATTCCAGCTCGCGGTACTGGAACGACTGGAAGCCCGACGACGACGCCAGGTAAGGGCGGATCGCGCTGTATTCCGGCGGCGTCATCGTGGCCAGCACGTCCCAGGCGTGCACCAGCTGGTCCATGATGCGCGCCACCCGCGCCAGCATTTTAAAGGCGGGCGGCAGGTCGTCGGCGCGGATGTGGGTGCGCACGGCCTGCAGTTCGTGCAGCATCAGCTTGATCCACAACTCGCTCGTCTGGTGCTGGATGATGAACAGCATCTCGTTGTGGTTCGGCGAGCGCGGGTGCTGGGCCGACAGGATCCGGTCCAGCCCCAGGTAGTCGCCGTAGCTCATGCTGCGGCTGAAATCCATCTGCGCGCCGTGCCACGTCGGGTCGTTCTTGTCGTCGTCCATATGCCCTCCTCAGGTCACGGCGGTGCGCGCGGCGCGGGTGTCGTAGGCCTCGGCGTCGAGGATGTCGCGCAGTATTTCCACGGCGTCCCAGACGTCCGCGAAGGTCGTGTACAGCGGCGTGAAGCCGAAGCGCATGATCGCCGGTTCGCGATAGTCGCCGATGACGCCGCGCGCGATCAGCGCCTGCATCACCGCATAGCCGTGCGGATGCGTGAAGCTCACGTGGCTGCCGCGCTGCGCATGCGCGCGCGGTGTGACGAGGCCCAGCGGATGCGCGGCGCAGCGCGACGCCACCAATGCGATGAACAGGTCGGTGAGCGCGAGCGACTTGGCGCGCAGGGCCGCCATGCTTGTGGCCTCGAAGATCTCCAGCCCGCATTCGACGAGCGCCAGCGACACCATCGGCTGCGTGCCGCACAGCGCGCGCCCGATGCCCTCGGCGGCCTCGAACCCGTGCGCCATCGCGAACGGCGCCGCATGGCTCCACCAGCCCGTGAGCGGATGGCGGAACGCGGCCTGGTGGCGCCGCGGCACCCAGATGAAGGCCGGGGCGCCGGGGCCGCCGTTCAGGTATTTATAGGTGCAGCCGACGGCGAAGTCGGCGTCGGCGCCGTTCAGGTCCAGCGGCACGGCGCCGACGGAATGGGCGAGGTCCCAGACGGCCAGCGCGCCGCGCGCATGCGCGAGGGCGGTCAGCGCCGCCATGTCGTGCTGGCGGCCGGTGCGGTAGTTCACCTGCGTGAGCATCAGCACGGCGCAGTCGGCGTCGACGGCAGCGACCAGTTCCTCGGGCGAATCGACCAGGTGCACGCGGTAGCCGCGGTCCAGCCAGCGGGCGAGGCCGTCCGCCATGTAGATATCGGTGGGGAAGTTGCTGCGCTCCGTGACGATGACCTTGCGCGCCGGGTCGCGCTCGCCCTGGATCGCCAGCGCGGCGGCCAGCGCCTTGAACAGGTTCAGCGACGTCGTGTCCGTGACGACCACTTCGCCGGCCCCGGCGCCGATCAACGGGGCGATCCGGTCGCCCAGCCGGCCGGGCAGCGCGAACCAGCCGGCCGTGTTCCAGCTGCGGACCAGTCCCTGTCCCCATTCCTGGCCGACGACGTCGCGCGCGCGCTCGAGCGCGCCGCGCGGGCGGGCGCCCAGCGAATTGCCGTCCAGGTAGATGACGCCCTCGGGCAGGTCGAAGCGTTCGCGCAGCGGGGCGAGCGGATCGGACGCGTCCAGGGCGAGGCAGGCGGCGCGCGTGGCGGCGCCGGCGATGTCGTACGTGGCAGTGTTCATGCGGCCACCTTGGCGGGGCCGGCAGCCGAGATCGTCGGGCTGATGTCCCAGGGGGTTGGAGCGGGCATGTGGTTTCCTGAAGGGTAGAGGAGCGGGAAGTGTAGCAAAATTGCATCGAACTGCGGCGGCCGAACAATTTTCAAAATATTTTCGCCGGCACCCTAAAGTTCCCCCAAAGCCGTCCGATAACCTAACCAGATGACCGGGATCGGGCCTTGAAATTTTTTTTGCAGAAACCCTAAAGTTTCGCAAAAGGCATCCGATAACCCATACAGACGACCGGAATCGGACCAAAAAAGTTTTGTCGAAACCCTAAAGTTCGGCAAAAACCGGCCGATAACGAGTCTGAAGGGGATGCTGGAAAACAAAAAAATTTTCTTGCGGCACCCTAAAGTTCTCAAAAACGTTGACGTAAACCAACACAGCAATAAGAAGTTCGTTGCGTCGCCGGGCTGAAAACGCCCCGTAGTTACATCTCGCCTTCCGCCCCTTTTCATAGGGGCGCGACCACGATCCGGCAGGGTTTGTCAGACAAACTCCTACGGGTCGATCTCGTCTTTGTCGGACGAAAAATACAGACACTCTCCAATACACTAAAAGTTTCCTCACGGTCAGAATCTATCTCAACGGCAACACACAACGCCTCACAGATACGATCAACCGGAGAGATGGAAATGACTGCGAACGACATGATGGCTGAAATTCGTGATGCGAACCTGAGCTACCTGATGCTGGCACAGCAGATGATCCGCGCAGACAGGGTCACCGCGATTTTCCGCCTCGGCATCTCGACCGACATCGCCGACCTGATCGAAGGCATGAGCAACGCCCAGATCCTGAAACTCGCCGGCGGCAACATGATGCTGGCCCGCTTCCGCTTCGACGACGCCGCCATCCTCGGCATGCTGACGAGCCACAGCAAGGACCGCGCCCTGGCCCAGTCGCACGCCGCGATCCTGATGGCCGGCCAGCCCGCCGAAGAAATCGCATAGAGGGGTCAGAGCCCGGTTTTTCATTCAGGGCTCTGACCCCGGTTCTCAGCCCGCAGCCCCACCGAAGCCGCACCAAGTCCATCGCAAGCCACGGAGAACAGCATGACCAAGAAAAGCGTCGTCTCGGAAGCACAGGAAATCCAGCTGGCCATCGAACTGATCCAGCTCGGCGCCCGTCTCCAGTTGCTGGAAAACGAAGTCTCCCTGTCGCGCGAGCGCCTGATCAAGCTGTATAAGGAACTCAAGGGCATGTCGCCGCCGAAGGGCATGCTGCCGTTCTCGACCGACTGGTTCCTGACCTGGCAACCGAACATCCACGCTTCGCTGTACATCAACATCTATAAATTCCTGGTCGAATACGCCGGCGCCACGGGCGTCCAGGCCGTGATGAAGGCCTACAAGCTGTACCTGGAACAAATGCCGCCGGCACCCGGCGAAGAGCCGCTGCTGTCGCTGACCCGTGCCTGGACCCTCGTGCGCTTCTTCCAGGGCAATATGCTCGTGCTGGCGCCGTGCGGCAAATGCCAGGGCAAGTACGTCGTCAACGCGCTCGACCTGAACAACGATTACCAGTGCGGCCTGTGCCACATGCCTTCGCGCGCCGGCAAGACCCGCAAGGCCAAGGACGCCGCGCTCGCCGCCGCCTGAGTGTTTCGACCGGGCCGTTTCTCTCCTCCGTGATCTGCCGTTTCGTTTCCGTGCGGGGCAGGCCATGAATGCGCCCGCCCCGCGGCGCGCTTTCGGCGCGCCGTCCGTGCGCGCGCTGCTGGCCCAGGCCGGCGCCTTTCCCCTCACCGTGACCGCCGTCTGGCTGCTGGCCCGCGCGGGCGTCCCCATGTCGTGGGAAGCCGTCGCGCTGATCCAGGGGATATTGGCCGCGCTGCTGGCCTGGGGCCTCGGGCTCGCCGTCTGGTGGCGCGCCATCGAACTCGCGTTTCCCTCCGGCGTGCTGCTGGCGCGCGGGCTCGATCTGCCGCCGACCCTCTTTTTAGTATTGTTCGTGCTGTTCCTGCTCGTGTACTGGTCCACGTTCCGCACCCAGGTGCCGTATTACCCGTCCGGGCGCGATGCCTGGCATGCCGTGGCGGACGTGGTGCCGGCCGACCGTCCGTGCGCCGTCGCCGACGTGGGCAGCGGCCTGGGCGGCCTCGTGCTCGACCTGGCAAAGCGCCGGCCCGACTGCCGGGTGGACGGCATCGAACTGGCGCCGCTGCCGTGGTTCGTCAGCCGGCTGCGCGCGCAACTGTCCGGCAGCCGCGCGCGCTTCGTGCGCGGCGACTACGAATCGTTGAATTTTGGTCACTATGACGTCGTGTTCGCCTACCTGTCGCCGGCCGCGATGGCCGCTCTCTGGCGCAAGGCCGAGAGTGAAATGCGGCCCGGCGGCATCTTGTTGAGTTATGAATTCGATATTCCGGGAAGAATGCCAGACCGTCGCATTGTGACGACTAACAGTAAGAAAATTCTCTATCTTTGGCAATTTTGACGGTCATCGGGGCACTTTTACTTGCCCGTGGGCCATTCTCAAGCTAATCTAGTTCCCTACGTAAATATTTCTCTTTGGATTCATCAACTTGGATCCAAACCGGGCCTGCCCCGGATTCACGCATCGGGAGTCCCGTGTTTGTCATTGTTGGTTACGTTGTAGTGCTCGCCGCCGTATTCGGCGGCTTCGCGATGAACGGCGGTCACCTGGCGGCGCTGTGGCAGCCGCTCGAACTCGTCATGATCGGCGGTGCCGCACTGGGCGCATTCCTCGTCGGTAACAGCCCGAAGGCCGTGAAGGCGACGCTGGGCGCGCTGCCCACGCTGTTCAAGGGGTCCAAGTACACGCGCGAGATGTACATGGAGCTGATGTCGCTGCTGTTCGACGTGCTGTCGAAGGTAAGGAAAGAAGGCCTGATGTCGATCGAAGGCGACATCGAGGCGCCCGAGCAGAGCCCCGTGTTCTCGAAGTACCCGGCGGTGCTGGCGGATCATCACATTGTCGAATTCATCACCGATTACCTGCGCTTGATGGTTTCGGGCAACATGGACGCGTTCCAGATCGAGAACCTGATGGACAATGAGATCGAGACCCACCATCATGAGGGTGCGGTCCCGGCACAATGCATTGCCAAGCTGGGCGACGGCCTGCCGGCGTTCGGTATCGTGGCGGCCGTGATGGGCGTCGTGCACACCATGGAATCCGTGGGCCTGCCGCCGGCCGAGCTGGGCATCCTGATCGCGCACGCGCTGGTCGGCACGTTCCTCGGCATCCTGCTGGCCTACGGCTTCATTGGCCCGCTGTCCAGCCTGCTCGAACAGAAGCTGGAGGAGTCGACGAAGATGTTCCAGACCGTGAAAGTGACGCTGCTGGCCAGCCTGAACGGTTATGCGCCGGCGCTGGCCGTCGAGTTCGGCCGCAAGGTGCTGTACTCGACCGAACGTCCGACCTTCGCCGAACTCGAGGACCATATCAAGAAGGCCAAGAGCAAGTAATGGTGCGTAATATCCACATCAGCGCGGGAGTACGGCATGGCTGACGAAGGCCAGCGGCCGATCATCGTCAAGCGCGTCAAGAAGGGCGGCCATGGACACCATGGCGGCGCCTGGAAGATCGCGTACGCCGACTTCGTGACGGCGATGATGGCATTCTTCCTGCTCATGTGGCTGCTCGGTTCGACGACCAAGGGCGACATGGAAGGCATCGCCAACTATTTCAAGACGCCCCTCAAGGTCGCCATGCAGGGCGGCACCGGCGCCGGCAGCACCAATTCGATCCTGCAGGGCGGTGGCAAGGACCTGACGCGCCGCAACGGCCAGGTCAAGAACGGCGACATCGAGCGCAACAAGAAATCGATCGACCTGAAATCCGCGCGCGAAGCCCTCGAGAAAGAGGAAGCGGCGCGCCTGGAACAGCTCAAGCAACGCATCGAACAGACCATCGACGCCAATCCGCTGCTGCGCAAGTACAAGAACCAGCTGCTGCTCGACGTGACGAGCGAAGGCCTGCGCATCCAGATCGTCGACGAAAAGAACCGCCCGATGTTCGCGTCCGCCAGCGCCCAGCTGCAGCCGTACACGCGCGACATCCTCGACGTGCTGGGCCTCGTGCTGAACGACGTGCCGAACCGCATCGGCCTGTCGGGGCATACGGATTCGACGCCATATTCGACGCCCGAGGGTTATACGAACTGGGAACTGTCGGCCGACCGCGCCAATGCCTCGCGCCGCGAACTGGTGCACGGCGGCCTGGCCGATGCGAAGATCCTGCGTGTGGTGGGGCTCGGCTCGGCCGTCCACCTGGACCGCGACGACCCGTTCAACCCGATCAACCGGCGCATCAGTATCCTGGTCATGAATAAACGTACCGAGAACGCCGTGCTGCACGACGGCACGCCCCTGGATGTGCCGGGCGACAGCGCGGACGCGGCGGTGAAGGCTGTCGCAGAGGCGACGGGTGGTGGCTTGGCGCAGCCGGCGGCGACGCCGGCCGGGAAAAAATAACGGACGGGATGTTCTGGAGGATTCCATGACGACAAGAAAAAAGATTCTCGGGTCACACGTCAAACGCCTCTTGTCGGGCGTGTCCGACCATGGCCGGCGCCACCTGTCCGAAGTCGAGACCGACCTGGTGCAGACGACGCTGTTGCTGGAGGAAGCCGTCGAGAAGCTGACGAGCAGCTTCATGGCGATCCACCATGTGGTCGATTCGCGCCAGGATGCGATCAACCGCCTGCTGGCCGGCCAGGCGCCGACGGCGGAGGAGAGTGCCTGCCTGACCGGCATGTCGGGCGAGATCGCCGGCCACGTGAACGCGGCGGTGACGAGCATGCAGTTCCAGGACATGACGAGCCAGCTGCTCGATCGCACGCTGCGCCGGGTGACCGGCCTGCGCGATTTTCTCACCACGCTGTCCGAGCACGGTGACGATATCCTGCCGGAGAGCGACGGCGAGGAGATCGTCGAACGCCTCGGCAAGGTCAGCATGGCGCTGGCGATCCAGTCGCTGGAGCTGCGCAGCATGTTGCGCAAGTCGGTCGAGCAGCGCCACCTCGAGAGCGGCGACGTCGAGTTGTTTTGATTCGTGGGGCCGGAGCCCGGTGTTGCGGTTGGGCTCCGACCCCGTCTGACTAGATATACGAGCAGCCAGTAGAACGGCAAACGGAAAAAACAGCAGGAGCATAAAGATGGCAAAAACTATTCTCGCAGTCGACGATTCCAGTTCCCTGCGCCAGATGGTGGCTTTCAGCCTGAAGGCCGCCGGCTACCAGGTCGTGGAAGCCGTCGACGGACAGGATGGCCTGGAGAAGGCGAAGCTGCAGACCGTCGACCTGGTCCTGACCGACCAGAACATGCCCAAGATGGACGGGCTCACCCTGATCAAGTCGCTGCGCGGCCTGCCGGGCTACCAGAAGACGCCGATCCTCATGCTCACGACGGAATCGTCCGAGGACATGAAGACGAAGGGCCGCGCGGCTGGCGCCAACGGCTGGCTGGTCAAGCCGTTCGACCCGCAGCGCCTGATCGAGGTGGTCAAGAAAGTCATCGGCTGAGCGGCCCCGGGGCCGCCGCGCCGTTCGTACCAGACGGATATTCAACATGACCATCGACATCAGCCAGTTTTACAAGGTCTTTTTCGACGAGGCGGAAGAGCTGCTCGCCGAAAAGGAGCGTCTGCTGCTGGCCGTCGATATCGATTCGCCGGACCCGGAAGACCTGAACGCGATCTTCCGCACCGCCCATTCGATCAAGGGCGGGGCGTCGACCTTCGGCCTGACCGACATGAGCGAAGTGACGCACGTGCTCGAGTCCCTGCTGGACCGCATCCGCAAGGGCGAGATGGCACTGACGGCACAGCACGTGGACGCCTTCCTGGCCGCCAAGGACATCCTCAAGATGCAGCTCGACGGCCACCGCAACGGTGCGGACGTCGACCAGGAAGCCGTCGCCAACGTGCGCATGATGCTGCACGACCTGTCCGAAGGCGTGATCGTGCCGACGCACCAGCCGACCGTGCCCTCGTTCCTGCACGCCGAACAGAAACAGCAGATCACCGACGGCGCCCACCGCTACAAGATCGAGCTGCCCGACCTCGCCAAGCGCGACGTCGACGCGCTCGTGGACGAACTCGGCCTGCTGGGCCGCGTGTCCGTCGTGCCGCTCGCGGCGGGGCGCACGGCGCTGATCATCATGACGCACGAGAGCCTGGACGACATCGTCGCCATCTGCTCCTTCGTGCTCGACCCGTCCGACCTCAAGATCTTCGAGGCGCCTCCGCTCACGCCCGAGCAGCGCGCGCGCGAGGCGGCCGAACGCGCCCGCATCGAGGAAGAGCAGGGCTACGGCTTCTTCGACCCGGCCGAGCCGCTCGACGCGGCCGCGGACGAACCGTCCGAGGACGAAATCGGCTACGGCTTCTTCCAGCCGATCGAACAGATCCGCCGCGAGGCCGGCATTGTGGCCGAGGCGCCACCGCCCGCGCCAGTGCGGCCAGAGCCGCTCGAGGTCACCGAAGTGGCGGCGGAAAAGAAGGCGGCCAAGAAGGCCGGCGAAGGCGCCCACGCGCAGGGCGGCGAATCGTCGTCGATCCGCGTGTCGATCGAAAAGGTCGACCAGCTGATCAACCTCGTGGGCGAACTCGTGATCACGCAGGCCATGATCGAACAGCGCAGCTCCGGCCTCGATCCGATGCTGCACCAGCGCCTGCTGGCGTCGGTGTCTCAGCTGACGCGCAACACGCGCGACCTGCAGGAAGCCGTCATGTCGATCCGCATGATGCCGATGGACTTCGTGTTCTCGCGCTTCCCGCGCATGGTGCGCGACCTGGCCGGCAAGCTGGGTAAAAAGGTCGACTTCATCACGAACGGCGCCGCGACGGAACTGGACAAGGGCCTGATCGAGCGCATCGTCGACCCGCTCACGCACCTGGTCCGCAACTCGATCGACCACGGCATCGAACTGCCCGCCGCGCGCATGGCCGCGGGCAAATCGGAGTCGGGGCGCCTGTTCCTGTCCGCCGCGCACCAGGGCGGCAATATCGTGATCGAAGTCGCCGACGACGGCGGCGGCCTGAATCGCGAACGCATCCTCGCCAAGGCCAGGCAGAACGGCCTGCCGGTATCGGACAACATGAGCGACGCCGAGGTCTGGCAGCTGATCTTCGCACCGGGATTCTCGACGGCGGAAATCGTCACCGACGTGTCGGGCCGCGGCGTCGGCATGGACGTCGTCAAGCGCAACATCCAGGCGCTGGGCGGCACCATCGACATCCGTTCGGCGCGCGGCTTCGGCACGACGATCCTGATCTCGCTGCCGCTGACGCTGGCGATCCTGGACGGCATGTCGATCCGCTGCGGCGACGAGATCTACATCCTGCCGCTCGGCTTCGTCGTCGAATCGCTGCAGCCGGCGCGCGCCGACGTCAAGGAAATCGCGGGGCAGGGCCGCGTCGTCAAGGTGCGGGGCGAATACCTGCCGCTGGTTCCGCTGTACCAGATGTTCAACATCGAACCGCGCATCACCGATCCGTGCGAAGGCATCCTCGTGATCCTGGAAACGGAAGGGCGCAAGGCCGCGCTGTTCGTCGACGAACTGGTCGGCCAGCAGCAGGTCGTCGTGAAGAACCTGGAAGCGAACTACCGCAAGGTGACCGGGATCTCCGGCGCCACCATCCTCGGCGATGGCGGCGTGGCGCTGATCCTGGACGTGGCCGCGCTGCTGCGCTCGTCGCGCCAGCTGTCCGACGAATCCGTCGTCTTCTGAATGATTTAACCCCTTACTTTTGCTCCGATAAGGAACCGACATGTCCACCCAACCGACGAACAAGCCGAACGATGCCCACGACGGCAGCGGCAGCGAATACCTCGCCTTCACCCTCGGGTCCGAGGAATACGGCATCGACATCCTCAAGGTGCAGGAGATCCGCGGCTACGAAGCCGTGACCCGCATCGCCAACGCGCCCGAATTCATCAAGGGCGTCATCAACCTGCGCGGCATCATCATCCCGGTGGTCGACATGCGCATCAAGTTCAACCTGGGCACGCCGACCTACGACCAGTTCACCGTCGTGATCATCCTGAACATCGGCGGCCGCATCATGGGCATGGTGGTGGACAGCGTGTCGGACGTGACCACGCTGACCCCGGACCAGATCAAGCCGGCGCCGGAGATGGGCAGCGCCTTCAACTCCGACTACCTCACCGGCCTCGGTACCGTCGACGAGCGGATGCTCATCCTGATCGACATCGACAAGCTGATGTCGTCCAGCGAGATGGGCCTGATGGACCGGTTGGCAGCATAAGAAACGCAGCGCGGCGCAAGGGACAACCCGGACCGCACGCGGTCCGCAGAACTCACACAACCCATGGCTAACAACGTGCCGCCCAATACGACCAAACAAGAAACCGGCAAGGAGTTCGACTTCACGCGCGCCGATTTCGAGCGCGTGCGCGGCCTGATCTACCAGCGCGCCGGCATCTCGCTGGCCGACAGCAAGCAGGAGATGGTCTACAGCCGGCTCGCGCGCCGCCTGCGCGCCAACGGCATCGCCACGTTCGCGTCCTACCTGGACGCGCTGGAAACGGGCCGCATGCCGGCCGAGTGGGAATCGTTCACGAACGCGCTGACGACGAACCTCACGTCGTTCTTCCGCGAAGCCCATCACTTCCCGCTGCTGGCCGAACACGCGCTCAAACGGCGCGCGGGGCACGGCGGGCCGCTCACGATCTGGTGTTCGGCCAGCTCCACCGGCGAAGAGCCGTATTCGATCGCGATGACCGTGTGCGAGGCGTTCGACACGCTCACGCCGCCGGTCCAGATCATCGCCACCGACATCGACACGAACGTGCTGGCCACGGCCGGCGCCGGCGTCTACCCGATCGAACGGGTCGACAAGATGGACCCGGCGCGCCTGCGCCGGTTTTTCCTGAAGGGGAAGGGGGCCCAGGAGGGCCTCGTGCGGGTGCGGCCCGAAGTGCGCCAGTTGATCACGTTCCGCCAGCTGAACCTGCTGGCCGACGGCTGGGATCTCAAGGGCCCGTTCGACGCCATTTTCTGCCGCAACGTCATGATCTATTTCGACAAGGCCACGCAGCGCAAGATCCTCTCGCGTTTCGTCCCGCTGATGAAGCCCGAGGCCCTGCTGTTCGCCGGCCATTCCGAGAACTTCCTGTACGTCTCCGACGCGCTGCGCCTGCGCGGCAAGACGGTCTACGAATTGAACCACGGCTGACGCCCACGCCCCCGATCATGGATACGAACAGCCATTTCGCCACCAACGTCTATTACGACCGCACCTTCGACTGCGACGCGGCCAAGATCCTGCCCGGCGAGTACTACTACACGGGCAAGGACATGCTGATCGTGACGGTGCTCGGCTCGTGCGTGTCGGCCTGCATCCGCGACCGCACCAGGGGCCTGGGCGGCATGAACCACTTCATGCTGCCGGACGGCGGCGATCCGGCCAACCCGGTCTCGGCCTCGATGCGTTACGGCACCTATGCGATGGAAGTGCTGATCAACGACCTGCTGAAAGCCGGCGCGCGCCGCGAGCACCTGGAAGCGAAGGTCTTCGGCGGCGGCGCCGTGCTGCGCGGTTTTTCCGCAATGAACGTGGGCGAACGCAATGCCGCGTTCGTCATCAACTTCCTCAAGACCGAGCGGATTCCCGTGCTGGCCGAGGACCTGAACGATATCTACCCGCGCAAGGTGTATTTTTTTCCGCGCACCGGCAAGGTGCTCGTCAAGAAACTGATGCAGACCCATAACGACACGCTGGCGAAACGCGAGCTCGACTACGCCAGCCGCCTCAAGGTCACCCCCGTCTCGGGCGCGGTCGACCTGTTCTGACGAGAAAGGCAAAGGATGAGCTTAAACAAGATGACAAAGATCAAAGTGGTGATCGTGGACGATTCCGCCCTGATCCGCAGCGTGATGACCGAGATCGTCAACTCGCAGCCCGACATGGAAGTCGTCGGCGTCGCCCCCGATCCGCTCGTCGCGCGCGATCTGATCAAACGCGCGAACCCGGACGTGCTGACCCTGGACGTCGAGATGCCGAAGATGGACGGCCTCGACTTCCTCGAAAAACTCATGCGCCTGCGCCCGATGCCGGTGCTGATGGTGTCGTCGCTGACCGAGCGCGGCTCCGAGATCACCATGCGCGCGCTGGAACTGGGCGCCGTCGATTTCGTGACGAAACCCAAGATCTCGATCCAGAGCGGCATGCGCGAGTACACCGAGCTGATCGCCGACAAGATCCGCGCCACGGCGCGCGCGCGCGTCAAGGCGCGCACCCTGCAGGCGCCTGCCGGCGGCGGGACCGTCCCGCTGCCGCAGCTGAGGAGCCCGCTGACGTCGTCGGAAAAGCTGATCATCATCGGCGCCTCGACGGGCGGCACGGAAGCCATCCGCGAATTCCTGATGCAGATGCCGTCCGACTGCCCCGGCATCCTGATCGCCCAGCACATGCCGGAAGGCTTCACGACGTCGTTTGCGCGCCGCCTCGATTCACTGTGCAAGATCAGCGTCCTCGAGTCCGCCGGCAACGAACGCGTGCTGCCGGGCCACGCCTACATCGCGCCCGGCCACTCGCATCTGCTGTTGACCCGCTCCGGCGCCAACTACATGACCAGGATCGAGCAGTCCGAGCCCGTCAACCGCCATCGCCCGTCCGTGGACGTGCTGTTCCGTTCGGCGGCGCAGGCGGCCGGCAAGAACGCCGTCGGCGTGATCCTGACGGGCATGGGCAAGGACGGCGCACAAGGTATGCTGGAGATGAAGAATGCGGGCGCATACAATTTCGCCCAGGATGAAGCGTCGTGTGTCGTATTCGGCATGCCGCGCGAAGCGATCGCCATCGGCGCCACCCACGAGGTGGCCCCGTTGACGGCATTGCCGGGCCTCGTGCTGGGCCATCTGGCCACACACGGAGGCCGGGCGTTGCGCGTTTGATCCGCAGATGGTGCGTTCACCGCGGTTTTATCGCCGTAGAGCAACAAAAATGCTATGCTTCAGTTTGTATCGTAGTGCGCAACCCAACCAACACAGTGGGGCTTGCAACCGGCAAAAGGTTGAACAAAGCCTCATAATCAGAATTAGAGAAACAACGGAGTAATTCATGGCTGATCCTAAGATGCGTTTCCTGGTGGTTGACGATTTTTCGACGATGCGGCGCATCGTCAAGAATCTGTTGAAAGAACTGGGTTACGGCAATGTCGACGAGGCGGAAGACGGTGTCCAGGCACTGGCCAAGCTGCGCAGCGAACAGTTCGATTTCGTCGTGTCGGACTGGAACATGCCGAACATGGACGGCCTGACCATGCTGCAGAACATCCGTGCCGATCCCGCACTGGCCAAGCTGCCGGTGCTGATGGTGACCGCCGAAGCCAAGAAGGAAAACATCATCGCGGCGGCGCAAGCCGGCGCCAACGGCTACGTCGTGAAGCCGTTCACGGCGGCCACGCTGGACGAAAAGCTGAACAAGATTTTCGAAAAGATGGAAAAGGCCGCGTAAATGACCGAGTACACTGCCGACTCGACCTCGCCGGACGAGGTCCTGAGCCGGATCGGACATATGACCCGCGCGCTGCACGAAAGCCTGCGCGGGCTCGGCCTGGACAAACTGATCGAAAAGGCGGCCAGCGACATCCCCGATGCGCGCGACCGTCTCGATTACGTGGTCCGGCTGTCCGAACAATCGGCCAAGCGTGTGCTCGATGCGACCGATGCGGCCAATCCCTTGCAGGACGGCATTGACGACCGTGCCGCCGAACTGAGCCGTTCCTGGGAGGCCCTGCTGGCCGCACCGGGCGATGGCGCATGGCGCGCATTGGCCGAGCGCACGGTGGCCAGCCTGGCGGAATCGCGCACTGCCGCCGCCGCCACCAAAGGCCATTTGATGGACATCATGATGGCCCAGGACTTCCAGGACCTGACCGGCCAGGTGATCTCGCGCATCACGGGCATTGCCCAGAACCTGGAAAAGCAGCTGGTGCAGGTGCTCGTCGATTTCGCCCCCAGCGAGATCAAGCGCGAGCTCGACAATGGCCTGCTGAACGGTCCGCAGATCAATCCGGAAGGCAGTAGCGAAGTCGTGGCCGACCAGGGCCAGGTCGACGACCTGCTGGACAGCCTCGGTTTCTGATCCCGCGCGGCGGTCGTTGCGCCGCGCCATTTCGTTTCATCCGGGGATCGTTACAATGCACCAGACTAATTTCATCGTCCGCGAACCCCTGCTCGATCCCAAGCAGCGCGTGATCGGATACGAGCTCTGCTGGCAACAGCGGGATGGCCAGACACCCGGCGACGCCGACCTCGAAAGCCTCGTCGCCTTCGTGGCCGAGCACGTGGTCGACGAGGAGCAGGGCTGGCTGCTGCGCGACAAGATCCTGTTCCTCGACGCCGTGCCGGCCATGCTGTCGCTGGACGCCCTGCACGCGCTGCCGCCGGAACGCACCGTGCTGTCGCTGCGCGTGCGCGACCTCACGAACGCCGACACCCGCGCGGCCGTGCAGGCCCTGCGCGCCGGCGGCGTCGGCATCTCGATCCGTGGCGCCGACCTGGCCCTGCTGGGCAAGAACCTCGCCCCCTACGCGTCCTATGCCGAAGTGCGCTTCACCGGCGCCGACGTGGCGGCCCAGGCGCGCGCGTACGCGGCCGCCAGGCAGTCGGCGCTGCGCCTGGTCGGGCGTCCGGTCGCCACCTGGCAGGATTTCGACGCCTGCGCGGCGCTGGGCCTGGATGCGTTCGTCGGCAAGCTGCACCTGACGCCGCGGGCGGGCAACCCCGTCAAGGGCATGAACCCGGCCCAGACCATCATCCTGCAACTGATGCAGATGGTGCAGAACAACGAGGACGTGCCCAAGATCGAGGCCGTGCTCAAGCGCGACCCTGCGCTGATCTATAAACTGCTGCGCTTCATCAATTCGGCCGGCTTCGGCAGCGGGCGCGACATCCAGTCGCTGCGCCAGGCGATCGCCATGCTCGGCTATGCGCCGCTGTACCGCTGGCTCGTCCTGCTGTTGGCGACCGCCAGCACGAGCGGGTATTCGCCGGTGCTGATGGAAACCGCCGTCGTGCGCGCGCGCCTGTGCGAGCTGCTCGGCCAGACCGGCCTGCCGCGCAGCGAGGGCGAGCACCTGTTCGTCGCCGGCATGTTCTCGCTGCTGGACCGCCTGCTGGGACTGTCGATGAAGGAGGTGCTGGAGACGATCCAGCTGCCGGAACAGGTCGTGCAGGCGCTGCTGGCGCGGGAGGGCACGTACGGACCCTATCTGGCGCTGGCGGAGGCATGCGAGCTGGATTCGGACCTGGTGGCGTCGCTGGCGGCGTCGCTGGGCATCAGCCCGCACGACGTCAACCAGGCGCATCTGTCGGCGCTGGCGTGGGCGCAGAACGTGGCGGCGTGATCCCGGCGTCGCCGCGGGGGGAGGGCGCGCCGGGAAGCGCGCGCCGCTCCGGTCAATAGATCGACGCCTTGACGGCCGTGTTGGCGATGCCGTACTGGCTGTACCACACGGTGTTGCCCCACGTTGTCGTACCCGACCAGTTGGTCATCAGGTCGAGCCAGGCATTGGGGGTATCGTTGCCGGCCGTCGACCACGCCACGTAGCCGACCCCGAACTGCTGGGCCCATTGCATCAACAGCGCCGCATCGACCTTGCAACCGAGGTTGTTGTTGCCGTTGTCGTAGTCATAGCCAAACTCACCGATCAGCAACGCCAGGTTGTTGTTCCGGTAGTCGTACATCGCGTTATAGATGTCGTTCGGATTGTTGAACGTGCTGTAGGCGTGCACCGAGAACAGCAGATTGTGCCGCGGATCGTCGTTGATCAAGTCCCAGCCATACCAGAGCCCGCCGTTGGCATTGCCGCCATAGTTCGGGTTGTCGATCACGAGGGTAGTGGTCAGGCCCGTGTTGCGGATCGTCGTGATCGGCCCCTTGTAATCCTCCCGCCATTGCAACGGCGTCTTGTTGGCGTCGCCCCATTCGTTGGCGATGTTGACCATCGTGGTGCGTTCGTGTTTCTTGAGGACGGCGACGACGTCGCTGCGCGCCCAGTAGTTGGCCATGGTCTGCAGCAGCGCGGCGTCGTCGCTGCCCGTGCCGTCGTGCAGTTCGACGATGGACACCATTTTCCGGGCTTCGATGGCGGTCAATATCTGGTCCAGGCGTGCCGCGGTGCCGCTGGTGGTCCACACGACGCGAATGAGATTGGTCTTGCGGGCGGCGAGGTTGCCGAGGACGTCGTACGCCTGGGCGTCGTACCACGCGTGCGGATTATTCACGCCGCGCGCGACGAAGGCATTGCCGTTGGCGTCTTTCAGCACGGCGCCGTCCACCCGGAATCCCTTGAACACGACCTTGCACGACGCATTGTTTTCCCAGCCCCAGCCGTCGCCATCCGGGTCGGATGCGGCGTTCGCGCAATCGGCCCAGGCCAGCGCCTTCCCTGCCGACATCGACAGGATCGCGCCCGCGACCAGCAGCCGCCTCAGATCGGTGTTCATGACTGTCTCCTTGATCATTTTCAGGGGAAATTCCCTGAAATGATTATAGGAATGCGGTCATGCGGATTTTTTGGGCAGGTCTTTTTTCCACGCAGTTTAGTGCGCGGGGCGATAAACGCGCCGGCTTACCTGCGCTTCTGCACCTTGTCGACCGCCCGCTCCAGCGTCTGGCGCATCTGCATAGTGATGTTCGAGATGCGGCAGCCGACCTGCACCTGCTGGCCCAGCAGGAAGGTGCGGAACGGCCGCAGCAGGCGGACTTCGAGGTCGGCCGAGACGATCAGCGACGAGCCCAGTTCCAGCAGCACGCCGTCCAGCTTCTTGCCCACGTACAGTTCGAGCGCCTGCTCCGGCGTTGCCCGCAGGCCGACGCCGCCGCGCGAGAAATCGTACAGCGGCATCTCGAACACCTTGCCCAGCATCGAGAAGCGCGCGCCGTAGTTCATGCCCAGCGGCGATTCGAGGCGGGGCTCGGCGCGCCGGTTCAGCACGAGGCAGGCGGCCGGCAAGGGAAGCTCCACGAGGTCCGGGCGATCGGGGACGGCGCCAGGCGCCGCGTCGAGTTCGAACTGGACCTTGGCATTGCTGCCGAGCGCCGCGACGAACACGGTCTTGCCCTTCGGTAAAGTACCGCTTTCCGCGAGCTCGAGCGTGAAGACCTGGCCCTCCGGGTCGACGCTGTCAATGCGCGCCATGGCGAAGTCCTGGCCGAGCGGATAGACGGTGACGGCCTCGCCGGTCAGCGCAAGCGTCGTCAGCGCATCGCCGATGTCGAACGGATCGCGCATTTCGTGGGCGGCCGGATTCTGGTTGATCCGGTCGACGGCGTCCGCCAGTTTGGGCGGACCCTTACGCATGAGCGGCATTGAAAGGTCAGTCAAAGCGCTACTCCTTCTTTTTACGTGGTTTGGGTAAAAAGCCAAACCCCGAGTCTAACAAGAAGTGTTGACAATTCCTACAGCACATTTGCAACAGTGTAACGTTTAGAGTCAGATCTCAAGATTATCGATCAGGCGCGTCGCACCGAGCTTGGCGGCGGTCAGGACGACGAGCGGTGCGCCTGCTTCGTATTCCTCGCGGCCCGGCGCCTGCAGGTTCATGCGCTTGCGGATCGACACATAGTCGGGCTGCCAGCCGTGCGCGGCCAGGCGCTCCATCGCGTCGCGCTCCAGCGCCACGAGGTCGGCATGGCCGGCGCGGGTGCGTTCGGCCACGTACTGCAGGGTCTCGTACAGGAACGGCGCTTCGGCCCGCTCCGCGGCGCTCAGGTAGCCGTTGCGCGACGACAGCGCCAGGCCATCCTCGGCGCGGAAGGTCTCGGCGCCGATGATTTCCGTCGGCAGGGCGAACTGGCGCGCCATGTTGCGCACGATCATGAGCTGCTGGTAATCCTTCTTGCCGAATACGGCCACGCGCGGCTGCACGCAAGAAAACAGCTTGGTCACGACGGTGCACACGCCGTTGAAGAAGCCGGGACGGAACTCGCCTTCCAGGATATTGCCCAGGTCGTCGGGCGGCTGCACGCGGTATTCCTGCGGTTCCGGATACAGGTCTTTCTCGGTCGGCGCGAACAGCACGTACACGCCTTCCTTCTCCAGCTTGGCGACGTCCGCTTCGAACGTGCGCGGGTATTTGTCGAAGTCCTCGTTCGGGCCGAATTGCAGGCGGTTGACGAAGATCGAGGCGACGACCGGATCGCCGTGGCGGCGCGCCAGGCGCATCAGCGACAGGTGGCCCTCGTGCAGGTTGCCCATCGTCGGCACGAAGGCGGTGCGCAGTTGTCCGCGCAGCTGGTCGCGCAGTTCGTCAATGGTGGAGATGATTTTCATGGTATCGGATGCGTGGGTGCGTCATGCCGGTGAATAGGCGAGCCGCACGTAGATGGGGGCGAAAGGTTCGGCCTGGGTGATTTCGATTAACGTTTCTTTCGCCAGTTCGAGCATGGCGACGAAGTGCACGATGACGACGGGCACGCTGGCATGGCCGCCGAACAAGTCCGCGAACTCGATGAAGCGGGCCGACTGCAGGGTGCGCAAAATGGCCGACATGTGCTCGCGCACCGACAATTCCTCGCGGCCGATGCGGTGATGCTGGGTCAGCTTCGCGCGGCGCAGCACGTCCATCCAGGCGCGCTGCAGGTCGTGCGGGTCGACGTCCGGCCAGATCGGTCCCAGCGCCTGCTCGATGTGCAGCTGCGGCCGCGTGAAGTCGCGGCCCTCCTGGGGCAGGGCGCCCAGTTGCTGGGCCGCGAGCTTGATCTGCTCGTAGTCCAGCAGGCGCCGCACCAGTTCCGCGCGCGGGTCTTCCGCTTCCTCGATGAGGGTGTCGACGCGCTTGGGCAGCAGCATACGCGACTTGATCTCGATCAGCATGGCCGCCATCAGCAGGTATTCCGCCGCCAGCTCCAGATTGGTCTTGCGGATCTGCTCGACGTATTCCAGGTACTGCAAGGTGACCTGGGCCATCGGGATGTCGAGGATGTTGAAGTTCTGCTTGCGGATCAGGTACAGCAGCAGGTCGAGCGGACCTTCGAAGGCGTCCAGGAAGATCTCGAGCGCATCGGGCGGGATGTACAGGTCGGTGGGCAGGTGCAGCAGCGGTTCGCCGTACAGGCGCGCGATGGCGCTCTCGGCATGGGCCGCGGCGGCATCGAGGTCAGCGCCGGCCGCGGTGCCGTCGCCCGTATCGGGATCGGCGCGCCCACCGGGCGTCGCCTGCTCGGGCGCCATCGTCGTCGGCCTCGGATCAGCTCAGGTCGCGCTCAGATCTTGGTCTGGTACGGGTAAGCCTGTTGGCGCAGGCGCGATTCGTCGATGCGGCGCTGCTCGTCCAGCGAGAGCGGGGCCTTGTCCCACAGCAGGGCGCGGCCGGCTTGCTGGCGCTCTTCCATGCCCGGGGTCTGTTCTTTCAGTTGCTTGATGAACTTGGTGTGCTCGGATTCGTACTGGGAGTGTTTCATGGCTTTTCTAGGCGAGTCCAAAAAGCGGCGGCCTCGTTTATGGAGGGCCGCCGCATCATAAAAACAAGGAATGATACTGCGTGTCAGCGCTTATTGGTGCAGTGCATTGAGCTGGCGCGCGATGATGTCGTGGTTGAGCCACAGCACCGGCGCGATCTTTTCGGCCGCGCCGTGGAACATCAGCGGTCCGGCGCTTTCCAGCACGAGGGCCGACAGGTGGTCCGTGATCAGCGCCTTCTTGTCCTTGTGCAGGGAGGTGATTTCCTCGGAGGTGCCGATCATCAGGTCGGCCAGTTCCGGCGTGTTGTCCATCGGCCAGGCGTCGAAGTTGCGGAACGAGGCGCTGGTGCCGGTCTGCAGATAGGCTTCCAGCTTGTCCAGGATCGATTGCAGCGAGACGCCGTCGGCCAGCAGGCCCTGGCAGATGTCCCATTGCTCCTGTACCCACGCATTGCTCTTTCCGTCGCCATTCTCTTTCTTGAGCGCGAGAAGCAGCGGGAACAGGGACAGTTCCACGCCGACGAAGATGTCGGACGAGTTCGTGCGGATTTCCGGGCAGTTGAACACGGTGGCGCTGACGCCCTGTGCCCAGGCGGCCGCGGCGATCGACTCCAGGCGCATCTTGGCATAGCCCTGCGTGTAGTTCGTGTAGGTCTGCCACACGTAGTCGTCGCCGATCAGGATCTCGGTGCCGTGGTAGCCGTACGCGGTGTAGCGCACCTGGCCGCCCTTCGATTCCACGCGGGCGCGGATCGCGGCGGAGGCGTCGATCAGGTAGTTCAGCGTGTTCGCCGTGACTTCGTCGAAGTTCATCAGGATCAGCTTGCCCAGGTCGCTTTCCAGCAGGGCGCGCGAGGACATGAAGCGGTCGCCGCGGCCTTTATAGATGCGGTTGGCGATGGCCAGGAAGGCCTTGATCTTGGGGATGCCGCCGGCCATCGTGTGCGCGAAGAACACGTTGGCGCCGTCCGGGATCAGCTTGTCGATCTCGGCCATGACAGCCTGGGCGGCCGCCGTGAAGCGCCGCACGCCGGCGGCGCGGCAGGCTTCGATCTTGGTCCAGTCCAGCTTGTCTTCCTGCCAGCTCTTGAGAGTGATACCGGACAGCATCTCGGTCGGATTCTGCTCGCCCGGGGGCGCGTCCATGTCGAAACCGGCCATCAGCGGCACGTTGACGATATGGCCGCCGAGTTTTTCTTCAGCTTCGGCATGTTCTTCCGGCGTCAGCGCGCGCAGGGTGCCGTCGTCGTTGCGGCGGCCGACGGTGATGCCGAGGATCGTCATGCCGGCGGCGCGCGCCTCGTCGATCAGGCCGTTCACATAGCCGCGGCCGAACAGTTCGCCGAACAGGACGAAGACGTCACCTTGGCGGAACAGGGTCGCTTGCGGGATGTGCCTCAGGGCTTTGTATTCGGTCATATTTTTCGCTACCACTTAAAAGTGAATTTATTTATGGGTCGGAGCACGGTCTTTCCGTTACGGCCCTGACCGCATCTACTTAAAAAACAGCGCATTATACTGCCACCGGCGCGCGGAAACTGATGGTGTTCTGGCAAGACATTGACTCCCTTTCCATTCCGAACCACGACAGCTGATCCATGAAAGCCGTTCCGTATTGCACGGCGCTCCTCGTTGCCGTTTCGTTCGCCCCGGCCGGATGCGCCGCCACCCGGGCGGCGCCGGACTTGCCCGCCCGCGGTGCCGCCGCGGCATCCGCGACGGCCCCGGCCGCCCCGATCACCGGCAGCGGGATCCCGGCCACGCGCACCGAGAAGATGGTCGGCCAGACCGGCGGCCAGGATTGCAAGGACAACAAGAGCGCGTTGCCGTCGCCCTTGCGGGGCAATTGAGCGCTCAGCGAATCCGCATGCCCGGCTGGGCGCCGCTCACCGGTTCGAGCAGGTACAGGCCCGGATTCGTCTTTTCATCCTGCGCCGATGCGCACAGCACCATGCCTTCCGATACGCCGAACTTCATCTTGCGCGGCGCGAGGTTGGCAACCAGCACGGTCAGCTTGCCGATCAATTGCTCCGGCTGGTAAGCCGACTTGATACCCGAGAACACATTACGATAACGGCCTTCGCCCACGTCCAGCGTGAGGCGCAGCAGCTTGCTCGAACCTTCGACGTGCTCACAATTGACGATCTTCGCCACGCGCAGGTCGATTTTCGTGAAGTCGTCGATCGAGATTTCCGGCGCCAGGGCTTCGATGTCGGCGGATGCGGCGGTCGCCGCCGCGGCGGTCGTCACCGCGCCTGTCGCCACGGCGGGCGCGGCGTCGGCAGCGGCCGGCGCCGGCTTGTCGAACAGGTCCTCGACCATCTTGGCGTCCACGCGCTGCATCAGGTGGCTGTAGGCGTTGATGGTGCGGCCGAGCAGCGGGGCGTAGACGCGCTCGCCCTGCGTGTCGTCCCACGAATAGGCCTCGTCGCCGAGGAACGCGCGCACGCGCGCGGCCACGTGCGGCAGCACCGGCGACAGCATGATCGTCAGCTGGCGGAACAGGATCAGCGCGGCGGTGCACACATCGTGCAGTTCGGCCGTCTTCGTCTCGTCCTTGGCCAGGAGCCACGGCTTGTTTTCGTCGACGTAGCGGTTGGCGACGTCGGCCACTTCCATGATCTCGCGCAGGGCCTTGCCGAACTCGCGCGACTCGAAGTTCGCCGCGATGCTGGCCTGGCGCTCGCCGTTCTCACCGTTCAGGGCACGGGCGATCCATTGTTTGGCGTCATCCGACAGTGCGGACGCCAGCTTGCCGTCGAAGCGCTTGGCGATGAAGCCGGCGCAGCGGCTGGCGATGTTCACATACTTGCCGATCAGGTCGCTGTTCACGCGCGCGACGAAGTCGTCGCCCGTGAAGTCCAGGTCCTCGACGCGGGCGTTCAGCTTGAACGCGAGGTAGTAGCGCAGCCATTCCGGATTCATTTTCAGATCCAGGTAGCGCAGCGGCGAAATACCCGTGCCGCGCGACTTCGACATCTTTTCGTTGTTCACGGTCAGGTGGCCGTGGACATTGACCTTCAGCTTGTCGATGATCGGGTGGCCGGAGAAATTCAGCATCGCCGGCCAGAACAGCAGGTGGAACGAGACGATGTCCTTGCCGATGAAGTGCACTTGCTCGGCGGCCGGATCTTTCAGGAAGGCTTCGTAATCGAGGCCCTTCTTTTCGAAGTAATTCTTGAGGCTGGCCAGGTAGCCGACCGGCGCGTCCAGCCACACGTAGAAGAACTTGCCCGGCGCGTCGGGAATCGGGATGCCGAAATACGGCGCGTCGCGCGAGATGTCCCAGTCGGCGAGCTTCTCGCCGTGTTCGCCCAGCCATTCGGACACCTTGTTGACCATCTCCGGCTGCAGGCGGCCCGGCGTGTTCAGCCACTCCTTGAGGAATTGGAAGCAGCGCGGGTCGGACAGCTTGAAGAAGTATTGTTCGGACGGTTTCAGGATCGGCGTCGATCCGGTGAAGACGGAGTACGGATTGATCAGCTCGGTCGGCTGGTAGGCGGCGCCGCACACCTCGCAGTTGTCGCCGTACTGGTCCTTCGCGTGGCAGACCGGGCACTCGCCCTTGATGTTGCGGTCGGCCAGGAACATGCCTTTCGCGGTGTCGTAGAAGCGGTCGACGGTCTTCGTGGTGATCAGGCCGTTGTCGCGCAGGCGGCGGTAGATGCTCTGCGACAGGTCGACGTTTTCCGGCGAATCCGTCGAATGCCAGTTGTCGAAGGCGATGTGGAAGCCGTCCAGGTATTGCGCGCGGCCGGCCGCGATCTTCGCGACGAATTCCTGCGGCGTCACGCCTTCCTTCTCGGCGGCGATCATGATCGGCGTGCCGTGCGTATCGTCGGCGCCGACGAAGTGCACGATCCGCTGTTCGCCGGCGTCGCGCTGCATTCGCTGGAAGCGGACCCAGATGTCGGCCTGGATGTACTCCATCATGTGGCCGATGTGGAAGGCAGCGTTGGCGTAGGGCAGGGCAGTGGTGACGAACAGCTTGCGTGTCATGGTCGGTGATTGCATGGGATGTAAAAAAAGGCATTTTACCAGCGGATCACCTCGACGCGCAGCGGGCGCGCCGCGCATTTGCCAGCCTGGCAACAGTCGAACCCCCGTTTTGCGCTAAACTTGCGCATCACATCCGGAGAACCCAATGAGCATCACGCCTGAAGACGTCAAGTCGGCCCTGGCCGCTGTCGTCGATCCCAATACCAATAAAGATTTCGTATCGTCCAAGGCAGTCAAGAACATCCAGATCGACGGCGGCAGCGTCGCCCTCGACATCGAACTGGGCTACCCGGCGAAGAGCCAGGCGGCGGGCATCCGCGCGTCCGTCGTCGACGCGCTGCGCAAGCTGCCCGGCGTCCAGAACGCCAGCGTCAACGTCACGACCAAGATCTTGTCGCACACGGTCCAGCGCGGCCTGAAGGTGATGCCGAACGTGAAGAACATCATCGCCGTCGCCTCCGGCAAGGGCGGTGTCGGCAAGTCGACGACGGCCGTCAACCTCGCGCTGGCGCTGGCCGCCGAGGGCGCCGCGGTCGGCCTGCTGGACGCCGACATCTACGGCCCGTCGCAGCCGATGATGCTGGGCGTGAACGGCCGTCCGCAAAGCCTGGACGGCAAGACGATGGAGCCGCTGGAAAACCACGGCGTGCAGGTGTCGTCGATCGGCTTCATGATCGATCCGGACGAACCGATGGTGTGGCGCGGCCCGATGGTCACCCAGGCCCTGCAGCAGTTGCTGGAACAGACCAACTGGAAGGATCTCGACTACCTCATCGTCGACATGCCGCCGGGCACCGGCGACATCCAGCTGACCCTGTCGCAGAAAGTGCCCGTCACGGGCGCCGTGATCGTCACGACGCCGCAGGACATCGCCCTGCTGGACGCGCGCAAGGGCCTCAAGATGTTCGAGAAGGTCGGCATCCCGATCCTCGGCGTCGTGGAAAACATGAGCACCCACATCTGCTCGAACTGCGGTCACGTCGAAGCGATCTTCGGCGCGGGCGGCGGCGAAAAGATGTGCGCCGACTTCCACGTGGAATTCCTCGGCAAGCTGCCGCTGCAGCTGTCGATCCGCGAGCAGACGGATTCCGGCACGCCGACCGTCGTCGCCGAACCGGATGGTGCTGTGGCCGCGATCTATAAAGACATCGCGCGCAAGGTGGCCGTCAAGGTGGCGGAGCAGGCGAAGGATATGACGGCGAAGTTTCCGACGATCGTCGTCAAGAACGACTAGAGGGGTCAGAGCCCGGTTCTTCCTTTAGGGCTCTGACCCCGGTGCTCAGCCACTGACCTCGGTGCTCAGCCACTGCCCCCGGTGCTCAGCCACTAACCCAGGTGCTCAGCCACGATCGAATTTGACAACCGATTCCTGACGCTTAGTCACATATCCACCGTTTTGCCTGATCAGATGAGGTCGGAGCCCTAACGGAAAAACCGGGCTCCGACCCCATGAAACTTGAAACTATCCGCACCCACCTCCGTGCGCTGGGCGCGCAGCCCCTGCACGAAGACCGCGTGCTGCGCGACTGGGTCCGCGTGATGGACCACGACCGCGGCCGCCGCCGTCCCGACGATTTTCTCCCGAAGCCCGTCCGTGAAGCGCTGCCGCGGCTGGACGCCGAACTGGATGCGCTTGCGCGGGTCGTCAGTACGCACCCCGCCGACGACGGCTCGGCCCGGCTGCTGGTCGGCCTCGCGGATGGCCAGGCCGTCGAAACCGTGCTGCTGCCGCGCGACGGCGTGTGCGTGTCGAGCCAGGTCGGCTGCGCGGTCGGCTGCCAGTTCTGCATGACGGGGCGTGACGGCCTGATCCGGCAGGTGACGAGCGGCGAGATCGTCGCCCAGGTCGTGCTGGCGCGGCGCCTGCGTCCCGTGAAGAAAGTCGTGTTCATGGGCATGGGCGAGCCCGCCCACAACCTGGACAATGTTCTGGAAGCCATCGACCTGCTCGGCATCGAGGGCAATATCGCGCACAAGAACCTCGTGTTCTCGACGGTGGGCGACCCGCGTGTGTTCGAGCGCTTGCCTGCGGGGCGCGTGAAGCCGGCGCTGGCGTTGTCGCTGCACACGACCAAGGCCGACCTGCGCGCACGCCTGCTGCCGCGCGCGCCGCGCTTCACGGCGCGCGAACTCGTCGACGAAGGCGAGCGCTATGCGCGCCTGACGGGCTATCCGATCCAGTACCAGTGGACGCTGCTGGACGGCGTCAACGACGGGCAGGACGAGCTGGATGCCCTCGTGGGCCTGTTGCGCGGCAAATATGCGGTGCTGAACATGATTCCCTACAATACGAACCCGGGCCTGGACTTCCGCCGTCCCAGTTGGGACAAGGCGCGCGCGATCGCGGCGTGGCTGTTCGAGCGTGGCGTGCTGACCAAATTGCGCGACTCGGCCGGGCAGGACGTCGACGGCGGCTGCGGCCAGCTGCGGGCGCGGGCGGCGGGGGAGCGGCCTGTCACCTTACGGCGCGTGGTCGCGTAAGGTCCACGTCGCGACGGCTTCCACGGCCGCGTTCGACATATACCAGTCGTTCACGACGAGCGCCAGCGTGTCCACCCGCATCGTCCCGAGCGGCATCGCGCGCAGCCCGGCCAGCACCGCGGCCAGCCGCGCCGGGTCCCGCGGCGGCGCGACGAAGCGCAGCAGCGTCGAATGCGCCGTGACGAGCCGGTAGCGCTGGTCCAGCGAGCCGTCCAGTCCGCTCGCGCGCAACACGTCGCGCAGGCGCGCGCGCAGCAATTCCAGTGTGCCGTCGCGCGGAAAACCCCGGGCCAGCACGGCGCCGCGCGAGATCGTGATGCCGTCGAAATCGACGTCGAACGCGGGCAGGTCCGCCACCGCGGCGCGCACGGCCGCGGCATAGTCCGCGCGGCGCGCCAGGTGCGGCGCGTAGTCCGCGGTCACCGTGAACAGGGACAGGATCGTCACGTGCAGGTCGGTGCGGGGCTGGCGGTACTGGCGCGGGTCGGCGTCGGTCAGGCGGTCCTGCAGCGCGCCGAGGCGGGCGGCCAGCGCCGGTCCGGGGCGCGCGACCAGGGTCAGGCCGCGGCGCGGGTCGAGGCCGCCGGCCAGGTGGGTGTCGCAGTCGACGTCGCCGCTGGATACCGCGGGCCAGGCGCGCTCCCACATGGCGTCATAATGGGTGTGCAGATCGGGAAGGTCGCTCATCGATGCGATTATCGCCGGTGCGCAGTGTCTTTGCCACGTGCGCATTCCCGGTCACGGCGGGCGCCGGGTGAAACGTCGGCGCGCGACCCGGGTCGAAGCCGATTTCTTGCGCGTGGATCCGGCCACCTCGGGTGGCGTTGTCGCGGGCTTGCGCGCCTCGCCCGTTGGCGGGGCAGGCTGTAAAATAGCTGCTTGACCAACATCCAGGCCGTATCCCACCATGACCGTCCGTACCCGTTTCGCCCCCAGCCCGACCGGCTACCTCCACCTCGGCGGTGCGCGCACCGCGCTGTATTCGTGGGCCTACGCCCGCCACTTCGGCGGCACCTTCGTCCTGCGCATCGAAGATACCGACCTGGAGCGTTCGACGCCGGAAGCCGTGCAGGCGATCCTGGAAGGCATGCAGTGGCTGGGGCTCGCCCACGACGAAGGCCCGTTCTACCAGATGCAGCGCATGGACCGCTACCGTGAGGTGGTCAAGGGCATGCTGGACGCCGGCACCGCTTACCTGTGCTACTGCTCGCCGGAAGAAGTGGAAGCGATGCGCGAGCGCATGCGCGCCGCGGGCGAAAAGCCGCGTTACGACGGCACCTGGCGCCCCGAACCCGGCAAGACGCTGCCGCCCGTGCCAGAAGGCGTGAAGCCGGTCGTACGCTTCAAGAATCCGCTGGACGGCGAAGTCACGTGGCACGACGTCGTCAAGGGCCCGATCACCATCGCCAACAAGGAAATGGACGACCTCGTGATCGCCCGCCCGGACGGCACGCCGACGTATAACTTCTGCGTCGCCGTCGACGACTGGGACATGAAGATCACCCACGTGCTGCGCGGCGACGATCACGTCAACAACACGCCCCGCCAGATCAATATCCTGCGCGCGCTGGGCGCCGAGCTGCCGCAATACGGCCACCTGCCGATGATCCTCGGCGCGGATGGCCAGAAACTGTCCAAGCGCCATGGCGCCGTCAGCGTGATGGACTATCCGGAGCAGGGCTATCTGCCGGAAGCGATGCTGAACTATCTCGCGCGCCTCGGCTGGAGCCACGGCGACGACGAGATCTTCTCGATGCAGCAGTTCACCGAGTGGTTCAACCTGGAGCACCTGACCGCGTCGGCCGCGCAGTTCAATCCGGAAAAGCTGGGCTGGTTGAACAACCATTACATCAAGCTGGCCGACAACGAGTGCCTGGCCGGCCTGGCGCGTCCCAGGATGGAGCGCGAGGGCGCGGTGTTCGACGGCGCGCCGCCGCTGGCCGCCGTGCTGGGCCTCATGAAAGAGCGCACCAACACGATCAACGAACTGGCCGACGCCGCCATGCTGTTCTATCGCGCGCCGAAGCCGGAGGCGGCGCTGCTGGCCCAGCACCTGACCGACGCCGTGCGCCCGGCCCTGGCCCAGTTTGCCGAGCGCCTGCGCGACGTCGAGTGGACCAAGTCCGCGCTGTCCACCATGATGAAGGAAGTGCTGGCGGCGCACGGTCTCAAGATGCCGCAACTGGCCATGCCGCTGCGCCTGCTGGTCACCGGCCAGCTGCAGACGCCGGCCATCGACGCCGTGCTGGAATTGTTCGGCCGCGACGCCGTATTGGCCCGCGTGAATAAAGGTTTGTGATCGCCTCTGGGTATTTGCGAAATGCAAGTGCGTCCGCTATAATGCTCGCACTTCAGCACTGCGGGGGTATAGCTCAGCTGGGAGAGCGCTTGCATGGCATGCAAGAGGTCAGCGGTTCGATCCCGCTTACCTCCACCACGTTCTGAAGTAGATTGCGACGTTCAGGTCCCCATCGTCTAGAGGCCTAGGACATCACCCTTTCACGGTGAGTACCGGGGTTCGAATCCCCGTGGGGACGCCAGGCTCGCGATCGCGACGTTGAAAAACGACGTAAGCAGTAGTTGTAGTGTGTTATAGTGCTGTTTTTCCGCAGGGGGTATAGCTCAGCTGGGAGAGCGCTTGCATGGCATGCAAGAGGTCAGCGGTTCGATCCCGCTTACCTCCACCAAGCAGGGAAAACAGCGTAACGCATTGCAGTCCAGGGTCCCCATCGTCTAGAGGCCTAGGACATCACCCTTTCACGGTGAGTACCGGGGTTCGAATCCCCGTGGGGACGCCAAGAATTTGGTTTTGAATTGCAAGGAAGCCGCCTTGAAGCGGCTTTTTTATTGAGTGCGGACACCAGCATCCGCATTCAGACGGGGTCAGAGCCCAATCGGGAAATCCGGGCGCTGACGCCGGAAGGAAAAATTTGGGGGTATAGCTCAGCTGGGAGAGCGCTTGCATGGCATGCAAGAGGTCAGCGGTTCGATCCCGCTTACCTCCACCAAGTTTAGGCAGTAGCGAAGTTCGGGTCCCCATCGTCTAGAGGCCTAGGACATCACCCTTTCACGGTGAGTACCGGGGTTCGAATCCCCGTGGGGACGCCAGTTTTTTTGGTGTATGATGCCGCGACAGGCATAGCAACAGGAAGTTCCGAGGTCCCCATCGTCTAGAGGCCTAGGACATCACCCTTTCACGGTGAGTACCGGGGTTCGAATCCCCGTGGGGACGCCAAGAATTCGGCACACAGCAGCACACAGTTTTAGGTCCCCATCGTCTAGAGGCCTAGGACATCACCCTTTCACGGTGAGTACCGGGGTTCGAATCCCCGTGGGGACGCCAGTCAAAAGCCGGAGCAGACCAACGCGCATGCGCGGACAGGTGCTCCGGTTTTTCTTTTGGGTCCGCTAACCATGCATCTCGATCAACGCTCCACGACACTCGCCATCTTCTGCAAGGTGGTCGACAACTTCGGCGACATCGGCATCTGCTGGCGTCTCGCGCGGCAACTGCATGACGAACATGGCATCGCGGTGACGCTGTGGGTCGACGATCTCGCCAGCTTCCGGCGCATCTGGCCGTCCGTCGCCGTCGATGCGGACACGCAGATCGTGGACGGCGTGCGGATCGTCCACTGGCGCGGCCAGGACGACGCGTTCGCGCCGGCCGACGTGGCCGACATCGTGATCGAGTTCTTCGGCGTCGACATCCCGCCGGGCTATATCGCCGCGATGGCGCAGTGCGAGCCGCGTCCCGTGTGGATCAATTACGAAGGGCTCAGCGCGGAGGCATGGGTCGAAGGGTGCCACACGCTGCCGTCGATGCACCCGCGCCTCAAGCTGACCAAGCATTTCTTCTTTCCCGGATTTACGCCGCAGACGGGCGGCCTGCTGCGCGAGCGGCACCTGCTCGCTGCGCGCGACCGGTTCCAGGCCGACCCGGCGGCGCGCGCCGGTTTCCTCACGCGCCTTGGTGTCACGGCGGACGAGCAGGCGGCGCTCGCGGTCAGCCTGTTCTGCTATCCGCAGGCGCCGCTGGCGGACCTGTTCGCTGCGTGGCGCGACGGCGGCCGGCCGCTCACCTGCCTCGTGCCGCAAGGCGTCGCGCGCGCGCAGGTGGGTGAGTTCCTCGGCGCCGAACCGGTGCCGGGCGCGCACGCCACCCGCGGCAGCCTGAGCGTGCGCGTGATCCCGTTCCTGTCGCAGGACGACTACGATCGCCTGCTGTGGTCATGCGACCTGAACGTCGTCCGTGGCGAGGATTCCTGGGTGCGCGCGCAATGGGCCGGGCGACCATTTGTTTGGCACATTTATCCGCAAGATGAAAACTTGCATCATGTTAAACTCCGCGCGTTCCTGCACAAGTACGCGGTGAACCTGCCTGGCCTGATCGATTTTTCCCTGCGCTGGAATGGCGTGGAAGAGGATGTGCCGACCGCTTGGCCGGCCCTGTGGACGTCCTTGCAAGCCGGATTGCCCGCTATCGCCGAACGCAATATCGAATGGCAAACACTGATGTTGGAGAATGGCGACTTGGTGAGCAATCTGCTGGATTTCGCCCGGTCGCTGCGGTAGGCGACGGGCGAGGAACATGGTATCATGCTTGATTACTGCAACTCATTTTTAGGTTAAAACCCTCCCTATGAAACCCGCAAAAGAAATCCGTGTCGGCAACATCATCATGGTTGATGCCAAGCCTTTCATCGTGCTGCGCTCCGACGTCAATGGCTCGAGCCGCACGGGCTTCACGTACAAGTGGAAGATGAAGAATCTTCTCACCAACGCGCCGCTGGAAAACGTGTTCCGCGGCGACGACAAGTTCGACGTCGTCGTCCTGGACAAGAAGCCGGTGACCTACTCGTACTTCGCCGACCCGCTGTACGTCTTCATGGATGAAGAGTACAACCAGTACGAAATCGAAGAAGAAAACATGGGCGACGCCATCAACTACCTGAAAGACGGTATGGAATGCGAAGCCGTGTTCTACGACGGCAAGGCCATCTCGGTCGAACTGCCGATCACCATCGCACGCCAGATCATCTACACGGAACCGGCCGTCAAGGGCAATACTTCGGGCAACGTCCTGAAGGAAGCCAAGATCGAGAACGCCATCGAAGCCAAGCAGTTCACCATCCAGGTGCCGCTGTTCGTCAACCAGGACGACACGATCGAGATCGATACCCGTACCGCCGAATACAAGCGCGTCGTCCGCAACTAAGCCGACCCGCCCCCGAAAAAACGCTGCCTGCCGGGCAGCGTTTTTTTTCGTCGTGCGTCCGGCTCGGCTGCTATGCTGGGGTATTCTCGGGGAGGCCGCATGGATCGCAGGGATTTCGTTCGACTGGGACTGGCCGCAGGCGCCGCGGCCGGCTTGACGACCACGGCGCAGGGCAAGGATCCCGACGCCGTCCTGGATGCCGGCGTGCGTGCGCAGCAGGCGTTGATGGAAAGCGGCAAGCTGACGTCGAAGACGCTGGTGCAGCGCTACCTGGCGCGCATCGCCGCCCTCGACAAGGCGGGCCCGCGTCTCAACGCCATCATCGAACTGAATCCCGATGCCCTGAATATTGCCGTGGACCTCGACGGCGAACGCCGCGCGGGCAAGGTGCGCGGTCCGCTGCACGGCATTCCGGTGCTGCTCAAGGACAATATCGCGACTGGGGACCGGATGAGCACGAGCGCCGGCTCGCTCGCGCTGGACGGCGTGCGCGCCACGCGCGATGCGTTCGTCGCGGCACGGCTGCGCGCGGCCGGCGCCGTCATCCTCGGCAAGACCAATCTGTCCGAGTGGGCGAACATGCGCTCGACCCATTCCGTCAGCGGTTGGAGCGGACGCGGCGGCCAGACGCGCAATCCGTATGCGCTGGACCGCAACACGAGCGGTTCCAGTTCCGGCGCCGGCGCCGCGATGGCGGCCGGGTTCGCCACGCTCGCGATCGGCACGGAAACCGACGGTTCGATCGTGTCGCCGGCGTCGATCTGCGGCATCGTCGGCATCAAGCCGACCGTGGGACTCGTCAGTCGCAGCGGCATCATTCCCATCGCCCACTCCCAGGACACGGCCGGCCCGATGACGCGCACCGTCGCCGATGCCGCGCTGCTGCTGGCCGCCATCGCCGGCGCCGATCCGGACGATGCCGCGACCCAGGCCGGCCAGGGCAAGCCGGGCGACTATGCCGCGGCCTTGCGCACGGACGGCTTGCAGGGCAGGCGCCTGGGCGTGGCGCGTAATTTCTTCGGGAATCATCCGGCCGTGGATGCCGTCATTACCGCCGAGCTGGCCGTCCTCGAAGCCCAGGGCGCGACGCTCGTCGACGTGCAGCTGCCGAATGCCGACAAATACGGCGACACCGAACTGGAAGTGCTGCTGTCCGAGTTCCGGCCCGACCTGGAGGCGTATCTGGCGCGCTACGCGGCGCATGCGCCGATCAGGACGATGGCCGACCTGATCGCCTTCAACGACCGGCACGCCGCCCAGGAATTGCGCCACTTCGGCCAGGAACACTTGATCGCGGCCCAGGCCAGGCCGGGCCTCGACGCCAGGGCCTACCGCGACGCGCTCGCCAACAACCACCGCTACAGCCGTGCCGAGGGCATCGACCGGATCCTGCGCGAGGAAAAACTGGATGCGCTCGTCGCGCCGACCGGCGGCACGGGCTGGCTCACCGACTACATCAACGGTGACCATGATGGCCCGGGCTTTTCGTCGCCCGCGGCCGTGGCCGGCTACCCGCACGTGACGGTGCCGGCCGGCCAGGTGCACGGCCTGCCCGTCGGGTTGTCGTTCGTCGGCGGCGCGTGGAGCGAGGCGGCCCTGATCGCGATGGCCTATGCCTACGAGCAGGCCAGCCAGCGCCGCCGACCGCCCACTTTTCCGGCGTCGGTCAACGTGAAGGCTTGACGCCGTCGCCCTTGACCCAGAGGAAGGCGCAGACGGACGAGGCCAGCGCGCTGGCCGCGCACACGACCATCGCCGCGTGGAACGGCGCCAGCAGCGCGCGCCCTTGCGCCGTCAGCACGACGCCCAGCAGTGCCGTCGCGATCAACCCGCCGCCGCGCGCGACCGCGCTGTTGAAACCGGACGCGATGCCCGTGTGGCTGCCGTCGACGGACGACAGCACGGCCGTCGTCAGCGGCGCCGCCACGCACGCCATGCCGACGGCGATGACGAGGATCGCGGGCAGCACGGTCGCCGCATAATGGCCGGGGCCGATGCGCGTGCCCAGCAGGAATCCTCCAGCCACGAGCAGCGCGCCGATCGACAGCGGCAGCCGCGACCCGTGGCTGCCGGCCACCCGGCCCATCAGCGGTGACCCGACCGCCAGGACGATCGGGAAGGGCAGCAGCGCGGCGCCCGCCTGCTTGGCCGTGTAGTGCAGGGCCTGGATCAGCACATAGGGCACGAGCAGCATCAGGGCGCCCAGGGCACCGTACAGCAGGAACGTCATCAGGTTCAGGCCGGAAAAGCTGTGCGACCCGAACAGCTTCAACGGCAGCATGGCCTTGTCGCCGGCGCGCCGCTCGACCCACAGGAACGCGAGCAGGACGACGACGCCGGCCGCCATCCCGAGGGCGGACGTTGTCGTCACGCCCTTGTCGGCCGAGGCGGCGGCCAGGCCCCACGTGAGGCAGCCGAGGCCGGCGCTGGCGAGCAGGGCGCCGGCCGGATCGAGCGCCACCGGCTTGTCGCCGCGCGGCACGCGCACGTAGCGCCAGCCGAGCAGGATCGCCAGCGCCGCGATGGGCAGGTTGATATAAAAGACGGCGCGCCAGCCGACCGTGTCGATCAGCCAGCCGCCGAGCAGCGGCCCGATGGCGCCCGCGGCGGCGCCGGCCGCGGCCCAGATGCCGATCGCGCGGCCACGCGCCTTGCCTTCGAACGTGGCGCCGAGGATGGCGAGGCTGTTCGGCAGCAGCAATGCGGCGCCGACGCCTTGCAGCACGCGCCCGCCGACGAGCAGCCACAGGCGCGGCGCCCACGCGCACAGCAGCGAGGCCAGCGCGAACGCCGCGATGCCGGCAAGCAGGATGCGGCGCCGGCCGTAGCGGTCGCCGGCCGCGCCGCCCAGCAGTAACAGCGAACTCAGCGGCAACAGATAGCCGCTGACGACCCACGACAGGTTCGCGCCCGCACCGCCCAGGTCGCGGCCGATGGCGGACAAGCCGACATTGACGACCGAGCCGTCGATGAATGCGAGGCTGCTCGCCAGGATCGACGTGGCCAGCACGAGGTTCGGATGGGCGGCATGGCCGCTGGCCGGGGTGCTGTCGGCCAGCGGACGGTCGCAGTGGGCGGGCAGGGTGCTCATGCGGCGCGGTCCGGGCCTGGCCGTCGTCAGCGCGACGCGGCCGCCTGTTTGGCCTTGGTGAACACGGGGCCCCACAACGGATGGCCGTGCTCGCCCGGCGCCAGGTCGAACGACGGGTCGAGGCGCAGCGCGCGGTCGAACGCCTGCCGGCACGGACCCGGCCGCGAGGTCACGCAATAGCTGAAGGCCATATATTTCAGGGCCGTGAGGCGTGTGGCGAGCGGGCCGTTGTTGACGTCGCGCGCGGACAGGCGCCGGATCGCGCCGTTGTAGTCGCCGTCGTTGTACAGGCGGATGCCTTCCTGCAGGCCGGCGCTCGGGGCCGGCGTCTCGTCGCGGTCGCGCGGCCTTTCCCTCGGACGCGCCGGCGGTTCGCGCGGCGGCGGCGCCTCCCGTTCCGCCGGCGCGACCGCCTTCGGATGGCTGGGCGTGCGTGCCGGCTTCCGGTCGAAGCCGGGAAAGCCGGCGCATCCGCCGAGCAGGGCGGCCGTGGCGGCCAGCAGCACGGCGTGGACGAGGGGACGAGCGGGGTGCTGGATAGTCATGGGTCTCCGGGCAGTCATCGGGACTCGTCGTTGAAGTCGACGCCGATCAGGCCATCGCCGCTCGCCGTGTCGACCTCGAGCATGCGGTCGTGGAAATTCGGGTTCGTGACGCGGATCGTGTGGCGGCCGGGCGTCAGCACGAGGCGTTTGACGGGCGGGCTGACGCCGCGGTCGACGCCGTCCACGTAGACGATGCCCCACGGCTGGATTTGCAGCTTGTACAGGTTGCCGTTCGGCGTCACGACGACACCGGGCAGGCGGCTCGCCGGCATCGGGTGGCCTTGTGCGCCGGGGGCGGTTGCCTGCGCCGCTGCCGGGCCGGTTGCCTGCGCGGCGGCGGTGGCGCCGTCGGCGGATGCGCCGGCCGCGCTCATGTCGGGCGCCACCGGTGCCTGGAGCGCCGGCGCGGGATAGGCCGCGCTGCCGTTCGTCGCGCCACGTGCCGCATCGGCGCCATTGTTTGCGGCACGCGGTCCGTCGCCTTGCTGCGGCAAGGTCAGCACGATGTGGTCGAAGGAGCCCGTATCGCGCATTTCGGCGAACAGGGTGACGGCGAGCGCGACGAGGACGGCGCCGCCGCCCGCCGCGACGGCCCAGCGTTGCCAGCTGCTCAGGCTGAAGTTCCGGCGCGGGCGTCCGGTGTCTTGCATGAAGGCGGGCAGGCCGTCCGACGCCGACGCCGCGCGCATGGTGCCGGCGTCATGCCCGACAGCGTGTGGATCGGTGGCGGCCGGCTGCGGCGCGACCGCGTCCGGTGCGGCGTGCACGTGCGATGCCGCCGTGGCGCCGACGGCCGGCCCGAGCGGGACGATGCCGAGCAGGTCGCGCAATTCCCCGATGCTGCGCGGACGGCGCGCCGGATCGGGATCCATGCAGCGGTCCACGGCCTTGACGAGGGAGTCGCTATAGTCCTCCGCCCGGCCTTCCAGTGGTCCGGCGGGCGCGAGCTCGCGCGTGATCGCGTAGTGGACGATGCGCGCCAGCGCGTTCAGGTCGTCGCTCTCCTGCGCGTCCGGCGGGCCGGTGTCGGTGGGGATGAGCAGCGGCTCGCCATTTTCGTGGAACACGATCGTGTCGGGCGTGATGGCGCGATGCGGCATGTGCATCGCGTACTGCAATTCGAGCGACTGCAGGATCTGGCGGAAGATCTTGCGGCACCAGACCTCGTTGACCTGCTCGGGACTGTATTCGACGATGTCCCTGACGGTGCGGCCTTCGAGGTGATGCTGCTCCGGTCCGATGGTAGTTAGGCTGGTCATATTGCTAAGGCATGGGCTTGGCAAAATCATGCCAGATTTGCAGGTCCCATGCCCCGCGCTCTGCTCAACCGTGCGCGCCTGTTACAAATGTTACAAATGGCCGGACCGCGCAGGTCACCGGCTTCAGTCTTCGATGAAGCGCATCTTGAAGTTGCGGCCCTTGATGACACCGAAATCCGGACCCAGCGGATTGCCGTCGTTCAGCCGGTCGAACGCCTGTTGCGCGATGCGGCGGTCGAGCGCGACGTAGCTGACGAATTCGAAGATATTGATCTTGCCGACCTGTTCCTTCGGCAGGCCCGCATCGCCGGTCAGCGCGCCCAGCAGGTCGCCGGGACGCAGCTTGTCCTTCTTGCCGCCGGACACGCACAGCGTCACCATCGGCGCCGGATCGACAACAGCGTCGGCATCGTCGCCGAGCTCGGCGAGGGCGTGCCACTCGGCCGTGAAGCCCTGGGCGTCCTCGATCAGCCGGACCCAGCGCTTTTCGTTCGGCGCGCACAGCGACAGCGCCAGGCCGGTCGCGCCCGCGCGTCCGGTCCGGCCGACGCGGTGCACGTGCACTTCCGGGTCCTTGGAGACGTCGATGTTGATGACCGCCGCCAGCCCGGCGATGTCGATGCCGCGCGCCGCGACGTCGGTCGCGACGAGCACGGCGCAGCTGCGGTTGGCGAAGCGCACGAGCGTCTCGTCGCGCTCGCGCTGTTCCATTTCGCCGTACAGGGCCAGCGCGGAAAAGCCGAGCTCGCGCAGGGCGTCGGCCACCTCGCGGCAGCGCGCCTTCGTGTTGCAGAACGCGATCGCGGATTCGGGCCGGTGATGCCGCAGCAGCCGCGCCACGGCATCGACGCGGCCGTCGAAGCCGATCTCGTAGAAGCGTTGCTCGATGCGGGCCGGCGCATGCGCGGTGTCGACCGCCACGTCGAGCGGATCGCGCAGGAAGCGCGCGGTGGCGGCGCGGATGTCGTCCGGATAGGTCGCGGAGAACAGCAAGGTCTGGCGGTGCGCGGGGCAGGCGTGCACGATCGCGGCGATCTCGTCGTAGAACCCCATGTCCGTCATGCGGTCGGCCTCGTCCAGCACGAGGGTGCGCAGGCGCGCGAGGTCGAGCGTGCGGCGCTGCAGGTGATCGCGGATGCGGCCCGGCGTGCCGACGACGATGTGCGCGCCGAATTCCAGGCTGGCGATCTGCGGACGCATCGGGACGCCGCCCGTCAGCACGACGACCTTGACGTTGCCGATGCCGCGCGCCAGCCGGCGCAGCTCGTTCGCGACCTGGTCGGCGAGTTCGCGCGTCGGACACATGACGAGCCCCTGCACGGCGAACAAGGTCGGATTCAGTTTCAGCAGCATGCCGATGCCGAACGCGGCCGTCTTGCCGCTGCCCGTCTTCGCCTGCGCGATCAGGTCGCGGCCTTCGAGGGCCAGCGGGAGCGTGGCGGCCTGCACGGGCGTCATCTGTTTATAGCCGAGCTGGTCGAGGTTGGCCAGGAAGGGGGCTGCCAGCAGCAGCGAGGAAAAGGCGGTGTCGGACATGTCGTCGGCCGCGCCCGGGCGCGGCGGTTGGTTTGCCGCGTGGGGCGGCGTTTCGTTGCCGCTCAGGCCGCCGGCTTCCAGACAGGCAAGCCGGTCAGGTCGAGATCGGGATCGTGTTTCCAGACCGGCAGACCGGTCACATCCGTGTGCGCCAGGTCGACCAGCATCAGCTGTTCCTGCTTCGGCATCGTGCGCCGCGCCCGGGTGCGTTTGGGCGCCGGCGCCGGGTCGACGGATGGATCGAACGGTACAGCGACAGAGACAGCGGCGGTATCGTCGTGCGGCGCCGGCTCGAAGCCGGGCAGGTTGAAGGTCGCGTTGTCTTTCTTGTCTCTCATGCGCTGCACTGGCCCAGAAAACAAAAGCCCGGCTGCAAGAGTCGGGCTTGTTGTTACGGTATTTGGTTGCGGGGACAGGATTTGAACCTGTGACCTTCGGGTTATGAGCCCGACGAGCTGCCAGACTGCTCCACCCCGCGTCTGAGTACGCTATTCTAACCGGTTCGGCAGCGAAGCGCAAATCGGGTTGCACAGTTGCTCATCCGGCGCGTGCGTACACGGCGCTTCGGCCGTGCCCGCCATCCGGCACCTGCACACGCGGCGTTCCGGCCGCGCCCGTCGTCCGGCATGCGCACGCGGCGCTCCGGCCGCGCCTGTACCGCGTTCATGCCGCGCGCAGGCGCCACAGCGACGTCACCTCGGCCATGCGCGCCGCCGCCAGCGGATCGTCGGGATCGCTGGCCTTGGCGTGCGTGGGACGGATGTCGTGGCGGCCGGCGACGTCCAGGCCGGCATCGCTTATCCAACCGAGCAATTGATCGCGCGAACGCAGGCCCAGGTGCTCGGCCAGGTCGGACAGGATGAGCCAGCCTTCGCCGTCGGCGCGCAGATGTTCCTTCAATCCCGCAAGAAAACCCCTGAGCATGCGGCTGTCTGGATCGTAGACGGCATATTCGATGGCGGAACTCGGCTTGCCCGGCAGCCAGGGCGGATTGCAGACGACGAGGTCGGCGCGGCCCTCGGGATACAGGTCGGCGCGCACGACTTCCACCTGCCCGGCGAGGCCGAGGCGTTCGACGTTGGCGCGGGCGCAGCCGAGCGCGCGCTCGTCCATGTCGGTGGCGAGCACACCTTGCATGCCGCGGTGCGCCAGCACGGCCGACAGCACGCCGGTGCCGGCGCCGATGTCGAACGCGAGCTTGGCGTCCGCCGGCAGCGGCGCCTGCGCCACGAGCTCGACGTATTCGCCGCGCACGGGCGAGAACACGCCGTACCAGGGATGGATACGCTCGTCGAGGGCGGGGATGAACACGCCCTTGCGGCGCCATTCGTGCGCGCCGATCACGCCCAGCAGTTCGCGCAGCGACGCCACGTACGGCTCGGCCGCCGAACCATACGCTTCCGTGCACGCCTCGTGCACGTCGGGCGCGCGGCGCAGCGGAATGGCGTGGCCGGCATCGAACGGGATCAGGAGCATCGCCAGTGTGCGTGCGCGCTGCAATTGCGCGAGGCGGTGGCGGTGGAATTGTTCGGTGAGCGACGTTGCGGCCTTGCCGGCCTTGCCGCGCCTGGCCCGCGGGCCTTTATGGTCGACGCGGCGCACGAGCGCCTGCAGCAGCTGGCGCGCGTTCTGGAAGTCGCCGCGCCACAGCAGCGCGGTGCCGTCCAGCGCGAGGCGCCAGGCCGTGTCGGCATTCATCGTGTCGTCGGCGAGCACGACCTTGCGGGGCGCCGGCCAGCCGCTTTCCGAGCGCCAGTGCGCCGAGCGTTCCTCGCCGTGTTCGATCCAGTGGATGCGCGCCGCGCCGTCGTGAGTCGTCATCGCCGTTCCGATCAGTGGTGGTGATGCCAGTGGAGTTCGTTCGACTCGACGAACGATTTCACGGCATCCGGGTTGCCGGTCGCGTGGCGCTTGATCTCGCCGCACGCGCAAATGCCCTGGTAGGGCTGGACGTGCGAGCAGGCGGACACTTTCTGCAGGGTGAGCTTGACCGGCTTGGCGCATTTGGCGCATTTGAAGGTCAGGAAACGGGCGGGTTTGGACATGATGGGCAGGAACAACGGGTCAATGGAAGGCGCGCATTTTAGCATTGCACCGTCACGGCACTGCTGCCGCCACCGGCCGGCCGCACGAGCACCTTGGTGGCGATCCGCTCCGTCATTTCCTGCACGTGCGAGATCACGCCGACCTTGCGGCCCAGCGATTGCAGCGCGTCCAGCGCGTCCATGGCCACGCCCAGCGTATCGCTGTCGAGGCTGCCGAACCCCTCGTCGATGAACAGGGACTCCACCTTCACGCGATTCGACGACAGCGACGCCAGGCCCAGCGCGAGCGCGAGCGAGACGAGGAACGATTCGCCGCCCGACAGCGAATTCACGGAGCGCACTTCGCCGCCCATGTCTTGGTCGCGCACCATCAGCGCGAGCGACGGACCGGCCAGGTTGACGACGCGCTCCAGCCGGTAGCGCCGCGCCAGTTGCGCGAGGTGGGTGTTGGCATAGCCGAGCAGTACGTCGAGCGTGAATTGCTGTGCGTAGTTGCGGAATTTCTTGCCGTCGGCCGAGCCGATCAGCTCCGCCAGCTTCGCCCACCGGTCTTCGACGGCACGCTGGCGCTCGATCTCGGCCATCATCGAGCGTGCCCGTTCGCGCCGCTGCTCGTCCTCGCGGACGCGCATGGCCAGGCCGGCGGCCGCCTCGTGCGCGGCGTCGCGGTCGGTCTCGGCGCGCCGCAGCGCGGCGGCGACCGAGTCGACGTCGTGCGCCGGGGCCTGCGGGAGCGGCTGCCCGACCGCCTGCACGGGCTCGGACGCTGCGTGGTCCACCTCGGCATCCGGTTCCGCATTGTCCGCATTCGTATTGGCGTTCGTCTCCGCGGTCGCATCCGCATCCGCATCCGCATCCGCATCCGCATCCGCATCCGCTGGCACCGCTTCCTCGCGCACGCTTTCGTGCTGCTCGCGCTGCGTGCGGCGTTCGGCCAGCACGGCCGTCGCCTGGCGCACGGCCGTATCCAGTTCCTGCAGGGCGGCGCGCTCCTGGGCGATCCAGCCGGCGCCGACCTGGAGCAGGGCGGCCAGCTGCTGTTCGTTGGCGACGCTTTCCAGCGCCGGATCGCTGCCGTCGAATTCCTGGATCCATAGCGCCAGGCGCTCGCCGGCGTCGGCCAGCTCGCCTTGCAGGTCGGTGATGCGGCCCGCGGCCTGGGTTTGCGCCGCGCGTACCCGCGCTTCCGCCTGGGCCGCCTGCAGGCTCGCGGCCTGGCACGCGTTCAATGCGTTGCGCGCGGCGCTCACCGCGGCGGCGAGCAGCTGTTCGACGTCGCGCGCGGCGCGGCCTTCGAACAGGTCGCCACGTTCGGTGCGGCGCGCGGCCAGTTCCGCGTCCATGCGGGCGAATTCGGCGTCCGCCTCCGCCAGGCGCTCGCCGGCGTGCTGCACGCGCGTTGCCAGCGCCCCGTGTTCGGCCTCGAGGGTGCCAATGGCGCCCTGCAGCCGGGCCTGGCGCGCGGCCTGGTCGTTCCATTCGTGGGCTTCCTGGGCGCGGGCCTCGCGCCAGCCGGCCGGGTCGCGCTGCCAATGGCCTTGCCAGCCGTCGCCGCAGGCTTCGGCCAACACGGGATCGAGTTCCGCCAGCAGCTCGGCCAGCGCGCCGGCCGCAGCCTCGCGCCGGGCGGCCAGTGCCGCGATCTCGGCATCCAGCCGGGCCAGCGTGCCCTGCGCCGTCCGGGCCGCGTCGAGCAGGCGCGCGTGTTCACGGTTGGCATGGTCCCAGGCCTGCTGGGCGGCATCGCGTGCCAGGACGGCGCGGCGCAGGTCGGCGTCGCGCGTTTCCAGGCCTTCGTAAGACGTGCGCAGCGCGGCCAGTTCGCCAGCCAGCCAGCGGCCGCGGGCGTCGAGGCCGTCGTCGTCCGGGGCTTCGGCCGCGAGCGGATTGTCGGCCCATTCGGCGTCCAGCTGGGCGAGCGCCGCGCACAGGCTGTCGCGCTCCCGCGCCAGCGTCGCCAGCCGCTCGCCGGCCGCGTCGAACGCCGCACGCTGGCCGGCCTGTTGGTCGACGTTGGCGCGCTGCTCGGCGCGGCGCGCGGCCAGCTCGGCGGACAGGTTGTCGAGCACGGCGTGCAGCCGGTCGTCCTGGTGGCGGTAAGGATGGTCGGTGCCGCCGCACACGGGGCAGGCATCGCCGTCCACCAGTGTGGCGCGGAGTTTTTCGACGCCGTCCGCGCACGCCAGCTGGGCCGCCTTGAGCATGCGTTCGGCCTGGACCACGGCCCCATCCAGCGCGATGCCGGCGGCGCGTGCCGCGTCGAGGCCTTCCTGCGCGCCCGTACGCGCCTGCGTGGCCTGCGCCGCCTGCGCGTCGAGGTCGGCCAGGCGGCCGTGGTTCGTGCGCAGCGCCTGCCACGTGTGGTCGAGCGAAGCGAGGTGTTCGCGCCGCTTGTCGAGCGTGCGGCGTTCCGCGCGCAGGGCGTCGGCGTCGATGCCGTCGAGTGCGTCGGTCGCATGGCGGCGCGCGGCCTCGCGCACGTCGAGGAGGTCGATCGACGCGGCCAGCGCGTGCGCCGTGCGCTGGGCCATGGCCGCGGCCTGCTCGGCGCCGGCCCGGGCGGCATCCAGGGCCTGGGCGCTGGCGGCGTCCTGGCGCGCGGCCTGCTCGGCCTGGGCGAGGCGCTGGTCCCAGCGCGTCCATTGCGTGGCCTGTGACGCGCGGGTGCCGTGTGCGGCGAGCCAGGCGCCCGTGTCGTGCAGCGCGCGCCGGCTGGCCTCCAGGTCCGCCGCCTTGGCCTGCAGGGCGGCCTGGGCCCGGGCCGAGTCCGTGCGCATGCCGTCCAGCGCCGCGCGGGCTTTGGCGTGGGCCGGCGCCAGCGTGTCCAGCGTGGCGTCGAGGGCTTTCGCGCGGTCCAGTTGCGGAGCGGCGGCGCGCTGCGCCTCCTCGGCCGCTTCCAGCTTGCGCTCCGCGTCCATCAGGCCGCGCGCGGCCTGCTGCTGGGCATCGAGGGCACGTGTCAGGTCGTGTTCGCTGGCGGCGAGTTGCGCCTGCACCTGGCGCTGTTCGCCGGCCAGCCGGTTCAGGTCGGCCACGAGGGCACGCGCCGGCTGCACGGCGTCCAGCGTGGCCAGGCGGCGCCGGCGCTCGGAAGCCGCGTCGACGGCGGTGCGGGCGTGCGCCAGCGCGCCGTCCGCCTGGGCTTCGGCCGCACGCAGGCGGTCCAGCTCCTGGTGCCAGCGCAGTTGCCGCTCGAGGCCGGCCCGGCGCGTCTCGGCCGTCGCCAGCGTGGCCTGCGCGGCGGCGTGCCCGGCGTCGAGTTCGGCCCGTGCGTCCGGGCTCAGCGGCGCATGGTCCTGCAGGCGCGCCGCGAGGCGGCGCATGGCTTCCTGTTCGTGCCGCCAGCGCTCGTAGGCGCGCCGCGAAATGTCGCTGTAGACGGCGCTGCCCGTCAGCGTTTCGAGCAGTTCGCCGCGTTCGTTGTCGTCAGTGCGCAGGAAGGCGGAAAACTCGTTCTGCGCCAGCAACACGGAGCGGGTGAATTGTTCGAACGACAGGCCGATGCGGCGCTCGACCTCGGCCAGCACCTCGGTCTTGGTACCGCCCAGCGGTTGCAGGCCAGGCAGTTGCTGCAGGCTCATCGTGGACGGCTGCAGGGCGCCGGCGGCGCGGTTGCGCGAGCGCCGCACGCTCCAGCGCGCGCGGTAGCGCTGCTCGTCGTTGCCGACGAAATCGACCTCGGCGAACGCGTCCGCCGTGCCGCGCCGCATTAATGTGCGGCGGTCGGCCACGGACAGCGTCTCGTCGCCGACGTCGGGCAGGTAATTGCCCACGCGCGGCCCCTTGATGAGGCGCGGGGTCGCGTCGTACAGGGCCAGGCACAGGGCGTCCAGCAGGGTGCTCTTGCCGGCGCCGGTCGGGCCGCTGATGGCGAACAGGCCGGCGGTGACCAGCGGTTCGCTCTCGAAGTCCACCTCGAACTCGCCGGCCAGCGAGGCCAAGTTCTTGCCGCCGATGCGCAGGATCTTCATGCGGCCTCCCGGTTCCCGCCGATGCCGTCCGCCGGCAGCAGCAGTTCGGTGAATGCGGCCAACTGGTCGTCCGGGGCGTCGTCGCCGAAGCGCTGCTGCCACAGGCGGCGGAAGATGTCGTCCGGCTGCAGCTGCGCGAGCTGGTCCAGGCTCAGTGCCGCCGGCTCCACGCCGGCAGTCGTCACGACACGGCGCGTCGGTTCGATCTTCGCCAGGCGTACCGGCTTGCCTTCCAGCGCGGCCTCGACCTGCGCGCGCAGGCCCGGCTCGGGCGCGTCGAGCAGCACGCGCACTTCCAGATACGGCCAGGCGTCGCGCGGCAGGTCCGGCAGGTCGAGGGCGACCAGTTCCGCGATCGCCTGCTTGACGGGCGCCGGGCTGGCCGGCACGCGCAGCAGCTCGACGGCGCGCGGCACGTGCAGGGGCGCGATGGCGGCGGCGCGCGTGCCGTCGAGGTCGATGCGCAGCACCTGGTGCTTGTAGCCGACTTCGGCGAACGACAGGGGGAGCGGGCTGCCGCAATAGCGCAGGTGATCCTGCTGTCCCACGCGCTGGGCCAGGTGCAGGTGGCCGAGCGCGGCGTAGGCGATGTCCGGGCCGAACATGGAGGCGGGCAGGGCCTCGGTGCCGCCGATGACGATGCGCCGCTCGGAGTCGGGCGACGCATCCCCGCCCACCATGTGGCAATGGCCCATCGCGAGGATCGCCTGCCCTTCGCCGGCACGGGCGCGCGCCAGTTCGCAGGCCTGCTGGTAGAGCAGCCGGATGCCGGCCAGGTAGGCGTCGAACGCGTCGTCCGTGGCCGGTGCGGCCACCCGGGGCACGTCGCCGGGACGGAGGAACGGGATCGCCACGCACCAGGCCCGCACCTGCCCGTCCGCGCCGCTCAGCGGCACGATGAAACGTTCGAGGTCGATGCTGCCTTCGGCGTCGCGTGCGACGTGGCCGACGACGCGCGTACCGTGCGCTTCCAGCAGCGGCCCCGGCGCTTCGAGCCGGCCCGGCGAATCGTGGTTGCCGGCGATGATGACGATGTCCAGCCGCGGCGCGCGCGCCCGCGCCTGCTGCAGGAAGCGGTACAACTGGCGTTGCGAGGCGGCGGACGGGTTCGCGTTGTCGAACACGTCGCCGGCGATCAGGAGGACGTCCGCTTCCTCGGCGACGATCGTGTCGAGCAGCCAGTCGAGGAAGCACTGGTGCTCGTAGGTCCGGTCGAAATTGTGCAGGGTCTGGCCCAGGTGCCAGTCTGATGTGTGCAGCAGCCGCATGATCGTCAAGAGTTCCGCAACAGGCGGGAACCTCGAAAAACCGTCGCGAGCGGCCGCAATGCAGATCGAGAAGCGCAGCTGTACGAAAAGTACAGCGAGCATCGCAGGACTGCAGTGCAACGCGCAGCAGGTTTTTCGACGTTCCCAGGTGGTTGAGCCAGGGCGCCAACTATAGCGCAGACGGCGGGATACTGTAAAAAAAACCAGTACTTTTTCTCGGTGACCTGTACAAATGTTGATGGGATGTCACTAGAATGTGCGGATGAGCGAACCAATTTTGACGCCCGCTGTCGCCCGATCCCTACACCTGGCGGCCCAGGGCATGCTGCAGGCGCAGCGCGCCCGCGCCACGAAGGACGACGTGCTGGCCGCGATCCGGCGCATGGGCGTTTTGCAGATCGACACCATCAGCGTCGTTGCGCGCAGTCCGTATCTGGTGCTGTGGAGCCGCCTGGGCGATTACGATCCCGACTGGCTCGACCAGCTGCTGGCCGAGGGCCGGCTGTTCGAGTACTGGGCGCATGAGGCGTGCTTCATTCCGATCGAGGATTATGGCCTGTACCGGCACCGGATGGTCGATCCCGGCTCGCTCGGGTGGAAGTATGCGGGAACGTGGCTGGCGTCGCACCGGGACGAGGTCGAGCGCGTGCTGGCGCACATCCGCGCGGGCGGTCCGGCCCGTTCGGCCGACTTCGAACGCACCGACGGCAAGGCTGGCGGGTGGTGGGCATGGAAGCCGGAAAAGCGCGCGCTGGAAGTCCTGTTCACGACGGGCCAACTGATGATCGCGCGCCGCCAGCAGTTTCAGCGCGTGTACGACCTGGCCGAGCGCGTGCTGCCGGGGTGGATTGATGCCCGCATGCCGCCGGTCGAGGCGACGCGGCGCGAGTTCGTGCTGCGCGCCGTGCGCGCCCTGGGCGTCGCGAAGGCGGCCTGGATCCCGGACTATCACCGGACGAAGCCGCCGCACCTCGAGCCGCAGGCGCTGGCCGACGAGGGCCTGCTGCTGCGCGCCCGCGTCGAGGGGTGGAAGGAGCCCGTGTACGTCCACCCGGACCACGCGGGGCTGCTCGACCAGGCGGCGCGCGGTGCCTTGCGGGCGACGCTCACCAGCGTATTGTCGCCGTTCGATCCGGTCGTCTGGGACCGCCGCCGGGCGCTCGACCTGTTCGGCTTCGACTACCGGCTGGAGTGCTATACGCCGGCCGCCAAGCGGCGTTACGGCTACTTCACGTTGCCACTGCTGCGCCGCGGGGCACTCGTCGGCCGGGTCGACGCCAAGGCGCACCGCAAGGCCGGCGTGTTCGAGCTGAAATCGCTCGTGCTGGAGCCGGGCGTGCGCGTCAGCGAGCGCTGCGTGCGCGACCTGGCCGCCGCGCTGGCCCGGTGCGCGCGCTGGCATGGCTGCCCGCAGGTCGTGCTCACGCATGCTGCGCCGGCCGGGATTGCCGCGCCGCTGGCCGCCGCGCTGGGCCAGGCGCTTGCGGCCCCGCTGGCCGCGGCCGGGCGTCCCCGGCGGCATTCAAAATGGGTAGAGGACCGTTTGTGATAGATCAAACGGTGGCCCTGCCGGCCTCCTTACACTAGACCTTCCTTCAGGCCGATGACAACGAGAGGGCACCCGATGCCCGAGAGCACCACAGGCCTGTCAACAACGCTCCCACGGATTCCGCATCGCGCCGCGCTTGCCAAGCGGCCGGTTGGTTTTTGATGGGGCGGAACTCACTCGTGAGAAAAGGTGGAGACCGAATGCTGACATCGACTTATACCCTCGTCGCCCTGTCCGTCGAACAGACGACCGTGCGCGCGGCCCTGCAGTCGCTGCTCGACGAACTGAGCGCGTTGCCGGGTGGCTTCAGCACGCTGGCCGCCGGCCGCGCGGCCCAGCTGTGTGCCACCCTGCGCCAGGCCTATGACAACTGTCATTGGCGCAAGCTGGACAAATTCCTCGTGCCGGCCCTGCGCCGCAGCACGGAGGCTGCCGACGGCTTGCTGGCGGAGCTCGAACGGCTCAGCGGCCAGGCCGCCGCCGCGATGGGCGCGGCCGAAGCCTGCGTCGGCGCGGCCGACCATCCGGTGCCGCGCGACGTGTTCTGCGACGCCGTCGAGTGCTGCGTCGCGGCGCTGCGCAGCCGGCTGGAGCGCGAGGAACACGAGCTGTTCCCGCTGGCGCGGGGGGCGGTCGGCGGCGACGCGTGGTTTGCGATCGCCAACCAGATGCTGGCCCACGATGCGTATGCGCAGGAACGCCGCGCCGACCCGCGCCGCCCGCGCCGCGAGCTGGTCGGGCATGCCGGCCACGAGGCGCACGGGCGCGACTCGTTGCAGCCGGAATTCGGCCGCCGGTACGAGATATTGATCGCCGCTCACTGAGATCGAGAGGCGATGGCGAACATGTTGCTCGCACGCCCGGGGCTGGCGTTACGGGGCCATCAGGGTTCTTTGCTATGATGGCGATTTTGGAAGTGCGATTTCATCATGTTCGAGTTCCTATTCAAGCGCCCGGGCGACAAGCCCGGCGACAAGCCGGCCGGGCAGGGAGCACAAGCGGGGGCGCCAGCGGAATCGTCCGCGCCCGCCTCCACGCAGGCGTCCAATCATCAACGTACGGTCCAGGCTGAAAAGCTGAGCCGCGTCGGGGATGACGAAGCCGCCGCGGTGGAATTCATCCTCCAATGCGAATTTTCCGAACTGCGGCTGTCCGCCGCCGAGTTCGTCCATAGCCCGGCGCAGCTCGAGCGTGTCCATACCGCGATGCGCAATACCGATCGCCGCGTCGCCAAGCTGATGCAGTCGCGCCTCGACGCGCACCGGCACCGCGAGGCCGAGCACCGGCGCGCCGAGGGCGCCGTCGAGCACGCCGAATCGCTCCTCAGGGATACCTTGCTGACCCCGAACCACGTGGCCGATCTGGACCGCAAATGGTCCGTGATCTCCGCGCCCGAGCTCGATGCCGCGTTCCAGACCGCGCGTGCCGCGCTGGCCCAGCGCCTGGAAGCGCAGGTGGCCCTGCAGCGCGCCATGATCGACCGCGTGGCCGCGTTGCGCCAGCTGGGCACGGCCGGGTTGTCCGCCGCCGAACTGGCCCAGCGCCTCGATGCGCTGGCGCAGGAACAGGACGCCGCCGTGGGATCGCCCGAGTATCCGTCGCTGCCGCGTGCGCTCGTGGCCGAATTCACGGCCGAGATGCAGAAGCTGCGGGCCGGCTTGCAGGTGCAGGAAGCGGGGCAGGCCGCGCTGGCGGCACGCGGCGCATTCCTCGACGCCCAGCAAGCCAGGCCGGTCGCCGAACTGAACGCGGAGGCGTTGCGGCGCGACTGGAAGGCCCTCCCGCCGCCGCCCCAGGGCGACGAGGCCGCCGAGCTGCAGCGCCGCTTCGACGCCCTGCTGGCCACGCTGCCGCAACCCGAGTCGCGCAAGCCGAAGGAGGCGCGCGCGCCGGCACCGGAAGGTGGCCACGGCGGCGGCAAGGCGGCCGGCAAGGAAGGCAACAAGGAAAACAAGGACAAGGACAACAAGGACAACAAGCCGCGCGGCGCCGACCAGCATTTCATCGATACGATGGATGCGATGGAAGCGGCCTTGCAGCAGGGTTCGCTGGGCGTCGCCGCCGACCACGACAAGACGTTGAAGGAGGCGCGCGAAAAGGGCATGCGCCTGAGCCAGGCCCAGTCCGACCGCCTGGCCCATCTGCGTGCCGAGCTCAAGCGCCTGTCCGATTGGGCGCGCTGGGGCGGTAACGTGTCGCGCGAAGAACTCATCAAGACGGTCGAATCCCTGTCCACGCAAAACCTGGCGATGAGCGAGCTGGCCAAGAAGGTCGGCAGCATGCGCGACCGCTGGAAGGCGCTCGACAGCCTGTCCGGCGCCGCGCCCAAGACCTTGTGGGAGCGTTTCGATGCCGCCTGCACGGCCACCTATGCGCCGGCCGCGGCCCACTTCCGCCACCTGGCCGACGAGCGTCATGCGAATGCGGCGCGCGGCCAGGCGCTCGTCGACGAAGCGCAGGCCGAGATCGCGCGCCTGCGCGACGGCAGCGCCGAATGGAAGCACGTGGCCGGCACCGTGCAGCGGCTGCGCCTCGCGTGGAGCCACCTGGGCGCCATCGACCGGAAGGAAAAGAAACGCCTCGACGGCCTGTTCACGGATGCGCTGAACGTGCTGCAGGGACCGCTCGAAGAGCAGCGCAAGGCCGAAATGGCCGAGCGCGAAGCCATCATCGAGGAGGCGGCCGCCATCGATCCGCACGACCGCCACGCGATCGACGCGATGCGCGCCCTGCAGCAGCGCTGGCAGGAGCATGCGCGCGCGCTGCCGCTCGAGCGCAAGAGCGAGCAGGCGCTGTGGCAGCGTTTCCGCGCCGTGTGCGACGATGTGTTCCAGCGCCGCAAGGAAACGATGCACGAGGCGGACATCGAGCGTCGCGCCCACGAGGCCGCCAAGGAAGCGATCAGCGCGCGGCTGGAAGCGACCGCCGCCGACGTCACCCCGGCCGCGGCCGCGAAGCTGCTGCGCGAGGCGCAGGCCGAGTGGCAGGCGATCGGCCCGGTGCCGCGCGCCCACGAGGCCCGCGTCGAAAAACGCTATCACGCGGCCGTGGCGCAGGTTCAGCAGCATGTCGAGCAGGCCCGCCGCGCCGCCGGCGTCGCCCAGGCCGGGATGTTGCGCGACAAGCTGCGCCTGGTGCAGGAGGTCGAGAACGCCGTCGCGTCGGCCGCCGCATTCGATGCCGACTGGGAGGCGCGCTGGACCGCCTTGCCGGCGCTCGACGCCGAGATGGAACGCGTGCTCCGGACCCGTTTCGACGCGGCCCTGGCCGCGCTGCTCGGCAGTCCCGACGCCAGGGCCGCCTATGCGCGCGAGCTGGAAGACAACCGCGCCAGGCTGTCGCACGATCTGCTGCGCCTGGAGATCGGGGCCGGCATCGACAGCGGTCCGGAATTCGCGCGCGAGCGCCTGAAGCTGCAGGTCGAGGTGCTGCAATCCTCGCTCAAGGCCGGACACGGCGCGGGCCGCGGCGCCCAGGGCGGCGCGGGGACCCGCCTGCGCGACTTGTACGCGCTGCCGGCCCTCGTCGACGCACGCACGGCGTCGCGCATCGAGCAGCTCGCGCTGCGCCTGGCCAGGGAGGGCAAGTGAACGGAGACATGAAGGACAGCACGGACATCCGCGTCGAGAGCGCCGACTTCGACGTGAGCACCGAACTCGCGCGCCTGCGCGCGGGCGATGCGCGCGTGGGGGCCGTCGTCAGCTTCGTCGGCACGGTGCGCGACATGAATGACGGCGACAGCGTGGCCGAGCTGGAGCTGGAGCATTATCCGGGCATGACGGAGCGGGCCCTGCAGGATATCGTCGAGCAGGCGCGCGGCCGCTGGCCGCTGTACGGCGTCGTCGTCGTCCACCGCGTCGGCCCGATGCGGCCGCTGGACCAGATCGTCCTCGTCGCCTGCACGGCCGCGCACCGGGGTGAAGCGTTCGCAGCCTGCGAATTCATCATGGATTACCTCAAGACCGACGCGCCATTCTGGAAGAAAGAGCAGACGCCGAACGGTGCGCGCTGGGTCGATGCGCGCGTGACGGACGACACGGCCCGGGCCAAGTGGGCCAGCCGCTGAGCTGGATCGCGGTCGCCGTCGGGGCGGCCCTCGGGGCCTGGCTGCGCTGGGGCCTCACTATCCTGCTCGGGCAACTGCATGCCCACATCCAGCTGGGGACGCTCGTCGCCAACCTCGTCGGCGGCTACCTGATCGGGCTGGCGCTCGGGTTCTTCGATACGGTGCCGGCATTGTCCCCGGCCTGGCGCCTGTTCGTCATCACGGGCTTCCTCGGCGGCCTGACGACGTTTTCCAGTTTCTCCGGTGAAGCGATGGTGTTGCTGCAACGGGGCCATTACAGCTGGGCATTGGCGCATTCGGCATTGCACCTGCTGGGCTCGATCGGGTTCTGCATCGCGGGATATGCTACCTGGCGTGCCATCGCGTAATACCTCGTGCGTGTTCGCTTGCGCGCAATGTGCTGGCGTTGCAATCTGGCAAAGTTCCATTTTCATTAAAAAAGGAGAACGCCATGAACCCGCATCCGTCCGCACGTCCGAGCCCCGCCTTCGTCGGCGCATCCTGGTGCGCCATGATCGTCGGCATCCTCGCTTATCTTGCCGGTCTGTGGAATGCGCAGATGCAGCTCAACGAAAAGGGGTATTACCTGACCATCCTGCTGTACGGCTGCTTTGCCGCCGTGTCGCTGCAAAAGACCTTGCGCGACCGCGCCGAGCAGTTGCCGGTGACGGGCATGTACGTCGGGCTGTGCTGGATCTCGCTGATCGCGGCCGTGGGGTTGCTGACGGTCGGCCTGTGGAATGCGACGCTGATGCCGAGCGAGAAGGGTTTTTATGCGATGTCGTTCGTGCTGACCCTGTTTGCCATCGTCGCCGTGCAAAAGAACGTGCGCGATCTCGCCGCGGCGGGCGAGGCACCCGTCGCGCAGCAGGCATGACCGGGTCACGCTGACCGGGTCACGTTGACCGGGTCACGCCGGCCGGGTCACGCCTGACGCGTGTTCAGGGCGTGCCCGGCGGCTGGCGGTGCGCGGCGAGGTCGGCGAGGTCGGCGAGGCGCGTGTCCGCCGGCGGCGGCGCCGCCCGCCACCGATGCTTGGCCTGGCCGATGCGCTGGGCCCGGTAAATGCCCGTGTGGCCGGAAAACAGATAGGCCAGCACGCATCCGACTGCCGCATACACGCCCACGTCCGCCCCGAACAGCTCGATCGCCATCAGCGTCGACGCGATCGGCGTGTTGGCCGCGCCGGCAAACACGGCCACGAAACCGACGCCGGCCAGCAGCGCGACGGGCAGGTGCAGCAGCGGCGCCAGCGCATTGCCGAGCGTGGCGCCGATGTAGAACAGCGGCGTCACTTCGCCGCCCTTGAAGCCGCTGCCCAGCGATGCGATCGTGAAGGCCATCTTGCCCGCGAAATCCCAGGGCGCCAGCGGTTGCGTGAACGCGGCCTGGATGGTCGGGATGCCGAGGCCGATGTAGCGGTCGGCGCCCAGCGCCAACGCACAGGCCGCGACGACGATGCCGCCCAGCAGCGCGCGCAGCGGGCCGTACGGTATGCGGCGCTTCATCCAGCCCGACAATGCATGCGTGCAATCCGCAAACAGCTTGCCCGCGAGTCCGAACAGCGCGCCGGCGATGGCGACGGCCGCCAGCGGCCAGGCCGCCAGCGCCGGGACGAAGGCGATCGCATAATGCGTGTGGTGGATGCCCAGCAGGTGGCTCCACAGCAGGCAGACCTGGTCGCCGGCGACTGCGGCCACGAGGCAGGCGAGCAGGGCGTCGTAGCGCAGCCGGCCGATGGCCAGCACTTCCAGGCCGAAGATGGCGCCCGCCAGCGGCGTGCCGAACACGGAGGCGAAGCCGGCGCTGATGCCGGCCATCAGGACGATGCGCCGGTCCTCGTGCTGCAGCCTGAACACATGCGTGAGCTGGTCGGCCAGCGCGCCGCCCATCTGCACGGCCGTGCCCTCGCGCCCGACCGAGGCGCCGAACAAATGCGAGACGACGGTGCCGCCCAGCACGAGCGGGGCCATGCGCAGCGGAATCACTTTCTTGGGATCGTGGATTGCGTCGATCAGCAGGTTGTTGCCGGCCTCGACGGCGCTGCCGAACCGCAGGTAGAGCCAGGCGACGCCGAAGCCGGCCAGCGGCAGCAGGGCGATCAGCCAGCGGTGGGCGATGCGGGTGCCGGTCGCCCAGTCGAGCGCGAACAGGAAGAAGGCGGACGCGGAGCCGGACAGCAGCCCGACGGCAACGGCGAGCAGCAGCCACTTCGCCATGTATGGCAGCAGGCGCAGCGGTTCGTCGATATGTCTGGATAAAAAGGAGGGGGCCATGCCGAACATTTTATCGCAGCAACATTAAACGCTCCGCGGCCGCGTGTTCACATCTTGAAAAGTCGCTATGCCATCCCTAACTGGGTGTCAATCCGAAATCCAACCCAAACAACCAGGGGTACTGCATATGCGACAAGACAAATTGACGACCAAGCTCCAGGAAGCGCTGTCCGATGCGCAGAGCCTGGCGGTCGGCAACGACAACCAATACATCGAACCCGTCCACCTGCTGTCCGCCCTGCTGAGCCAGAGCGACGGCGGCGCGCGCTCGCTGCTGCAGCGGGCCGGCGTCAACGTCGGCAGCCTGCAGACGGCGCTGCGCTCGGCGTTCGACCGCCTGCCGAAAGTGTCCGGCACGGGCGGCGACGTGCAGGTCGGCCGCGAGCTCGTCTCCCTGCTGAACCTGGCCGATCGCGAATCGCAGCGCCGCGGCGACCAGTTCCTGTCGAGCGAGATGGTCTTGCTGGCCTTTACGGAAGACAAGTCCGACGCCGGGCGCCTCGCGCGTGAGAACGGTCTCGCCCGCAAGGCGCTGGAGTCCGCGATCTCCGCCGTGCGCGGCGGCGAATCCGTGAATTCGCAGGATGCGGAAGGGCAACGCGAAGCCCTCAAGAAATATACGCTCGACCTCACCGAACGTGCCCGCAACGGCAAGCTCGACCCGGTGATCGGCCGCGACGACGAGATCCGCCGCGCCATCCAGGTCTTGCAGCGCCGCACCAAGAACAATCCGGTGCTGATCGGCGAGCCGGGCGTCGGCAAGACCGCGATCGTGGAAGGCCTCGCGCAGCGCATCGTCAACGGCGAGGTGCCGGATTCGCTCAAGGGCAAGCGCGTGCTGTCGCTCGACATGGCCGCGCTGCTGGCCGGCGCCAAGTTCCGCGGCGAGTTCGAGGAACGCCTTAAAGCCGTGCTCAAGGAACTCTCGCACGACGAGGGCATGACGATCGTCTTCATCGACGAGATCCACACGATGGTCGGGGCCGGCAAGGCCGAAGGCGCGATGGACGCGGGCAATATGCTGAAGCCGGCGCTGGCGCGCGGCGAGCTGCATTGCATCGGTGCGACCACGCTGGACGAGTACCGCAAATACGTCGAGAAGGATGCCGCGCTGGAGCGCCGCTTCCAGAAGATCATGGTCGACGAGCCGAGCGTGGAGGCGACGATCGCCATCCTGCGCGGCCTGCAGGAAAAGTACGAGCTGCACCACAAGGTCGAGATCACGGACCCGGCGATCATCGCCGCGGCCGAGCTGTCGCACCGGTACATCACGGACCGCTTCCTGCCGGACAAGGCCATCGACCTGATCGACGAGGCCGCGTCGAAGATCAAGATCGAGATCGACTCCAAGCCGGAAGTCATGGACAAGCTCGACCGCCGCCTGATCCAGCTGAAGATCGAGCGCGAAGCCGTCAAGAAGGAAACCGACGAGGCCTCGCAGCGCCGCCTCGAACTGATCAACGACGAGATCGCCCGCCTGGAGCGCGAGTACGCCGACTACGAGGAAATCCTCAAGTCCGAGAAGGCGGCCGTGCAGGGCACGACGCACATCAAGGAAGAGATCGAGCGCATCCGCCTGCAGATGGACGAAGCGAAGCGCCAGAGCAACTGGCAGAAGGTGTCGGAACTGCAGTACGGCCGCCTGCCCGAGCTGGACAAGCAGTTGAAGGACGCCGAGGCCGCCGGCGAGCAGCCGGACGACGCGAACGGCAAGCCGCGCCTGCTGCGCACCCAGGTGGGGGCCGAGGAAATCGCGGAAGTCGTATCGCGCGCGACCGGCATCCCCGTCGCCCGCATGATGCAGGGCGAACGCGACAAGCTGCTGCACATCGAGGAGAAGCTGCATGAGCGCGTCGTGGGCCAGGACGAGGCGATCGAGGCCGTGTCCGATGCGATCCGCCGCTCGCGCGCGGGGCTCGCGGATCCGAACCGGCCGTACGGCTCGTTCATGTTCCTGGGCCCGACGGGCGTCGGCAAGACCGAGCTGTGCAAGGCGCTGGCGAACTTCCTGTTCGATACCGAGGACGCGCTGATCCGCATCGACATGAGCGAGTTCATGGAGAAGCATTCCGTGGCCCGCCTGATCGGCGCGCCGCCGGGTTATGTCGGCTACGAGGAAGGCGGCTACCTGACGGAAGCCGTGCGCCGCAAGCCGTACAGCGTGATCCTGCTGGACGAGATCGAGAAGGCGCATCCGGACGTGTTCAACGTCCTGCTGCAGGTGCTCGACGACGGCCGCATGACGGATGGCCAGGGCCGCACGGTGGACTTCAAGAACACCGTGATCGTGATGACGTCGAACCTGGGTTCGCACAAGATCCAGTCGATGGACAGCGACGAGCCGGCCGTCGTCAAGATGGCCGTGATGGCCGAGGTGCGCGGACACTTCCGCCCCGAGTTCATCAACCGCATCGACGAGATCGTCGTGTTCCACGCGCTCGACGAAAAGAACATCGGCGCGATCGCGAAGATCCAGCTGAAGGGCCTGGAGCAGCGCCTCGGCAAGATGGAGATGGCGCTCGACATCAGCGAAGAGGCCCTGCAGAAGATCGCGGAAGCGGGCTTCGATCCGGTGTATGGCGCGCGGCCGCTCAAGCGCGCGATCCAGCAGCAGATCGAGAATCCGCTGTCGAAGGATATCCTGGCCGGCCGCTTCGGACCCAAGGATACGATCCGGATCGGCGTGCGTGGCGGCCAGCTGGTGTTCGGCGAGGAGCCGGCTGTCGAGCTGGCGAAGTAATCGCTGTCCGGATGTGGAAACGCCCTGTCGGCAAGCGCGCCGGCAGGGCGTTTTTTTATGCGCCTGCCGCGCGTCAGCGCTGGCGGCGCCGCGCCATCAGGCCCATCAGGCCGAGGCCGCCGAGCAGCATCGCATAGGTCTGCGGTTCGGGCACGGCCGCGACCGGGAGCTGCTCGCCCATCAGGCTGCCGACCTTGTGCTTACCGTCCAGGCCGAACATCGCCACCTTGAGCTCGGGCGCGATGGGGTTGGGATTGCCGCCAGAAAAGGTGAACTGGAACACCATGTCGTCCGCCAGCGCGACGTGCGCGCCGGAGAAGCACAGCCCGGTGCCGCTGTGGCCGCCGCCGGTGCAACCGTTCGCGTTCAATTCATTGCTCGACAGGGTCCAGTGCGTCGCACCCTGCGGCGCCGCAGTGAGCGACACACTGTCGAAGCTGCCGAGGTCTTTCAGCTGCAGCGCCCCGAGGGCGGTGGCGCCGGCCCAGCTGCCGGTCGGGTTCGACGCGTCGATGGCCAGGGTCAGCACGTTGCCAGACCAGGACGACGTGAAGTCGACGCCCTGGTATTCCAGCGTGCCGGCCTGGGCCGACGCGAGCGCGCCGGCGCCCAGCAGCGCGCCCAGCAGGGTACTGCGGATAAGCGATTTCATGTGTTCTCCTTCTCCACGAACTATTCAGGACCCGACGGCTCGCGTCCTGCGAGACCGCCGGGTACATACGGATGAGATCCGTGCCGCAAGGGTAGAAGGTGGTGCGAGATGGCTCTGTTAGCCGCCTAACCCATCACCGGTAACAACGGCTGAGCCGGGCAAATGCATGGTCGTTTGATGCATGTCGTCATTAATGATTCTCTTCAGCATTACCGCGTTGCCTGATCAAGGAAAGCTGCGGCAGTTGCGGCAGCATAGAGGGCGTGCCTTACGGAAATATCACTCGACATCCCACATCATGAAAATCAGTTCGCAGATGTGAAAAGCGCAGAAGAGCGCGACACCCGACGGTTTCCATTCTGAGAAATATGCTTTCGTATCATGAAAACAAGATTGTAAGCATATGATTTTAAAGAAAATAAAAATCGTCATATGTCTTATATAAGAGTATTGGTGCTGCGCACAACCGGCGCTATCATATTGCTAACGGAATCACTGTCCAACCCAGCTTTTTCAATCAGGAGAACGCCATGGCAACTCGTGAACAGCAAATCGCCGCCCTGCAACAGGATTGGGAGGCTAACCCCCGCTGGAAAGGTGTCGTCCGCAATTACACCGCGGAAGATGTCGTACGGCTGAGGGGCTCCGTCCAGATCGACCATACGCTCGCGCGGCGCGGCGCCGAGAAGCTGTGGGACCTGGTCAACAACGAACCGTATGTGAACGCCCTGGGCGCGCTGACGGGCAACCAGGCCATGCAGCAGGTCAAGGCCGGCCTGAAAGCCATCTACCTGTCGGGCTGGCAGGTCGCCGGCGACGCCAACCTGGCCGGCGAGATGTATCCGGACCAGTCGCTGTACCCGGCCAACTCGGTGCCGATGGTCGTCAAGCGGATCAACAACACGTTCCAGCGCGCCGACCAGATCCAATGGTCTGAAGGCAAGGACGACGTCGATTATTTCGCCCCGATCGTGGCCGATGCCGAGGCCGGCTTCGGCGGCGTGCTGAACGCCTTCGAACTGATGAAGTCCATGATCGAAGCGGGCGCCGCCGGCGTGCACTTCGAAGACCAGCTGGCCGCCGTCAAGAAATGCGGCCATATGGGCGGCAAGGTGCTGGTGCCGACGCGCGAAGCCGTGGAAAAGCTGACGGCGGCCCGCCTCGCGGCCGACGTGATGGGCACGCCGACGATCCTCGTCGCCCGCACGGATGCGGAAGCGGCCGACCTGCTGACGGCCGACGTCGACGCGAACGACAAGCCGTTCTGCACGGGCGAGCGCACCGTCGAAGGCTTCTTCCGCGTCAAGCCGGGTGTCGACCAGGCGATCGCGCGCGGCCTCGCGTATGCGCCGTTTGCCGACCTCGTGTGGTGCGAGACGGGCAAGCCCGACCTGGAATTCGCCAAGCGCTTCGCCGACGCCATCCATGCGAAATTCCCGGGCAAGATGCTCGCATATAACTGCTCGCCGTCGTTCAACTGGAAGAAGAACCTGGACGACGCCACGATCGCCAAGTTCCAGAAAGAGCTGGGCGCGATGGGCTACAAATTCCAGTTCATCACGCTGGCCGGCTTCCATGCGCTGAACTACAGCATGTTCAACCTCGCCCACGGCTATGCGCGCCGCGGCATGTCGGCCTTCGTCGAGCTGCAGGAAGCGGAATTCTCCGCCGCCGACAAGGGCTTCACGGCCGTCAAGCACCAGCGCGAAGTGGGCACCGGCTATTTCGACGCCGTCACCCAGACCATCCAGCAGCACCAGAGCTCGACGACGGCGCTGCACGGCTCGACGGAGGACGAACAGTTCTTCGACGAAAAGAAAGTCGCCTGACGCCCGCCGATCACGTTTTCCTCCACCCATCCTCGGATGGTCAGCCGCAGTGGCCACAAGCCGCTGCGGCTTTTTTTATGGGGTCAGAGCCCGTTTTTGGGCAATTGCTGAGCCGAATGTGGCTCCGCGCCGGGACGCTGTTGGGCGGCGGCCCTATCTGGTGGATAATGACGGTTGGCCCGCATTCGCGATCGCACCGCGGGCACCGCATCAATCAGATTGGAATCTCTATGTTCAGCTACCGCCACGCCTTTCACGCGGGTAATCACGCCGATGTCCTGAAGCATTTTATTCAGGTTCAGTTGCACAAATACATGAACCAGAAAGACACGGCCTACACGTATATCGACACCCATGCCGGTGCCGGCGTGTACGCGCTCGACAGTGCGCAGGCGGTCAAGAGCGGCGAATACGTCGATGGCATCGCGCGCCTGTGGGGGCGCGACGACTTGCCGCCGGCGCTGGCCGAGTACGTGGACGTCGTGCGCAAGCTGAACCCGAGCGGCAAGCTGCGCTGGTATCCCGGCTCGCCGTGGGTCGCGGATGCCGAGACGCGGCTCGAGGATCGCCTGCGCCTGTTCGAACTGCATCCGGCCGACATCCGGGTGCTGGCGGACAACGTCCGCAAGCTCGAAGCGCATCATGCGGAGCAGGGCGCGCGCGCGCGCGGGCGCCGCATCCTCGTCGACCACGCGGATGGCTTCCACGGCCTCAAGGCGCTGCTGCCGCCGCCGTCGCGCCGGGCGCTGGTGCTCGTCGATCCGCCGTACGAAGTCAAGCTCGACTACAAGCACGTGCGCGACGCGCTCGACGAAGCGATCAAGCGCTTCCCGGCGGGCACGTACGCCGTCTGGTATCCGGTGCTGCAGCGCATGGAATCGCGCCAGTTCCCCGACCGCCTGAAGCGCCTGCCGGCCAAGGAATGGCTGCATGTGACCTTGAGCGTCGCCGGCCCGCGCGCCGACGGCAACGGCCTGCACAGCAGCGGCATGTTCATCCTGAATCCGCCGTACACGCTGGAAGCGACCCTGCGCGACACGCTGCCCTACCTCGTGCAGGTGCTGGGCCAGGATGCCGGCGCGACGTTCCGCATCGAGAAGGGCACGCCGGTCACGGGCGCCGTGGCGGCACGTGGCGGCATGGCCGGTGCGGGCCGCCAGCCGGTTGGCAATGCGCGCCGCGCGAGTCCGCTGTCCGGCGGCGGTAGCCTGCGCCTGCCGGGCCAGGCGTTCGGCGACGGCGGGCGTCCACGCGCGGAAGGCGAAGGCGAGCAGGGTACCGCGGCACGTAGTCCGAGCGCCAGGACGGCGGGCCCGCGTGGTCCGGGCAACGAGGAAACGGTGCGCGGCGAACGCGCTGCGACGGGTCCACGCGGCGCCGCCGGTACGGGCAGCCGGGCCCAGGCGCGCGGCCCGCGTACGGAGGCGCCCGCGGCACCGCGCGGTCCATCCAAACGCAACGGATCGGGCCGTTCCTGACCCCGTTCGCATGAATCGTTTCAGGCGGGCACATCTTTGTCTGAAACGATTTGATACGATGTCGAAATGTAAAGACTTCCCGTCTGTAGTATAGTCGGACCGGTATTCCGGCCAGACCGGGCCCGGTGCGCATGGTGCGCGCCGTGCGTTTCAGGAGTTTTTACATGCATGCGGTAGCAACGGCAGCCACGTCCACGCCGTCCGACGAATTCTTTTTGGCGCGCCAGCCCATCCTCGGACGCGACCAGAAACTGGTGGCGTTCGAGTTGCTGTTCCGCGCCGCCCCGGAGCATGAGGACGCGCAGCTGACCGATTATGCCGCCGCCACCGCCGCCGTGATTTCCCATGCGTCGCAGCTGGGCATGAAGCAGGTGGTGGGCGAGCAGATCGCCTTCGTCAATGTCGACGAGGTGGTGTTGATGAGCGATTTCGTCCGCTTCCTGCCTCCCGATCAGGTCATCCTGGAAATCCTCGAAACCGTCCGTCCCACGACGCAATTGCTGGCGCGCATCAGGGAGTTGAAAGAGCTCGGTTTCAAGTTCGCTCTCGACGATGTTATAGGCCATTCCGAGCAGGTAAGCAAGCTCAGGAACCTCGTCGACGTCATCAAGATCGACTTGCAGGGCGTGGGCCGCGACGAGCTGGCCGGGCTCGTGCACGCACTGCGCGGGCCGCACCAGAAGCTGCTGGCGGAAAAGGTCGAGACGGTCGAGGAATTCCAGCTGTGCCTGGAGCTCGGCTTCGAATATTTCCAGGGCTATTACTTCGCGCGGCCGGCGATCCTGTCCGGCAAGAAGATCTCGCCGTCCGAGCTCGTGCTGCTGCGCCTGACGGACCTGATCCACTCGGATGCCGACAACGAAGCCATCGAAGCCGCCGTCAAGCGCGACGCGTTGCTCAGCCTGAATCTGCTGCGCCTCGTCAACGGCCACCTGACGGGCGCGGGCGCCCCGCGCGTGGAATCGATCTCGCAAGCCCTCGTCCAGCTCGGGCGCAGCCAGTTGCAGCGCTGGGTGCAGATCCTGCTGTACAGCGGCCCGGAAGGTCAGGTCGAACTGAATTCGCCGCTGCTGCAGATGGCGACGACGCGCGGCCGCCTGCTCGAGCTGATGACGTTGACCCTGCGTCCGGGCGACGTCGCCGGCGCCAACACGGCGTTCACGGTCGGCATCATGTCGCTGATGGATGCGCTGTTCGGCGTGCCGATGCGCGAGATCCTCGACAAGGTCGACATCTCGCGCGACGTCCGCGTGGCCCTGCTCGAGCGCGACGGCGACTACGCCGCCATGCTGAGCGTGGCGGAATCGCTGGAGCACAAGGAACCGGGCCGCGACCTGGGCGCGGCGCTGGGCCGGCTGGGGCTGTCCGTCAAGCAGGTGCGCGAGATCGAACTGGCCGCGTTCGGCTGGGTGCGCGAACTCGGCGCCGAGGTGCACTGAGCGGCACGCGTGGGCACAGCGTGCCCACCCAGCAATTTTACTGTGCGAGAAACAGGAAGACGGTCGGCTTCTTGTGGAAATCCGGCGCCTTGCCGGCGGCCAGTTCGGCCTTCCACTTGGCGGCCGTCTGCGTGCGCACGGTTTCCGTCGCCAGCGACAGGTCGGTCGCCACGCACACGAGGGTACTCGGCTGGCAGCCGGCGACGAGCGCTTCCAGCATCGCGCCGTTGCGGTAGGGCGTCTCGATCAGCAATTGCGTCTGCTTGTCGCTGCGCGAGCGCTGTTCCAGTTGCTGGATGCGTTTCGTGCGCTGGGCGGCGTCCGTCGGCAGATAGCCGTTGAACGCGAAGCTTTGACCGTTCAGGCCGCTCGCCATGACGGCCAGCAGCAGCGACGAGGGGCCCACGAGCGGGCGCACGTTGACGCCGTGCTGGTGCGCCAGTCGGACGAGGTCGGCGCCCGGATCGGCGACGGCCGGCACGCCCGCTTCCGACACGAGGCCCGCGTCGCGTCCGTCGAGCAGCGGCGCCAGCAGCGCGGCCAGCGCCTGCGCGGGCGTGTTCACGTTCAGCTCGGCGATCTCGATGTCCTGCAATGGGCGTGCGAGCGGATGGTCGATGGCGACCAGTTTCAGGAAGGCGCGCGCCGTCTTGGCGTTCTCGGCCACGAAATAATCGAGCTTGCTGGCGATGTCCTGCACGTGTTCGGGCAGGATGTGGGACAGCGCGTGCGGCGCCGCTTCGGTCGGGCCGAGGGTGTTCGGGATCAGGTAGAGCGTACCGGGCATAGTCTTTATTGTTGGGTCATGAAAAACGGCATGCCGGCACGGCGCAGCATGCCCGTCAGGGCGATCAGCGGCAGGCCCGTGAGGGCGGTCGGGTCGCTGCTGTCGATGCGTTCGAGCAGGGCGATGCCGAGACCCTCGTTCTTGGCGCTGCCGGCGCAGTCGTATGGCTGCTCGATGCGCAGGTAGGCGTCCAGCTCGGCATCCGGCAGGTCGCGGAACGTGACGAACACCTGCACGTTATCCAGTTGCGCGGCCTGCGCCGCGGCGTCGAAGGGCAGGCGTCCATCCCACAGGCACAGGGCCGTATGGAACACGACGCGGCGGCCGCGCATCATTCGAAGCTGGGCGAGGGCGCGCGCGTGGTCACCGGGCTTGCCGATCTGGACGCCGTCCAGCGTGGCGACCTGGTCCGAGCCGATCACGAGGGCGCCCGGGTGAGTGCGGGCGACGGCCGCCGCCTTGTCGCGCGCCAGCCGCAGCGCCGTCGCTTCCGGGGCTTCGCCGGGACGCGGAGTCTCGTCGATGTCGGGCGAGACGGCGTCGAACGGCAGGTGCAGGCGGCCCAGCAGCTCGCGCCGGTAGGCGGAACCGGAGGCCAGGATGAGGCGCGGAAGGGCGGAACTTGGCATCGATTTTTGTAAATGAAACAGGAAGATAGCGCTTTTGCGACGGAGTCTTTGACTGCGCGGGGCGAAGCCTGTTATTATCGCAGGTTTTCCGGGGATGTTTTTCCAAATGAGCGCTTTTGTCATCGACGCTTTTGAATTTTGTCGGAACAACGGCTATCGTGAAGGCGTCACGCCGGTGGCGGAAATGACCCGCCTGGCGGCCGAATGCGCCGACCGGTCCGGTCAAATCGCCTGGTCCATCCAGGGCGGCCAGACCCGGCAGGGGTATCCGATGTTGACGCTGTCCGTCTCCGGTACCGTGCAGCTGGTCTGCCAGCGTTGCCTGACCCCGTTCGGCTACGCGCTCGATTCGTCGACCGTGCTGGTGCTGGGCAAGGACGACGCGGAAGCGGACGAGATCGAGGAAATCCTCGACGACGAGAGTATCGACGTGATCGTCGGCAGCCACGCCTGCGACATCCGCGACCTGCTGGAAGATGAAGCCCTGCTGGCCTTGCCGCAGGCACCGAAACACGAGGTGTGCCCCGATACCAAGCTGCTGGACTCGATCAAGTCCGAGAAGGTATCGCCGTTCGCGGCATTGAAGAGCCTCAAATCTGAATGACGAACGTCGAAAAACAGTAGCGGGCGGCAGCAGATCTGGATGAGAAGCGCCGCTGTACGAGAGTACAGCGAGCATCGCGGTTCAAATATGCAACGCGCAGCAGGTTTGTCGATCTTCGAAAAGAATTGCGGTGGGTGCTACGTACAGGTAGCATTCGCAGCGTCAAAACGTGTCAAACGCGTGCAGCTCGAGTATTGAGTCATCGTTGTAAGGCAGCGTTAAGCATGTCGGCAATGGCGTTCCCAAAGTTATTGCCGCTGGGATACTCGATGCGCATGTACTTGCAAGTCGAATGTGTTAGAATTTTAGAACTTATGTTTAGGAGTCATCATGGCAGTTCAACAGAATAAGAAGTCCCCGTCGAAGCGCGGCATGCACCGTTCGCACGATTTCCTGACCGCCCCGAACCTGGCAGTCGAGCCGACCACCGGCGAAACGCACCTGCGTCACCACATCAGCCCGAACGGTTTCTACCGTGGCCGTAAAGTGCTCAAGACCAAGAACGACGAGTAATCGACGTCTTGCGGTTTTGTTCCATGAAAGCGGTGCAACGTATGTCGAATGCGTGGCGCCGCTTTTTCTTTCGCGGTAACTCCGTCATTTACCATCCTGCTGACTCGGTCCGTTGTGTATCCTGCCGAGAACACGCCGCCGTCGGCCGACCTTGAGCCCGCGGTCCATCCCGACAAATGACAATCAAAATTTCCATCGACTGCATGGGCGGCGACCACGGCCCCACCGTGACCATCCCGGCAGCCCTCGCATTCCTCAAGCGCGAATCCGATGCCGAACTGATCCTCGTTGGCCAGGAAGAGCAGATCCGTGCTGAACTCAAGAAACATCACGCGGGCGACAACCCGCGCCTGACCATCCGCCATGCGTCCGAAGTGGTCGCCATGGACGACCCCATCGAAGTCGCCCTGCGCCGCAAGAAAGATTCGTCGATGCGCGTGGCGATCGAGCTCGTCAAGGACGGCAGCGCCGCCGTCTGCGTCTCCGCCGGCAATACCGGCGCGCTGATGGCCATCTCGCGCTACGTGCTGAAAACCATGGCCGACGTGGATCGGCCGGCCATCTGCTCGATCCTGCCGAACCAGAAGGGCGGCCCGACGTACATGCTGGACCTGGGCGCGAACGTCGACTGCGAGCCCCACCACCTGCACCAGTTCGCCATCATGGGCGCCGTGCTGTTCGAGGCGATGGAAAAGCGCCGCCCGAGCATCGGCCTGCTCAATGTCGGTACGGAAGAGATCAAGGGCAACGAAGTGGTCAAGGCCACCGCACCCCTGCTGCGGGCCGACCACGAACGCGGCGTGCTGAATTTCCACGGCAACGTGGAGGGCAACGACATCTTCAAGGGGACCGTGGACGTCGTCGTGTGCGACGGGTTCGTCGGCAACGTGACCTTGAAGGCGATCGAAGGCCTGTCGCGCTTCGTCAAATCGGTATTCCTCGAAACGACGATGTCGAAGGTGGGCGCCCTGTTCGCGCGCAAATCGCTCAAGAAGCTGAACCCCGAAAGTTATAACGGTGCCGGCCTGCTGGGTCTCAAAGGCCTGGTATTCAAGAGCCATGGCGGCGCCACCGCCTACGCCTACGAGTGGGCATTGCGACGCGCTTTTGACGCGGCGAAATATAATGTGCAGGCGCAACTCTCGACCTTGATCGCCGAAATGTTGCCGCAAGCTCCCAATCCGGAAGCGCCAGGCTCAACTATTCAGCAGGGTTAGCAATGACTTATAGCAAAATTATCGGCACCGGCAGCTATCTGCCCGCGCAGCGTGTCACGAACGACGACCTGGCGGCCCAGCTGGCCGTCAAGGGCATCGAGACCTCGGACGAGTGGATCGTCTCGCGCAGCGGCATCTCCGCGCGCCACTATGCCGCGCCCGAGGAAAACGCGTCGGACCTGGCCGTGAATGCGGCACGCAAGGCGCTCGAAGCGGCCGGCCTCGAAGCCGAACAGGTCGACCTGATCATCGTCGCCACGTCGACCCCGGACTTTTTCGGCAGCTTCCCCAGCACGGCGTGCATCGTCCAGAACAAGCTCGGCATGCGCAACAACAGTGCGGCGTTCGACATGGGGGCCGTGTGCAGCGGCTTCGTCTACGCCATGGCGACGGCCGACGCCTTCATCAAGGCCGGCAACGCGAAGAACGTGCTGGTGATCGGCACGGAAGTGTTCTCGCGCATCCTCGATTTCGACGACCGCAGCACCTGCGTGCTGTTCGGCGACGGCGCCGGTGCCGTCGTGCTGGCGGCGTCCGACGAGCCGGGCCTGCTGGCCGTCAAGCTGCATGCCGACGGCAGCCACGGCGGCATCCTGTGCGGCCCCGCGAACCCGTCGAACCTGGCCGCCAACCAGAAATTCCTGTACATGGACGGCCCGGCCGTCTTCAAGCTGGCCGTCACCGTGCTGGAAAAGGTCGCCAACGAAGCGCTGGCGCATGCGCAAATGCCGGCCAGCAGCGTCGACTGGTTGATCCCGCACCAGGCCAACCTGCGCATCATGACGGGCACGGCGAAAAAGCTGGGCCTGCCGACCGATAGGATGATCGTCACCGTCAACGAACACGGCAACACGTCGGCCGCATCGATCCCGCTGGCGCTCGACGTGGCCGTGCGCGACGGCCGTATCAAGCCCGGCCACAACGTCATGATGGAAGGCGTGGGCGGCGGCTTCACATGGGGTGCCGTGCTGGCGCGCATGTGAAGCGGCCAGGCCCGACCGAACAATCCACCGGGCGCATGGCCGAGCCGGCGCCCGGCAACGAACAACAATCAAGGAGAACTTGATGAGCAAATTCGCATTTCTTTTCACTGGCCAGGGCGCGCAAGCCGTCGGCATGCTGAACGGCTTCGCCGGCAACCCGGTCGTCGCACAGACCGTCGCCGAGGCATCGGAAGCGCTGGGCCAGGACATCGGCAAGCTGATCGCCGAAGGCCCGAAGGAAGACCTGGACCTGACCACCAACACGCAGCCCGTGATGCTGACGGCCGCCGTCGCCGTGTATCGCGCGTGGATCGCCGCGGGCGGCCCCAGGCCGGCCGTCGTGGCCGGCCACAGCCTGGGTGAATACTCGGCCCTCGTCGCCGCCGGCGTGATCGACTTCAAAGACGCCGTGCCGCTGGTGCGTTTCCGCGCCCAGTCCATGCAGGATGCCGTGCCGGTCGGGCAGGGCGGCATGGCCGTGATCCTCGGCCTCGCGGCCGACGACGTGCGCGCCGTGTGCGCCGAGGCGGCCCAGGGCGACGTCGTGGAAGCCGTCAACTTCAATGAACCGACGCAGATCGTGATCGCCGGCCACACCGCGGCCGTCGAGCGCGCCTGCGACATCGCCAAGGCGAAAGGCGCCAAGCGCGCCATGAAGCTGGCCGTGTCGGCGCCGTTCCACTCGTCGCTGCTGAAGCCGGCGTCGGACCGCCTGCGCGAGTACATGGCGAACCTGAATTTTGCCGCACCGCAGATTGACTTGATCAACAACGTCGACGTGGCTATCCTGAACGATCCGGCCGCGATCAAGGACGCCCTGGTGCGCCAGGCTGCCGGTCCCGTGCGTTGGGTCGAGACGATGCAGAAGATGGCGGCCGACGGCGTGACGCAAGTCATCGAATGCGCGCCGAGCAAGACCCTGATCGGCATGGCCAAGCGGATCGACCCGGTGCTGGTGGGCGAAGCCCTGGTCGACCAGGCCGCGCTGGAGCGTGTGCTCGCCGCCGTCAAAGGCTGAGCGCAGCAAAATCCCGTTAGAAAAAAAGAGGACCAAATGAATCTGCAAAACCAAGTCGCCCTCGTCACCGGCGCCTCGCGCGGCATCGGTAAGGCCATCGCACTCGAACTGGCCCGCCAGGGTGCGAAAGTGGTCGGCACCGCCACCACCGGCGCCGGCGCCGAAGCCATCAGCGCCTACCTCGCCGAATTCGGCGGCAAGGGCGTCGTGCTGAACGTCACCGACGCCGCGCAATGCGCCGCCGTCATCGACGACGTCAGCAAGAACGTGGGCGCCATCGGCATCCTCGTCAACAATGCCGGCATCACCCAGGACCAGCTGGCGATGCGCATGAAGGACGAGGAGTGGGACAACGTGATCGCCACCAACCTCACGGCCGTCGGCCGCCTGTCGCGCGCCGTGCTGCGCGGGATGATGAAGGCGAAGCAGGGGCGTATCATCAACATCACCTCCGTCGTGGGCGCGTCCGGCAATCCGGGCCAGATGAATTACGCGGCCGCGAAGGCGGGCGTGGCCGGCATGACCCGCGCGCTGGCGCGCGAGATCGGCAGCCGCAACATCACCGTCAACTGCGTGGCGCCGGGCTTCATCGACACCGACATGACGAAAGGGCTGGGCGAAGGCCAGCACGAGGCGCTGCTGACGCAGATCCCGCTGGGCCGCCTGGGCCAGCCGGAAGACATCGCGCATGCGGTCGCCTTCCTGGCCGGTCCGCAGGCCGCCTACATCACGGGTACCGAACTGCACGTCAACGGCGGCATGTACATGGGCTGATGGCCGGCACGCTTTGCAAAGAAATCTCGGCAGTTGGCGGTAGTTTCAGTCGATTTAGCGTCAGACGCCGAAAATAGTTTTTCAACGCGCAAACCCTGATAAAATGCGCGCACTTTCCGCAACACATACCTAATGGAGCCATAACATGTCGGATATCGAACAACGCGTTAAAAAAATCGTCGCTGAGCAACTGGGCGTTGCCGAAGCAGACATCAAAATCGATTCCTCGTTCGTTGACGACCTCGGCGCTGACTCGCTGGACACCGTGGAACTGGTGATGGCCCTGGAAGACGAATTCGAAATGGAAATCCCGGACGAGCAGGCCGAGAAGATCACGACCGTTCGTCAGGCTATCGAGTACGCACAGGCGCACGTCAAGGCCTAAGCTTTCAGGATTTCAGGAGAAGCGCTTGAGTTCACGCAACCGCCGTGTCGTCGTTACCGGCCTGGGTTGCATCTCTCCGATCGGCAACACCATTGCCGAGGCGTGGGAGGCAGCACTGGCGGGCAAATCGGGCATTGCCAACATCACCAAGTTTGACGCAGCGCCATTTTCGACCCGCTTCGCGGGCGAAGTGAAGAATTTTAACGTCGAGGATTACTTGCCGGGCAAGGAAGGCCGCCATATGGATACGTTCATCCATTTCGGCATGGCCGCCGGCATCCAGGCGATACAGGATTCGGGCCTCGTCGTCACCGAGGATAATGCCGACCGCATCGGCGTGCTCGTGGGCTCCGGCATCGGCGGCCTGCCGATGATCGAAGAGACCAAGGCCGAGTACGACAATCGCGGTCCGCGCCGCATCTCGCCGTTCTTCGTCCCGGCGTCGATCATCAACATGATCTCGGGCGACCTGTCGATCAAGTTCGGCCTGCGCGGCCCGAACCTGGCCATCGTCACCGCCTGCACGACCGGCCTGCACTGCATCGGCCAGGCTGCGCGCCTGATCGAATACGGCGACGCCGACGTGATGATCGCGGGCGGCGCGGAATCGACCGTGTCGCCGCTGGGCCTGGGCGGTTTCGCCTCGGCGCGCGCACTGTCGTCGCGCAATGACGATCCGGCGACGGCATCGCGTCCGTGGGACCGCGACCGCGACGGCTTCGTGCTGGGCGAGGGCGCCGGCGTCATGGTGCTCGAAGAGTACGAACACGCGAAGGCGCGCGGCGCCAGGATCTATGCGGAAGTCGTCGGTTTCGGCATGAGCGCGGACGCCAACCACATCACGGCACCCCTCGAGGACGGCAGCGGCGCATCGCGCTGCATGGTCGCCGCGATGCAGTACGCGGGCATCAACCCGGACCAGGTGCACTACGTGAACGCGCACGGCACGTCGACCCCGGTGGGCGACGTGGCGGAAGTGAAGGGCATCAAGCGTACCTTCGGCGACCATGCCGGCAAGCTGGTCGTCAACTCCACCAAGTCGATGACGGGTCACCTGCTGGGTGGCGCGGGCGGCCTGGAGTCGGTGTTCACCGTGCTCGCGATCCACAACCAGGTGTCGCCGCCGACGATCAACATCTTCAACCAGGACCCGGAGTGCGACCTGGACTTCTGCGCCAACACGGCGCGCGACATGAAGATCGATTACGCGGTGAAAAACTCCTTCGGTTTCGGCGGTACCAACGGTACGCTGGTCTTCGCGAAAATTTGATCGATATCCGAAGATAGTCGAACTTTCAGACGCCCATTCCTGTCCAAGGAATGGGCGTTTGTCTTTTCTGGCCGAGCGGTCACGTTAACCCAACGAGTATTCCCATGTCGATCGCGGTTTCCGCGCTCGTCAGGCCGTCACGCATCCAGCGTTTCGTGTGGGGTGGTTGCGGCGTGGCGCAATGCGCATCGGCGCTGGCCGTCGGGCTATTGGCGCCCGGACGTTTCCTCATAACGCCAGTCGTGGCGCTCGCGCTGGCCGGTGCCGGCGCGGCCGTGCTGGGCGCCGCGGCCCGCCGTCCAAAGATGCACCGGATTGATATTTCTGGAACCGGCGACCTACGCGTGACGGTACAACAGGACGTGGGCGGCCCGCAGGGGGGCAATGCGGTCCTGCTGCCGGGCTCGGTCATCTGGCCGATGCTGATGTTGTTGCGGTATGCCGCGCCGGGCACGGGGCCGCGGGTACTGGCCGTGTGGCGCGACAGTGTCGACGCCGCCGCGTGGCGCGCGTTGGCCGTCGCGCTGGCAGTGGTCGGCCGGCGCGGAGATGCGGACGAAGGATGCGAAGAATCGACGAACTTATTGCAGCGGACCAACTCTTAAAAAAGAAACGTCGTCCCGTCGCGCGTGTCGGCAACGCTCGGCGGGGTGTCCACGTTTCCGTATAACAGGGACGCCGCCGCAGCCAACGGGGCATTGCAGTGACGACCGAGCGCGAATGTGATCAACTGCTGGTTGAGCGCGTCCAGGCGGGCGATCGCCGGGCGTTCGACCTGCTGGTGGCGAAATACCAGCGGCGCCTGATGCGGCTCGTGTCGCGTCTCGTGCACGATCCGGCGGAGGCGGAAGACGTCGTGCAGGAAACCTTCATCAAGGCGTTCCGTGCGCTACGCCATTTCCGCGGCGATTCCGCGTTTTATACGTGGTTGTACAGGATAGGAATCAATACGGCAAAGAATTTTCTTGTTACGCAAGGCAGGCGGGCGCCGACCTCGACGGAAACCGATGCCGAACGTGCGGAAGGATTTGACGACGCGGATAGCTTGCGAGACATTAATACACCGGAATCGGTGTTGGCCAGCAAGCAGATCGCCTATACCGTGAACGCGGCCATGGAAGCCCTGCCGCTGGAATTACGGACGGCGATTGTCCTGCGCGAAATAGAAGGTTTAAGCTACGAGGAAATCTCCGAAGTGATGGCGTGTCCAATCGGTACGGTGCGGAGCCGGATTTTTCGGGCGCGCGAAGTCATCGCCGAGAAATTGCGGCCCCTGCTCGATATCTCGGCGGACAAGCGTCGGTAGGTAGCGATGATCGTGAAGGCATCTCGCACGACCGGACGCGGCTGGCGGCCGGCCGGGTCGAGGTTCCCGATGTTGGAGACCAAGGATCACATACCGGCGTGATGGAACGACGATGGACACGAACAAGAAAAACCGCGAACTCATCTCGGCGCTGAGCGACGGCGAGATCCCGGATCCCGACCAGGAACTGGCGCTCGCCGCCCTGGACGGTCCGGACGGCCGGCAGGCCTGGGCGCTCTTTCACCAGATCGGCGACGTGCTGCGCGCGGCGCCCGCGCCCGACCTGGCGCCCGGCTTCGCGGAACGGCTGGCGGCCCGCCTCGCGGCCGAACCGCTGCCGGGCAAGCGCGCGGCCGCCGCCAGCGACGCCGCCGGTCCGGCGGCGCAGTTCGACCAGACCGTGGCCGGACCCACCTGAGCCGCAAGCGCATTCCCGGCGCGGCCAAGTTCCGGCCGCGCCGTCCCATGCCGGACCGCCGGCGCGCCGCCCCGTCCGCCCCCGTCCGCCACGGACGTGCCAACGCGACAACAAGGCACTTTTGTCTTACCATACCATCCATTCAAGCCCAGACCTTATCGATCCTATGACAAGCAAAACCGCAAGCGCGCTCCTGTCCGCCCTCGTATTTGCGGGCGCGAGTCTAATGTCCTCCCCGGCGGCCAACGCGGCGGCGCCCGTTGCCGTCCCCGCCGTCACCGGCCTGCCCGACTTTGCCGACCTCGTCGACAAGGTCGGCCCCGCCGTCGTCAACATCCGCACCACCGAACGCGTCCGTCTCGACCAGGGCGGGGGCGACGAGGAGATGCAGGAATTCCTGCGCCGCTTCTTCGGCGGCCAGATGACGCCGCGCGGACGCCGCGGCGGGCCCGTGGAGCAGCCGCCGGAAGAGCGCGTGCAGCGCGGCGTCGGCTCCGGCTTCATCATTTCGGACGACGGGTTCGTGCTGACCAATGCCCACGTCGTGGAGGGCGCGGACGAGGTCGTCGTGACCCTGACCGACCGGCGCGAATTCAAGGCCAAGGTGCTCGGCTCGGACGCGCGCAGCGACGTCGCGCTGCTCAAGGTCGACGGCCGCAACCTGCCCAGCGTGCGCATCGGCGACTCCAGCCGGATCCGGGTAGGCGAGTGGGTGATCGCCATCGGCTCGCCGTTCAACCTGGAGAACACGGTGACGGCGGGCATCATCTCGGCCAAGGCGCGCGATACGGGAGAGTATTTGCCGTTGATCCAGAGCGACGTGGCCGTCAACCCCGGCAACTCGGGCGGGCCGCTGATCAATATGCGTGGCGAAGTCATCGGCATCAACTCGCAGATCGCGACGCTGTCCGGCGGCTACAACGGCATCTCGTTCGCCGTGCCGATCGACGAGGTCATGCGCGTGTCCGACCAGATCCGCAAGACGGGCAAGGTCACGCGCGGGCGCCTCGGCGTGCAGATCAGCGAAGTCACGACCGACGTGGCCGAATCGCTGGGCCTGGGCCGCGCGCGCGGTGCCGAGGTCGCGATGGTCGAGCCGGGCGGCCCGGCGGACAAGGCCGGCGTCAAGGTCGGCGACATCATCCTGAAATTCAACGGCAAGGACATCGACCGTTCATCCGACCTGCCGCGCCTCGTCGGCGGCAGCGCCGTCGGCAGCCGTGCCAGCGTCACCGTGTGGCGCCGCGGCAGCCAGCTCGACCTGCCGGTGACCATCGTCGAATTGCAGGAAGAAAAATCGCCCACGGCCCGCGCGACGCCCAAGAAACCGGCGCCGGACCAGGCCCCGAACGCACTGGGCCTGCATGTTTCGGACCTGTCGGCCGTCCAGAAGCGCGAGCTCAAGACGGAAGCGGGTGTGCTGGTCGAATTCGCCGAAGGGCGCGCGGCGTCGGCCGGCATCCGCCAGGGCGACGTGATCCAGCAGATGAACAATGTCGAGATCACGGGCGCCGCCCAGTTCAACGGACTCGTCGCCAAGCTCGACGCCAAGAAGCCGGTGGCCCTGCTGGTGCGGCGCGACAATGTCTCGCGCTACCTCGTCATTCGGCCGCGCCCATGAACGGCGCACCGCGCTTCACGCTGTATTCGCGGTCGTACTGCCACCTGTGCGACGACATGCTGGCGGCGCTGCAGGCCTTCATGGCGCGCCAGGGGCAGGCCTACACGGTGGACGTGGTCGACGTCGACGCCGACCCGGCCCTGGCCAGCCGCTTCGACGAGCTGGTGCCCGTGCTGGCGGGCGATCCGGCCGGCACCGAGATCTGCCACTACTTCCTCGACGAGGCGGCGCTGCGGCGCCATCTCGGCCTGCAACCCGTGGCCGCGGCCTGATACTCATGGCAATAGCCATAACATTCCTATCGTGTTCCCCGGATCGATTCGCCGGCAAACTGCGATAATCGGCGTCATCGATTCCTGAATGGCGCATATGGCTGACGGCCCCGACACGACGCTCGACCCCGAGGACTGGAAGGACATCCGTGCCCTCGGGCACCGGATGCTGGACGATATGTTCGACAACCTGGAAGGCATCCGCGCGCGCCCGGTGTGGCAGCAGATGCCCCCGGAAGCCCGCGCGAGCCTGCATGCGCCGCTGCCGCGCGGCCCCGGTTCGCTGGCGGACGCCTACCGCACCCTGCAGGACAATGTGATTCCCTATACCGTCGGCAACCCGCATCCCGGCTTCATGGGCTGGGTGCATGGCGCCGGCACGCCGGTCGGCATGCTGGCCGAGATGATCGCCGGGGCGCTGAACGCCAACGTCGGCGGACGCAACCAGGCGCCGGTCGAGGTCGAGCGCCAGGTGTCGGGCTGGATGGCGTCGCTGTTCGGCTTTCCGGCCGACGCGCGGGGCGTGTTCGTCACCGGCACGTCGATCGCCAACTTCATGGGCGTCGTCGTCGCGCGCACGAGCGCGCTCGGCCGCGACGTGCGCGCGGAAGGACTGGCCGCGCACGCCGGCCTGTGCGCGTACGCGTCGACCGAAGCTCACGGCTGCATCGCCAAGGCGATGGACATGGCCGGCTTCGGCACCGACGCGCTGCGCGGCGTGCGCGTGGACGCCGCCGGCCGCATGGATCTCGACGACCTCGCCGCGCAGGTCGAGGCCGACTGCGGCAAAGGGCTGCGTCCGTTCCTCGTCGTCGCCAGCGTCGGGACGGTGAACACGGGCGCCATCGATCCGCTCCCCGCGCTGGCCGATTTTGCGCGCGCGCATTCGATGTGGCTGCACGTCGACGGCGCCTACGCGGCGCTGGGCATGCTGGCGCCGGACGTCGCGCCGCTGCTCGACGGCATCGCGCGGGCCGATTCGATCGCCTTCGATTTCCACAAATGGGGCCAGGTGCCGTATGACGCGGGCTATTTTCTCGCACGCGACGGCGAGCGCATGCTGGACGCCTTCGCGGCACCGGCCGCCTACCTGCAGCGCGCGGGACGCGGCCTCGCGGCGGGGACGGCCTGGCCATGCGACGTCGGCCCCGACCTGTCGCGGGGCTTTCGCGCGCTCAAGACGTGGCTGACGTTCCAGGTCTACGGCGCCGACGCCATCGGCCGCTCGATCTCGGCCACGTGCGCGCTGGCGCGCCTGCTGGCCGAACGCGTCGCGGCCGAGCCGGAGCTGGCGCTGGCGGCGCCCGTCAACCTGAACATCGTCTGCTTCCGCTATGTCTGCGACGACCCTGAACGCGTCAACCGCGAGATCGTGCTGGCGCTGTACGACGAAGGCCGCGTGGCGCCGTCGGCGACGACGCTCGATGGCCGCTACGCGATCCGCGCCGCGATCGTCAACCACCGCACCGGCCCCGCCGACATCGACGCGCTCGTCGACGCCGTGCTGCGGGCCGGCCGCCGCCTATCCTTACCTCCCACAGCATGATCACTCCTGAACTCGTCGACGCCGCCGCCACACCGAACGCCCCGCTGATCGGTGCCGCGGCCCTGATGCGCTGCGCCTTCTATCGCGCCGACCTGCGCCCGATCGGCGAACTGTTGCTGGCGCGCGCCCAGGCGAATCCGGACGATGCGAACGCCTGGCTCGATGCCAGCTTCGTCCTGCAATTGCTGGGCCAGCGCGCGGCGGGCCTGGACGTGCAGGCGCACGCGCTCGCCACCCGCTCGCTGTACGCGTTGCCGGCGCCGGCGCGCACGCCGACGCTGAACCTGCTCGTGCTGATGGGCCCGGGCGACTTCATGGCCAACACGCCGATCGAATTCCTGTTGCAGACGTCGGACATCGCCGCGCACGTGCAGTACGTGACGCTCGACCTGCCTCTGCCGGAACAGGTGCCCGACCACGACGTGCTGTTCGTGGCGCTCGCGCAATCGGACGCCAACGTGCCGCTGCTGCGCGACGTGGCGCAGATGCTGGACGGCTGGCCGCGTCCCGTCGTCAACCGGCCGGAGCAGATCGCGCACCTGTCGCGCGACGGCGCCCATGCCAAGCTCGACGGTGCGGCGGGCGTGCTGATGCCGCGCACGGTGCGCGTGGCGCGCGCGACGGCGGCGCAACTGGCGGACGGCGTGCTCGATGTGCCGGCGCTGTTGCCGGGCGCCGCGTTTCCCCTGATCGTGCGGCCGCTCGACTCGCACGCCGGCACGGATCTGCAGAAGGTGGCCGATCCGGCCGCCCTGCGCGACTACCTGGCGGCGCAGCCGTCGGGCGAGTTTTATCTCGCGCCGTTCGTCGATTATTCCGGGCCGGACGGCCAGTTCCGCAAATACCGCATCGTGCTGATCGACGGCCAGCCGTTCATCTGCCACCTGGCGATCTCGTCGCACTGGATGGTGCACTACCTGAACGCGGGCATGGACGACAGCGCGGACAAGCGGGCGGAGGAGGCGGCCGGCATGGCCGGTTTCGACGCGGGCTTCGCGCGGCGCCACGCGGGGGCGCTGGCGGACATCGACGCGCGCATCGGCTTGCCCTACCTCGGCATCGATTGCGCGGAAACGCAGGATGGCCGGCTGTTGATCTTCGAAGTGGACAATGCGATGGTCGTGCACGCGATGGACGACCCGGCCAAGTATCCGTACAAGGGGCCCGCGATGGACAAGGTGTTTCGCGCCTTCGAGGCGATGCTGCACCGGGCGGCAGGCGCGGCTGCAGACGCGGCGCCAAACTAACCGTCGCCCCCGCGCAGGCGGGGGCCCAAGTATATTTCACGTTTACGCGACGTAATTGGGTTCCCGCCTGCGCGGGAACGACGATGAATTAGGTTCGCCCGCGCGGGAACGACGATGAATTGGGTCCGCCTGCGCGGGAACGACGGCATTTACGCTACGGCGAGTGCGTGCGCATCGTTGGCGACGGGCAGGGCGGCCGCCGGCCCCAGCAGCGCGCGCATGAACGCCCGCTTCGCGCCGCTGCGCGGGCTCGCCCAGAAGCTGTCGAGGGTCGCCTGCGGCACGCCGTCGTAGTCGACGCACAGCAGGTACGGCCGGCCCAGCAGTTCGCTGTGAACATAGCTCGCGAAGCATTCGGCGAAATCGTCATACGGATTCGTCGCGCCGTACAGGCTGGGAAAGTCGCTGCCTTCCAGGCCGGAGTAGGCGGTCAGGATGGCTTCGCTGTCCAGCTTGTTGGTGCCGTAGAAATCGACGACGCCGCGCAGCTCGAAATTCGAGCCGTCCCATGGCACGAAGCGTCCTTGCGCATTCACGCCCCAGCTCAGGTCGAGGAAGGGGAAAGATGCGGCCGGCACCGGCTCCCACCAGCGCGGCAGGAACGTCCCGCCCGCCGTCACGACGTGGCCGAATTCGTGCAGCAGCAGGAATTGCAGGGCGTGCGCGCGGGTGTCGTCGCGCGGTTCCGCGATCGTCGCGGCCAGCGCGAAGCCGGGGCCGCCGAACGGCAGGTTTTCCTTCCACGTCGCCCAGGAATTGGCCGTGTGGTTTTCCAGCAGATCGATATCGAGCAGCACGATGCAGCCGAGGATGCGGCCGTCGACGGCGTCCGCCACGATGTCGGTCACGCCCGACGAGCCGAGCCCGCGGCCCACGCAGACGCCCAGCAGCAGCGGGCTCACGAGGTCGCGCACGGCGGCCGGCATGCCGGCCAGCGCGGCGCGCAGGTCCGCCCGCAGCGCGCCGTCCGGCGTGCACGGGGCGGGCACGGCATCCATGCCGGACGCCATGTTCACCTGATGCACGAATTCGCGCACTTCGTCGGGCAGGGGCAGGATGCGGGTCTCGATGGGCTGGCCCAACTGGGCGCTCCATTGCTGCGGATCGGACGTGTAGATCATGGTGTCGACGTATCGGGATGGCGGCGGGCCGCCGATGTCCCATTAACGGCGCTTCCATCGCCAACTTGACGGTTGGAAATTAAATTCCGAGCGCCGTTGACAGCACGACAAGACCGCACGCACGCCCTTGCTGCCCGTGTTTCGCACCGTATCGATCCCCGCCAGCGTGCGTGTTCCCGGGAGTCGCCCCCCGGAAACCGGGCTTTCTGGCTCGAAATCCGGTAAAATGGGCAGCTTACGGGTGAACCTGCGGCGCTTGGGCGCCCGTTTCGCTCGATAAGGCGCTCGCCCGGGGAACGTCCCGTCCCCCGCACGCGGCGCTTTTTTCGTATTGCGCCGGCGGGCCCTCGGCTGTTATCCGTCCGCACCGGCCTGGCCGCGTGCCGCTCTTTTTGGTTTTGAGTTTGTTAATGAAAAACATACGTAACTTTTCCATCATCGCCCACATCGATCACGGTAAATCGACGCTGGCCGACCGCATCATCCAGCTGTGCGGCGGCTTGTCGGAACGTGAAATGGATGCGCAGGTCCTCGACTCGATGGACCTGGAGCGCGAGCGCGGCATCACCATCAAGGCGCAGACCGCGGCCCTGCAATACAAGGCGCGCGACGGCCAGACCTACAACCTGAACCTGATCGACACGCCGGGCCACGTCGACTTCTCGTACGAAGTCTCGCGCTCGCTGTCCGCCTGCGAAGGCGCGCTGCTGGTCGTCGACGCGTCGCAGGGCGTGGAAGCGCAGACCGTCGCCAACTGCTACACGGCGCTCGACCTGGGCGTGGAAGTCGTGCCGATCCTGAACAAGATCGACCTGCCGCACGCCGATCCGGACAACGCCAAGAAAGAAATCGAGGACGTGATCGGCATCGATGCGTCCGACGCGACCACCTGCTCGGCCAAGACCGGCCTCGGTGTGGAAGACGTGCTCGAGACCCTGATCGCCAAGGTCCCGCCGCCGCAAGGCGACCCGGACGCGCCGCTGCAGGCGCTGATCGTCGACTCCTGGTACGACTCCTACGTCGGCGTCGTCATGCTGGTGCGCGTGGTCAACGGCACGCTGCGCCCGAAGGACAAGATCCTGCTGATGGCGACGGACTCGGTGAACCTGGTCGAGAACATCGGCGTCTTCACGCCGCGCTCGGTCTCGCTGCCGGAGCTGTCGGCCGGCCAGGTGGGCTTCGTCATCGCCGGCATCAAGGAACTGACCGCCGCCAAGGTGGGCGATACCGTGACCCTGGCCAACCGTCCGGCGCCGGCGCCGCTGCCGGGCTTCAAGGAAGTCCAGCCGCAAGTGTTCGCCGGCCTGTTCCCGGTGGAAGCGAACCAGTACGACGCGCTGCGCGACTCGCTGGAAAAGCTGAAGCTGAACGATGCCGCCCTGATGTACGAACCGGAGGTGTCGCAGGCGCTGGGCTTCGGCTTCCGCTGCGGTTTCCTCGGCCTCTTGCACATGGAAATCGTGCAGGAACGCCTGGAACGCGAATTCGACATGGACCTGATCACGACGGCGCCGACCGTGGTGTACGAGGTCGAGATGCGCGACGGCTCCATCGTCCGCGTCGACAATCCGTCCAAGATGCCGGAGCCGTCCAGGATCAACGAAGTGCGCGAGCCGATCGTCGACGTCAATCTCTACATGCCGCAGGAATACGTGGGTGCGGTGATGACACTGTGTAACGGCAAGCGCGGCGTCCAGATGGACATGGCCTACCACGGCCGCCAGGTCAAGCTGCACTACGAAATCCCGATGGCCGAGATCGTGCTGGACTTCTTCGACCGCCTGAAGTCGACGTCGCGCGGCTATGCCTCGATGGACTACGAGTTCAAGGAAAACCGCGCGGCCGACGTGGTCAAGGTCGACATGCTGATCAACGGCGAGAAGGTCGATGCGCTGGCGATCATCGTGCACCGCGCCAACGCGCCTTACCGCGGGCGCCAGGTGGCCGCGAAGATGCGCGAACTGATCCCGCGCCAGATGTTCGACGTGGCGATCCAGGCCGCGATCGGCGCGACGATCATCTCGCGCGAGAACGTCAAGGCGCTGCGCAAGAACGTGCTGGCCAAGTGCTACGGCGGCGACGTCAGCCGCAAGAAGAAGCTGCTGGAAAAGCAAAAGGCCGGCAAGAAGCGCATGAAGCAGGTCGGCTCCGTGGAGATTCCGCAAGAGGCCTTCCTGGCCATCCTCCAAGTGGAAGAAAAGTAAGGAAAGAATAACAAGCGATGAACCTGCAACTGATCCTTGGCAACTTTGCCTTAATCCTGTTCGTGGCCATGGTCGTCACCGGCGTCATCTGGTGCCTGGACGTGTTCGTGCTGGCCAAGCAGCGCCGCGCGAAAGCGGATGCGGCCCTGGCCGAGTACGACGCGCGCCTCGCCAAGCTGACCGCCGACGGCATCAAGCTGGACAACGGCAACCGCGCCGTGCTGGAAGCGTCGATCCTGCGCCAGCCGACGTGGGTCGAATATTCCGGCAGCTTCTTCCCCGTGATCGCGCTCGTGTTCGTGCTGCGGTCCTTCCTGTTCGAGCCGTTCAAGATCCCGTCGTCGTCGATGGTGCCGACCCTGCTCGTGGGCGACCTGATCCTCGTGAACAAGTTCGACTACGGCATCCGCCTGCCGGTGATCAACAAGAAGATCGTCCAGATCGGCAATCCGCACCGCGGCGACGTCATGGTGTTCAAATACCCCAAGGATCCGAGCCAGGACTACATCAAGCGCGTGATCGGCGTGCCGGGTGATAAAATCACCTACGAGAACAAGCGCCTGACCGTCAACGGCCAGCCGATCGAGTACCAGCCGATGGACGATTACCTGGACGACGAGCGTCCGGTCTACCACAAGCAGTTCCTGGAAAAACTGCCGGCCGCCCCGCACCGCATCCTGAACATGGACGGTGCGCGCACGATCAACCTGAGCGCCGTGGAAGATTTCCCGCATCACGAAAATTGCACCTATTCCTACGATGGATTTACCTGTATCGTACCGGAGGGCAATTATTTCATGATGGGCGATAACCGCGACAACAGCGCAGACAGCCGCTACTGGGGCTTCGTGCCGGACAAGAACATCGTCGGCAAGGCTGTGTTTGTTTGGATGAACTTCGGCAACCTGAAGCGCATCGGCGGTATCCACTGAGCCGGACGCGGAGGGTGAGATGACAAGCAGCAAACGGTATCGGATCGGCGCGGAGAGCGGTGTCTCGCTGTCCGGCCTGATCGTCGTGTTGATCGTGCTGGGCGCGGTGGCGCTGGTAGCCATCAAGGTGGTCCCGGCGTTGTTCGAATACCGGGCCGTCAAGGATTCGATCGTCAAGGCGAAGGCGGAAGCCGGCACCGGCAGCGTGCGCGACATCCAGCAAGCCTTCGACAAGAATGCCGGCGTCAACGACGTCGACGCCATCTCCGGGCACGACCTGGTGATCACGCGCGACGGCGGCGATACCGAAATCAGCTTCTCCTACGAGAAGCGGATCCCGCTGGCGGGCAATGTCAGCCTGCTGTTCGACTTTGCCGGCACCACCGACCCGAGCGGCGTCGTCGCCGCCAAGGCCGATACGAAGTAACACAGCCGGGAGGGCGCGCGATGGGATCGGCGCGCGGCGCCGGCCCATTAGATTGGTACGACAATGAATCTTCAGTTATTGCAAACCCGCCTAGGCTATACGTTCCGGGACCCCGGCCTGCTGCAGCAGGCGCTGACCCACCGTAGCCACAGCAGTGTGCATAACGAGCGCCTCGAATTCCTCGGCGACTCGATCCTGAACTGCGTCGTCGCTTCCATCCTGTACGACCGCTTCAACAACCTGGCGGAAGGCGACCTGTCGCGCCTGCGCGCCAACCTCGTCAAGCAGCAGTCGCTGTTCGAGATCGCCCAGAAGCTGGAGCTGTCGCAATTCCTGCGCCTGGGCGAGGGCGAGCTGAAATCCGGCGGCTTCCGCCGACCGTCGATCCTGGCCGATACGCTGGAAGCCCTGCTGGGCGCCATCTTCCTCGACAGCGGCTTCGACGCGGCGCGCGCCGCGATCCGCGCGTTTTATATTCCGCTGCTCGATTCCGTCGATCCGCGCACGCTCGGCAAGGACGCCAAGACGCTGCTGCAGGAATTCTTGCAGAGCAAAAAGATCTCGCTGCCGACCTACAACGTCGTCGCGACGCACGGCGCCGCCCACAGCCAGGAATTCGAGATCGAATGCCTCGTGCCGAAACTCGGCATCCAGGTGTTCGGCCGCGGCGGCAGCCGCCGCGCCGGCGAGCAGGCCGCGGCGCGCCTTGCGCTCGAAACGGCCGAGCAGCTGTTGCAGAAGAGCCCGTCCACGGCGCGCAAGTCGCGGCCCCGTTCCGCCCAGCTGAAACTGGCGGGCATCGCCACCGACCAGAGCGAGCTGACGGTGCAGGCCGAGGAGCCGCAGTCGCAGCAGAAACCATCACAGCCCCAGAAGTCAGGAAACACGCCAGCATGAACACGGAAACCACCCCCAACGACGCACCCGAAGAAGGCACGCAGCCGGAAGGCTTCCGCTGCGGCTACATCGCCATCGTCGGCCGTCCGAACGTGGGCAAGTCGACGCTCATGAACGTGCTGATCGGTGCCAAGGTGTCGATCACGTCGCGCAAGGCGCAGACGACGCGCCACCGCATCACGGGCATCCAGACCCGCGACGACGCCCAGTTCATCTACGTCGACACGCCAGGCTTCCAGACCCGCCACGCGAACGCGCTGAACAAGACGCTGAACAAGACGGTGTCGAACACGCTGACGGCATCCGACGTGATCCTGTTCCTCGTCGAGGCCGGCACGTTCGGCCCGGCCGACCAGCAAGTGCTCGACCTGTTGCCGAAGAACGTGCCCGTCATCCTCGTCATCAACAAGTCCGACCGCATGAAGGACAAGGCCGAGCTGATGCCGTTCGCGGCCAAGGTGGCGGGCCTGCGCGATTTCACGGCCGTCGTGCCCGTGTCCGCGAAGCTGCGCTTCCAAGTCGATGCGCTGGAAGGCGAGATCAAGCGCCACCTGCCCGAAAATGCGCCGATCTTCGGCCCGGACGACATCACGGACCGCAGCGAGAAATTCCTCGCGGCCGAGATCGTGCGCGAAAAAGTGTTCCGCCTGCTGGGCGACGAGCTGCCGTACACGAGCACCGTGCTGATCGAGCAATTCCTGCAGGAAGGCAATCTGCGCCGCGTGTTCGCCGCCATCCTCGTCGAGCGCGACACGCACAAGTCGATGATCATCGGTAACAAGGGCGCGCGCCTGAAAGAGATTTCCACGCAGTCCCGCCTCGACATGGAAAAACTGTTCGGCGGTCCTGTCTACCTGGAAATCTGGGTCAAGGTGAAATCCGGCTGGGCCGACAACGAAGCGGGCCTGCGCGCTTACGGCTACGAGTGAAGCCGGGGTAAGATAGCCCGCATGCCCAGCCACGACGACGAACTCATCGACAACGACCAGGACGCGCATGCAGCCGCGCCGCACGCGGCGCCCGCCGGCGCCAGGCGCCGCGCGCCCGTGCGCGAAGGCCGCATCAACGGCCAGCCCGGGTTCGTGCTGCACAGCTATCCGTACAAGGAAACGAGCCTCATCGTCGACATGTTTACGCGCGACCACGGCCGCATCGGCGTCGTGGCGAAGGGCGCGAAACGGCCGACGTCGAAGCTGCGCGGCGTGCTGCAGACCTTCCAGCCGCTGTCCGTGTCGTTTTCCGGCAAGTCCGAGCTGCGCACGCTGATCGACGCCGAATGGGTCGGCGGCATGCTGCCGCTGGAAAAGGCCGCGCTGCTGTGCGGCTTCTATCTCAATGAACTGCTGGTGAAACTGCTGGCGCGCGACGATCCGCATCCCGCGTTGTTCAACCATTACGTCTCGACCCTCAATGAACTGACGCACGGCGAGCCGGCGCCGATCGCCTTGCGAAAATTCGAACGGGCCTTACTTAAGGAGACCGGGGTCGCCGCCGACCTCACGCGCTGCACGACGACGCGCGCGGCCGTCGAGCCGGACGGCCTGTACGTCGTCGATCCCGAGCGCGGCGCACGCACGGCGGCGGCCGTGGAGTCGTGGCCGATCGTGTCCGGCAAGACGCTGGTCGACATGGAGCGCGAACACTACGCCGACCCGCAGACGCAGGCGCAGAGCAAACAGCTGATGCGCTTCCTGCTGGCCTATCACCTGGGCGGCGCGCCGCTGAACACGCGCCAGATTTTGATCGACCTGATGCAGCTTTAACACCAAAAGAATACGAGAATACGACCATGAGCTTCCTGCAACCCGCCGGCCAGGTGATCGACCTGGGCGTGAACATCGACCACATCGCCACCGTCCGCAACGCGCGCGGCACCGTCTATCCCGACCCGCTGCGCGCCGCGCTGATCGCCGAGCAGGCGGGCGCCGACCTGATCACCCTGCACCTGCGCGAAGACCGCCGCCACATCAAGGACGCCGACGTCCTCGCCATCCGCCCGCAGCTGGCGACGCGCATGAACCTGGAAGCGGCCGTCACGCAGGAGATGATCGACTTCGCCTGCAAGGTGAAGCCGCAGGACGTGTGCCTCGTGCCGGAGCGCCGCGAGGAAGTGACGACCGAAGGCGGCCTGGACGTCGTCCGCTACCAGAAGGAAGTCGAAGCCGCGGTCCGCCAGCTGAAAGGCGAGGGCATCCGGGTGTCGCTGTTCATCGATGCGGACGACGCGCAGATCGCCGCCGCCGCGCAGGTGGGCGCCACGGTCATCGAGCTGCACACGGGCCGCTACGCCGAGGCCGGCAACGCGGACGAACTGGCGCGCGAACTGGAGCGCATCAAGCTGGGTGTGCGCGCCGGCGTGAGGCACGGCCTGCGCGTGAACGCGGGCCACGGCCTGCACTATGCGAACGTGCAGCCGATCGCGGCGATTCCCGAGATCCATGAACTGAACATCGGCCACGCGATCGTCGCGCACGCGCTGTTCGCGGGCTTCGAAAACGCCGTGCGCGAGATGAAGGCGATCATGGTCGCCGCGCGCCTGGGCGTGTCGTACGCCGCGCACGGAGCCGGGCAGTGACGATCTACGGGATCGGCACGGACATCGTCCAGATCTCGCGCGTCGCGGCGGCCCTCGCGCGCAGCGGGCCGCGCTTCGCCGAAAAGATCCTCGGCCCCGAGGAACTCGTCAAATACCACGCCCGCCGCGCCAAGAACGACGTGCGCGGGCTGCGCTTCCTGGCCACGCGGTTCTCGGCCAAGGAGGCGTTCTCGAAAGCGATCGGCCTGGGCATGCGCATGCCCATGACGTGGCGCTCGGCCCAGATGCTCAACGCGCCCAGCGGCAAGCCGGTGATCGTGTGCAGCGGGGCGCTCGACGAATTCATGCGGACGCACCGCCTCACGGCCCAGGTGACGATCAGCGACGAGGCCGACTACGGCGTCGCGTTCGTGATCGTCACCCAGGCCCCGGAAGGAGCGTCCGCGACGTAGCAGGTGCAGCGGAAGTGAAAGACGAAGTCGTAGTACCGGCCAGGCCGAAGACGCCGCGGCGCGCGCCGCGGCCGGCCCCGGCCACCATGCCGCGCGCCCGTCCGGACGCGTGGCAAGCCATGAAAGAGGAAATGATCGCGACGATGACGAAGGATGCCGAATCTCCCGCGCGCCCCAGCGAGGAAGCGCGCGAACAAGTGCTGGCGACGGTGGCCAGGCTGCCCGACCTGCCGGGCGTCTATCGCTATTTCGACGGCGACGACAAGGTCCTGTACGTCGGCAAGGCGCGCAACCTCAAGAAGCGCGTGTCGAGCTATTTCCAGAAGACGTTGTCGAGCCCGCGCATCGCGATGATGGTGTCGCAGATCGCGCGCCTGGAAACGACGGTGACGCATAGCGAGGCCGAGGCCCTGATCCTGGAAAACAACCTGATCAAGAGCCTGAAGCCGCGCTACAACATCCTGTTCCGCGACGACAAGTCGTACCCGTACCTGAAACTCACGGGCGGCGCCTTTCCGCGCATGGCCTATTATCGCGGCGCACTGGACAAGAAGAACCAGTACTTCGGACCGTTCCCGAGCGCATGGGCCGTCAAGGAATCCATGCAATTGCTGCAAAAGGTGTTCATGCTGCGCACGTGCGAGGACAGCGTCTTCGCCAATCGCACGCGGCCGTGCCTGCTGCACCAGATCGGGCGCTGCAGCGGCCCGTGCGTGGAGCTGATCGCGCCCGAGGACTACCAGCGCGACGTCGACAACGCGGCGAAATTCCTGCGCGGGCGCCAGACCGAGGTGCTGGAAGAACTCGAGAGGAAGATGCTCGCCTATGCCGAGGACCTGAAATTCGAACAGGCGGCCAGCGTGCGCAACCAGATCCAGGCGCTCTCGCGCGTGCTGCACCAGCAGAGCATGGAGACGACCGGCGACGCCGACGTCGACATCATCGCCGTCGTCGTGCAGGGCGGCCGCGCCTGCGTCAACCTGGCGATGGTGCGCGGCGGCCGCCACCTCGGCGACCGCGCCTATTTCCCGACCCAGGTGGGCGAGGCGATGGATGAATGCCCCATCGAAGTGGAGGTGCTGGCCGCGTTCCTGGCTCAGCACTACGGCGACAAGTTCGTGCCCGGCACGTTCATCCTTAACATCGAGTTCGACCAGCCCGAGCTGATGATGGCGCTGACCGAGCAGTGCGGCCACCGCATCAATCTCGTGTTCCAGCCGCAGGGCCAGCGCCGCCAGTGGCTGGAGCTGGCGCAGAAGGGCGCGGAGATCTCGCTGGCCCGCCTGCTGTCCGAACAGGGTTCGCAGCAGTCGCGCACGCGCGCGCTGGCCGATGTTCTCGGCCTGGACAGCGAGGACCTCGACGCGCTGCGCATCGAATGCTTCGACATCAGCCACACGGCCGGCGAAGCGACGCAGGCGTCGTGCGTCGTGTTCCACCACCACCAGATGCAGAACGGCGAATACCGGCGCTACAACATCGCGGGTATCACGCCGGGCGACGACTACGCCGCCATGCGCCAGGTCCTGATGCGGCGCTACGAAAAGGTGGCGAACGGCGACGGCGTGATGCCGGACATCGCGCTCATCGACGGCGGCAAGGGGCAGGTCGAGATGGCGCGCCAGGTGTTCACGGAACTGGGGCTAGACATCGCGTCCATCGTCGGCGTGGCGAAAGGGGAGGGGCGCCGCGTCGGCTTGGAAACCTTGATCTTCGCCGACGGCCGCGCCGCGCAGGAACTGGGCAAGGAATCGGCCGCGCTGATGCTCGTGGCGATGATCCGCGACGAGGCGCACCGCTTCGCCATCACGGGCATGCGCGCCAAGCGCGCCAAGACGCGCCAGGCGTCGCGCCTGGAAGAGATCGAGGGCATCGGCGCCAAGCGCCGCCAGAAGCTCCTGGCGCGCTTTGGCGGGCTGCGCGGCGTGGTCGATGCGAGCGTCGAGGACCTGATGTCGGTGGAGGGCATTTCGAGCACGCTGGCCGAGGAGATCTACCGGCAGCTGCACTGAAGTGGGCTCAACTGGTTTAAACGGCAAGAGCCATGTAGACTAGCGCGCACAAACTCAACAAGTGCAGTACCGATCCGCCTCACCCATGCCTTTCAATATTCCGATTCTCCTGACGTGGCTACGCGTCGCACTCATCCCGCTGGTCGTCGGTGTCTACTACCTTCCCGATCACTGGCTGCACGTGGCCGACCGCAACCTGGCCTCCACGCTCGTGTTCATCGTGGCCGCGATCACCGACTGGTTCGACGGCTATCTGGCCCGGCGCTGGAATGAGACGTCGGCGTTCGGCGCCTTTCTCGACCCCGTGGCGGACAAGCTGATGGTGGCGGGCGCGCTGCTCGTGCTGGTGCAGCTGGGCCGCGTGAACGCCATCATCGCCTTCATCATCATCGGCCGCGAGATCACGATTTCGGCGCTGCGCGAATGGATGGCCGAGATCGGCGCGCGCAAGTCCGTCGCGGTGAACTCGCTCGGCAAGATCAAGACGGCCGCGCAGATGGTCGCGATCCCCATGCTGCTGTTCCACGACCCGCTGTTCGACGGCACGCTCGACATTCACCGCTGCGGCGAACTGCTGCTGTGGGTCGCGGGCGTGCTGACGGTCTGGTCGATGTTTTATTACCTGCGCCGCGCCTGGCCGCTCATCAAGGAAAAGTCCGGCGCCGTATAGCTTTACGACATTCATCCTTGACACATAGCTCAGCATCTCTATAATGCCTGCCTGTTGCGAACGACATCGCGGCAAACGGAACGAAGCGGGAGTAGCTCAGTTGGTAGAGCGCAACCTTGCCAAGGTTGAGGTCGAGAGTTCGAGACTCTTCTCCCGCTCCAGAGTTTGCAGGTGATTGATGGTCGTAACAAAAAGGTTGTCTTGGAAATCAGTAAAAAATCTGAGATAATCGCAAGTTCCAGCGACGCGGGAGTAGCTCAGTTGGTAGAGCGCAACCTTGCCAAGGTTGAGGTCGAGAGTTCGAGACTCTTCTCCCGCTCCACTCATCGGCAGATGAGGCTGGGGCAGCAAATAGTAGGTAGTAAGACTCCATGCGGGAGTAGCTCAGTTGGTAGAGCGCAACCTTGCCAAGGTTGAGGTCGAGAGTTCGAGACTCTTCTCCCGCTCCAGTGTTTTACGGCAGTGCGTGATGAACTCCTAAGCGGGAGTAGCTCAGTTGGTAGAGCGCAACCTTGCCAAGGTTGAGGTCGAGAGTTCGAGACTCTTCTCCCGCTCCAGTGATTCACGAATAGCAGTACCGATGCGGGAGTAGCTCAGTTGGTAGAGCGCAACCTTGCCAAGGTTGAGGTCGAGAGTTCGAGACTCTTCTCCCGCTCCAGTTACAGAGAAGCCAGCCTTCTCGCGTCGTTGCGACAGCTAACCGGTCGCTTCGATAGTCAAAGTCTTCCTCCGGCGAGGTAGCAAAGCGGTTATGCAGCGGCCTGCAAAGCCGTGTAGATGGGTTCGACTCCCATCCTCGCCTCCATCTATCTCATGTTGTCTTAAGGCTCTGATTCAAATCAGATTTAAACCCATGCCTACGACGAAATGAGCACACCAACTGCGGTTTCGTGTAAGCGCCATCTGCGCGCCGTCTGGACTGCATGGGACACTTCATAGAGCGGCCGGTGCAGCTAAGCCATCAAGGTAAGCGTCGTCTCTGCATCGTGTAGACACTCGGCAGCTTCAGACGCAAAGTAGTCCCCAGTATTTTTGGTGGGGACTATTTTGGTAGGTGAAGCAGAACAAAAGAAGCGCCGACGCAGCACGAACTATCCGCTGGAGTTCAAGCGGCAGCTGGCACAGCTAGCATGCGATGAGTCGATATCGGTAGCCCAGTTGGCGATGCAGCATGGGCTGAACACGAACATGCTATTTCGCTGGCGCCGTCAACTGCGTGCCGGCTTGCTCGACACGACCACCCAGTTTCTGCCAGTGGCGGTGACGACCGAGCCGAAAGAACCGCCCGGTTTCGGTGCCGGTGGTGCCGACAGCATTGAGATCCAGTTGGGCCAGGCCAGAGTCTGCATTCGCGGCGCGCCCGACCCGGCGACATTGGCGCTGGTACTGCAGGGTTTGCGTCCATGATCGGGCTGCCCGCGGGTACGCGAATCTGGCTGGCGGCCGGCGTGACCGACATGCGCTCCGGCTTCAACGGCTTGGCCGTGAAGGTGGCGACGGCCCTGCAGGAAGATCCGTACAGCGGCCACGTGTTCGTATTCCGCGGGCGGCGCGGCGATCTGGTGAAGGTGCTGTGGTGGACCGGTGACGGCCTGTGTTTGCTGTGCAAACGGCTCGAGCGCGGGCGCTTCGTCTGGCCACAAGCCAATGAGGCACGGTGACGTTGACGCAGGCCCAGCTCTCGATGCTATTGGAAGGAATCGACTGGCGCCGGCCCGAGCGTACCTGGCGCCCGCAGTCAGCCTTGTAAACGTGGCACGGTCCGCGTAAACTGGGCCGCATGCTTGACGCCGCCCACCTGCCCGACGATATCGCCGCATTGAAGGCCATGCTGCTGGCCAGCGAAGCGCGCGTGGCGCACTTGTCCGCTGAACTATCGACACGCACCGCCGAAATCGAGCACCTGAAGCTGGTGCTGGCCAAGCTGCGGCGCATGCAGTTTGGCCGCCGCTCCGAGAAGCTCGACCAGCAAATCGAGCAACTGGAACTCAAGCTCGAGGACCTGGAGGCCGAAGCGGCGGTGGCGGAAGCACAGGCGCCTGTGGAGATGGCGCCGCACCGATGTCTCCGGACAAAATGTTCAGGGAAGTCGCATTCGACCCGGCAGGTCTGGATGCGCTGGTCGGCTATTACGCGCTGTCGCCGCAATCAGGCGTCCAAGGCGTCCATTTCACAAAAGAAGATGGTCATCTGTGGGCACAAGGAACGGGCCAGCCCCGGATTCCTGTATTCGCTTATGGTCAACGCAGTTTCTTTGCGAAGGCGATCAATGCCCAGTTCACCTTCGATGTACCGGGCAAGGATGGCATCGTCGCAGGTGGCGTCCTCCACCAGGGGGGGGCATGATATTCCCGCGCCGCGGGTGGCGCATCGAGCGCCGCCGGCGGAAGCGCTGGCCAAGTTCGAGGGCGAGTTTTACAGCGATGAACTGCACGTGCTGTACACGGTCGCGTTAGGGAAGGACGGCTTGACGCTGACTTACCCGCGCGGCACGGCTTCCCTCGATGCCAAGGGAAAGGACGAATTCGGCGCCAGTTTCCTCTTTGGGGGCGTCAACCTCGACTATCAATGCAGCCCGAAGTCCGGTTGCACTGGTTTTTCACTCAGCACCAGCAGGGCATGGAACCTGCAATTCACCCGCGTCGACCTCACGCCGGTGAAGCCTCGTTGATACCGGCGTCGTCATGCTACGGGACCGTATCTTGTGCGCTGAAGGCAACAAGAAGCGCCTGAGCGACCTCCATGCGGCGTACCGGCGGTTAAACAGAGGTGTAACTTTTCATCCAGTCCCAAGTCGCTGGACCGTGCTGCTTCGTGTGCCGACTCACCTGAACTTCGTGTCGGTGCAGCCGGCGGCAGGCCGATGTGATGTGCGGACCGCAACGATGGCGCCGGTCTCTCGATTCTTGACGACTAAAAGCGCATTGTTGCGGCGTTAAATACGAGATTTACCCTGGCCTGTCCTTGCGCTCGCGTCCTTTCCGACGGTTGCCCTGGTGATCCTGCGGCTCCCGTAGGTGCTCGACAAGAAAGTCGATGAACGCCCGTGCGCGGATCGTCTGATTGCGCTTGCTGGGATAATAAACAAACAGGTCTGCGGCAGGCAGGTCGAACTCGGGCAGCACGATTTTCAGCCGTCCGCTGTCGAGGTATTTCGCCAGGTCCCATTCCGATCGGATCAGGATACCGTGGCCGTCCAGCGCCCAGCCGAGCACGATGTCGCCGTCGTTACTCGACAGCATGCCGTGCACCTTGACCACTTCGCTGTGGTCGTGGTGCATGAAGCGCCAGATGCCATAGGCGTCGTCGTTCTGCCGGTGGATGATGCAGCGATGGTTGACGAGGTCCGCCAGGTTCCTCGGTGTGCCATGGCGCTCCAGATAGCCTGGAGAGGCGCACAGGAAGCGCCGGTTCGACATGATCTTGCGGGCATTGAGCCGTTTGTCCGGTAAAGCGCCAAACCGGATCGCCAGGTCGAAGCCGCTCTCGACCAGGTCGATGGGCTTGTCGGTGACTTCCATCTGGACTTCCACTTCCGGATAGCGCGCACCGAACGCGGACACCAGCGGCGCGATCGTCGTGCGCCCGAAACCCAGGGTCGCGTTCACGCGCAGCAATCCACGCGGCGTGGACCGCGCTTGCGCCACCGCGTCTTCCATTTCCGTGATCTCGGCCAGGATACGGGTCGCATACTGCAGATACGTCTCGCCTTCGCTTGTCAGGCTGAGCGTGCGCGTGGTCCGGTTGAGGAGCCGGACACCCAGCCGGCTCTCGAGCGTGGCCAGCCGCTTGGTGGCTGCCGGCGGCGTCAGGTCGATGGCCCGCGCCGCCGCGGCAAGACTGCCGTGCTTGGCCACGAGCACGAAAAACTGCATGTCGGAGGTCGGATCATTCTTCACTCGAACGCATTTCATAATTGAATCTGGGAGAATTATAGGCGCTTTCAGACGCCTTAATCTACGGTTTTCCGACACCTGATCGCATCCAGGACATGCGATTGTCCTTAGGAGACTCCCGTGACAATCGTAGAAATCCGTGAAAAGACCGTTCCCATCAGCTCGCCGATCCGGAACGCATACATCGACTTCAGCAAGATGACGCTGAGCCTGGTCGCCGTGGTTACCGACGTGCTCCGCGATGGCAAACCGGTCATCGGCTACGGCTTCAACTCGAATGGCCGCTACGGTCAGGGCAAGCTGATGCGCGAGCGCTTCATCCCGCGCATCCTGGAAGCCGACCCGGCTTCGCTGGTCGACGCCGCCGGCGCCAACCTCGATCCGCACAAGATCTGGAACTGCATGTTCACCAACGAGAAGCCGGGCGGCCACGGCGAGCGTTCGGTGGCCATCGGCACTATCGACATGGCCGTGTGGGACGCGGTCGCCAAGATCGAAGGCAAGCCATTGTTCCAGCTGCTGGCCGACCGCTACGGCAACGGCAAGCCGGACCGCAAGATCTTCGTGTACGCAGCCGGTGGTTACTACTACCCGGGCCAGGACCACGACAAGCTGAAGGATGAAATGCGCAGCTACATCGACCGCGGTTACACGGTCGTGAAGAAGAAGATCGGCGGCGCCTCGCTGGACGAAGACCTGCGTCGGATCGACAGCATCCTGTCGGTGCTGAAGGATGGCCAGAAGCTGGCGGTGGACGCCAATGGCCGCTTCGACCTCGATACCGCGATCCGGTACGCAAAAGCGCTGTCGCAGTATGACCTGTTCTGGTACGAAGAGCCTGGCGACCCGCTCGACTTCGAGCTGCAGGCGACCCTGCGCAACTACTACAAGAACCCGATGGCGACCGGCGAGGACCTGTTCTCGATGCAGGACGCGCGCAACCTGATCCGCTACGGCGGCATGCGCGCCGACCGCGACTGGCTGCAGTTCGATTGCGCGCTGTCGTATGGCCTGGTCGAGTACCTGCGCACCCTCGACATGTTGCGCGAGCACGGCTGGTCGCCGGGCCGCTGCATCCCGCACGGCGGCCACCAGATGTCGCTGAACATCGCGGCCGGCCTGGGCCTGGGCGGCAACGAGTCCTACCCCGACCTGTTCCAGCCGTACGGCGGCTTCCCGGACGGCGTCAAGGTCGACAACGGCTACATCACGATGCCGGACCTGCCGGGTATCGGCTTCGAAGGCAAGACCGACCTGTTCGCCGAAATGCAGAAACTGTCGGCGTAATCGTCGCGTGACCATCAGCGCCCGGCAAAAGAGGCGCGTTCGACACCATTCGATCGATAGGGCGGCGGGCACCGCCGGGTGAAACCGGGCATCAGGCCTACACCGGCAGCAGCTTCAGGTCGAACAAGCGCTCCCCCAGCCACACGGCGGCCACCAGCATGATCATCCCCGACCCGCCCACCAGGACGACGCGCCGGTAGAACCACGTGCTGCGCATCAGGTAGGCGAGGGGCAGGAAGGCCGCGACGATCGCCAGCTGGCCGATCTCGACGCCGAGGTTGAAGCCGACCAGCGACGCCGCCAGTGCGCCCGGCTGCAGTCCGAGGTCGGCCAGGACGCTGGCGAAGCCGAAGCCGTGCACGAGGCCGAACAGGAAGGCCGCGGCCCAGCGCCGCCCGCGCGCGACGGGCAGCACGTTGTTCAGCGCCGCCAGCAGCACCGACAGGGCGATCGCCGATTCGACCCAGCGCGAGGGCAGCGCCACGAAGCCCAGTGCGGCGAGGCTCAGCGTGATCGAGTGCGCGACGGTGAACGCCGTCACGATCTTCAGCACGTCCGTCAACGCCGCGCGCATGCCGCACACGGCGCGCCAGCCGCGCCCGTCGCGCACCAGCACGGCCGGCAGCAGCAGCGATACGAGGAACAGGATGTGGTCGTAGCCGACCCAGATGTGCAGGATGCCGTAGCGGACGTAGGCCAGGAAACCGCTGGCCGCGCCGCCCGCGCCTTCGTCGACCGTGGCGCGCGGGTGGTCGCTCCCGAGCACCAGGGTGCGTACGCTATCGCCGTTGCGCACGCTGACCAGGCCCTTGTGCTGCGGGTCGACGTCGGCGAACAGGCGATAGTCGATCGCGAGCGGACCGTCCCGCGGACAGTGGGCGGCGAAGGCCAGCACGGTGTAGGTGCCGTCCGTGTGGGTGTCGACCAGCTGCCTGCCCGGCACGAGTGCGCAGGCGGCGCCGCCGCGCGCAAGGTGCAGGCGCGCCAGCGCATACGCGGCGATCGCGGCGTGGCGGTTGCGGACCTCGTCCCAGGTCAGCTGGCCGTCGTTGTCGGCGTCGAGGCCGATGGCGTAGTCCAGGTCGCGCAGCGCGATGTCCCACTCGCCCTGCACGTCGGCGCTGGCCTTCTCCGTCGTCAGGCGCAGGTAAGAGTCGCTCGGCTTGTGCGCGGCGGCGGGCAGCGACCACGTCGCGCCGGCGAGGAAGATGCAAAACAGGATCCACAGGCGTTTCATGCCTTGCCTCCGCGCGGGTTGAATTGCGAGTCGAATTGCGCGGCGAGGCGCGCGAGTCGGACGTCTTCCACATGCGCGCTGCGCATCCAGTCGAGTACCGGACGGGCGCTCGCGGCGTCGTGCGCGGCGAGCGCCGCTTCCAGCAGGATGCGCGCGTCGGCCGTCTCCTTCTGCACGTCCCAGTTGCGCCGCGCGATCGCCAGCGCGCGGCTGGTGTCGCCGCGCAGGGCCAGCTCGAAGCGGGCCTGTTCGCGCAGGTGGACGCCGTCGCCGCGCCGCTCGCCCGCGTCGAAGCGGGCCGCCAGCTCCGCCAGTTCGGGTGCCAGGTCGCGTGCGCGGCCGGCCCCGCGCAGTGCGAGCGCGTGGCGCAGCAGCAGGCCGTCCACGCGCGCATGCGGCGCCAGCAGCGCCGCCGCCTCGGGATAACGGCCGGCGTCCAGCAGGAAGTCGGCATAGGCGCCCAGCAGATAGGTGTCGCGCGGCGCGAGCCGCAGCGCGGCGCCGAAGCGCCCGTCGGCGGTCGCCGCGGCACCGCGGCGCTGTGCCATTTCGGCCAGCATCGTGAGCACCCAGGCGTCGACGGCGGGCGCCTCCACGCCGGCGCCTGCGCGCGCGCGCACCGCCGCGAGCAGGCGTTCGCTGGCGGCCAGGCGCCCGTTCACGGCCCCCACGTTGGCGATGCAGGCCGTGGTCACCAATTCGTCGGCGAGGCTGGACAGGCGCGCGCAGCTCCGCGTGGCCGCGGCGTAGTCGGCGCGCACGGTTTCGACGGTGGCGCGGGTCAGCCAGGCCTGGGCGTTGTCCGGCTGCTGGGCCGTCAATCCGGCGAGGTCGGCCAGCGCCTCGGGAAATCGGTGTTCGCTCTGCAGCAGCGTGGCGCGCAGCAGGCGCACGGGCGGCGGCGGCGCGGCCAGGCGCCACCACGGGCCCAGCGCGGCTTGCGCATAGCCGTAGTAGCGCGGGTCGGCTTCGCGCCGCCCGGCTTCGATGTAGCGGCGTGCGACGTCGACCGCGCGCGCCAGGTCGCGCGGCGCTTCCTGCAGGCGCGCGCGCAGCGCACGCAGTTCGCGCTGCTGCGGATCGGCGCGCCAGGGCAGGACCTCGAGCACCTCGGCGCCGCTGGCCGGCAGGCGCGGGGCGGCGGCGGCCCCGGCGCCGGCGCAAGCCAGCAGCGCCGCCGCCAGGGTGCGGATGGCGGCGCCGGCCTTCATTGCACCGCCTGCGGCTCGGTGTCGTCGGGCATGGTCGGCGCCGCGTCGTCGAGCGCCAGCGGCTCGGCGTCGTCCGGCGCGCTCGCGACCAGGCTGGCGACCTGGGCCGTGAACTTGTCGGCGGCCGGCGTGCCGCCACCGGACGCGGGCGGCGGCGGCGGGGTCATGGCGACGCCGTCGTCGTGGTCGCTGCCGCCGCACGCGGACAGCAGAGCGCCGAGCAGCATCATGCATGGCAAGAGTTTCCTCATGATCGTCTCCTTCGCGGGCTCATTGCTGCGGCGAACCCGCCAGCGGGGTCTTCAGGTACGGGAAGCCGTTCGTGAAGAAGCTGTCGTCCAGGTACGCGCCATCGGTGAAATGCAGGCCGCCGGCCGGGGCATCGGACGGGGCGCAACCCAGGTTCAGCGTGCACAGCTTGCCCATCACGACGCGCAGGGCGATGTCGACCACGTCGTCGCCCGGACGGCGTCCGTTCGGGAAGCCGGCGTTGTCGCCGTCGATCACGCCCAGGCGTTTCTGGGCCCCCATCGCCGCCGGGGCGATCGACATGTTCAGGCGCAGCATCTCGGACGGCGTCACCTTGAGCGGCTGATTCAGGCCCTTCACGCCGGTCAGGAACGCGGTCACGAGGTCGTTGCGCGGGAAGTTGGTCGGGGCCTTGGCACCGGCATTGCCGTACAGGATCTCGATCAGGGCGGGCAAGGTCGGATTCGTGACGTAGTCGGCAAACTGGGCATCGTTCATCGGCTTGCTGGCGTTGAAGCGGTCCTTGTCCTTCAGGCCGATCACGACTTCGTTCACGAGCGGCATGCCCAGACGCGACACTTGCGTCCACGCGCCGCCTTCCTTCGACGCGCCGGCGCCGGCCGGGGCCGGGTTCAACAGGCGCGCCTGGCGCATGCTGGCCGTGGTCCAGCCGCCGATCACCGGATCGCCGCCGGCCATGAGGCAGGAGGCGGCGACTTCGAGCTCGATGCTGGTCACGTTCTTGCCGGCCAGGTCATCCTTTGCCGCCTTTTCGGCGTTGGCCGCGAACTCGGTGGCCGGCGCCTTGATGTTGATGAGGTCGAACGTCTCGCCCAGGTTCACGACGAACGGGTCTTTGCGCTGGCCGACGAACATGCGTGCCGGCGTCGAGCAGCCGGGGACGTTGACCGTGTAGACGTGCTTGGCCGCGTACGCCGCGTAGTTCGGGATCGACTTGTTGCCGATGTTGTCGAGGGGTTTGTCGAAGGCCGCGCCGCCGTCGGTCGCATTGGTCACCGGACTGCGCTGTCCGGAACGGCGGTCGCCGCGCACCACGTTGACGGTATAGGTTTCGCGCACGTTGGCGCCGGAGGCGTTCGGGTCGGCGATGGCGCCGCCGTTGATCACGAGCGGGATCGATACCTTCTTGCCGCCGACGGTCAACTGGGCGTCCTTGTTCGCGTTCTGGAACCTGAACTGGAAGGTGATGTCTTCCCTGGCGTCGCCGTTGTTGTCGATGTGGATCTCGTACAGCGCGTCCGGGTCCATCATGAAGTAGTTCGGGCCGGCCTGCGGATCTTGCAGCGGCACATAGTTCGCGATCAGCGTCACGAAGCCTTCGCGGCCCGGCTCGTAACTGCGGAACATGTAGAAGTCGGTGGCGTCGACTTTCGGCTGCTTCGTGATGAACGGTGCTTCCCTGTGGCTGGACGCCTGCGCCGGCACCTGGATCGCGGCGCCGGCACAGATGGCCGCCACCCATACGCGCAGCGCGCCGCCGCCGGCGGTTTTCGATGTCTTCTTTTGCAACATGATTCCCCCTCTCTTGCTTGGTCAAGGTTGATGATTGAGCACGAATGCATTCCTTATACGAAGCAGGGAGGCGGGTGGATTCAGGGTTTTGAAAAAATAGTCGACATGTCCCGTGAACCGGCGCGTTGCAGCGGCGCGTTGTCGTAAGAGTTCACGGTTGCGGGCGCCGGCCGTGCGGTCGGCGTCGTACCGACACGCTGGTGCCGCTTCGGCGCCCGTGGTCCGGGTTTACAATGGTTAACGATAACAAAAATGACTCGTCGGCGCCTCGTCCGCGGCCCGGGCCACAGGCATGAACGGTCGCCCGCGGCGGCCGGGAGAGCCGTGCCGGGGGCCCGACAAAGCGGGCGCGAGCCGGCAAGTACGGCCGGAACCGGCCGCCGCGCCGCTGGCCGCGGGCGTGCCGTCCATGCGTCGCAGCGAAAAATGATAAACGGGAATGGTTGTTTTTACTATCAGGGTCCGACCTATAATCGATCCGATTTGTTATCGATATCTAAAACGGCGGAAGGCACCCACGCACGCTGCGGATCAACGAATCAAACATATAACGAGACCACTCGTATTACTTGGAGGAGCAGAAGATGAATCAGAAACACAGCATCGGACCGCGCATGTCGATCGTCGCCATGGCACTGGCCCAGGCTTTCGCGACGCAGGCGCTGGCGCAGCAGGCGCCGGCGGAGAACACCGTCGTCGTCACGGGCATCCGCGCGAGCGCGCAGTCGTCGCTGGCGATCAAGCGCGACTCGATGGAAGTCGTGGACTCGATCTCGGCGGAAGACATCGGCAAGCTGCCGGATCCCAACGTGGAAGAGACGCTCACCCGCATCCCGGGCGTGCAGGGCTACCGCTACGGCGGCGAAGGCGCGTCGCCCTCCGGCAACGGGTCCGGCCTGACCATCCGCGGCCTTTCCGGCCAGACGGCGTCGCAGGTCAACAACCGCGCCTATTTCACGGCCGGCTCGCGCGAGTTCAACCTCGAGGACGCGATCCCCGGCATGATCGCCGGCGTGGACGTCTACAAGAATCCGTCCGCCGAACACATCGAAGGCGGCATCGGCGGCCTGGTGAACATCCGTACGCGCAACCCGAGCGATTTCAAGGGCCTGACCGCCACGCTGACCACCAATGCCCGCTACAACGACCTGGCCAAGAAGGCCGACCCGGAAGTGTTCGGCCTGGTCGCCAACCGGATCAACCTCGGCGGCGGCTCGCGCATCGGGGTCATGGCCGCGTTCGCGTTCCAGAAGAGCACGGGCCGCTCCGACAGCAACCCGGCCAACCGCGGGCCGGACTTCCGCCGCGTGGTGGGGGCCGACACCCCCGAGTATGCGCAGCTGGCGGCGGCCAACACGGGCAACGACCCGGGCAAGCCGATGGCGAAATACGTCGGCCGCAACGACGTCAGCTATCTGGCGAGCGTGCCGCTGCGTCCGACGTCGGCCACGGTCGGCGCCAACATGCCGGATACGACCGGTTTGACGGCGGCCCAGGCTGCCAACATCATTTCCACGACCGCCGTCAACGCGAATCTGTTCCAGGAAACGATCATGCGCGAGCGCAAGGGCATGAACCTCGCGGCCGACTACCGCGTGGATAACAGCCTGCGTTTCTACGTCGAGAGCAACTACACCTATTACTTGTACCACCAGAACTATCGCTTCATCTGGGCCGATACCGGCAACAACGTCCGCAACCTCAAGACGGCGCCGTTCCCGGTCACCGAAAGCATGGTCAACCGCAATTTCAACGGCGGCAGCGACGACGTCCTGTCGTCCAGCCGGCTGCTGGGCGGCACCTGGATGGATTCCGGGATCCGTCCATGGGGCGGCGACGAGCACAGCCCGTACTCGACGTGGATCGGTGCCGGCGGCGCGGAATGGAATCCGACGAATGCGCTGGCGCTGAAGGCCGATTTCTCGTACATCAAGTCGGACCGGCGGCAGGATAACCGCCGCGTCGAAATGGCCGGCGCCGCCGGCACGGCGTGGGACGTGACGCGTTACGCGGACGGCGAGCCGCACCAGATGACGTACGGCGGGCCGAGCCTGTCCGACCCGGCCAATTTCGTGTTCAGCGGCTTTCCGCTCGGCTGGCAGCACTGGGACGACAAGGGCAATGCGACGGCGCTGAACGGCGCCTACTCGCTGGAGTCGGGCTTCTTCGACAAGATCAAGTTCGGCACCCGCTACGCCACCCAGCAAAGCCTGTACACGAACCGGGGCTTCGGATCGATGAACCTGACGACGGACGGCAAGCCGCTGGCCGCCGACCGCTCGAATGCCATCCCGGCGTCGTCGAAGACGGACATGCTGCAGACCGCGCCGACCAACTACATGCGCGGCTTGGCCGGCTATGCGGGCGGGTATGTCGTCTGGAACCCGGACCGCCTGCTGGGCAACCAGGTCAGCGCCCAGTTCCCGAACGCCGGCATCCCGGACGAGAACAACTTCCCGGAAAACGGCTCCGCACGCCGCCTGATGAAGGAGAGCACGCTGGCCGGCTACTTGGTCGGCGATTTCTCGGCGCTCGACGACCGGCTGAAAGGCAATGTGGGCGTGCGCGTGGTCCGCACCAGGTCGACGGCCCAGGCCCGCAACCTCAGCCTGACGCAGCCGGGCACGCTGGTCGACTACGCGCGCACGACGACCTATAACAACGTCCTGCCGACATTGAACGCGACCTACGACATCCAGAAGGACTTCCTGGCCCGCTTCGGTTTCGGCCGCGGCATGACCCGTCCCGACCTGGGTTCGCTGAACCCGTCCATCACCATCGATACGGGCCTCGGCACCGCGAACATGGGCAATCCCGACCTGCGCCCGCAAACGGCCACCAGCTACGACTTTTCGCTGGAGCGCTATTTCAGCGCGACGAACTATGTGTCGGCCGCCGTGTTCGACAAGCAGATCAAGGGCTTCTTCAGTTCGGTCGCGCAGTGCATGACGGTGCCGTTCGCGCCCCTCTACGGCGGCACCGCGAACAACTGCCCGAACGGCCAGTACATGACCTCGCAGCAGGTGAATGCGGCGCCCGGGTATGCGCGCGGCGCGGAGTTGTCCGGCCAGTGGTTCTTCGGCGGCGACAACTGGTGGAAGAACTTCGGCGTGGCGGGCAACTACACCTACGTCAAGACGTCCAACCCGGTCAACTACGGTACCGCCGTGGCACCGGTCTGGATCACGTCGGCACAGCCGCTGGCGTCCAAGAACAGCTACAGCATCTCGGCGCTGTATGAAGACAGCAAGCTGTCCGGCCGCCTCGTGTACACGTGGCGTTCGTCCCAGCTGCTCGGTGCCGTGAATGCGGTGAATCCGTTGGGCAGCGGCTATGTCGGCGCCTATGGCCTGCTCGACGCGTCGCTGAACTACGCGATCGACGATCACCTGACGCTGACCCTGAACGGCTCGAACCTCACCGACAAGGCGCCGAACCGCTACGTCGGCGAATCGCCGAACTTCGAACCCAACCTGCTGGCACAGTACTTCGACAACGGCCGTACCATCAGCGTGGGCCTGCGCTACAAGTTCTGAGTTCGCGGCGGCAGCTGGCCCGATCGGCGCCCGCTGCACATCGATGGAGAAGTGACATGACGAGCAAGACGGTGATCTTCCTGGCATCTGCCATCCTGAGCATGGCGGTCCAGGCGCGGGCGGCCGATGCGTTCCGGCCGGGCGACCTCTGGCCCGACGACGAGGGCGTGCACATCAATGCGCACGGCGGCGGCATTCTCGAAGACCGCGGCGTGTATTACTGGTTCGGCGAGCACAAGGTCGCGGGCGAGGCCGGCAACCGCGCCCAGGTCGGCGTGCACGTGTACAGTTCGCGCAACCTGACCGACTGGCATGACGAAGGCATCGCGCTGGCCGTCAGCGACGATCCGGCCAGCGACATCGTCAGGGGCGCGGTCATCGAACGGCCGAAGGTGGTCCACAACGCGAAGACGGGCAAGTTCGTGATGTGGTTCCACCTCGAACTCAAGGGCCGGCGCTACGATGCGGCGCGCGCGGGCGTCGCCGTGGCCGACCGCGCGGCCGGACCGTATGTCTACCAGGGTTCGTTCCGCCCGGACGCCGGCGCCTGGCCGGTGGACGTGGCACCGGCTGACGAGGATCCCGCGGCGTCCTTCCTCGCGCGCGACCACGTCGGCGGCCAGATGGCGCGCGACATGACGCTATTCGTGGACGACGACGGCACGGCCTACGACATCTACGCGTCCGAGGAAAACCATACGATGCACGTGTCGCGCCTGAGCGGGGACTACCTGCGCAGCGGCGGGCAGTATGCGCGCGTGGTGTCCGGCGGCGACGACGAAGCGCCGGCCATGTTCAAGCATGGCGGCAGGTACTACCTCGTGACGTCGGGCCTGTCCGGCTGGAAGCCGAACGCGGCCAGGTCGTACGTGGCGGACAATGTCTTCGGCCCGTGGCGGGCGCTCGGCAATCCCGTGCGCGGCACGCCGGCGCAGCAGAACACCACGTTCGGCGGCCAGTCGACCTATGCGCTGACCCTGCAGCGCAACGGCTGCACGCGGCATATCCTGATGTTCGACGTCTGGCGGCCGAAGGATGCCATCGATGGCCGCTACGTGTGGCTGCCCGTGGAATGGGAGGGCGACCGGCCCGTCGTGCGCTGGCGCGACAGCTGGACGCTGGACGACCTGGACAAGCTGCCGTGCGACGGCCCCGGCGACGCGCATCCCGGGCAGCGCTCCGCACAGGGGGCATCGTGACGACGGCGCCTGACGCACGCGCGACGGTATGGGACGTCGCGCAGCGGGCCGGGGTGTCGGCCATGACGGTCTCGCGCGTCATCAACGGCGCGCCCACCGTCAGCGCCGCGAACCGCGAAAAAGTCATGCGCGCGATCGAGGAGCTGCAATATCGGGTCAACGTCGCGGCGCGCGCCGCGCGCATCGGCACGGTCCGCGTGGGCCTCCTGTACAGCAACCCCAGCGAGGCATTCCTCAGCGCCTTCCTCGTCGGCGCGCTGGGCGAATGCGGACGCAGCGGCGCCCACCTGATCCTGGAGAACTGCGGCGACCTGCGCGGCCAGCGCGTCGCCATCGACCGCCTGATCGCGAACGGCGCCGACGGCATCCTCGTGCCGCCGCCCCTGTGCGACTCGAAGGCGGCGATGCGGCAGCTGTCCGCGCTGGGCGTGCCCACGCTGGCGGTGGCGACGGCCCGGCCGTCGCCGCGGATGTCGGCCGTGCGCATCGACGACTACGAAGGCGCGAAGACGTTGACGAATTACCTGCTGTCGCTGGGTCACGTGGACATCGGCTTCGTCAAGGGCGATCCCGAGCACACGCCGGCCCAGCTGCGTTACCAGGCCTTCATCGATACCATGCGCGAGGCCGGCCACGCGGTCCGGGCCGAACGCATCGCCCAGGGCATGTTCACCTACCGCTCCGGGTTGCTGGCGGCGCGCGAGCTGTTGTCGCACCCGACCCGTCCCACCGCCATCTTCGCCAGCAACGACGACATGGCGGCGGCCGTCGTCGCCGTCGCGCACGGCATGCACCTGCGTGTCCCGGACGACGTCGCCGTCTGCGGCTTCGACGATACGCCGGTCGCCACCGCCGTGTGGCCGGAGCTGACCACCATCCGCCAGCCGATCACGGACATGGCGCGCGGCGCCGTCGCGCTGCTGATCGAGCACATCCGCTCGCAGCGCCGGGGCCAGGCCTGCGTGCCGCGGCACCGGCTGATGCCGTACGCGCTGGTCGTGCGCGACTCCACCGCCGGGGCCGCGGCCGGTGACGGTGCCGGCAGGCGGAGATAGCCGGCGTCGCTGATCTCCCCTCGGGTTCGTCAACGCCCGCCGGGCGCGGCCGCCGGTCCCGCGCTTCAGAACGACGGTTTCCACTCCAGCACGCGGACGAGGCTGGGCGGGCGCACCGCCTGGCCTTCGCCGTCGACCTGGGACGTGTCCTGCACGAACAGGTCGAGCTCCGCCTTTTCGCGCCACAGCTCGGTGTCGAACGTCGGTTCCCAGGCACCGACGGACGCATCGTCCAGGTCGCGGATCGACCAGCTGGGGCGGTCGAAGTCGGTGATCGTGACGACCGACACCTTGTTCCCGCGCTCCGCGTCGCGGAACACGAGCACGCCGGCGGGCCGCGGCCGGGTGCCGTCGATCATGATCTGGGGCCGCGCGATCGGAATCGCCTTGGTGCCGCCGCCGGCGAGGCTGAACGGCGTGTGCCGGAAGCCGAGTGTCGTCACCTGCCAGCCGGCCGCCGTGCGCCGCACGATCCGGTACTGGGGCACCTGGCTGTCGCGGTCCCGCCAGTACGTGGCGATGTAGGGCCGGCCGTCGCGGTCGGCCGCCATCGAGGTCTGGTTGATCAATTCGCTGCCGGTCGGGATGCGCGCGGCGTATTCCGCGGTCGCGGCGGTGATCGGCAACGCGTAGCGCGTGCCGTCCGATTTTTCCCAGGTCATGCCGCCGTCGCGCGAACGGGCATAGGCGAGGTCGTGGTTGCTGCTCACATCGGGCGATTCGCGCCAGACCCACGACAAGTGGATCGTGCCGTGCCCGTCGACGAACGCCTGCCAGTACGCGCTGCGCTCGCCCTCTCCGCTGATCAGGTTGCTGAACAGGCGGTGCCAGGTGCCCGTCCGGACGTCGTAGCGGTTCACCACGAGATTGCCTTCGCCGGACGCGCCGTTGCGGAACAGGAACAGCAGGTTCCCGTCCGGCATGCGGTGGAATTCCGGATACGTGACGGCGTCCTCGTCCTGTCCCGTCATCGGCTGCTTGTCGCCCAGTTCCAGGGCGCCGGGACGGACGCTCTTCGCATAGCGCAGCCGGTTGTTGTGGTGGTCCCAGGCGACGTGCAGATAGCCGGCGCCGTCCACCATGATGCTGATCGTGTTGTGCGCATCGGCGGCATTGCCCTGGTACCGGGTGCGGTGCAGCGTCCAGTCGCGGGTGCCCAGCTTGCGCCGGCCCAGCACGACGTAGCGGTCGCTGTCGTAGAACGCGACGTATTGCGTGTCGCCGGCCGTGACCAGCGAGTTCTTGCGGAATACGACCGTATTCACCGAGTTCTCGGCCCACGCCGGCCCGACGTCGCTGAATCGGACCGGTGCGGTCGGCAACTGGGCGCAGCCGGCGAAGGCGAGCGTGGACACGGCGGCGACGAGAAGTCGCGCATAACGGGTTGGAGCGGGAGTGTGCATGGTGTCGTGGATGGTTTGTCGGGGTTAGACTGCATTGTAGGGGCGAGTGGCCTCTCAAACTTGGATTCCCGCCTTCGCGGGAACGACGTAAAAATTTATGCCGCAGTCCTTTCGTTAGTCAGATAGACCTCGGCCGGCCCGCAGCGCGTCCAGGTTCAGATAGCGCGCCAGCCGCTCGATGGCGAGGCCGGCGTGCCCGCGCCCGAGCGCGCAGCGCGCGCCGGTGAAGCCGTCGGGCGGGGCATCCAGGGCGACGTCGCAGCGGCCGTCCGGCCTGTCGACGATCACGCCTTCGGCGAACCGCAGGACGAGCATGCCGGGCGCCGGCTCGACCAGCGCCAGCGCCGTGACCGGGCCGGCGGCGAGCGCCTGCGTCACCCGCAGGTCGTCGTCGAGCCGGGCGCGGTGCGTGCCGGCCAGGTGCCGGTGCGGGACGTCCATGGCCCACGCCGTGGTCGCGGACGGGATGGGCGTGCCGACGGGTTCCGCGCAGGCGGCCGGCGCGCCCAGTGCTTCCAGCACGCAGCGTGCCGCGACCGCGTTCACGCCGCCCCGTCCGGCGACCGGCAGCCCGCGCCCGTTCAGCAGCGCGGCGCCGGCGGCGAGCGTCCGTTCGATCAGCGCGTCCTGGGCGCCGGTGCGCGTGCCGGGACAGTGGACGATGGCGCCGCAGCGGGTGGCCCAGACCATGTCGTCGAGCGCGCAGGCGGTGCGCAGGACGGCTTCGATGGCGGCGGATGCGCAGCCGATGTCGACCGCGCCGTCGAAGTCGGCCAGCTTGCGGCGCAGGCGGAAGCGCGAGACCGCGTCGCGGCGCCGCGCGAGGTCCGCGCTGTCCAGCGCGACGAAGCGCAGGCCCAGGGCGCTCGACAGCACGGGCAGCCCGGCCGCCGCGCGCGGCATCCCCTCGGCCGCCAGAGACAGGATGCCGATGTCCGTACCGGCCAGGCGCTTGCTGGCGGCCAGCGTATCGGTCCACTGCAGGATGCGCGCCAGCGTGGCCGCGCAGTCGCCGCGGCCGGCAACGACGTCGACGTTCACGCGTTCCGCGCGCAGCGTGAAGGCCAGTTCCGCGACCGACGTGCGGGCGCGCCGCGCGGTGGCGGCGCCGCCGGCGGCCGCGTCGTCGTCCGGTTCCGCGCCGTCCGCCGGGAGCGACAGCAGCAGCGCGGGCTTGTCGACCAGGCGCAGGGCGGCGCGCACCTGATGGGGATGCGCGGTCGATTCGACGCACAGGATGACGCCGTCGACGGCGCCGCGCCGCAGTCCGGGCGCGACGCGGCGGGCGAAATCGGCCGGCCCCGCGGCCCCGGCGGACGCCGCCGCGACGGACGTGCCGGCGAACCGCGCCAGCAGGGCCGCGCCGGCGGCCCGCGGGCCGGTCGGCGCGACGGCGGCATCGTGCCGATCCAGGCCGGCGATCGCGATCCTCGGCATGTCGTTCAGAAGAACGTGTAGCGCAGCGAGGCCTGGAACGTGCGGCCGTCGTAGTCGGCGCGGCGCAGCTTGGCCATCGTGCCTTCGTACTCCTGGCGGAACGTGTCGGTCAGGTTGAAACCGTCCACGGCCAGCGACAGCTTGTCCGTCAGCTTGTACGAGGCCGACAGGTCGAACTGGCCGCGCGCCTTGACCGAGCGCGCCGCGCCGCTGAACGTGCCGCCGCTGGGCAGGTTGTAGTCGTCGCGGTAGTTGTAGACGCCGCGCACGCCCCACACCGGCGTCTCGTAGTACAGGATCAGGTTGGCCGAACGGGGCGAGACGTTGTTCAGGAAGGCCGGCGAGCCGTCCGGCGACTTGCCCTTGGTGCGGGTGTACGAATAGTTGAAGACGCCGCCCATGCCGTTGAACGGCGCCGGCAGGAAGTCGAAGGTCTGCTGGACGGTCAGTTCTGCGCCCTCGGCGATCAGGTCGTTGGGCGAGTTGACGGCGCCGTTGACGTCGATCGTGTACTTGCCGTTCAGGCCCTTGCCGGCGGGTGCCGCGATGTCGCTGACGCAGCGGTCGCCCGATACGCTCCAGGTGCCGAGGCCCAGGTTGTAGCCGTCGGATGGGCACAGCAGCGCGTCGCGGTTCTCGCCGACGATCATGCCGTGGATCTTCTTGCGGTACACGGCCAGGCCGATCAGGCCATTCGGGCGGTTATAGTATTCGAGCGACAGGTCCTGCGAATCGGACGTGTACGGCGTGATGTTCACGCGCCCCAGGCTGACCGTGAAGCCGCCGTTCACCGTATCTTCCACGACGGTCGTCGAGATCGGCGAGATGTCGCGCGGGTTCGGCCGGATGAACGTCTTGTAGTTGCCGTAGCGGAGTACCAGCTTGCTGGTCAGGTCGGCCGCCAGCAGCATCGAGGGCAGGTTGTTCTTGTAGCTCGTCTCCCTGGTATTGGTGTGGAACGTGGCGGTGGCGCCGGTGCCGGTGCGGTCCATCGAGACGACGGTCTGCTTCGTTTCCTCGCGCCGCACGCCGATGTGGCCGCGCACGCGGATGCCGCCGATCTTGCCGTCCAGCTTGCCCATCAGGTAGAGCGCCTTGATGTCGTCGTCCACGCTGAAGTTGTTGCTGGTGAAGCCGCCGTCGGCCGGATCGTTGACCCAGCCGCTGGCCGTGCGCAGCAGGTTGGCGGCGATGGTGGGCTGCAAGGTCGAGCTGACCAGGTCGTAGTTCACGGTCTGCCAGTTGGCCAGGTAGTTGCCGGCGTTCCCGCCGAAGAAGTCGTGCGCGAACGCGCTCGGGGCGACGAAGTTCGTGCTGATCTTGCTGTAGTCGATGCCCGCGGCGCTGGAGCGGTAGGCGCGCGAATCGTACGTGTTCTTGTTGTACTGGGCGCCGCCCTGGACCGATTCGAGCCACGGCAGGTCGAGGAAGCGCTCGGCGTCCAGGCGCAATGCCTTGACGCGGTTGTCGGCGTAGTTGTCCGAGCCGGCCACGATGAACACGTCGCCGGCGGCATTGGTGACGGTCGGGGTGTTGCCGGTGCCGCCCCAGGTCCAGGGCCCCGTCAGCTGCGCGGTGCCCAGTGCCGGCGCGCTCTGGTTGAAGCCCATCGTGAAGTTGTCGAGTCCACCCGACAGGCCGACCTGGCCGGTGATCCCGTTGCCCGTGCCGCCGGCGCGCGGCGCCTTGGCGGTGTTGCGCACGTCGAGCTGGCCCTGGTAGCCGTAGTTGGTGGCCTTGGACAGCACGCCGCCCGCCTCGATGCGCCAGTCGTCGCTGGTGAACGATCCCTTCAGGTTCAAGCCGTCCGCCTTTTGCTGGAACGGCTGCTTGCGCATCGAGCCGTACACGCGCGGGTTCGTGAACTTGTAGTCCATCGTGTAATAGCGCCCGTCGGACAGCTTGACCGGCGCCGACGTCGGATCGAGGATGGTGTTGGCGTCGCGGTAGTCGATGTCGAGGATGTCGAGCGCGGTGCCCTTCATCTCGCGGTCCGTGAAGAAGTAGTTGCCGCCCACCTTGACGTGCGGCGACACCTTGAATTCGGCGCCGAACGCGCCCGACGTCAGCGTGCCGTCGTTGACCTGCGCCGCCTGGCGGATGTCGGTGGGCGCCGTGACGCCGGCATTGGAGAGGGCACCCGTGCCGCCGGGCGCGGCGACGCACGGCGATGCCTGGCCCGTGCAGCTCGCCGCGTAGTAATCCTTGTAGCGGTTCAGGAAGTCCGGCGTCGTGGCGGGGCTGAGCTGGGTGAACTGGTTGATGTACAGCGAGTCGCGGCGGAACTGTTCCTTCTTGCGCGACAGGATGGCGAACACGCCCAGCCTGCCGTCCAGGTATTTTTTCGCGACGTTCAGCGACAGCTTGGGCGACGTGTAGTTGCCGAGCGTGTCGTGCTCCGCCGTGACCTTGACGGACGCGCCTTCCTTGCGCGAGAGCGCGGGTGCGATGACCATGTCGATATTCCCCGCGATTCCGCCGCTCTGTTCCGCCGCGGAGACCGATTTGATGACCGTGAACGCGCTGAAGATGTCGGAATCGAAGGCGCCCATCGGCGTGGCGCCGCCCAGCACGGGCGCGGCGAAGTCCATGCCGTTCATCGTGACCTTGGCGAAGGCGCTGGGCAGGCCGCGCAGGTTGACGGAGGCGCTGCGGCCGTCCTCTTCGCGATTGACCTGGATGCCGGGAATGCGCTGCAGGGCCTCGCCCACGTTGAGGTCGGGGAAGCGGTCGCCTTCGGCCGAAATGCTGTCCGACACGCCGATATTCTGGCGCTTCATGATGAGGGCGTCGGTATAGCTCTTCTTGTAGCCGGTCACCACCACCTGGCTGGCGGCGGCCACGGCCGCGTCGCCGTTGGTGTCCTGCGCATGCGCGAACGCCGGCACGCACATGGCGGGTACGACCATGCAGCCGAGTCGCCGCGCGCGGCTCATCTTTTTCAGTGTCTCCATCTTTTATCGCCTTATCAAAGTATTGCGCTTCAAACCGGGTGAATATCGGTGGTCTTCATGCGAGACAACGTTGTCTCAGCGGCGCGATATTACTGCGTTCGTATTCACGCAGCTATCCTCCGGGCGGGCGGATCATTTCCCCGAAATAAAGAAAAAGGAGAAAGTGGCCGGACCGGTTGAGAGAACGTAGTCGCTTCGTCACTGCCGCTATCGGAAGTGGCATGACCAATACGATGTGCTGCGCAGCGTGGGGAGGGCAGGCGCCGGCAGCGTCGATATGCGCCAAATAACAGAAAAATCGGTCATCGTGGGTTCATCAGGCGTCAAGGGGCGCCGGTGCGGCGAATGGGAAGCCGCCGATCTTCCCGCGTCTTTCGTCACGCAGCGCCGCCGCCTTCCGCGAACCCCGGCAGGGAGCGCTCAAGTTGATGAGTGTTTACGCTGTTGCCGGACGTTGAGACAACGTATGGCATGTGGTAACGTAACCGCACACCTGCCCATGAGACCCCGATGAAACTCCAATACCTGTTGTTTGCCGGCGCGCTCGCCGCCGGCCACTGCCTGGCGCACGGCGCCGACCGCCTCGTCGTCGACGTCGCGCACGACCTGGACGCGGCCCGTCCCGCCGAGACCATCGCCGTCCCGTGGGCCGACGTGAACAAGGCCTTGCCCGGCGCGCTGCTGCAGCACATCGTCGTCAAGGACGCGGCGGGACATGTGCTGCCTTACCAGGTGACGAACGTGAATCCCGAGGCCAAGGACCCGGACAACAAGGGCGTCGCCTACGGTGAGCTGATCTTCCAGCACGACTTCGCCGCGGGCGAGCACCATGCCCGCTTCACCGTCGAGAAGTCCGCCGCGCTCAGTCGACCGTTCGAGACGCGCGCGTTCGCCCGCTACGTGCCCGAGCGCCTGGACGACTTCGCGTGGGAGAACGACAAGATCGCCCACCGCACTTACGGCCAGGCCCTGGCCGCGCCCGCGGCGCCGGGCAGCGACAAGGAAGTGCTGGTGACGAGCGGCCTCGATATCTGGTTCAAGCGCGTGAGCTATCCGATCGTCGACCGCTGGTACAACAAGGGCCACAACCATTACCACAAGGACGAAGGCGAAGGCCTCGACATGTACGGCGTCGGCACGACGCGCGGCGCCGGCGGGACCGGCATCTGGGACGGCAAGCGCCTGTACGTCAGCCGCAACTACGTCGGCTGGAAGGTCATCGCCAACGGCCCGATCCGGGCGATCTTCGAATTGACGTATGCGCCGTGGGATGCGAACGGCGTGCAGGTGTCGGAAGTGAAGCGCTTCACGGTGGATGCCGGCCACGCATTCGACACGGTGGACAGCACGTTCTCGTTCGCCGGCCCGGCGCGACTGCAGGTCGCCGTCGGCTTGAACAAGACCCCGGCCTACGACGAGCAGCATCCGGTCGTGAAGACGGAACGCCTGCCGGCCGCGCATGCGCTGGCGCAGTGGGTCACGCAGCGCAGCAACGGCGACTTCGGCGTGGCGATTATCCTGCCGGCGGCGGGCGCGCAAGCCTATGCCGAGGATGCGCAGAATGCGCTCGTCTACGCGCAAGCGAAGTCCGGCCAGCCGCTGCGCTATTACCTGGGCGCGGCGGCCGGCTGGTCGGACGACGTGCACGACCGGGACGACTGGCAGCGCAAGGTGAAGGCCGAAGCGGCCCGGCTGGCGGCGCCGCTGCGCGTCGTCGTGTCGGGTGGCACGCGGTGAGGCGCGATCCCGGATGGCGTCCATACACGCCATCGCAATCACGTTTCTGAGTACTTCGATGGGGCGAGGCGCTCCATAATCGGTGTCGGCAGTTTTCTTTTTTGACGACATCGCATGGAGTATTTATGTTCAGGTCCCGCACGTTGCGCGCGTTGGTGTTTCTGGCCGTTGCCGGTATCGGAAGTCAGGCGTGCGCCGCTTCGATCCCATCCACCTGGGTCGACAAGGACACGGGACACCGCGTCTGGCGCCTGACGCCGGAACCGGATTCGGCTTCGCTCTATTTCAATTACACCGCGATCAGCCCGGACGGCAGGTGGATGGTGTACAACGCCCCCGACGGCATCCACGGCCTGGACCTGGGGACGCGCAAGACGACGCTGCTGGTGCCGAACGGCGGCGACCGCATGGCGGCGCGCACGATCGCGGTGGGACGCAAGACCAACTCGGTGTTCTACCTGAGCGACGACCCGGCGACGAAGGTCACCTCGATCAACCGCGTCGATTTCGATACCGGCGCGCGGCATAAGCTGGTCGACGTCCCGGCCGGCTACAAGATCGACAGCATCAACGCCGACGAGACGCTGGCGGCCGGCACCTACGAGCCGCAGCGTGCGGCGCGGGCGCGCCAGGACGCGCCGGGCGGCCCGCTCAACCAGCCCCGCAACAAGGGCGAGATGATGGAGCGGCGCCTGGCCGCGCGCATCCCGCTGGTGCTGTTCGCGCTCGACCTCAAGAGCGGCAAGGAGACCACGCTGCTGCGGTCGACCGACTGGATCAATCACCTGCTGTTCTCGCCGACCGATCCGACGCTGCTGATGTATTGCCACGAAGGGCCGTGGCAAAAGGTCGACCGCATCTGGACGATCCGCACGGACGGCTCGGCGAACACGCTGATCCATCACCGGACGATGGCCATGGAAATCGCGGGGCACGAGTTCTGGGGACAGGACGGCAAGACGGTCTGGTACGACTGGCAGTATCCGAAAGGCGCGAGCTTCTATGTGGCCGGCTACAACCTCGCGACCGGCCAGCGCACCGCCTATCATCTCGAGCGCAACGACTGGTCGATCCATTTCAACGTGTCCAGCGACGGCAGCCTGTTCGCGGGCGACGGCGGCGATCCGGGCCAGGTGGCGCATGCGCCGGACGGCGAGTGGATCGTGCTGCTGCGGCCGCAGTCGGTCCTCGGAAAGGGCGCCATGAACGGCAAGGACTTCTGGCAGCCGGGCGTGTTCAAGCCGGAACGGCTGGTGAACATGGCGCACCACGACTATCACCTGGAGCCGAACATCCGCTTCACGCCCGACAAGAAGATGGTGGTCTTCCGCACCAATATGTTCGGTCCGACCTATGTGCTGGGCGTCGAGGTGGAGAAGGCCGCCGCCGGCGCGGCCGACGTGATGTCGACGTCGGAGCTGGCGCGCAGATTCAAGCCCGACCAACCCGTCGCGACGAACGTGGAAGCGACGAAATAGGCCCGTGCCGATGGTACAATCTTTCAACCCGGCCGCCGCCAACCGGCGGCCGTTTTCCCTGAAAGAGCCATGCCAAAAAAAGACGCCCGTCCCGAGTCCGCCAACGCGCCGGCATCGACCCCGTCGAACGCTTCGCAGCGCCGCCTGCAAATGGCAGACGTGGCGCGGCTGGCCGGCGTCGCGACGTCCACCGTGTCGCGCGCGCTCAACGGCAGTCCGCTGGTCAACGAGGAGACCCGCGAACGCATCCTCGAACTGGCACGCTCGCTCAACTACACGATCAACGTCGGCGCGAAGAACCTGAGGCAGGGGAATATCCGCACGATCGCGGTCGTGATTCCGTATGACGAGGAAAGCCGCCAGCACCTGTCGGACCCGTTCTTCCTCAGCATGCTCGGCACGCTGGCCGACGCGCTGACCGACCGCGGATTCGACATGCTCGTCGCGCGCGTGAGCTCGCAGCACCTGGACGCGGCGGCGCATTACTACGAGACCGGGCTGGCGCTGGGCATCATCCTGATCGGCCAGTGGCGCCATCACGACCAGCTGAACCAGCTGGCGGCGCGGCGCGTGCCGCTCGTCGTGTGGGGCGCGAAGATGGAGCAGCAGCTGTATTGCACGGTCGGCAGCGACAACGTGCACGGCGGCGACGTGGCCGTCAGCCACCTGGTGTCGCTGGGCCGGCGCCGCATCGCGTTCCTCGGCGACGTCAAGTTCCCGGAAGTGGCGCAACGCTGCGACGGCTACCGCGCGGCCCTGGCGCGGGCCGGCATCGCGTTCGACCCGGCGCTGCAGGTGGCGGTGCCGTTCAACGCCGAGGATTGCCGGCGCGCCGTCCAGCAGATGGTCGGCGCGGGCCTCGACTTCGATGCGATCTTCGTCGTCAGCGACCTGCTGGCCATGACGGTCATTAACACCTTGCGCGAATGCGGCCGCGACGTGCCGGGCGACGTGCCGGTGGTCGGCTTCGACGACATCGCGCTCGCCTCGTACTTCCACCCGCCGCTGACGACGGTCCACCAGAGCATCGAGGATGCCGGTTCGGCGATGGTGGAATCGCTCCTGGCGCAGATCGCGGGCGAGGCGGCGGCGCCGCGCCTGCTGGCGACGCGCCTGATCGTGCGCGGCAGCAGCGCCGCCGGCTGAACGTCCGTCAGGACACTTCGTCGCCGGCCAGCGCGCGGGCGCCCGATGCCGGCGCCTTGGCCGGCACGCCCACGAACAGCGTCGCCACGGCCGCGCCGAGCAGCATCACGCCGGCCAGCGCCACGACGTGGCCCGGATCGCCGTTCAGCCAGCCGTGGTAGATGAAGGGCAGCGTCACGCCCTGGATCAGCATCGGGATCACGATGAACATATTGAAGATCCCCATGTAGACGCCGGTGCGCTCCGGCGGAATCGAGCCGGCCAGCATCACGTACGGGTTGCCCATGATGCTGCCCCAGCCCAGTCCCACGCCGATCATCGGCAGGAACAGCATGGCCTTCGTCGTGATGGCGGGCAGCGCCAGCATCGCCGCGCCGGCCGCGCACAGGCAGATGCAGTGCACGATCTTCGGGCCGAAACGCCGGGTCAGCGGGATCATGGCGAACGCGCTGAGGAAGGCGATCGTGTTCGAGAAGCCGCCGATCTGGCCGTTGACGAGGACCGCGTCGCGGAAGCCGTCCGAGTTCGGGTTCGCCGTGTGGAACAGGGTGCGGCCGATCATCAGCGTGAGGAATTGCCAGTAGCAGGCCATGCCGTACCACTGCAGGAGCTTCATCAGCGCGAGCTGGCGCATCGCCCGCGGCATCTCGATGATGGCGTCCCACACCTCGCGCAGGCTGGCGCGCAGCGACATCGGCTTGGCGTCGAGCGCCGCGCGCTGTTCCGTCGTCAGCGGCAGTTCCGGCACGCGCAGGATCGACCAGGCGATCGTCGTCAGCGACAACACGGCGCCGATCAGGAACGTGATGCGCGTGATGACCGGGATGTGGTTGCCGTCGACCGCGTACTGGCTCATCCCGAAGTAGACCATGATCGACGGCGTGAGATAGGACAGCATCTGCGCGAGGCCCGTGAACGCGCTCTGCGTGAGGAAGCCGAGCGAGTGCTGGCGGCTGTCGAGGCGGTCGCTGACGTAGGCGCGGTACGGCTCCATCGTGATGTTGTTGCCGGCGTCGAGCATCCACAGCAGCGCCGCGGCGGCCCACAGCGTGGGGCTGTACGGCATCAACAGCAGGCCCAGGCTGCAGATGATCGCGCCGATGAGGAAGTAGGGCGTGCGCCGGCCCAGGCGCGAATGCGTGCGGTCGCTCATGGCGCCGATCAGCGGCTGCACGAGCAGGCCCGTGATCGGTCCGGCGAGCCACAGCAGCGGCATGCTGGCTTCGTCGGCGCCGAGGTAGCTGTAGATGGCGCTGACGTTGCTTTGCTGGAGGCCGAAGCTGAATTGCAGGCCGAAGAAGCCCAGGTTCATTTCGAGGATCTGGCGCAGGGTGAGGCGCGGTTTGGCGTAGGGGATGTTCATGCGAGCTGCCAGAGATCGAGGGACAGGAGGTCGACGCCGCCGTCGGCGGCGTACAGCGCCAGCGTGGCGGCGGGCGTGGCGGGGAAGACGAGTTCCGTGAGCACGGCCGCGCCGTCGTTCACGAACACCTCCACCGAACAGTTGTCGACGAGGATGCGCAGGCGCAGTTCGGACGACGGCCCGGCCGGGGCCCGGCGGCGGCCCGGGAAATCCGGGTGCTCCGTCATGAGGCCGGAACGCGAGCGGTCGACGAACACGGTGCCGGCCTCGTAGCCGACCAGCGTGTGGTCGCCGTCGGCGTCGCCCAGCCGCAGGCCGAATTCACGGGCGTCGCGCAGGGCGAAGCGGGCGTCGATGTCGCACTGCATGTCCGTGAGCGGCCACGCGTGCGCGCCGTTGTCGAGCCGCATGCCGGCGTGGCGGACGTGATCCGCGCGGCGCGCGGCCAGTTGCGGCACCGGTTCCTGCGCGAGCAGCAGGCCGCGCGCGTCCTCGCGCAGCGCCAGCCGGCGCGGCTGCGACAGCGCGCCGCGCCACGGCCGCGTGGGCGTCGTTTGCGCGTAGCGGTGATTGTTCATCCATCCGATCCAGACAGGGCCCGCCGCGTGATCGGGCAGGCCGTTCCACGACAGCGCCGCGTAAAAATCCGCGCCAAAATCGCTCCAGCGCGCCGGCTGGCCGGGGCGCGGCGTGAAGCGCTCGCCGTCGAACCGGCCGACGAAGTACTGGCCGCCCGTGCTGCCGCTCACGTGGCCGTCGAACACGTCGACCTTCAGCACCCAGGCCGTGCCGCCTTCCCATTCTACCGGGAACAGGTCCGGGCATTCCCAGATGCCCTTGACTTCGCCGGCGGGACCGAAGTCGCTCAGGTGGTGCCACGACTTGAGGTCGGCGGACGCGTAGAACGCGACGCGGTGCAGCTCGGGCAGCACCACCGCCATCAGCCAGAATCCGCCCGGCGCGTACCACTGGACTTTCGGGTCGCGGAATTCGGCCATGCCCAGGTCGAGCACCGGATTGTGCGCGTACTTCGTCCACGTGCGGCCACGGTCCGTGCTGTACGCGAGGTGCTGGTTCTGCAGGCCGCCGGGGTTGCGCCGGGCGGCCGTGTAGATCGCGACGAGCGCCGTCTCGCCGGGGCCGGCGAAGCCGCTCGTGTTGTGCGTGTCGACCACGGCGCTGCCGGAAAAGATCAGCGTCTGCTCGTCCGCGTGCAGCGCGACGGGGAGCTCGTCCCAGTGCTGCAGGTCGGTGCTGACGGCATGGCCCCAGCCGATGTCGCCCCAGACGTCGCCGTTCGGGTTGTACTGGTAGAACAGGTGGTATTCGCCGTCGAACCAGAGCAAGCCGTTCGGATCGTTGATCCAGTGGCGCCGGGGCGTGAAATGGTAGCCGGGGCGGAAGGCCGGCGGGGTGTCGTGCATGCGGGTGTCTCCTTGGCGTGTCGCGCTTTTTATGTCGATCAGGATAGCGTCGATTGCAAACGTTTGCAATCGTTTCCCGCGATGGCGCGCGCCTGCGGCAGAGTGTTGTAATTTTGTCGCAACCGCGGCGCGTCCTCCCGCACGATGGTGTCGCTATCATGGGGCCGCCCCTATATATTGCAGAGCTGGCGTTTGCCTCGACGAAAACATTTTCCCCGCAATGGGTGTCCAAAAAAGTTTTATTACAATCGATTGCAATTGCTTGAGGTCTTGATTACCATGGTTTTAGCGCTGAAGCATCGCAGGCGTTCACACCCGAATAAGAGAACGAAGGAGACCTCATGAAGCACTACAACAAGCGTGCGCTGTGCGCTGCCGTCCAATCCATTTTCGCCGCCTCCGCCGTGGCGGCACTGGCGGCCCCGATGGCGCAGGCACAGGAAGCGGCGGCGCCGGCCAGCGCGCCGGCGGCAAAGCAGGGCGACACGCTGGGCCTGAACACGGTGGTGGTCACCGGTGTCTCCGGCGGCAAGAGCAAGATGCGCAGTTCGATTTCCGTCACCGACGTCGACGCGCAGCAGATCGCCGACTTCGCGCCGCGCTCCGAAGCCGAGGTGCTGCACCTGATCCCCGGCATCCGCGCCGAAAGCTCGGCCGGCCCGGGCGGCAATTCCAACATCACGGTGCGCGGCCTGCCCATCGCGTCCGGCGGTTCGAAGTACGTGCAGCTGCAGGAAGACGGCCTGCCGGTGGTCGAATTCGGCGACATGAACTTCGCCAACAACGACTACTGGCTGCGCTACGACGCCAACGTCGATCACGTCGAGACGGTGCGCGGCGGCTCCGCCTCCACGTTCGCATCGCACGCGCCGGGCGCCATCATCAACTTCATCAGCAAGACCGGCGACGAAGACGGCGGCACCGTCGCCCTGTCGCATGGCCTGAACTACGCGGAAAACCGCACCGACCTCGAATACGGCGGCCATATCCGCCCGGACCTGCGCTTCCACATCGGCGGCTTCTACCGCGACGGCGAAGGCCCCCGCGCCAGCTCGTACAACACGGAACGCGGCTACCAGATCAAGGGCAACATCACCAAGACCTTCAATAACGACAAGGGCTGGTTCCGCGTCAACTTCAAGGCCCTTGACGACCACGCGCCGACCTATACGAGCATGCCGGCCCGCGCCGACATCAGCGGCAACACGCTGTCGGGCTTCGCCGCCATCCCCGGCGTCGACGTGTTGCGCGATTCGCAGAACTCGATCTACAACACGAGCGCGCCGCAAGTCGGCCCGGCCGGCACGGCGGCGAGCGTGGCCGACCTGACGAAGGGCATCTCGGTCAAGTCGAACGCCATCGGCTTCGAATTCCACAATCAGTTCGACGGCGGCTACACGGTCGACGACAAGTTCCGCTACACGTCGCAGAGCGGCGCGTTCCAGAGCCAGTTCTGGGGCCTCGACACCTTGGCCGGCACCCTGGCCGGCTTCGGCGCGGGCGCCACCGCCGTCTACGCGAACGGCGCGAAGGTCGGCCAGGCGGTGACGCAGGCGAACCTCGCCACCGGCTATATCTCGAACGGCGCCGCCATCGACGTGCGCACGCCGGACATCGGCCACTATGCGAACGACCTGTCCGTCGGCCGCAACTGGAAAGTGGGCGGCGCCACCGTGGGCGGCAAGGCGGGCTATTACCACGCGAGCCAGAACATCGTCGAGCAGTGGTCGATCAGCGGCCGCCTGATGGAAGTGGGCCGCGACGGCGCGCTGATCGACATCCGCGATGCCGGCGGCGCGGCGCTGACCACGATGGGCCTGACCGGGTACAACGACCAGTGGGGCGGCTGCTGCGCGCGCGACTACGACGCGCACTACATGACGGACGCGCCTTACCTCGGCCTGACGTATGCCAGCGGCCCGCTCGACGTCGACGCCAGCGTGCGCCACGACAGCGTGAAGGCGAGCGGCAGCTACACTGGACCGATGCAGGTGGCGGGCGGCGTCGACGTGGACGGCAACGGCGCCATCACGGGCGCCGAGCGCAACGTCTACGTGATCGACACCGCGCATCCGCATCCGATCAACTACAAGGTCGGCTACAACTCGTACTCGCTGGGCGCCAACTACCAGTTCGACAAGGACGTCAGCTCGTTCGCCCGCATCAGCCGCGGCGGCCGCGCCATCGCGGACCGCCTGCTGTTCTCGAATAACATCGACCCGAACACGGGCGCGCTGGCGGCCGGCGCGGATGCCGCCGCCGTCGCCCAGGTCAAGCAGATGGAGATCGGCCTGAAATACCGCGGCCACCGCGACTGGGGTTCGTTCGGCCTGTTCTCGACCTTGTACCACACGACGGTCAGCGAATTCGATTACGACCAGACCCGCACCATCGGCCCCAAGCTGAACCAGACGGGCTACCGCTCGAACGGCGTCGAACTGGAATCCGTGCTGCGCATCGGCGGCTTCGCGCTGAACGCCAACGCCACCTACACGGACCTCAAGATCACGTCCGACCTGGTCGGCCAGGCGACCGGCAACAGCACCGTCGGCAACACGCCGCACGGCACGCCGCACTGGCTGTTCTCGATCTCGCCGCGCTACGATTTCGGCGTCGCGCAGGTCGGCTTCACGGTCGTCGGCCAGAGCAAGGTGTGGTCGGATGACGCGGACACGCTGCAAGTGGAAGGCCGCAGCCTCGTCAACGCGTTCGCCAACTACAACGTGGGGCCGAATACGACGCTGAGCCTGAACGTGACCAACCTGTTCGACAAGGTCGCGTTCTCGGGCGGCGTCGACCAGGGTTCGCTGGCGCAGATCCGTGCGCTGGGCGCCGCGATCGGCGCGCAGGGCGTCGTGTCGTCGCGTCCGGAAACGGGACGCACGGCCAGCGTGTCGATACGCTACGCTTTCTAAACGTTGGTGGGGTGGGCACAGTGGTGCCCACCCTACGGGGACAGGCGGCATCCACAGCCCGGACAGCGGGCGGCATTTCCATTTCCGGACCGGACGACCATGTACGCGAACACACCCGATTCACCCGCCGATTACCTCGTCCTGCACGGCACTCACAGCTCGCTCGTGCTGGAATTGCATGCGGACGAGGCGCCGCTGTGGCGCTACTGGGGCCCGCGCCTGCCCGACGATGTCGTCCCCGGCGCCCCGCTGCGTGCCGGCCGTCCGCTGCCCAGCTTCATGCTCGACTTCGACCAGCCGTTGACCGTGCTGCCGACGTTCGGCGTCGGCTGGTTCGGGCAGAGCGCGCTGCTCGCGCACCGCGCCGGCACCGCGTTCGCGCAGGCGTTCAGCGCGTGCACGGTCGAGTGGATCGAGCCGGGGCGCGCCGTCGTGCTGCACCTGACGGACGAAGTGGCGCAGCTGCGCGCCGACATCACCCTGCGCCTGGATGCCGCCAGCGACGTGCTGGTCGCGCGCACGGCGCTGACGAATCTCGGCACGACGCCGCTGGACGTGCAGTGGCTGGCGGCGCTGACCCTGCCGCTGCCCGGCGATTGCGCGGCGGTGCGGTCGTACGCGGGCCAGCACCTGCACGAATTCATGCTGCAGGTCGACCCGCTGTCGCGCAGCCTGTGGCGGCGCGAGAACCGGCGCGGCCGCACGTCGCACGACTGCTTTCCCGGCGCGGTCGTGTGCGCGCCCGGCGCGGGCGCGGACGGTGGGGCGGTCTACGGCGCCCACCTCGCCTGGTCGGGCAACCACCAGCAGACCATCGAATGGCTGCACGACGGCCAATACCAGTGGCAGCTCGGCGAATGGCTGGCGCCCGGCGAAGGCTGGCTGGAACCGGGCCACACGCTTGAGACACCCGAGGTCGTGGCGTCGTTTTCGAATGCGGGTTTGAACGGCCTGGCCGCGAACTTCCACGCCGAGCTGCGCGCGCGCCTCGACTGGCCGGGCGGCCGCATGCGTCCCCGTCCCGTGCACCTGAACACGTGGGAAGGCTTTTATTTCGACGTGCATCCGGAGCCCGTCAAGCAGCTGGCCAGCGCCGCGGCGCGAGTCGGCATCGAACGCTTCGTGCTCGACGACGGCTGGTTCCACGGCCGCCACCACGACCGTGCCGCTTTAGGCGACTGGTGGCCCGACGAGACCAAATTCCCCGACGGACTGGGCGATCTGGTCGCGCACGTGACCGGCCTGGGCATGGAATTCGGCCTGTGGTTCGAACCGGAGATGATCAACCCGGACAGCGACCTGCATCGCGCCCATCCCGACTGGCCGCTGCGGCTCGCGGGGCGGCCACTGCTCACGGCGCGCAACCAGCTCGTGCTGGACATCGCGCGGCCCGAGGTGGCCGACTACCTGTTCGACAGGATGTCCGGGCTCCTCGCCGCGCATCCGATCCGCTACATCAAATGGGACCACAACCGCGACCTCACGACGGCCGGACTGCACGACGGCCGGCCGGGCTACCGCGCCCAGGTGCTCGCGTTCTACGCGCTGCTGGCGCGCCTGCGCGCGGCGCATCCGGACGTGGAAATCGAAAGCTGTTCCGGCGGCGGCGGGCGCATCGACTTCGCCGTGCTGCGCCACACGCACCGCGTCTGGACGAGCGATTGCATCGACGCCGTGTCGCGCACGAGCATTCAGCGCGGCTTCCTGCAATTCTTCCCGCCCGAGATCATGGGCGCGCACGTGGGGACGGCGCCCGCCCACACGACGGGCCGCAGCCAGGCGATGGCCTTCCGCGCGGCCGTCGCCCTGCCGGGCCACCTGGGCGTGGAGCTCGACGTGCGCGCGCTGGGCGCGGCGGAGACGTCCGAACTGGCGGCCTGGATCGCGCTGTACAAGCGGCTGCGCGACCGGCTGCACGCGGGGCGCGTCTGGCTGGGCGACGGGCAGGACGGCCTGCAGTGGCAGGCGCACGGCGATGCCGGCGACCTGCTGCTGTTCGTGGTCAGGCGCGAGCCGAGCACGCACCGCTACACCCCGCCGCTGCGCCTGGCCATGCTGGACGCCGGCGCGCGGTACCGCGTGAAGGAAGTTCGGCCCGACGGTGTTCCGGAAACGGGCCGGCGCGCGCCCCTGCTGGATGCGATCGGCGGCGCGGACGGCGCGTCGTTCAGCGGCGCCTGGCTCGCCCACGCCGGCCTGCCCGTGCCGCGCGGCCAGGCCGAAACGGTGTGGATCGTGCGCCTGCAACAGGAGGATCGCCGTGACGGCCAATGACCGGAGATTGCGCGGCATCGTCATCGTCGGCGGCGGCTCGGCCGGCTGGATGGCGGCGGCCGCCCTGTCGGCGGTGGTCAACGACGGTTGCACGGTCACGCTGATCGAGTCGGAAGAGATCGGGACGGTGGGCGTCGGTGAGGCGACCATCCCGCCCATCAAGATCTTCAACCAGACGCTGGGCCTGGACGAAGCGGAATTCCTGCGCCGCACGCAGGGCACGTTCAAGCTGGGCATCGAGTTCGTCGACTGGGCCAGGGCGGGGCGGCGCTACTTCCACCCGTTCGGCCCGCACGGCATGCAGTTCGATGCCGTGCCGCCGCACCAGTACTGGCTGCGCGGCCGCACGGCGCCCGGCGCGCCGGCGCTGGACGAGTATGCGATGGCGTGGGCCGCCGCCAGCCGCGGACGCTTCGACAAGCCGTCGCGCGACCCGCGCGAGGTCGCGTCCACGTTCGACTATGCCTACCACTTCGACGCCGGCCTGTACGCGGCCTACCTGCGCGAGGTCGCGCAAGGGCGCGGCGTGCGCCGGCTGGAGGGCCGCATCGTCGGCGTCGACCTGCGCGGCGCCGACGGCTTCGTCGAGGCGGTGCGGCTCGCGGACGGCAGGGCCATCGCGGGCGACCTGTTCATCGACTGCTCGGGCTTTCGCGGCCTGCTGATCGAAGAGGCGCTGCACACGGGCTACGAGGACTGGAGCGCCTTTCTGCCATGCGACCGCGCCATGGCCGTGTCCAGCGCGCCGGATGGCGACCCCGCGCCGTACACGCGCTCGACGGCGCGCGCGGCCGGCTGGCAATGGAAGATCCCGCTGCAGCACCGGGTCGGCAACGGCTACGTCTATGCCAGCACGTACCTGTCGGACGACGAAGCGGCGAGCACGCTGCTCGCGAACCTGGACGGTCCGGCGCTCGCGCAACCGCGCGCGCTGCGCTTCGTGACGGGACGCCGCAAGCGCTTCTGGCACCGCAACGTCGTCGCGCTGGGCCTGGCGAGCGGCTTCATGGAACCGCTGGAGTCGACCAGCCTGCACCTCGTGCAATCGGGGATCTCGCGCCTGCTCGCGCTGTTCCCCGACCGCGACTTCGACCCGTTCGTCATCGACGAATACAACCGGATCGGCGTCAACGAGTACGAGCGCATCCGCGATTTCCTGATCCTGCACTACAAGCTGACGGAACGCACGGACAGCCCGCTGTGGCGGGCCTGCGCCGCGCTGGACATCCCCGACACGCTGGCGCGCAAGATCGAGCACTTCAGGCGCTACGGCCGGCTGGTGAGCGAGGGCCCGGAACTGTTCGGGAACGCCAGCTGGCTCGCGGTGCACGTGGGGCAGCTGAACTGGCCGCGGCGCCACGATCCGCTGGCCGACCTGCGCGGCGTGGACGGCGCCGCGATGCTGGCGCGCCAGCGCGACGCGATGGCGCGTGCGGCGGACGCGATGCCGACGCACGCGGACTTCATCGCGCGCTACTGCGCCGCACCGCGCCGCCCGTAGGGTGGGCGGCCCTCCGCCACGCGTGACGTCTGCGTCGTGTTGGCGTCACGCGTGGGCACGTTTCGTTTGCGGCCCCCGGCCTCGAACGCCCACCCTACCGGCGCAGGTGCCAGCTCGTGCTGAGGAAGTCGGCGTTCATGGCCGGCAGGATCAGGCCGGCGTACATCAGCTGGTCGCCGCCGTACGTCTTGCCGTCCGCCGCGCAGACGTATTGCGCGGCCGGATCGAGGCCGCGCAGGCGCAGCCAGTCCAGCGGCGCGTTCGCTTCCGCCAGCACGTGCACGTACACGACGAACGCTTCCGACTGGTCCTTCGCGACGACCATCCACGCCGTGTCGTTGCCTTCGAACGGGCTGCGCAGCCGATGGAAATCGCCGAACTGGATCAGGCCCCGCAACGCCTTGTACTGCGCCACCTGGCGCTTGATTTCGGCCTTGTCCTCGGGCCCCATCTTCGTCAGGTCGAGCTCATAGCCGAAATTGCCCGACATCGCCACGTTGCCGCGCGTGCGCAGCGGCGTGACGCGGCCGACCTGGTGGTTCGGCACGGCCGACACGTGGCTGCCCATCGCCGACAGCGGGTACACGAGGCTCGTCGCGTACTGGATGCGCAGGCGGCTGATGGCGTCCGAATTGTCGCTGGTCCAGGTCTGCGGCATGTAGTACAGCATGCCGGGATCGAAGCGGCCGCCGCCCGACGCGCAGCTTTCGAACAGCACGTTCGGGAAACGGCTCGTCAGCGTGTCGAGGATGCCGTACAGGCCGAGCATGTAGCGGTGCGCCGTCTCGCGCTGGCGCGCGGGCGGCAGCAGGCTCGAGCCGATCTCGCTCATGTTGCGGTTCATGTCCCACTTCACGTAGGCGATGGGCGCCGAGCGCAGCACGGCGCTGACGGCTTCCAGCACATGGGCGCAGACGTCCTTGCGGCTCAGGTCCAGCACGAGCTGGTGGCGCTGCTCGGTGCGGTCGTGGCCGGGCACGTGCAGGCACCAGTCGGGGTGGGCGCGATACAGGTCGCTGTTCACGGAAATCATCTCGGGCTCGAACCACAGCCCGAACTGCATCCCCAGCTTGTTGACGCGTCCCGCGAGGTCGGCGAGGCCGGCCGGCAGCTTGCGCTTGTCGACGACCCAGTCGCCGAGCGACGAGTGGTCGTCGTCGCGCTTGCCGAACCAGCCGTCGTCCAGCACGAACAATTCGATCCCGAGGTCGCTGCCCGCCCTGGCGATGGCTTCGAGCTTGGTGGCGTCGAAATTGAAATACGTCGCTTCCCAGTTGTTGATCAGGACCGGGCGCGTCTTGTCGCGGTAAGTGCCGCGCGCCAGGCGGCTGCGATACAGGCCGTGATAGGTGCGCGACATCGCGTCCAGGCCGGCGGCGCTGTAGACCATCACCAGCTCGGGGGCCTGGAACGACTGGCCCGGTTCGAGAAGCCATTCGAAATCGAAGTCGTTGATGCCCATCGAGACGCGCGCCGTGCGGTACTGGCCGACCTCGACGCGGGCCGCGAAGCTGCCGCTGTAGACGAGCGAAAAGCCGTAGACCTCGCCGTGGTCTTCGCCGGTGCCCGGCGCGAGCAGGGCGATGAACGGATTGTGTTCCAGGCCGCTGGCGCCGCGCCGGCTTTCGATCCCTTGCATGCCCGGCTCCAGGCGGCGCCGGACGATCTCGCGCTCGCGCGCCCAGTCGCCGGACAGGTGCAGCAGTTCGAAATTCGCGTGCGGGAAGTCGACGGCGGCGCTGTACGCGCGCGCCAGCCGCAGCGGCGTGCGGCCGTCGTTCGTGAAGCGCACCGAGCGCGCGATGGCGTCATGGCCCGCGAACGCGGTGTAGCTGAGGACCGCCACGAGGCCGGACGGCGCGTCGCGCAGCGTGATTTCCAGCGTGGTCGCTTCGCCGTTGCCCTCGACGTAGGTGGCGGGCAACCCTTCCAGCCGGGGTTTGCCGGCGACGATGCGGTGGCTCGCATAACGCAGATCGGTGACCGTCGTGCCGTTGGCCAGCCGGACCTGGTAGGCCGGATGGCGGAAGTCGCCGGTGCCGTAGCCGGGGAATTCCTGCGGCTGCGTGTTGGGCGAAAAATCGCGGTCGCCGAGGTCCGCATGGGCCGGCGCCACGGCGTCCTCGTGGCCGTTGCGCATGCCGGGCCAGGAGGCCGAGTGCAGGCGGCGGCCCCAGTACACGTGGGCCAGCATGCCGCCCGCGAGCACCTGCAGGATGTAGCTGGTGGACGGCGTGCGCAGGTGGAAGGTGCGCTGCTGCGGGTCGTACGCGATCGTTGCCGTGTCGGATGCGCCGGCGGCCGCGCTGCCGGCAGGTGCGGGCTGGCCCGCATCCGCGAGCGCCGCGCTTGCGTTGATCGCGCCGAGGCCCGCGAACATCGCCTGCAGGACGGTGCGGCGGCGCGGCCGCGCGGGCCCGGTGGGTGGAGTCGTCGTTGTGGTCTGGTCCATGCAGGGTCCTCGTGTCAGGCGGCGAGCCAGTGATCGATGAAGGGGCGATAGAAGTCCAGGCTGGATGGTACCGCACCTGCGATGCAACACGCGGCGCCGGCGAATTGGTTGGCGCGCACGAGCGTCTCTCCCAGCGGCCAGCCGCGCGCGCGGCCGACCAGGAACACGGCGGAAAACGCGTCGCCCGCGCCGACCGTGTCGACCAGGGTGCCGGGCATGCGCGCCGGCGGCGCCGCGACGAACGCGCCGTCCGCGCCGAAGAACACGGCGCCGCGCGCGCCCAGCGTGACGATCAGCCCTTGCAGGTTGAAGATCCGCAGCAGGGTGGCGCAGGCGCTCTGCACTTCGGCGTCGCCCATGTCCTCCGTGGACGGCCGCAGGTGGGTGTACCAGCCGAACAGGTCCTGCAATTCCTCTTCGTTGACCTTGACGACGTCGGCCGCGTGCAGCGAGCGGTACACGCAGCGTTCGGTGACGTGGCCCGCGCGCACGTTCAGGTCGAGGTAGCGCAGCGCGGTGTCGGCCTCCAGCAGGCGGGCGAGGGTCCGCTGCGATTGCGGCGCGCGCTGCGCCAGCGTGCCGAAATACAGCGTGCCCGGCGCCGCCGCGGCGACGGCGGCCAGCGCGGGACCGGCCTCGATCGCGTCGTAGGCCTGGTCTTCCAGGATCGTGAAGCGGTGGTTGCCGCCGTCCGCGCTGCGCTCGACGAGCACGCGGCCGGTCGGCCGTTCCGCGTCGACCTGCACGCCGGCGAGGTCCATGCCGAAGCGCGCGCAGTCGGCGCGCACGCGGCCGCCGTTCGCATCGTCGCCGACCCGGGTCAGCATCAGCGCGGCCTGGCCGAACGCGGCCAGGTGCCGCGCCACGTTGAACGGGGCGCCGCCCAGCACCTGGTGGTCGCCGAAATCGTCGACCAGCGCTTCGCCGAACACGGCGATCGTTGTTGTTGAATGCTCCATCTCCATCCTTGTTGTCGTTGTCAGGTCAAGGGCTGGCCGGTCGCGCGGTCCAGCCAGACGCACTCCCACGGGCGCAGCACACGGCCGCCCGGCGCCGCCGCCACGGCGCGCTCCGAAAAGTTGAACAGGCCCAGGAAGCGCGTGCCGCGTGCCAGCGCGAGCAGGGCCGGGTCGGACGTGTCGAGCGCCGCGCACGGCACGCCGGCCGCCAGGTCGGGATGCCGGTTGCGCAACGCGATCAGGCGCCGCAAGCCGGCGTGGATCGGCCCCGTCGCGGCTGTGTCGGCGGGAAACGCGGCGCGCTGCACCCAGCGGCTGTCGTGCGCGCGGGCGGGGTCGAGCAGGTAGTCGTGGTCGTTGACCATGCCCAGTTCGTCCCCCATGTACAGCATCGGCAGGCCGCCGAAGGCCAGCGCCAGCGCGTGCAGCAGCAGGACGCGGCGGACGGCGGCCTCCGGGTCCGCATGCCGCAAGCCGCACAGCGAGGCAGCGGTGCCGTTCGTCGCGAGGCCGCCCTGGAACGCGACGCCGTCGGCGAAGCCGCGCCCGCCGTTGTAGAAATCGGCGACCGCCGCCAGCCGGCCGATGTTCCCGGCCTCGGGCTGCAGGTGCTTCCAGCCGATGTCGTCGTGGCAGCGCACATAGGTCACCCAGCTGGTATGCGGCGGCAGCGCGGGCGTGCCGTCGACGACGGCGCGCACGAGCCCCGCGTCCTGCTCGGCCAGCGCGGCCCAGCCGGCCGTCATCAACGTGCTGTGGTAGGCGAGGTGGCACTCGGGCGCGTCCGCCGTGCCGAAGTAGGCGGGCAGTTCGCGCGTCGGCACGATGGCTTCCGCTTTCAACAGCACGCCGGGCGCCGCGATGGCGACGAGGGTGCGCAGCGCCTGCAGCACCGTGTGGGCCTCGGGCTGGTTCATGCAGTCGGTGCCGGGGCGCTTCCACAGGAACGCGGTGGAATCGAGCCGGAATACGTCGACGCCGCGATTCGCCAGCCGCAGCAGCGCCGCCGCCACCGCCGCGAACAGCGCCGGGTTGGCGTAGTTCAGGTCCCACTGGAACGGGTAGAACGTCGTCCAGACCCAGCCGCCCATCGTCGCATCGAACGTGAAGTTGCCGGGAGCCGCGTCGGGGAAGACCTGGCCCAGCGTGCGCTCGTACGCGTCGACCTGCTCCCGTTCGGGCAGCACGTGGAAAAAGCCGCGCAGGCGTTCGTCGCCCGCGCGGGCGCCCGCTGCCCACGGGTGATCGTCGGCGACGTGGTTCAGGATCAGGTCCGAGCACAACGACATGCCGTTCGCGCGCAGGCTGGCCGCGAGGTCCTCCAGGTCGTCCATGGTCCCCAGGCGCGGATCGACGTGGTCGAAGCTGGCCACCGCGAAGCCGCCGTCGCTCTCGCCGGCGCGCGGCTTCAGGAAGGGCAGCAGGTGCAGATAGGTCACGCCGAGGTCGCGCAGGTGCGGGATGCGGGCCGCGACCCCGCGCAGGTCGCGGCCGAAACGGTCGACGTAGGCGCTGTAGCCCAGCATCGTGGGAGCGCAGAACCAGTCGGGCTGCCGTTCGCGCGCGCCGTCGAGCGCCAGCAGCGCCGCGGGACGCGCGGCCACCAGGCGCCCGGCTTCGGCCAGCAGCGCGGCATACCACGCGTCGTGGCCGGGCAGGTGGCCGTACAGGCGGTGCAGGCGTTCGCGCAGGATGCCTTCGTGGCGCTTGAGCCGCCGTTGCAGGGTGTCGTGGAGCCCGGCGGGCAGTGCGTCCAGCATGGCGGAAAACGGATCGGACATCGTGGTCATGGAACTCGCATCAAGAATTGGCAAAGACGGTCGCGCATCGTCGGTGTGGCAATTATTTCCTAAAAAAGAAATAATTACAATCGATTGCAATTGAAATTGCAGCGAATTTTCTGCTCGCGATGCTTTAGTGTGGCATTTTAAATGCAAACGATTGCATTCGACTGGCCGCGAAATTGCCGGCCCGATATCGCGCGGTGGACAGTCCGGCGTACAATCACCCGACGGTACGTACGAGCGTCTACTTACGAGGAGTTGCCATGGAAACGACGAAGCGCATTCCCGCGACGGGCGACGCGGGCCGGCTGGTCTTGCGTGTGGTGCTTGCGATCCTGCTGCTGTTTCACGGCGTGTCGAAGGTCATCGGGGGCGTCGGCTTCGTCGCCGGCATGCTCGCGAAGGTCGGCCTGCCGGCCAGCCTGGGCTACCTGGTCTATATCGGCGAGGTGGTCGCGCCGGCGCTGATCCTGGTCGGCCTGTTGACGCGCGCGGCCGCGCTGATCGTCGTCGTCAACATGATCGTGGCGCTGCTGCTGGTCCATACGGGCCAGTTCTTCTCGCTGTCGGAGACCGGCGGATGGGCGCTCGAATTGCAGGGGATGTACCTGGGCAGCGCGGTGGCGCTGGCCCTGCTCGGGGCAGGGCGCTACAGTATCGGCGGGGCGGACGGCCGCTGGAATTGACGGCCTGGCGGTTCAGCGGGCAGGCGCCGGCGGCAGGGCCGCCACGTTGTCCATGCCCGTCGGCGTGAGGTCGGGATCCCAGCCGCCGCCGAGCGCCTTGTAGGCCGCCACCGCGGCGCATGCCGCATCCGTCTGCGCCTCGGCGCGGGCGTCGGCCGTTTGCAGCAGGGTCTCGTCGGCGCGCAACACGTCGATCAGGCTCGCGGCACCCCGCTGGTACGCCGCGAACGACGACGCGCGCGAACGCGCGAGCGCATCCTCGCCGCGCACGAGGACGGCCGTCTGCCGCGTGCGGTTGGCCAGGGCCGAGAAGGCGTTCTCGACGTCTTCCGTCGCATGCAGCACGGCGAGGCGGTAGGCGGCGAGCGACTCCGCTTCGCGGCCTCTGGCCTGGGCGATCCGGGCGTCGATGCGGCCGAAGTCGAACAGCCGCCACCGCACGCCGAGCACGGCCGCACTTTGGCTGGCGCCGCCGCCGAACAGGTTCCCGCTCGACAGGGTCGTCGCGCTGCCAAGCAATGCCCCGAGCGACACGTGCGGATAGTATTCCGCCAGCGCCGCGCCGATGCGCGCATTCCCGGCGGCCACGCGGCGCTCGGCGGCGATCAGGTCGGGCCGGCGCTGCAGCAGGTCGGCGGGCGCGCCCATCGCGCCGATGGCCGGCGCCGCCGGAATGGCGGCGGGCGTCCGCAATGCGTCGCGGTGCGTGCCGGGCGGCGTGCCGAGCATGACGTCCAGCGCGTTCAGTGCCGCATCGAGGCCGGTCTGGAGCGCGGGCACGGTGGCCTCGGCCTGCGCCAGCTCGCCTTCCGACTGGCGCACCTGGTAGTCGGGCGCCACGCCCTTGTCGTGCAACAGCCCGACCTTGGCGAGCAGGTCGCGGCGCGTCCGCACCCGGCGCTGCGCGATGTCGAGGCGGGCCTGCAGGCCGCGGATGCTGATGTAGATGTCCGCCGTCTGCGCCGCCACGGCGAGCCGGGCGGCGACGGCGTCCGCCTTCGACGCCTGGTAGTCGGCCAGCGCGGCCTCGCGCCCGCGGCGCAGGCCGCCGGATACATCGATTTCCCAGCTGGCCGCGACGTTCGCGTCGTAGGCGTTGCCCCAGCGGTCGTTGCCGGGCGTCGCGGCGAGGACGCGGCCGAGCGGGGTTTCGGCGGACTGGTACGCGCGCGTGGCGGAGCCGGCGACGGTCCCGGACGGCAGCAGCGCCGCGTTGGCCGCGCCCAGCCCGGCGCGCGCCTGGGCCACCCGGTCGGCGGCCTGGGCCAGGTCGAGGTTCCGCGCCAGCGCCTGCGCGACGACATCCGCCAGTTGCGGGTCGCCGAATGCCTGCCACCACGCCGTCAGTTCGGTTGCCGGCTTCTGCGGGACAGCGGCCTGGCCGAGGTAGTGGTCCGGGAGGGGCGCCTCCGGACGCCGGTAGTCGGGGCCGACGGCGCAGCCTGTCGCCGTGACGGCAATCGCGGCTGCCGTGAGCAAGCGGATCGGGAACATGGAGTATCCTTCGAAATATGGTGACTAGTGACCATAATACGCATTAGTCACATTTTGTCAAACTCCCGAGCTACGCGTTAAGCTATCGCCATGAACACACCTGCCCACACCGCACCCCCGACCCGGGGCCCGTCCGACCACGACGTCCGTAGCCAGATCGTCGCTGCCGCCACCGAGTACTTTGCCCGCTACGGCTATGAAAAGACGACCGTGTCGGACCTCGCCAAGGAGATCGGCTTCTCGAAGGCGTACATCTATAAATTTTTCGAGTCGAAGCAGGCTATCGGCGAAGTCATCTGTACCAATCGCCTGGACGACATGCGCCGCGCCGTCGACGCCGCCATCGCGGACGCTACCAGCGCGTCGGATCGCTTCCGCCGCATGTTCCGGGCGTTCGTCGACGCCGGGACGCAGCTTTTCTTCGGCGACCGCAAGCTGTACGACATCGCGGCAACGGCCGCCCTCGAGCCCTGGCCATCCGTGCGCGCCTACGAGCGCTACGTCGAAGAGCTCGTCGTGCGGATCGTCCGCGAAGGGCGCGAGTCCGGCGAATTCGAACGCAAGACGCCGCTGGACGAGACGGCGAACGCCATCTGCCTCGTCATGAAGCCCTATATCAGTCCCTTGCTGCTGCAATACAACCTGGACGGCGCCCAGGACGCGACCGTGCACCTGTCCAACCTCGTCCTCAGGAGTCTCGCGCCATAATTCGTCGCTGTGACCATTGACTTATTTGGTCACTAGTATAAAAATGAGGGCTTTCTTGCCAAAGGAGCTCCCATGTCCATTCGCCCACGGGGTACGCATCTGATGTATGCGTTACCGCTCATCCTGGCGGCGTGCGGCGACAAGCCGCCAGCCGATCCGCGCACGGCGGCGCCGCTGGTCGAGACCGTCCTCGTCCAGGGCGCGTCGTCCACCGCGCTGTCGTTTTCCGGCACCGTCGGCGCGCGCGTCCAGAGCGATCTGGGCTTTCGCGTGCCCGGCAAGGTCGTGCAGCGCCTCGTCGACGTCGGCCAGGCCGTCCACCGTGGCCAGCCGCTGATGCGCATCGACCCGATCGACCTCGGCCTGCAGGCCCGGGCCCAGGCCGAATCCGTCGCGGCCGCCCGCGCGCGCGCGCGCCAGGCGGGCGACGACGAAGCCCGCTACCGCGACCTGGTGGCGGAGGGCGCCGTGTCGGCGTCGGCATACGAGCAGCTCAAGGCCGCGGCCGATTCGGCCAAGGCGGCGTTGAGCGCCGCCGAGGCCCAGTACGACGTCGCGCGCAACGCGGCCGGCTATGCGCTGCTCGTGGTGGACGCGGACGGCGTCGTCGTCGACACGCTGGCGGAGCCGGGCCAGGTCGTCGGCGCCGGCCAGACGGTCGTGCGCCTGGCCCACGCCGGGCCGCGCGAGGCGATCATCCATCTGCCCGAGACGGTACGCCCCCGCATCGGCACGGAGGCGCAAGCCACGCTGTACGGCGGGCAGGGCGGCGGCCGGGCCAGGCTCAGGCAGCTTGCCGACGCCGCCGACCGCCTCACGCGCACGTACGAGGCGAAATACGTGCTCGACGGCCCGCTGGCCGACGCGCCGCTGGGGGCGACCGTCACCCTGCGCCTGGACGGGAACGACGCGGATGGTGCGAAGGCGCTGCAGGTGCCGGCGGCCGCGGTCCTGGACGCGGGCAAGGGCAGCGGGGTCTGGGCCGTGACGGGCGATCCGGCGAAGGTGACGTGGCGCCGCGTCAACGTGCTCGCGATCGGCGACGACATGGCGCGCGTGCGGGGCGACCTGAAGGCCGGCGAGCGCGTGGTCGCGCTGGGTGCCCATCTGCTGCACGAGGGTGACAAGGTGCGCGATAACGTGCGCGACAAGGCGAACGCCGCCGGCGCGCCGCGGCAGGTGGCTTCCGCCGCGCCCGGAGGCGTGCGATGAGCCACTTCAACCTGTCGGCGCTGGCCGTGCGCGAACGGTCCGTCACGCTGTTTCTCATCCTGCTCGTCTCGCTGGCGGGCGTGCTGGCCTTTTTGAAGCTGGGCCGCGCGGAAGACCCGCCGTTCACGGTGAAGCAGCTGACGGTGATTACCGCCTGGCCCGGCGCCACCGCCCGCGAGATGCAGGACCAGGTGGCCGAGCCGCTCGAAAAGCGCATGCAGGAACTGCGCTACTACGAGCGCGCGGAAACCTATACCCGTCCGGGGCTCGCGTTCACGACGGTCACGCTGCTGGACAGCACGCCACCATCCGAGGTGCCCGACCAGTTCTACCAGGCCCGCAAGAAGCTGCAGGACGTGCAGGGGACGCTGCCGGGCGGCGTCATCGGCCCGATGGTGAACGATGAATTCGCCGACGTGACGTTCGCGCTGTACGCGCTGAAGGCGCGGGGCAAGCCCGCGCGCCTGCTCGCGCGCGATGCCGAGACCTTGCGCCAGCGGCTGCTGCACGTGGCCGGCGTCAAGAAGGTCAACATCATCGGCGAGCAGGCGGAGCGCATCTTCGTGTCGTTCTCGCACGACCGCCTCGCCACGCTGGGCATCGCCCCGCAGGAGATCTTCGCGGCGCTGAACGCGCGCAACGTGCTCACGCCGGCCGGTTCGATCGAGACGAAGGGCGCGCAGGTGTTCGTGCGCGTGGACGGCGCCCTGGATGAACTGCAGAAGATCCGCGACACGCCCGTCGCGAGCCAGGGCCGCACGTTGAAGCTGTCCGACATCGCGACGGTGGAGCGGGGCTACGAAGACCCGGCCACGTTCCTCATCCGGAACAACGGCGAACCGGCGCTGCTGCTGGGCATCGTCATGCGCGACGGCTGGAACGGGCTGGACCTGGGCAAGGCGCTGGATGCCGAGGTCGCGTCCATCAACAAGGACGTCCCGCTGGGCATGAGCCTGACGAAGGTGACCGACCAGGCCGTGAACATCAGCGGCGCCGTCGATGAATTCATGGTCAAGTTCTTCGTCGCGCTCCTCGTGGTGATGGTGGTCTGTTTCGTCAGCATGGGCTGGCGCGTGGGGCTCGTCGTCGCGACGGCCGTGCCGCTGACGCTGGCCGCCGTGTTCGTCGTCATGGCGGCGACCGGCAAGAACTTCGACCGCATCACGCTCGGCTCCCTGATCCTCGCGCTGGGCCTGCTCGTCGACGACGCCATCATCGCCATCGAAATGATGGTCGTGAAGATGGAAGAGGGCTACGACCGCGTGCAGGCATCGGCGTATGCGTGGAGCCACACGGCGGCCCCGATGCTGTCCGGCACCCTCGTCACGGCCATCGGCTTCATGCCGAACGGCTTCGCGAAATCCACGGCGGGCGAGTACACGAGCAATATGTTCTGGATCGTGGGCATCGCGCTGGTGACGTCGTGGATCGTCGCCGTCGTGTTCACGCCCTACCTGGGCGTGAAGCTGCTGCCGGCGATACCGAAGGTCGAAGGAGGTCATCATGCCATCTATGACACGCCCAACTACAACCGGTTCCGGCGCCTGCTGGGCACCGTGATCCGGCGCAAATGGCTGGTCGCGCTGATCGTGATCGGCACGTTCGTGCTGGCCGGCGCCGGCATGGCCGTCGTGAAAAAGCAGTTCTTCCCGACGTCCGACCGTCCCGAGGTGCTGGTCGAGGTCCAGATGCCGTACGGGACGTCGATCGAACGGACGTCGGCGGCGACGGCGCAGGTCGAGGCGTGGCTCGCCCGGCAGAAGGAAGCGCGCACCGTCACGGCCTACGTCGGACAGGGCGCGCCGCGGTTCTACCTGGCGATGGCGCCCGAGCTGCCCGATCCGTCGTTCGCCAAGATCGTGATCCGCACCGACAATGAAGCGGAGCGCGAGGCGCTCAAGCTGCGCCTGCGCGCGGCCGTCGCCGACGGCCTGGCGCCGGCCGCACGGGTGCGCGTCACCCAGCTCGTGTTCGGTCCGTATTCGCCGTATCCGGTGGCGTTCCGCCTGTCCGGCCCCGATCCGGACACGCTGCGCGCCATCGCGGACAAGGTCGAAGCCGTGCTGCGCGCCAGCCCGCAGATGCGCACCGTGAACACGGACTGGGGCAACCGCGTGCCGACCTTGCATTTCACCCTCGACCAGGACCGCCTGCAAGCCGTCGGCCTGACATCGGCCAGCGTGGCCCAGCAGCTGCAATTCCTGTTGAGCGGCATTCCCGTCACCGCGGTGCGCGAGGACATCCGGTCGGTGCAGGTGGTCGCGCGCGCAGCCGGCGCCGTGCGCCTGGACCCGGCCCGGATCAATGCCTTCACGCTGGTGGGCGCGGCCGGGCAGCGCATTCCGTTGTCGCAGGTCGGCGCCGTCGACATCCGTCCGGAAGAGCCGGTGCTGCGCCGCCGCGACCGCGTGCCGACGATCACGATCCGCGGCGACATCGCGGAAGACCTGCAGCCGCCGGACGTGTCGGTGGCGATGGAGAAGGCGCTGCGGCCCGTCGTCGCCGCGCTGCCGCCCGGCTACCAGCTGACGATGGCGGGGTCGATCGAGGAGGCCGGCAAGGCGAATGCCGCCCTGTTGCCGCTGTTTCCGGTCATGCTCGCGTTCACCCTGCTGATCATCATCTTCCAGGTGCGCTCGATCGCGTCGATGGTGATGGTGCTCGCGACCAGTCCTCTCGGCCTGATCGGCGTCGTGCCGACCCTGCTGCTGTTCCGCCAGCCGTTCGGCATCAACGCGCTGGTCGGCCTCGTGGCGCTGTCCGGCATCCTGATGCGCAACACGCTGATCCTGATCGGGCAGATCGACCACAACCGGGCGGAAGGACTCGGTCCGTTCGACGCCGTCGTCGAAGCGACGGTGCAGCGGGCGCGGCCCGTCATCCTGACGGCGATGGCGGCGATGCTCGCCTTCATTCCGCTGACCCATTCGGTGTTCTGGGGCACGCTCGCGTACACGCTGATCGGCGGCACGTTCGCGGGCACGATCATGACGCTCGTGTTCCTGCCGGCGATGTACGCGATCTGGTTCAGGATCGTGCCGGCCGCCGAGCGGACGCCCGCACTGGCGGCCGCCCCGGCCTGAGGGCGGTAAAAAAAAGCCCGGGCGGGCCGGAAGGCCGCGCCCGGGCTGTTCGCCGCGAGAACCGGTCAGAACTGGTTCATGGTGTTGTGCTTGCCGCCGGCCTTCAGCGCGGCCTCGCCGCTGAAGTAATCCTTGTGGTCGTCGCCGAGGTCCGAACCGGACATGTTCTGGTGCTTGACGCAGGCGATGCCCTGGCGGATTTCCTTGCGCTGCACGCCCGCCACGTAGCCCAGCATGCCCTGGCTGCCGAAGTAGTCCTTGGCCAGGTTGTCGGTCGACAGGGCGGCCGTGTGGTACGTCGGCAGCGTGATCAGGTGGTGGAAGATGCCGGCCTCGCGCGCCGCGTCGGCCTGGAACGTGCGGATCCGTTCGTCGGCGACCTTCGCCAGGATCGATTCGTCGTACTCGGCGCTCATCAGGTGCGCGCGGTCGTAGGCCGAGACGTCTTCGCCGCGGTCCTTCATGCCGTCGTACACCTGCTGGCGGAAGTTCAGGGTCCAGTTGAACGACGGACTGTTGTTGTACACGAGCTTCGCGTTCGGGACGACCTTGCGGATCTCCTTCACCATGCCGCCGATCTGGCCGATGTGCGGCTTCTCGGTCTCGATCCACAGCAGGTCGGCGCCGTTCTGCAGCGAGGTGATGCAGTCGAGCACGCAGCGCGCTTCGCCGGTGCCTTCGCGGAACTGGAACAGGTTGCTGGGCAGGCGCTTCGGACGCAGCAGCTTGCCGCCGCGCTGGATCACGACGTCGCCGTTCGCCAGCGCCGTCGGCGCCACTTCTTCCACGTCCAGGAAGCTGTTGTACTGGTCGCCCAGGTCGCCAGGCTCGCGGGTCACGGCGATCTGCTTGGTCAGGCCGGCGCCCAGCGAGTCGGTACGGGCCACGATGACGCCGTCGTCCACGCCCAGTTCGAGGAACGCGTAACGCACGGCGCGGATCTTGGCCAGGAAGTCCTCGTGCGGGACCGTGACCTTGCCGTCCTGGTGGCCGCACTGCTTTTCGTCCGACACCTGGTTCTCGAGCTGGATGCAGCAGGCGCCCGCTTCGATCATCTGCCTGGCCAGCAGGTACGTCGCTTCCGCGTTGCCGAAGCCGGCGTCGATGTCGGCGATGATGGGCACGACGTGGGTGACGAAGTTGTCGATCTTGTCCTGGACGGCGGCGCGGGCCGCGCCTTCGGCGTTGTCCAGCTGGCGGAACAGGCCGCCCAGTTCACGCGCGTCGGCCTGGCGCAGGAAGGTGTACAGCTCCTTGATCAGGGCCGGGACGGCGGTCTTTTCGTGCATCGACTGGTCCGGCAGCGGGCCGAAATCCGAGCGCAGCGCGGCGATCATCCAGCCCGACAGGTACAGGTAGCGGCGATCGGTGTTGTTGAAGTGCTTCTTGATCGAGATGAGCTTCTGCTGGCCGATGAACCCGTGCCAGCAGCCCAGCGACTGCGTGTACTGCGACGAATCGGCGTCGTAGTTCGCCATGTCGCGGCGCATGATGGCCGCCGTGTAGCGGGCGATGTCGAGGCCGGTCTTGAAGCGGTTCTGGGCACGCATGCGGGCCGCGGATTCGGGATTGATGGCATCCCAGCCGCTGCCGTAGCGCTGCTTGAGGGTGGCGATGGCCTGGATATCGTTTTGGTACTCGGACATGTCGAACTCCATGAAAAGTGAATCGAAGTGGGTGAATCGCATGGGTTCATCATAAGAGATCTGTGCGCGTATATCTTCTGTCTTATATAAGACTTGTAATTAAAAATAGATCATTTAATTCAATGAGTTAAGTCAAGCATTCCGCAATGCGGCAAGTAATTTTGCGGACTGGAATATTCGTGCGACCTTTTGGACGCTCGAAATCTCACATCGTGGAACGGTATTCAGCCGAGTGAAAAATGGCCGGGATTGGCCGGCGCAAAATGGAGGGGCGAAAAAAAAGCCCGCTGTGTGGCGGGCTTGAATCTATTTTCTTGGAGGAAGATAGAGGAGACAGGAAGCATGATGCTGCATTGCGTCATTTCCGTCCAATGATGAGTGGTGATAGCAGTCATCCGGCTAGCGCATGTCTGCCCGATGCCGCAGGGAATGAAGACGCCGTCGGGCCCGCTGGTATGATGCCGGTATCGATACATCATGTAATGAATCGGGAGCGCACCGATGAGCCGCCAATTCGACGACATCTTGCTCGGCAGCATCGAGCTGTTCTGCTCCGCCGCGGAACTGGGCAGCTTCACGGCCGCGGCGACGGCGGCCGCGGTCACGCCGGCCGCCGTCAGCCGGGCCGTATCGCGGCTGGAAGCGCGCCTCGGCGTGCGGCTGTTCGTGCGCACGACGCGCACCCTGAACCTGACCGAAGCGGGCCGCGAGTACTTCGACCAGTGCCGCCAGGCGCTGGCCCAGCTGGTCGAGGCCGAGCGGGCCGTCACCGGGCGCCAGAGCGCGCCGTCCGGCCTGCTACGCATCAGCATGCCCACGCCGTACGGCCACTACCGCGTGCTGCCGCTGCTGCCGGCGTTCACGCGCCGCTATCCGGACGTGAAGGTCGATTTCCACCTCAGCAACCGCAACGTCGATTTCGGCGACGAAGGCTTCGACCTCGCGATCCGCGGCCGCGCGCCGGCCGATTCGACGATGATCGCGCGCGCGCTGGAAGACGCGGAGCTGGTCGTCGTCGCGGCGCCCGCGTACCTGAAGCGCGCGGGCACGCCGGCAACGCCGGACGCGCTGCGCGACCATAACTGCATCCAGTTCGCGCTGCCCAGCACGGGGCGCAACATCCCGTGGCTGTTCAAGGCGGACGGCGAAGACGTCGAATTGGGTACGAATGGCCTGTACGGCTGCGCCGAGGACATCCTGGGCGCCGTGACCCTCGCGCGCGCGGGCGGCGGCATCTTCCAGACCTACCGCTTCATCGTCGACGCCGACCTCCGAGCGGGCGATCTCGTGGAACTGCTGCCGGCCTACGGCGGCCGCGCGCGTCCGTTCTGCCTCATCTATCCGCACAACCGCCACGTGGCGCTGCGCGTGCGCGCCTTCGTCGATTTCCTCGTCGAGCACCTGCGCGACACCCGCCGCACGGGCAGGCGATTCATTACATGATGTATCGATTGTCTTTCTTGAACCCATCTTTTTCCACGTTCGGCTTGTTCCTATAGTTGTCTCCATGGACGGCGCAACCGGCGCCGCCCGGACAACCAAGGAGAAGAGCATGAACGCAGCAGCACAGCAACGTCGTACGGTCGTCATCACGGGCGCCTCGAGCGGCATCGGCCTCGCGCTGGCCCGCGCCTACCTGGAGCGGGGCGACAACGTCGTCGGCAATGCCCGCGGCGCGGCGCGCCTGGACGAAGCGGCCGCGCAGCTGGGCAACCCGGCCAACTTCGTCGGCGTCGCCGGCGACGTCGCCGACCCGGCCACCGCGCAGGCCCTGTTCGCGACGGCGATCGCCCGCTTCGGCCAGGTCGACATCCTGATCAACAACGCCGGCATTTTCACGGCGAAACCGTTCCCCACCTATACGCCGGACGAAGTCGACCGCCTCGTCGACACGAACCTGAAAGGCTTCTTCTACCCGTCGCAACAGGCCGCGGCGCACATGACGGCCCGTGGCGGCGGCCATATCGTGACCATCACGGCGAGCATCGCCGTGCAGCCGAACGCCAGGGTGCCGGCCCTGCTGCCGGTGCTCGTGAAAGGTGGCCTGAACAGCGCGACCCGCGCGCTGGCGCTGGAACTGGCCGCGCACGGCGTCAAGGTGTCCGCGGTCGCGCCGGGCATCATCGAGACCCCGCTGCACGCCGACTACGAGGGCACGCGCGCCTTCTACAACACGCTGGCGCCGAGCGGCACGACCGGCACGACGGACGACGTCGTCGACGCCGTGCTGTACCTGACGGACGCCCGCTTCACGAGCGGCGTCGTGCTGGGCGTGGACGGCGGCGCGACCGCCGGCACGTGGTGACCGGCGCAGCGACAAGGAGACCAGCATGCCCTATATCCTCATCCAGGTGACCGACGACGGCGTCACGCAGGAACAAAAGGACGCCCTGATCGCCGGCGCGACCGATCTCATGGTGACAGTCCTGAACAAGGATCCGGAGGCCACGTTCGTCGTCATCGACGAAGTGAACCCGGATAACTGGGGGCACGGCGGCGAGGCCGTGACCAGGCGCCGCCGGCGCGCGGCGGCCGGCTAGCACGTTGCCCGCGCAGACGCCTCCATCCAAAGACGGAGCCGTAATCGGGGCCGCGGGTGTAGATTCGGGCGATCCGAATCCATCGCAAAGGAATACCCATGACGACCCCCGACCTCGACCTCACCCATGCCCCCGCCGCGCGCGCCGCATCCGCGCCGGCCTTCGACCACGCGGTGCGCACGGCCGGGCGGATGCTGGTCGGCGTGCTGTTCCTGTGGGCCGGCATCGACAAGGTGACGGGCTGGCAGGGCGCGCTGCAGGAAGTGGTGGCGGGCGGGCTGCCGGCGCCCACCTTGATGCTGGCGTTGACGATCGTGCTGCAGGTGGCGGGCGGCGCCGCGATCGTCGCGGGACGCTGGTTGCGGCCCGGCTGCTGGGCGCTGGCCGGGTTCACGGCGCTGGCGACGGTGTTGTATCACGGCTTCTGGCACGCGGCCGGCGCGGCGCGGCATGCGGAGCTCATTCCGTTCATGGAGCACGTGTGCATCGTGGGCGGGTTGCTGGTGGTGTCGACGCTGGAGACGCGGCGCGGCTGACCGTCGCGCCGACGGTTCGCCGTCCACGCGTTCAACCTCCGCCGGCGCGGACGCGACCAATTCGACGGTACGTATCACCGCGTGGGCGGAGGGCCGCCCACCCTACCCGATATGCCGGTCGGTACCCCGTGCCCACGCGATTCACCACCCACGCGGGCCCGCGCCGCCGCATGCCGAACGGCGGCCACCCCGGTGCCCGCCGATTCAATCCGCCAGCGCGGCCCGCCACACCACCCGGTTGCGGCCTTCCTGCTTGGCGCGGTACAGGTGCTCGTCCGCCGCCTCGAACAATTCGGCCGCGCTTTCCGGGCCGTGTCCGCCGAGCGTCACGCCGCCCACGCTGACCGTCAGCACCGGCGCCACCTGCGACGCCGCGTGCGGCATTTCCAGCGCGGCGATCCTCGCGCACACGTCGTCCACCACGTGGCGCGCCTGCACGGTGTCCGTGTCCGGCAGCAGGAGCACGAATTCCTCGCCGCCGTAGCGCGCCGCCAGGTCGGCCGGGCGGCGCAGGCCGGCGGCCGCCGTGCGCGCGACGGCGCGCAGGGCGCGGTCGCCGGCCGGGTGGCCGTAGTAGTCGTTGTACTGCTTGAACGCATCGATGTCGAGCAGCGCCAGCGACAGCGGCCAGCCGTTGCGCTGGGCGCGCTGCCATTCCTGCGCGTACAGCTCGTCGAAGCGGCGCCGGTTGGCGAGTTCCGTCAGGCCGTCCACGTGCGCCAGGCGTTCCAGCATGCGGCGCTGGCGCACGAGCTGCAGGTGCAACGCCACGCGCGCCATCACGACGGTGGCGTTGAACGGCTTCGCGATATAGTCCGCGGCACCCAGCTTGAGGCCGTTCGCCTCGTCTTCCGGGCGACCGAGGCCGGAGATGAAGATGACGGCGATCTGCTCCAGCTGCGGATCGGCGCGCAGCCGGCGCAGCACTTCGTAGCCGTCCAGGTCGGGCATCATCACGTCGAGCAGGACGAGGTCCGGCGCATGGCGCGCGGCCCGTTCCAGCGCCTGTTCGCCATTCTTCGCCAGCAGCACCGTGTATTCCGGCTTGAGCAGCTCGGCCAGCACCTGGCGGTTGATCGGGTCGTCGTCGGCGATCAGGACTTTTTGCGGTTCGACGTGGTTCACGATGCGGCCTCCATCTGGGTGTCGACGGCACGCTCCAGCGCGTCGAGGTGGACCAGCGCGCGCTCGTACTCGATCTCGTCGACCGCGGCGCGGATGGCGGAAAGCGGCGCCGCGTGGCGCGCGTCGGTCAGCACGCCCTGCAGCTCGTCCAGCGCATCCTCGGCGCGCGCGTCGTCCGTTTCCAAGAAGCCGCGCAGGCGCGCCAGCAGGGCGCCGGCATCGAGGCCGCTGACGGCCGGCGCGTGGGCGGCGCCGATGCGGGCCAGGCCCGACAGCACGCTGTCCAGCGCCACGATCAGGTCCGGCGCCAGCACGGACACGCGCTCGGCGCGGCCGGAGCGCAGGTCCTCCTCGAGCGTGCCGGCCAGCACCGCGAGCGGCGCCGCGCCGATGTAGGCGGCGCCCGATTTCAGGTTGTGCGCGAGCGCCTGCAGCGGCGCGTAGTCGCCGTGCGCCAGCGCGTCGCGCATCGACTGCGGCGCGTTCACGTACTCTTGCAGGAAGCCGGCGATGCGACGGCGCAGGCGCTGCTGCTGGCCGCCGGCGGCCGCCAGCGCGCGGTGCCAGTCGACGCCGCGCACGGCCGGCAGGCTCGCAGCGGCGGCCCCGGCCGGCGCCGGTTCGACACGCGCCGCGTGCGCGGGCGCGCGGCCGGCCAGGCGGGCCGGGGCTATCCATTTCAGCAGGGTGCGCAGCAGCAGGTCCGGATCGATCGGCTTGACGACGTGGTCGATCATGCCGGCGGCCAGGCTCTTTTCGCGGTCGCCGGCCATCGCGTGCGCCGTCATGGCGACGATCGGCAGCGCGGCGCAGCCGGGCAGGGCGCGGAGGGCGCGGGTCGCGGTGAAGCCGTCCATCCCGTGCATCTGGATGTCCATCAGCACGAGATCGTAGTCGCCGTCCTGCGCCATGCGGATGGCTTCCGGGCCGCTGGCTGCGGCGTCGACCCGCATGCGCGCCACGGCCAGGAAGTCGAGCGCCACCTCGCGGTTGTTGGCGTTGTCGTCCACCAGCAGGATGCGCGCGCCGGCCAGCCGGTCGGCGTCGGGCCGCTGGCCGAAGGCGGGTTGCGCGGCCGCCCCGGCCGGCGCGGCGAGGTCGGGGCGCAGCACCTGCAGCAGGCTGTCGTACAGCAGCGCCGGGCCGACGGGCTTGGTGAGGAAGCCGGACAGCGGCAGGTCGCCTTCCTGCTGCAGCACGCCTTCGCGGGTGCAGGCGCTGACCATCAGGATGGCGGGCGGCGCGGTGAAGCGGGCGTCGGCGCGGATGCGGCGGATGGTCTCGACGCCATCCCAGCCCGGCATCATGTAATCCATCAGCACCACCTGGTACGGGGCGCCGTCCTGCACGGCCTGCGCCAGCCGGGCCAGCGATTCCTCGCCGGACGCGACGGCGTCGGCCTGGATGCCGAAGCCGTCCAGCATCTCGACGAGGGCGTCGCGCGCGCCGGGGCTGTCGTCGACGACCATCACGCGCATGCGCTGCAGCGCGGCGCCCGGGGCCGGCGCGGCCGTGCTGTCCGCGTCCGCGATGCCCAGCGGGACCGTGAAGCTGAAGCGGCTGCCCACGCCCGGCGTGCTCGTGACGGCGATCGTGCCGCCCATCAGTTCGACGAGCTGCTTCGAGATCGACAGGCCGAGGCCCGTGCCGCCGTATTTGCGGGTGATCGAATTGTCGGCCTGGGTGAAGGACTGGAACAGGCGCGCCAGCTGGTCGGCGTCCATGCCGATGCCCGTGTCGCTGACGGCGAAGCGCAGCACGACGCGGCCGGCCTCGCGTTCGACCACGTCGACGGCGACGGCGATCTCGCCTTCCTCGGTGAACTTGACGGCGTTGTTGGTCAGGTTGATCAGCACCTGGCCCAGGCGCAGCGGATCGCCCACGAGGCGGCCCGGCACGCCGCGCGGCACGCAGAACACGAGTTCCACGCGCCTGGCGTCGGTCTTGATGGCGGCGATGCTGGACAGGTGTTCGAGCATGTCGTCGAGGTCGAACGGCACGGCGTCGAGCGTCATGCGGCCGGCCTCGATCTTGGAAAAGTCGAGGATGTCGTTGATGATGCCCAGCAGGTGCTCGCCCGCGCCGAGGATCTTCCCGAGGTAGTTGCGCTGCTTCGGCGTCGGGTCGGCCATCAGCGCGAGGCGGCTCATGCCGATGATCGCGTTCATCGGCGTGCGGATCTCGTGGCTCATATTGGCCAGGAATTCCGATTTCATGCGGGTCGCCGCCTCGGCGCGCAGCATGGCGTCCTGGATGCTCTTCGTGCGCAGGCCCAGGATGCGCATGAACACGAGCATGTCGAACGTGCCGCCGAACTGGGTGGAGTTCAGCGTCCAGTAGGTCGCGTCCAGGCCGCCCTTGATGACTTGCGCCTGGATGGCCGAGCTGATGAAGCTCGCGGCCCAGCCGACGAGGAAGTAGATGCCGACCGTGTCGCCGCGGCGCGCGCGGTTGAACGCGCCGGGGAGGCCCAGCAGCATCGGCATGATGCCGAGCGACCCGATGATGGCGACCAGCGCGCCGTCCTCGATCAGGCCGAGGCCGAAGGCGGTGGCGGCGATCACGCACAGCACCGCGCCGGTCTGCATCAGGCGCGGGAAGATGCGGTCGACGCCGGGGCGCGTCAGCGCTTCGCCCACGAACAGGTAGCCGCCGCAGGCCGTCATCAGCGAGACGATGCCGGTGGCGTGCACCGTGGCCCACCGGCTGGTGCCCCACAGGTATTCGGCGCCGAGGCCCCACCAGGCGATGTTGTACAGGGCCAGGCCGCCGATCAGCAGCGAATACTTGGCGAACAGGATCTCGCGCAGGTTGACCCATTGGGCCAGGCTGTACAGCAGCAGGCACAGGAACAGGCCCGTGAGGATGCCCTGCACGAGCCGGTCGCGCAGCGCATTTTCGTAGAACGTGCCCGGCTTGTCGAAGCTGATCGGCAGGATCTTGGGACCGTTGGTATCCACGCGCAGCAGCACGTCGTAGCGCACGCCCGGGTCCAGGTGCAGGAGGAAGGCCGGCACCGGGCCGCCGCGGGCGATCGGGCCGCGCTCGCCCGCGCGCTCCGACCCCGCCTGCGCATGGTGCTCGACGTGGCCGGCGCGCGCGAGCCAGAGGTCGACGCGGTTGAGCAGGCCGAAGTCGACCTTGAGCGCCCACGCGCCGTCGCTGCCCGCCGTCGCCTGCACGGGGACGCGCACCCACACCACGCCTTTCTCCATGCCCAGCGTGGCGTAGGCCGCATGCGGCACCGTGAAGCGTCCCGGCACCGCGACGAGATCGGCGGCGTCGAGGCGGCCTTCCGGATCGCGCAGCACCGTGACGGCGGGCCAGGCTTCGACGTGGGCGGCGGCGTCGTCCAGCACGAGCGGCGCCTGTGCGGCCCGCGCCATGCCCAGCACGGACAACAGCACAAGCAGCAGCGCGAGCGCGAGCCGGCGCGGGCCGCGCGATGGGGTCGATAAAGGCAGTGCGAACATCGTTTTATCCTTGACGGGCGGCGGGCGCGCCGCGCCCGGTGAGGCGGCGCTCGAGGGCGTTCACCCAGCGCGGCGCCCTGGCGTCGTTGTGCCACGCGTGCACGGCGTCGCTGACTTCCTGGCGCAGCGTGGCCGGCAGTTTCAGCGGGCGGGTTTCGTCCATCAGCAGCTTGGCGGTGAGCTGGTAGCCGAGGATGCGCGTGACGAGGCGCGAGATCGAGAAGCCGGGGAACACGAGGCGTCCGATGGCGTCGATGCCGCGCACGAGGGCAAAGCCCAGCACGAACAGGGCGCGCGACAGCAGCGACACGCGGCCGTCCAGGCCCAGGTCGCACGATGTCGCTTTGCCGACCAGGTGGCGCGTCAGCAGCACGGGGAACGGTTTCAGCACGCGCGGCGGAATATAGCGCTGCATCGTCGCGACGAGCGCGCCCGCCAGCGCCGGGCGCGGGTCCGATGTGCGGACCTGGGCGCGCGCGCTTGCCTGCATGGCGTCGAACATGCGGGCCGCATCGGTCATCGTGTCGGTCATCAGGCCGGGCTCGATGCCGAGCACGTAGCCCAGCACGTTCCACGTGTGCATGTACGCTTCCTCGTCGGCTTTGCGCAGGCCGAGGCCGAGGCGGCGCAGGCCTTGCAGGAACACGTAGTTGAAGGTCAGCAGCGTGTACGCCAGTTCTTCCTGGTTGCAGGGCAGGCCGAGGCGGTCGACGTCCCAGCCGTGCGCGTACAGCACCTGCGGCATCGTGCCACCGAGCGCCAGGAGGCGGGGCAGGCGGCGCGGCGCGACGAGCGCGTCGGCCACGTGGCCGCGCAGCACCAGATAGCGGATCATGGCGTGGATCAGGCGCACCTTGATGGCCTGGGCGACGCCGCCGCCGGCGGGGGCCGTGAGGCCGCCGTGCATCATGACGGGGAAGATCATGGCGGCGGTGGCGCGCACGCGGTAGTCCGTGTGCTGTTCCAGTTCGCCGGCCGCGTGCAGCACGGCGGCCAGGTCGGGCATCACATAGCATTGCGGCAGGCTGGCGCAGAACAGCAGCGTGCACGAGGCCATGCTCATCTCCATGAACAGGACTTCGGCCCGCGCGATTTTCGAAGCAATGGCCCAGTCGGGCAGCACGCGCGCCTGTGCCACGTAGTCTTCCAGCGCGGCCGCCATCTCCGGAGGCAGGCCGGGGCTGGCGCGCCAGCCGTCCAGGTCCCCGTTCAGCTGCCAGCGCGCGATTTCCTTGTTCAGGACGTCGATCGTCGCCATGTCCGGGCCGCCGGGCCGGCCGGGACCGAGGATGCGCGCGATGGTGGCGTCGGCCAGCGGGTCGGCGCGCAGGGTCGGATTGGCCGCCAGGCCGGTTTCGAGGTCGTCGCGTTTCATGCGGCCTCCTTCAGTGCCACGGCCGGCAGCGCGGCGGCGGGTTGGACGCCGGCGGCCGGACGGGCCAGGACGCCTTGCCAGCGCAGCAGGCCGGCGCCGGCCGCCAGCAGCGGGAAGCCCATCGCGAACAGGGCGATCGTGCGCGCTTCGACGGGGTAGCCGAGCAGCACCTGGAACACCATCAGGCCGGCATACACCCCCAGCGGCACGAGCACGTGGCGCGCGGTCGGCGGGACGGCGGCGGCCGGGCGCACGCGCGCGAGGCGGCGGAAGGCGAACAGGATCGCGAACGACACGGTCATCCAGCCGGCGAAGCCCTGCACGGTCTCGCCGAACCACCAGCCGTCCGTCTTCGCCATGATCCAGGCCTTGAGCACATACACCATGTACGGATCGACGCCCAGGTCGTAGCACGTGACGACCGTCGCGCCCACCAGCGCGAGGATGGCGTCGTGGCCGAGCGACGCCGGCGCGTCGACGGGGTCCTGCCACACGATCAGGTTCGAGACCACGTAGCCGATGTAGGCGAGCGCGAACCACATCATCGGGATCACGACGGGCACGTCGCCCAGGCGCGGTCCGAGCACGGGCGTGTACGTGTAGCTGCCGAAGAACCAGCCGTACGAGGACCCCAGCTGTTCCGCCAGCCAGCCGAAGCTCATCGCGATGGCGACGAGGCGCAGCGCGGCCCTGGCGCCGAGCAGGTGCGCGGCGCTGGCCCAGCAGCAGGCGAACATCACGAGCGAGCTGGCGACCAGCAGCATGGTGCTCTCGCCGCCGATGCGCCTGGCGAGGACGAGGAGGAAGAGCGCGAGCAGGGTGGCCGATACGAGAGGCAGACGACGGTGCAGCGACGGGGGCATGGCAGGCTCCAGGGGCACGACGTAACGATAAATGCGGCCGCCGGGGTGCGGCGGCCGCGGGCAGGATCAGAAACGGTAATCGAGGCGGACGTCGGCCGTGCGCGGTTCGGTCGGCACGGCGAGGCCGGAGGAACTGATCGTCATCGGGCGCACCTCGTTCTCGAGGTTGCGCACGCGCGCCAGCACGCGCCAGCGGGCGCCGTCCGGTTCCCAGCCGAGGTGCACGTCGGATTCCGTGTGGCCGGGGACGCGGTACTTCAGCCCCGCCTGCGGCACGGCGAGGAGATAGCTGGCGCTGGCGCGGGTGCCGACGCCGCCCGCCAACGTGCCGCCGGCGAGATGCAGGCGGTGTTCCCAGCCGAGCGACAGGGTGCGCGCCGGCGTGCGATCGAGCTTGACCCCGGCCCAGGAATGCACGCCGTCCGGCGCGTAGCTGGCGTAGTGCGCGTCGAGCAGCGTGAGTGCGTACTTGAAGCTGTCGGCGCGCGTCGCGAGCACCTGGCCATCCGCTTCCAGGCCGCGGATGGCGGCCTGGCCGGCATTCGTCGTCTCGTAGCGCGGCCGGCCGTTCACGACGACTTCGTTGGACAGCTGCAGGTTGCGGTAGTCGTAGTGGAACACGGCCACGTTCAGGCTCGCGCGGCGGTCCCAGAAGCGGGTCTTGACGCCCGCCTCGTAGGCGCGCACGGTCTCCGGCCGGTAGGTGAGGCTGGCGGCCGGCAGCGCGCTGGCCGCGGGGCAGCCGATGCCGCCGCGGCTGTCGCCCGCCGCGCAGCCGTCGTTGAAGCCGCCGGCCTTGTAGCCGGTCGCGATCGAGCCATAGACGAGGGTGGCCGGCGCCACGTCGTAGTCGAGGCCCAGGCGCCACGTCGTCTTGTTCGTGGAAATGCTGCCGGCGTTCAGCTCGCGCAGGTCGGTGGCCGCGTTGAACGTCGGGGTGCCCTGGTAGCCGATGTAGCCGGTGCGCGACTTGTCGTCTTCGGTGTAGCGGGCGCCGGCCGTGGCGCGCAGGCCGTCCGTCAGGCGGTAGGTCGCCTGCCCGAATACGGCCTTGCTGCGCGACTGGACCGGGTCGTTGCCGAACACGTAGTAGGGCGGCAGGCCGACGGCCTGCAGGTCGCGGAAATAATAGACGTCGCGCGCGCGTTCGCGGAACCAGTACACGCCGCCCTGGGCACTGAGCGGCCCGGCGCCGTTGGTGGCGAGGCGCAGCTCGTGCGAGTCCTGGTGGTAGCTGCCGTCGAACGGCTGGCGCACGCCGAGCGCGATCGTCGGCGCGACGCGGTAATAGAAGTTGTACAGGTAGTCGTGGTCGAAGCTGCGGTGCGCACCGAGCCACGACAGCGTCGCCGGCCCGAGATCCCAGTTCAGTTCCGCCGTCAGGGCGGACGTCGTCTTGTGCGAATGACCCTGTTCGAAGCGCGTGTTGGGCGGATTGAAGCGGTTGGTCAGCCGGCGGTCCGTCGAGTCGCCGTTCCACACCGGCTGGCCCGCGGCGATGCCGTCGTAGAAATTCGAATCGGGCACGGTGCTGTCGTTGTTGCTGTCGTCGCGGCTCGCTTCGTAGCGCACGAGCAGGGACGCCTTGTCGCCCAGCGCCAGCTTCGCGGACAGGCGCGCGGCGCGGTCGTCGCGGTCCAGGCCCAGCGCGCGCGGCGTGTTCGTCCCGTTCGTGAGATAGGAATCGTGTTCGTTCCAGGTGGCGGCGGCGCGCAGCGCGAGCACGGCGTTCACCGGCACGTTGACCATGGCGCCGACCTTGCGCTCGCCCCAGTTGCCGAGGGTGGCGTTGACGTCGCCTTCGAACCGGTTCACGGGTGCCTTCGTGATGACGTTGACGACGCCGGCCGTCGTGTTGCGCCCGTACAGCGTGCCCTGCGGACCGCGCAGGACTTCCACGCGGTCGACGTCGTACAGCGCCGTGTTCTGGCTCTGGGGCCGCGCGACGTAGACGCCGTCGACCATGAACGCGGCCGACGGATCGCCTTTTTCCGTCACGTCCGCATTCGACACGCCGCGGATCGTGATGCGCAGGCCGTCGTACGAGTTTTCCAGCCAGGTGTTGGGCAGCCGGGCGGCGAGCGCGCCCGGCTGGTCGGCGCCGATCTTGTCCAGATCGTCGGCCGTGAGCACGCTCAGCGCCACCGGCGTCTTCGATTCCGGCGCGGCCGTGCGCTGCGCCGTGACGATGACTTCCTGGATGCCGTCGGCTTGTGCGCCGGCCGTCTGCGCGCACGCCGGCGCAAGCGGCGTGCCCCATGCGATCGTCGCGATCGCCATGGCGAGCAGGTTAGGGGTCAACCGACCCTGCTGTTTCTTCATGAACTACCCCAGTTTTCTTATATGCGTATGCGTGGTCGCCGTGCACTGGGCACGGTCGCCGCCTGCGTGGATTTTCGTGAGATTGTATTGCAGGCGGGTGAAACGGAAGAGTCTAACAGGTAGTGCGAACGGGAAATAGTGTTGAGTTACCACAAAGTGGTGCAAGAATGTTCATGGACCGTATCTTTTCAGCCACTGATGCTGTCGCCAAGGACTCGGCGGAGCGCCACTGGCGCGCGCGGCAAACCCCATCAAGCTGTCGTGTCCCACCGCTTTCTCGGCGCCTGCGCAGCGTGACGAGCCGCCATGGAAGAGGATCGGCGGCGCGGATGGCCGCGGCGCGGAACCGGCAGGCAGCGCGACGAAGATGGTCAGTGACGATGGCCGGACGGTCGTCCTCGATGCCTGATGCGCTCGTGTGAATCTTCTGGCGAGTCGAGTCGGGCGTGCCCGTTGAACTGCACGCCTGGGCTCGGTTTACGCCTCGATTGTATTGAATATATACTAGACAATGCGCGAGCCGCCGCCGGCGGTCTGAACTTGATGTCGACGTGCCGATACACACACAGGAGCGAGTTTGAAACGACGACAATTACTGAAGCATTTGGGTGCGGCGGTTCCAGCCGTCGCCCTATCGCCGTATGCGCGCGCCGCCGACGCGCTGACGCAAACCGGTACGGGCACGATCGCGGCCGGCCCGTTCGCGCCGACCTGGGATTCGTTGTCGACCTACCAGACGCCGGACTGGTTCCGCAACGCCAAGTTCGGCATCTGGGCCCACTGGGCCATGTACGGCGAAGGGCCGGTGGCGCTGGAGGGGGCCACGTCGAAGACGGGCGCCAGCTTCAACGAGGGTAAGGGCAAGCCGTTCTCGGCGGACGATGTGCGCTTCACCGCCAAGGGCAAGACCGTGTTCGCCTTCATCATGGGCTGGCCGGCATCGGGCAAGGTGTCGATCGCGGCCATGGGCAGCGCCAGTGTGCACCTGGCCGGGCGCATCCGGCGGGTCGAGCTGCTCGGCGTCAAGCGTGCGCTGGCGTTCGAACAAACCGCACAGGGCTTGCAGGTCACGCTGCCGGCCGACATCCCAGCCCTGGCTTACGCCAACGCCTTGAAAATTTCTTGAGGAAAGGGCATGAACACCGCAGCCTGCGTGCTTACCGCATCGATGGCAACCCCGGTGCCGGCGCAGCCGGCGGCGCCGGCCATGCCGTGCCGCGGCGCGGCGACGTTTTGACCGTGCGGCCCTGAACAACCAAAGGATTAACATGTTACCTGCACGCAGATCTTTCCTGGCACGGGCCGTTGCGCTCGCTTCCGCACTCCCGGCGTGCGCGCTGGCGGCGCCGCCCATACCAACGAGCTCGCTGTTCGACGTCAAGCGCTTCGGCGCCAAGGGCGATGGCCGCACGCTCGACTCGCCGGCGGTCAATGCTGCCATCGCTGCCGCGGCGGCTGCGGGCGGGGGCACGGTGTATTTTCCGCCGGGGCGCTATCTGTCGGCGTCGATCAGGCTCAAGAGCAACATCACGCTCTACCTGGAAGCGGGCGCGGTGATCGAAGCGGTGGACGCGAGCGTGGCGCGCTACGACCTGCCCGAGCCGAACGAGGCCGGCGGCAACTATCAGGACTACGGCCACAGCCACTGGCAAAACAGCCTGATCTGGGGTATCGGCCTGGACCACGTGGCCATCGTGGGCGGCGGCTTAATCCATGGCAAAGGCCTGAATAGCGGCCACGACAAGTACACCGGCAACTACACCGACAAGCCGGACCAGCCCGGCGAAGGCGACAAGGCGATCGCGCTGCGCGAGTGCCGGAACGTGACCTTGCGCGATTTTTCGATCTTGCATGGCGGCCATTTCGGCATACTGGCGACCGGTTGCTCCAATATGCTGATCGACCACCTGACCATCGACACCAACCGCGACGGCATGGACATCGACGCGTGCAGCAATGTGCGCGTCACGCATTGCAGCCTGAATACGCCCTGGGACGATGCGATCTGCCTCAAGGCCAGCTACGGCCTGGGCCGCATCCAGCACTGCGAAAACATCACGATCTCCGATTGCATGGTATCGGGAAATTTCGACGAGGGCAGCCTGCTCGATGGCACGTTCAAGCGCAGTGCGCCGGAGTACCGCTCGGGGCTATACGGCCGCATCAAGCTGGGCACCGAATCGAATGGCGACTTCAAGAACATCGCGATCACGAACTGCATTTTCGACACGTGCCGCGGCCTGGCGATCGAGAGCGTGGACGGTTCGCACATCGAGGACGTGACGATTTCCAACATCACGATGCGCAACGTGGTGAACGATCCGATCTTCATACGCCTGGGCGCGCGCCTGCGCGGACCGAACAAGCCGGCGGTGGGCACCATCCAGCGCATCAATATCAGCAATATTGTCGTCTCCGGTGCGTACCGCAATCACGCCAGCACCATTGCCGGGCTGGCGGGGCATCCGATCGAGGACATCCGCATCAGCAATGTGCAGATAGAAACGCAGGGCGGCGGGGATGCGGCCTGGAGCGCGCTGGTGCCGCCCGAACTTCCCGATGGGTATCCGGAGCCGGGCATGTTCGGCAAGGCGCCGGCGTATGCGTTTTACCTGCGTCACGTGAAGGCAATCGAGGTTCATCACGTCAAGGTCGGCTACGTCCAGCCCGAGGGGCGAACCGCGGTCGTGCTGGACGATGTCAGCGATGCCAGCTTCCATGCCGTCAATCTGCAGCGCGGGCAGGGCGGGGCGGCGCTGTTCGCGCTGCGCGAGGTCAGCCAGTTCTCCGCCAAGGACGTGCGCGGCATGCCGGACCGCGAGGTCACGGGGCGTGTGAATGCGCTGACATTGTAGACACCAGGAACGACAGAGGGACGCGCGGCCGGCCGCTCGCCACGATGCGCAGCTCAAGGCTGCCGCAACAGGTCGCCACGGGGATACCCCCAGCCTGGCACGGCATGCGGACAGGGCGCCGACGCGAGCCCGGCATAGTCGATCGTCGAGAAATTGGGACTGCCCGGCGGGCTCCAGCGCGCATCCGTGGCCGTCGTTTCCGCGACCGACGGCGCGCGCGCGAAACGCATCCAGGCGTCGAAGTGGCAGTTGGCCCGTCGCAGCCCGCGCAGGTGCGCCAGGCTGTCGCGCTCGTCGCTTTGCCAGGCCAGCCCCGGGTCGCGATCCATGGCCCGGCCGGCGATCGGCGCGGGGCAGGCCGCGGCCCGGCTGACGCCCGGGGCGATGCTGAGCAGGCCGCGGCGCATATGGTAATTGCCGTGCGCGGCATCGGTCGCCACCGTCACGAACGACCAGCACAGCGGATTGGCGGGATAGGCGGACAGGGCGGTGTCGAGCAGGCGCTCGCCCGGGTCCAGGCGCGCAATGGCCGTCGCGATGGTGTCGCGCGCCGTGTGCATGGCCACGGCCTGGACGGCGACGAAGGCGAGCGACGCGGCCAGCCCGGCGGCGAGCGCCGCGCGCGAGCGTGCGCCGCCGGGCCGCCGCGCCTGCCCGCGCGCGATCCACGCGAGCACGCCCGCCAGTGCCAGCAAGCCCGCAAGCGAACCCCATTGCAGGAAACCCGCGAACGTCACGCCGGCGGGCACGGCCACCAGCAGCGCCAGCAGCAGGCCGCGCGGCACGCGTCCGCGCACCATCAGGGCGAGCGGGATGCCGAACGCGATCCAGAACACGGGCTCGACGATGAAGATGAGGTCGCCGTAATACCAGCGCGCATCGAACGGCCAGAACGGATGCACGCCGTAGACGTTGAGCCCGTCCATCGCGATGTGCAGCAGCAGCCCGGCGCCGGTCGCGACGAGGGCCGCCAGGCGCGCGCGGCGGCTGGTGCGCAGCAGGCCGCGCGCGGCCGGCCACAGCAGCCAGACAAGGCCCAGCAGCAGGGCGGCTTCAGCGAGCGCGCCCAGCAAGGTGTGCGTATGGCCGCGGTGCTGCAGCAGATAGCCCAGCGGCGCTTCGAGCAGGCGCGTGAGCACGAGATCCAGGTCGGGGAAATTGCTGGCGAGGCAGCCGATGGTCAACAACATGCGCGTGCGCACGCGCTGGGCGTCGGGCAGGGGCTCTGGCGGCACGCTGCGGTCGACCAGCGCGCCGATGCCGAGGCCGACGAGGGAGTGGGTAAGATTGTCCATGCTGCAATCTTACCCAAATCGCAAGCCGGAAGCGGGCGCGTGGCGGCGGATCAGCCCGGCGCCAGCGCCAGGCTGCCCACGTAACCCGCCGGCACCGCCAGCGGCCGACAGGCGCAGCCGGCCAGGCGCGCGTCCTCGTCGGCCCGCCATTCCGCCAGCGCCAGGCCGCGGCATTTGAGCCGGGCTTCGCGCGCGCTCCACGCGCGCGCGAACGCGGTGGCGCGCGCGGGCGCGGGCAGGCGGGCCAGTGCGGCCGCGCATGCGGGGCCGAGGTAGTCGCGGGCGACGGCTTCCCAGTCCGGGACGTCCGTCACGCGCATGAGGTCGATGCCGACGGCGCCACCACCAAGGCGCAGCGCGGCCACCGAGAGTTCGCCGTCGTGGCTGATCGACAGCGCGACGCGCCGGCCGTCGCAGAGCAGCGCATACGGCGCTTCACCCGGTGCGCCGCACAACCGGATGCGCTCGGGCGGCACGGCGCTCGCTTGCGCCAGTGCCGCCAGCACGGCGGCGCGGATCGTGCGGCGTGCCGTGGCGCGGTCCGGCTGGCCGCGCACGCCGACGATGTGCGCGGGCCCGGCGGCAACGGGCGCCCCGACGAATCCGCCGTCCGCCCACCAGCGCACGGGCAATGGGGCCGTCACACCCGCTGCGGCGCCGCCGGCAAGCCGTTCCAGGCCGTCGCGGCGGGGATGTGTTCGCCCTTCATGACGAGGGTCAGCGGGCCGAGGCGGGCATTGTCGCCGACCTTCGCGCTGTACAGCACGGCGCTGCGCGGTCCCATGTACACCTTGCTGCCGATGTCGACGTGGTCGATCTTCATCACCCGGTCCTCGAACAAGTGCGTCTGCGGGCAGGACAGCGCGTTCAGTTCGCTGTGGTCGCCGATCGTCACGCAGTCGAATTCCGTGATGTCGGTCGTGTCCATGTAGACGCCGCGGCCGATGCGGCAGCCGAGCAGGTTGAACGCGAGGGGCAGCCACGGCGTGCCGCGCAGGTAGCGCATGAAGTTGGGCACGGCGATGCCTTCGTACATATTCGTCACGCCTTCGGACAGCCACACGAACGGCGTCCACATCGGTTCCGCGCGTTTTTCGTAGCGGCCCAGCAGCAGCCATTTGAAGGCGAGCACGAAGACATAGTTGCCGATGCCGTAGGCGAGGCCGACGAGGGCCAGGTCCCAGATCACTTCGCTCCAGCGGCCCGCGCCGGCGATCGGCATCAGGTCCAGCACGACCGTGTAGCCGACGGCGATGACGACGGCGTGCGGCGCGACGATGCGGAAGGCTTCGACGAGCGCGCGGCCGAGGCGGCGCGTCGCCGACGGGCGGTAGGTCAGGTGTTCCGGGTAGCCGCTGACCTGTTCGCGCGCCGGCAGGTGGATCGGCGGCGAGCCGAGCCAGGTGTCGCCGCCCGTCATGCGTTCGTTCGCCGGCGCGTGCGTGTGTACGCCCACGAGCACGCCTTCCGGCAGCACGGTGCCGTCCGGGATATAGCTGCCGTTGCCGACGAAGCTGCGGTTGGAGACGACCGTCGCCTCCATCGTCATCCAGCCGCCGTCGATCTGCTCGTCGCCCAGCATCACGGCGTCGGCGATGAAGGTCTCGTCGCCCAGGGTCAGCATGTCGGGGACGACGCCCAGCGCCGTCGAGATCTCGGCGTCGCGGCCGACCTTGGCGCCCAGCAGGCGGTACCAGAACGGCGCGAACACGGTCGCGTAGATGCCGTGCAGGACGTTCAGACTCGATTCCTGGATATGGCTCACGAGCCATTTCTTGCAGTACGCGTTGCTGTGCACGGCCGAGCGGCCCGGCATCATGCGCGGCAGGAAGCCCCAGCGGATGGCGGCCGACACGAGCATCGTCAGCGCGATCAGCACGGCGGACGCGGGCAGGGCCAGCACGAAATAGCGCAACAACTGGCCCTGGATCGAATTCTGCGCGAGGACGGGCAGGGTGCCCCGTTCGTCGAACCAGTCGATCAGCACGAAGCTCGGAAAGACGGGCATGAAGAACAGCGTGGCGACGAGCAGCATGCCGAACACGAAGAACAGGCCTTCGCCCATCAGGCGGGCGCGGCTGACGGGCGGGCGCGGCGGCAGCGTGGACGGATCGAACGCGCCGGTGTCGCGCGCGGGCGAACCGCTCCAGACGCGGCCGTCGGGCACGGCGGCGCCGTCCTGCAGCGCGGACTGGCCCTCCAGGTGGCCGCGCCGGCCCACGCGCGTATTGCCTTCCAAAATCGCGTACGACGACACGCAGGCATCGTCGTCCAGTTCGATGCGGCCGAGGATCAGGCGGCCCCGTTCCACACGCGCGTTTTCGAAATTGGCGGCATTGCCGATGCTGACGTTGGCACCGATGTCGAGCAGGTCCGGCGCGCGGATCGTCAGCGAACCAATCACCACGTCGTGCCCGACCTTCGCGCCCAGCATGCGCAGGTACCAGGCGTACAGCGACGAGCCGGCCAGCAGGTAGGTCGGGGCGGACTCGACGAGCCGGTCGGCCAGCCACCAGCGGAAATAGGTCGCGCCCCACAATGGATAATTGCCCGGCTTCAGGCGGCCCGCGACGAGCCATTTGCCGGCGACCGCGACGGCGAATTCGAGTAGCGTGGCCAGCAGGAATACGACGATCGACAGGGCGATGGCGCGCGGCACCGAATCGCCCGGGTCGCCCGTGAAGAAGTGGTAGGTGAAGAACGGCGCCAGCCACTGGGCCATCCGCAGCGTGATCAGCACGGGGACGGTCGCCAGCTGCGCCGCGCCGCACAGCCAGCGGCGCGCGCTGTCGGGCGGCGTCCAGTCGGGGAGGGTGGCGGTCGTGCCAGCGGCCTGGTCGAGGCTTGACGCGATGGCGCCGATCTGGCGCTGCGAATAAATGTCGCGCACGGTCACGTGGGCGAAGCGCGGATCGGCACGGAGCGCCGTCGCCAGGCGGGCGGCGAAGAACGAGTGGCCGCCGAGATCGCTGAAGAAATCCAGCTCGCGCCGGATCGGCTGGCCAGGGAACAGCTTGCCCAGCGCCGCGAACAGCGCTTCCTCGCCCGGCGTTTCCGCGACGTCGGATTCGGCCGGATCGCTCGGCAGCGGCGCCGACAAGGCCATCGCCTTCAGCGCCTTGCGGTCGATCTTGCCGGACGTCAGGCGCGGCATCACGGACAGTGACTCGAAGCGGCTCGGCACCATGTACGGCGGCAGCTTGCCGGCCAGCGCGCGGCGCAGGGTCGCCGGCGCCAGCTGTTCGTCCGTCGCGCCGGCGGCCGGCACGAGGTAGGCGACGAGGCGGTCGATGCCGTCATCCTTGCGCAGCAGCACGGCCGTCGTGCCGATGCCCGGCTGCTGGGCGAGCTGGGCCTCGATTTCGCCCAGCTCCACGCGGAAGCCGCGGATCTTGACCTGGTCGTCCGTGCGGCCCAGGCACACGACCTGGCCGTCCGGTTCGATGCGCGCGAGGTCGCCCGTGCGGTACAGGCGCGGGTCGTCCGGGCCCGAGGTCCAGGGATTCGCGAGGAATTTCTCGGCCGTCAGGTCGGGGCGGCCGAGGTAGCCGGCCGACAGGCCCGGGCCGATGATGCACAGCTCGCCCGTGTCGCCGCGCGGCAGCAGCTGCAAGCCCTTGTCCGTCTCGGTGTGGATGACGAGCAGGCCATAGTTTGGCAGCGGCGTGCCGATCGTGATCAGCCGTCCCGGTTCCAGCCGCGCGAGGCTTGCCGACACGGTCGCTTCGGTGGGGCCGTAGGTGTTGAACATCTGCCGGCCCGGCTTCGAGAAGCGCTCGACCACGGTTTCCGGGCACATTTCTCCGCCCAGGTTGATGATGCGCAGGCTCGGCACGTCGTCGGCGAACAGCGCGAGCAGCGTGGGCACGGCGTGCAGCACGGTGACGCCGTTCTCCGCCAGCAGGCGCGGCAGGGCTTCCGGATCGCCGGCCGTTTCCTTGGGACCGAGGACCAGGGTGGCGCCGACGAGGTAGGAAATCCAGATTTCCTCGAACGACATGTCGAACGCGACGGAAAAGCCCTGGTACACGCGGTCCGAGGCCTTGACGCCCAGGACTTCATTTTCGCTGCGCAGGAAGTGGCAGATGCTGCGCTGGTCGATCAGGATGCCTTTCGGCTTGCCCGTCGAGCCCGACGTATAGATGACGTAGGCCGGCGCGTCGCCGGACACGGCGCCGCGCCGGCGCAGCGGCCGGCCGTCGGGCGCGGGCGCGAGCAGCGCTTCGGCCGTGTGGATGGGCTGGGTGACGGCACCGAGGCGGTCGCGCATGCGCTCGCTGCTGACGAGGGCCGGCGAACCGGCGTCGTCCATGCACACGAGGAGGCGTTCGACCGGCGTGTCCTCGTCGACGGGCAGCCAGGCGGCGCCGGCCTTGGCGATGGCGGCCTGCATGACGAGCAGGTCGATGCCGCGCGGCATCCACAGCCCGACGATGTCGCCGGGCTCGATGCCGGCGTCGATCAGGCGCGCCGCGGCCAGGCTGGCCTGCTCGTCGAGCTCGCGATATGTCAGGCGGCGGTCGCCCGCGATGAGGGCGGGGTGGTCCGGCGTGCGGCGCGCGCTGGCTTCCAGCAGGTCGGCGAGGATTTCGTCGCGCAACAGTTCGGGTTGGTGCGGACCGTAGAGGACATCGGGATGCCGTGTCAGAGGAGAGATATCGTTCATCAACGGCGACTTTGGGATTTCAAGAGGTTCATCAAGGCAAAAACGGCGGTTCTGGCGGTCACGTGCGCGCAGCGTACCGCATTTTAACGGTCGGGCGGCGCGTCTGTTTTTCTGCTGAAGTTCTGCTGAAGAACCGATCTGCAGGGCTCACGACAACGTCCGCCGCCCGGCCATGCCGGCGGCGGCGTTCGCTGACCTGTGGCAAACGCGGCAGGCCGGCGATCGGTGGACAGGACGCATCAAATAATCGCCGCAGGAACGGCGATTTCCACGGGATGCAGTCCACCCGCCGGCAGGGCATCCGGGACGGGGGCCGCCGATGTCCGGGCCGGCCGCCGACCGGCCGCGCCTATCGCTTACATGCTCGGCCCGCGTCCCGTGCCGCGCTCGTGCTCGATCCGCTCCTGGCATGCGACGCACGTCTGCACCGTCGGCGTGGCGCGCAGGCGCGCTTCCGGGATCTCGCGGCCGCACGATACGCACACGCCGATCGCGCCCGATTCCAGCCGGCCCATGGCGGCGTCGATCTCGTGCAGCAGGTCGGAATCGTGCTCGGCCCGGTGCTCCTCGTTATGGCTGAGCATCTCGGCGGTCGGGGCGTCGTCGTTCTGCCCCATGTGGGCGGTGGGCGAGATCGCCGGGCGGTCGTCCGTGTCGCCATCCGTGCGTGCGCGCACGGCGGCCTGCACGTCCGCGCGGCTCTGGCGCAGGCGCTTGCCGAGTTCCTCGTGGAGTTGGGGTGAGATTGGCGGCATGGTCGTCGTCCTGTTCGTTGTCTGGATTCTTCCGCACTCTAATCCATAACGACCGGACCGCGCGCCGGCTTGCCGGCCGCCGCGCCGCCCCCGCCCTCGTCAAGCGTGCGCGCCCTCGCGTTGTCAAGGACTACACTTCCCATGAAAATTTGCTAACGGGAGATTTATGTCGGTCGAGCCGGCCTCCGCTTCATCCGGATTGCATGACGACGCCGTCCCCGACGGTGTTGCCGTGCCCCTTCCGCTGGCCGGCGAAGACCAGGCCCGCGCCGACTTTTATGGCCTGTTCGCGCGCCTGCTGCTGGCCCCGCCCGACGCCGGCCTGCTGGCGGCGCTGGCCGCCGCCGAACCGATCGCGGCCGCCGGCGAATTCGCCCTCGAGGATGCGTGGCTCAAGCTCACGCAGGCCGCCGCCGCCGTCGACGCGGCCGCCGCCCACGACGAGTTCGCGGCCATGTTCGTCAGCATCGGCACGCCGCCGGTGAATCCGTACGCCTCCTTCTACCTGACCGGCCACCTGAACGACGCGCCGCTGGCCGGCCTGCGCCACGATCTCGCGCGCCTCGGCCTGGCGCGCGCGCCCGGCGTGGGCGAGTCGGAGGACCACCTGGGCGCCCTGTGCGAGACGATGCGCGTGCTGATCCAGGGCGGCCCCTGCATGCCGGCGCGCGGGCTCGACGTGCAGCAGGCCTTTTTCGAAGCGCATCTGCGGCCCTGGTACGCGGCCTGCCTGGCCGACGTCGCCGCCGGCCCGGATGCGAATTTTTACCGGGTCGTGGCGGGCGTCGTCGATGCCTTCCTGTCGATCGAAGCGCAGGCCTTCGCCGTGCTCGACGCCGCCGACCCGATCGCCGCATGAGGACGACCATGGACAAGGACACCGACCCGCACCCCGATCCGGCCCGCCGCAGCTTCCTGCGGGCGGCCCCACTGGGCGCCCTGGCGATCGCGGCCGCCGCGCGTGCGCGTGCGCCCGCCGCGCCGGCCGCACCCGCCGCGCCGGCGGCGCCGCAGCCATCGCAGGGCTATCACGAGACCGAACATATCCGGCGCTACTACCGCAGCGCGGCGTATTGGTAGACCGGTAGACGAACCGGTGGACGAGAGGAGACTGGCATGACCCTGGTGAGACAATCGCGCGACGGCGGACTCAAACGGCGCCGCTTCCTCGTCGGCGCGGGCGTGACGGCCGGCGCCGGCGCCCTCGCGCGCCATCTGCCGCTGAACGTGATCCAGCCCGCGACCGCGGCGGACCCCGTGCCCACGCAAGCGCACACGGAGGTCAAGCACACGGTGTGCAGCCACTGCTCCGTGGGCTGCTCGGTGGAAGCGGTCGTCAGCAACGGCGTATGGGTGCGCCAGGAACCGGCGTTCGATTCGCCGCTCAACATGGGTGCGCACTGCGCCAAGGGCGCGTCGGTGCGCGAGCACGGTTTCGGCGAGCACCGGCTGCGCTATCCGATGAAGCTCGTGAACGGCAAGTACGAGCGCATCACGTGGGACCAGGCGATCAATGAGATCGGCGACCGGATGCTGAAGCTGCGCGCGCAGTCCGGGCCGGACGCGCTGATGGTGATCGGCAGCTCGAAGCACAACAACGAGCAATCTTACCTGCTGCGCAAATGGGTATCGCTGTGGGGCAGTAACAATTGCGACCACCAGGCCCGCATCTGCCACTCGACGACCGTCGCCGGCGTCGCCCAGACCTATGGCTATGGGGCGATGACGAATTCGTTCAACGACCTCCATTACAGCAAGGCCGTGCTGTTCATCGGCTCGAACCCGGCCGAGGCGCACCCGATCTCGATGCTGCACTTCCTGCACGCGAAGGAGCTGGGCGCGAAGATGATCGTCGTCGATCCGCGCTTCACGCGCACGGCGCGCTTCGCCCATCACTACGTGCGCATCCGGCCCGGCACGGACATCGCGTTCGTGTGGGGCGTCCTGTGGCACATCTTCACCAACGGCTGGGAGGACAAGGCATTCATCGCCGCGCGCACCCACGGCATGGACGACGTGCGCAAGGAGGTCGCCAAGTGGACGCCGGACAAGGTGACCGACGTGACCGGTATCCCAGAAGCGTCGGTGCGCATGGCGGCCGAGATGCTGGCGACGAACCGGCCGTCGTCCGTCGTCTGGTGCATGGGCATCACGCAGCACCACGTCGGCACGGCAAACGTGCGCGCGCTGTCGATCCTGCAGCTCGCGCTGGGTAATATCGGCGTGCAGGGCGGCGGCGCCAACATCTATCGCGGCCACGACAACGTGCAGGGCGCCACCGACATCGGCCCGAACGGCGATTCGCTGCCCGGCTACTACGGCATCGCGGAAGGCGCGTGGAAGCACTTCGCCACCGTGTGGGGCGTCGATTACGACTGGATCAAGTCGCGCTTCGGCTCGAAGGAGCTGATGGAAAAGCCGGGCATCACGGTGTCGCGCTGGTTCGACGCGGTGCTCGAGGATAACCAGTACGTCGACCAGCCGACCAACCTGCGCGCGGTGTTCTACTGGGGCCACGCGCCAAACAGCCAGACGCGCCTGCCCGACATGAAGGCGGCGATGCAGAAGCTCGACTTCATGGTCGTCATCGATCCGTATCCGAGCATGACGGCCGCGATGCACGGCCGCTCGGACGGCGTCTACCTTCTCCCGGCCGCGTCGCAGTTCGAGACGCAGGGCTCGGTGACGGCGTCGAACCGGTCGCTCCAGTGGCGCGAGCGCGTGATCCAGCCGCTGTTCGAGTGCAAGACCGACCACGAGATCATGTACCTGTTCGCGCGCAAGCTGGGCTTCGGCGAGCAGCTCGTCAAGAACATCAAGGTCGTCAACAACGAACCCGTCATCGAGGACATCCTCCGCGAGATCAACCGTTCGTGCTGGACCATCGGCTACACCGGCTGTTCGCCCGAGCGCCTCAAGCTGCACATGGAGCACAAGCGCGACTTCAATCCGACGACGCTGCTCGCCGAAACCGGTCCGTGCAAGGGCGATTACTACGGCCTGCCGTGGCCGTGCTGGGGCACGCCGGAGATGAAGCATCCGGGCACGCCGATCCTGTACGACCTGCACAAATCCGTGGCCGAGGGCGGCCTGCCGTTCCGCGCCAACTGGGGCGTGGAGCACAACGGCGAGCCTTTGCTGGCGGCCGACGGCTCGTTCACGAAGGACAGCGAGATCGACACGGGCTACCCGGAATTCGACCACGTGTTCCTGAAAAAGCTGGGCTGGTGGGCCGAGCTGACGCCGGAAGAACAGGTGCAGGCCGAGGGCAAGAACTGGAAGACGGACCTGTCGGGCGGGATCATCCGCGTCGTCATCGCGCACGGCTGCGCGCCGTACGGCAATGCGCGCGCCCGCTGCAACGTGTGGAACTTCCCGGACCCCGTGCCCGTGCACCGCGAACCGATCGTCACGCCGCGGCGCGACCTGGTCGCGAAGTATCCGACCTACGACGACAAGGCCGCGTTCTGGCGCCTGCCGACCTTGTACAAGTCCGTGCAGGACGTGGATTTCTCGAAGGACTACCCGCTGATCATGACGTCCGGCCGCCTCGTCGAGTTCGAGGGCGGCGGCGACGAGACGCGCTCGAATCCGTGGCTGGCCGAACTCCAGCAGAACATGTTCTGCGAAGTGAACCCCGCCGACGCCGCGCAGATCGGCGTGAAGGTGGGCGAATTCATGTGGGTCGAGACGCCGACCGGCGCGCGCCTGAAGCTGATGGCGATGGTCACGCCGCGCGTGCCCGAGGGCCTCGTGTGGATGCCGTTCCACTTCGGCGGCTGGTGGATGGGCGAGGACCTGGAAAAGCACTATCCGGAGGGCGGCGCGCCCGCCGTGCGCGGCGAGGCCGTGAACACCGGATGGACGTATGGGTATGACGCGGTGACCATGATGCAGGAGACCAAGGTGTCGCTGTGCCGGCTGGTGCGCGCCTGACAACGAATGCATCAACGACGAACACATAAATACCGTCGTTCCCGCGCAAACAACGTCGTTCCCGCGCAAACAACGTCGTTCCCGCGCAGGCGGGAACCTAAGTTGAAGCGCAACGGAACGCTTGCAAACTTGGGCCCCCGCCTGCGCGGGGGCGACGGGGAGAGTGCGGCGGCGACGTGGAAGAGTGCGGCGGCGACGGGGAGAGTGCGGCGGCGACGTGGAAGAGTGCGGCGGTGACGAGGGAGAGTGCAATGGCGACGAGGAGAACGATATGGCCCGAATGAAGTTCATCTGCGACACCGAGCGCTGCATCGACTGCAACGGTTGCGTGACCGCCTGCAAGAACGAGAACGAGACCCCGTGGGGCGTCAATCGCCGCCGCGTCGTCACCATCAACGACGGCGTGCCGGGCGAGCGCTCGATCTCGGTCGCGTGCATGCATTGCAGCGACGCGCCGTGCCTGGCCGTCTGCCCGGTCAACTGCATCTACCACACGGAAGACGGCATCGTCCTGCACGACAAGGACCAGTGCATCGGCTGTGGCTACTGCTATTACGCGTGCCCGTTCGGCGCGCCGCAGTTCCCGGCCACGGGCCTGTTCAACCACCGCGGCAAGATGGACAAGTGCACGTTCTGCGCCGGCGGCCCGGAGCCCGATACGTCCGAGGCCGAGTTCAAGAAGTACGGCCGCAACCGCATCGCCGAAGGCAAGCTGCCCGCGTGCGCGGAGATGTGCGGCACGAAGGCGCTGATCGGCGGCGACGCGACCGTCATCGCGGACATCTACCGCCAGCGTGTCGAGACGCGCGGCTACGGCCCGGAGCTGTGGGGCTGGAAGATCGCCTACGGCAAGCCGAAGCGGGGCGGCGACATCAAGGCGACGGGCGACGGCCCGCGCGCGAACCAGAACCTCAAGGATACGCAGAACGACCCGGGGAGGCTGCCGACATGAGACGCCTTTTCACCCTGTGCCTGCCCTTGCTGCTGCTGGCGGGCTGCCTGGAAGTCGACCAGCATCCCAACTGGGTGCACGGCATGTACGCCGGGAAGAAGGACGACCGTCCGATGCACCGGCTCTTCCACGACGACAAGCTGGCGTGGTGGGGCGCGATCGGCAACCGCAACATGAACCAGAACGAATACAACCGGGCCAACCCGTAGCAGGAGCCGACCATGTCCTTCGCCCTTCCATCATCGCGGACGCTGCTGGCTTTATTCCTCGGATTGTGGCTGGTCGGCGCCGCCCACGCCGCCGTCCCGAACAACCGCGCCGAACCGGCGTACGCCGAGGAGCAGACGGTCCTGCAGGCCGAGCAGGATACGCGCGCGCCCGAGCCGGGACTGGCGTCGTCGAGCTCCGGACGCGTGCACATCGACCGCCACTACCTCGGCCAGTACGGCGCGAAGGAAGGCACGGTCATCGTCCAGCGCGGCGGCAACCAGTGGCGCACGTGGCGCAACGGACCGTTCGCCACGGCGATGGGGACCATCCTCGTCGTCGTGCTGGTCGCGATCTTCCTGTTCTACCGCGCCGTCGGCCCGGCGCGCGTGGAGGCGCCCGAGACCGGGCGGCGTATCACGCGCTTCACGAGCTGGGAGCGCAGCGTGCACTGGGCCACGGCGATCAGCTTCATCGTCCTCGCCGTGACGGGCCTCGTCATCATGTTCGGCAAGAAGTTCCTGCTGCCGCTCGTCGGGCACGACGTGTTCGCCGCCATCGCCTACGTCTTCAAATACCTGCACAACTTCGCGGGGCCGCTGTTCATCGTGTGCTCGGTGCTGATGTTCTTCACCTTCCTGCACCGGAATTTTTTCCGCCGCATCGACTGGCGCTGGGTGAGGCAGGGCGGCGGGATCGTGTCGCACACGCACGTGCCGGCCGGGTTCTTCAACGCCGGCGAGAAGGCGTGGTTCTGGCTGGGCGTGACGCTGCTGGGCCTCGTGATGTCGATCAGCGGCCTCGTACTGGACTTCGTCGACTTCGGCCAGACCCGCTACGTGCTGCAGGTGGCGAACTACCTGCACATCGCCGGCGCCACGTTCTACATCGCCGCGGCCATGGGCCACATCTACATCGGCACCTGGGGCACGCCCGGCGCGTACGAGGCGATGCGCCACGGGACCGTCGACGAATCGTGGGCGAAGGCGCACCACGCCGTGTGGTACGACGAGGTGCAGTCCGGCGTCGCGCCGGGCACGTTCGACGACCGCCTCCCGCCTGACCAGCGCCCGCCCACGGGCAATCCGCCGCCACGGCCGGCGCACTGAGGGGACAGCGATGAAGGCGACGACGACGATCATGGCGCTGGCCGTGCTGCTGGCCGCGACGGCCTGCAAGCAGCACGGCGACAACGCCCAGCGCAAGACGAAATTCCCGGGCATGGTGACGGCCGACGGCGGCACGAGCGGGCAGGTCATGGCAGCGCATGCCGGCCCCAAGACGGACGCCGGCTATGCGGGCGGCACGCCGGGCATCGCGGGCGGCAGCGGCGGCAACACGGCCGGCGCCGCGCTGGGAGGCTCCGTGCGCGAGACGGGCCAGGGCCCCAGCCAGGGCGTGACCCCGCCCAGCGGCGCCGGCACCCAGGGTACGACGCAGACGCAGCCGGGGGACAACGGCAGGCCGGCCACGCCGACGCCGGCCGAGGTGGGGCCGCGGCCGGGGGCCGTCAACAGCGATCCCGCGCATTCCGCGGCGCCGGGGCGCTGACATGGACACGATGAACCGGATGAACCGCATGAACCCGATGAACCGGATCGCCGCCGCGCTGGCGCTCGTTCTCGCCGCCGCCGCGGCCCACGCCGCGCTGCCGGCGCCGACTCTCGCGCAGCAGCAGGCCGCCGCCGCCAAGAAGGCGAAGGCCGATGCCCAGGCCGCGCAGGACAAGCTGGCGCTTACCGCCTCGGTGGACGCCGTCACCGCGCGCTGGCGCGCCCGCGCGGCCGCGCAGGGCTGGAAGACACATGCGCCGGTCGCGGTCGCCGCGGCCGCCGCCCCGGCCGCCCCGGCCGGACAACCGGACGGCAAGCTGACGCCCGCCGGTGCCGCGGCACCGATCAAGAGCGAGAAGCTGGGCACGGCGCCGCCCAGCGCGGACGTCAAGGCCGGCCCGACGAAAGCCGAGCCGGCCGGCACGCCGCCCACCGTCCAGAAGGGCACGCCGAAGGTGCACAACCAATGAAGATGGGATCCATGCCGATCGCCGTGTTGATGCAGCGGCGCGCCGTCAAGCACCGCTGGGCCGACGAAGCGTGGGAAGCCGTCGGCGTCGTGCCCGACCGGGGCGACCTGCCGCCCGTGCGCGTGCTGAGCGAGTCGCCCGAGCGCGACTACTACCTCGTCTCCGGCCTCGAACTGGAACTCTATCCGGACGAGAACGAGGGCTATTACGAGAACTGCGTCGCGCCGGAATCGAAGGTGTTCGTGTTGTGGCGCATGCAGGACGGCCGCGCGATGCCCGTGCGGGCGTCGGTCAGCTACGTCGAAGGCACGCGCATGTTCGACTCGGGCGAGAATGCGGACGGCGTGACGATGCCGGCCGAGATCTACGCCTGGCTCGCGGGCTATCTACGCGAGCACTACCAACCCAGGCCGCGCCGCGGCCGCCAGCACGGATGACGGAGCCATGACGGGACGGATCGAGCCGGACGAGGGTTTCCTGCGCCGCTGGGCGCGCCGCAAGAACGCAGCGCGGGCGGAACCGGCGCCGGTCGCGGCCAGCGGGGCCGCCGCGCCGCCCCCAGCAGCAGGCATGGCCGCTGCGCCGCCTCGCGCAGCAAGCGTGACCTCAGCGCCGCCCGCAGCAGCAGGCGTGGCCGCCGTGCCGGCCGCCGCAGCCAGCGCAACCGGGGCGCCGCAGGCCGCATCGAGGGCGGTCGTCGCGCCGGCCGTTGCCTCCGCCTCCGCACCCGCGCCGCTACCGACGCTGGACGACGTCGCCCGCCTGACCGGCGACTCCGATTTCTCCGCCTTCGTCGCGCGCGGCGTCGACGCGGCCGTGCGGCGTACCGCGCTGAAGAAGCTGTTCGCCGACCCGCACTTCAATACGATGGACCGGCTCGACGTCTACATCGACGATTACACGAAGCCGAGTCCCGTGTCCGAAGCGATGCTCGCGTCGCTGGCGCATGCGAAGCAGATGTTCCGGCGCGCCGTGGATGCGGCCGGCGCCGACGACGATCCCGGCGCCGATCGCCCGGCCGTGGCGGAGGCGCCGCACGATACCGACAACACCGACAACACCACCTGAAACCGAGACACGATGAATATCCGCTTGATCGAAGGGCAGGGCGTCCCCCTCGACCCCGACCGGGACGAACGCGACCGCGCCGCCCGCCGCGCCGCGCTCGATGCGCTGGCCGCCATCCCGTCCCCTGAACCGCTGGACACGGTCGGCTACCGGTCGGTCGGCCGCACGCTCGTTGTCGGCACGCGCGCCGACGCGCTGCCGTGGGCGGAGCGCGTCGCGGCCGTGCTGCCTGTGACCGTCGTGCTGCTGGACGGCGACGGCGACGATGACAACGACCACGCGCCACGCCTGTTTCCGGTGTTCGCCGCGCGCGCGCTCGTCGTGACGGGCTGGCTCGGCGCGTTCGACGCGACGTGGCAGGCGGGCGCCCGCACGCCGGAACACGCGCGCTTCGACCTCGTGCTCGACCTGGGCGCGACGCCGCAGATCGCGACGCACCAGCGGCCGCACGGTTATTACGCGCCGGGCCCGGACGCGGCCGCGCGCCAGGCCGCCGTCGCCGAATTGGCCGGGATGGTGGGCGAATTCGAAAAGCCGACCTACTTCGCCTACAAGGAACGCCTGTGCGCCCACGGCCGCAACCGCAAGAGCGGCTGCAATGCCTGCGTCGACGTCTGCTCGGCCGGTGCCATCGCCGGTGCGGGCGACCTGATCGCCGTGAACCCGTACCTGTGCGCCGGCTGCGGCGCGTGCACGACCGTCTGCCCGACCGGGGCGCTGGGCTATGCCTACCCGAGCGCGGCGCACACGGGCATGCGCATCAAGGTGCTGCTGGCCGCCTTCGCGCAGGCAGGCGGGCGCGAGCCGGTGCTGCTCGTGCATGGCGCGGAAGGCGCGGCGCTGCTCGCGCAACCCGATGCCGTGCCGGGACGCGTGCTGCCGCTGGGCGTGCACCACACGGCGTCGACGGGCATCGATCTCTGGCTCGCCGCGCTGGCCTGGGGCGCGGCCGGCGTCACCGTCTTGATGACGGAGGCCGAGGCGCCGCAGTACGCGGCCGCGCTCGACGAGCAGATGACCGTCGCGCAGACGATCATGACGGGCCTCGGCTATGCGGGGTCGCACCTGCAGCTGCTGCGCGTGAGCTCTGCCGACGAACTGGCGCTCGCGTTGCGGCACGCGCCGCGCGGGGACGTGCCGGCGCGGCATGCCGGCTTCAACGTCGCGGCGGACAAGCGCAACACGCTCGACTATGCACTGGAGCACCTGCTGCGCGAGGCGCCGCGGCCGGCCGACGAGATCGCGCTGCCCGCCGGCAGTCCGTTCGGCGCGCTCGATGTCGATGCGGCCAAGTGCAGCCTGTGCATGGCGTGCGTGGGCGCGTGTCCGGCGTCCGCGCTGCAGGACGGGCAGAACGCGCCGCAGCTGCGCTTCATCGAAAAGAACTGCGTGCAGTGCGGCCTCTGTGCCACGACGTGTCCGGAAGATGCGATCCGGCTCGTGCCGCGCCTGTCGTTGCGCGAGTCGCGCAAGCAGCCGGCCGTGCTGAACGAAACGCAGCCGTTCCACTGCATCCGCTGCCAGAAGCCGTTCGGCACGGTGCGCATGGTCGAGAGCATGCTGGCGCGCCTTGCCGGCCACCCGGCCTTCGCGGGCCACCTCGACCGCATGCGCATGTGCGGTGACTGCCGCGTGATCGACATGATGACGCCCAGCGACGAACAGACCATCCACCAGGCGCACGAGCTGCGCCGGCGCTGACGGCGCGTCGGCTCCTTGCGCTGACGGCGCGTCGTCCCCTGGCGCCTCGAGCGTGGCAGAATGGACGCGGGTGCTCACGAGGCGCCCGTGCCGCAACCACAATCAAGGAGACGACCGATGGCATCCCCGTACGAGCGCTTCATCCGCGCGCGCGACTTCCTGCAACAGCATCGCACCGATTACGCGACCGCGTACCGCGATTACCGCCAGCCCGAGCTCGACGAATTCAACTGGGCCCTCGACTATTTCGACATCCAGGCCAGGGACAACGCGACGCCCGCGCTGTGGGTCGTCGACGAAGACGGCGGCGAGCGCAAGATCGCCTACGCCGAGATGGCGGCGCGCTCCAGCCAGGTCGCGAATTGGCTGCGTGCCTGCGGCGTGGGCCGCGGCGACCGCGTGCTGCTGATGCTGCCGAACCGCGTCGAGCTGTGGGAGATCATGCTGGCCGGGATCAAATTGGGGGCCGTGCTCGTGCCGACGACGATGCTCGTGTCCGACACCGATCTGCAGGACCGCCTGCAGCGCGGCCGCGTGCGCCACGTGATCGTCCAGGCGTCGGAAACGCACAAGTTCGCCGACCTGCCCGGCGATTACACGCGCATCGGCGTGGGCCCCGGCGCGGGCGTCGCCGGCTGGCGCGATTACGCCGACAGCGCGGCGGCGCCAGCGGTGTTCGTGCCGGACGGCGTCACGCGCGCTACCGATCCGCTGCTGCTGTACTTCACGTCCGGTACGACGGCCAAACCCAAGCTCGTGCTGCACAGCCAGCAGAGTTATCCGGTGGGACATCTGTCGACGATGTACTGGATCGGCCTGCGCGCGGGCGACGTCCACTGGAACATCAGCTCGCCCGGCTGGGCCAAGCATGCGTGGAGCTGTTTCTTCGCGCCGTGGAACGCGGGCGCCACGGTGTTCGTCTACAACTACGAGCGCTTTTCCGCGCGCGCCTGCCTGGACACGATCGTGCGCTGCGGCGTGACGTCGCTGTGCGCGCCGCCGACCGTGTGGCGCATGATGATCAAGGAAGACCTCGCGCAATGGCGGCCGCCGCTGCGCGAACTGGTCGGGGCGGGCGAGCCGCTGAATCCGGAAGTCATCGAGCAGGTCGAGCGCGCGTGGGGCATCCGCATCCGCGACGGCTTCGGCCAGTCCGAGACCACCTGCCAGATCGGCAATCCGCCGGGCCAGCCCGTCAAGCCGGGATCGATGGGCCGGCCGCTGCCCGGCTACCGCGTGGCGCTGCTCGACATCGACGACGAGCCGGCCGCGGAAGGCGAGATCGCGCTGCACCTCGACCCGGCCCCGCTGGGCCTGATGCTGTGCTACGAGAACGACGACGCGAAAACGCGTGACGTGATGCGCGGCGGCCGCTACCACACGGGCGACACGGCGCGCGTGGACGACGACGGCTATTATTTTTACGTGGGCCGCAACGACGACGTGTTCAAGTCCTCCGATTACCGCATCAGCCCGTTCGAGCTGGAGAGCGTGCTGATCGAGCACCCGGACGTGCTGGAAGCCGCGATCGTCCCGAGCCCGGACCCGGTGCGCCTGGCCGTGCCGAAAGCGTTCATCGCGCTGCGTCCGGGCGTGGCACCGACGCCCGAACTGGCCGCCGCCATCTTCGCCTTCGCACGCGACCGGCTGGCGCCGTACCAGCGCATCCGCCGCATCGCGTTCACGGAACTCCCGAAGACCATCTCCGGCAAGATCCGCCGCGTCGAGCTGCGCAAGGCCGAGGCGCGCGGCGAGCACGTGGGCACGGAGTTCCGTGAGGAGCATTGAGCCCGGGGGGCTCAATGCGAGTCCGGGGCGCTCAATGCGAGCCCGGGGCGCTCGATGCAGGCGCGCGGCGCTCAATGCGGGGCCGCGGGCCTCACCGCAAGCCCGGGCGGCTCCATGTAAACCAGCGACCGACCCGGCGGCGCCGACACGGACCCGGCAACACGGTAAGATGGTGGCGTGCGGCGGCCGTGCCGCGATCCGATCAATAATAAGTCCGTGTCCACCATCCGAAACGCCGAGCCAATGAGCACCTCCGTCCGACCGTCCCCCTCGAAGCAGACCGCAAGCAAGGCGGCCGACAAGGCCGCGCAGCCCGCCAGGACGGCGAAGCCGGCGCGGGCGGCCATCTACGAGGTTCGAAAATCGCCGGTGCACGGCAACGGCGTGTTCGCAATGCGTGCGATCGGCGCCGGCGAGCGCATCATCGAATACCGCGGCGAGCGCATCACGTGGGACGAAGCGACGCGCCGTGCCGCCGAGCGGGGCGGCCCGGTCAACCACACGTTCTACTTCAGCCTTGCCGACGGCAACGTGATCGACGGCGGCCGGCGCGGCAACGACGCCCGCTGGATCAACCACGCCTGCGAGCCCAACTGCGAAGCCTACGAAGACGACGGCCGCGTGTACATCCACGCGCTGCTCGACATCGCCGCGGGCGAGGAGCTGAACTACAACTACGCGCTGGTCTACGACGAGCGCCATACGCCGGCGCTGAAACGCCTGTTCGCCTGCCGCTGCGGCACGCCGGCCTGCACGGGCACGATGCTGGCGCCGAAGAAGCGCAGCCGCAAGGCCGCCGGCGCCGCGACCTGAGGCCACCGCCGCTACCCCGCGGGCCAACCCGACACCACCGAATACCGACAACAGCAACGACACCGACAATCGCGACCCGCCGAACCGCCCATGAAACCAGTCGTCCAAAGCCTGCTCGAAACCGATCTCTATAAATTCACCATGTGGCAGGCCCTGCTGCACATGCACCCGAACGCCACCGGCGAATACGAGTTCAAGTGCCGCAATACCCCGGCCTATCCGCTGGCCGAACTGAAAGAGGAAGTCGAACGCGAGTTGGACCATCTGTGCACGCTGATGTTCAGCGAGGACGACATCGAATACATGAGGTCCCTGCGTTTCATCAAAAGCGACTTTGCCGACTTCCTCACGCTGTTCCGTTTCCAGCGCAAATTCATCCACGTGGAAACGGACGGGCCGCACCTGCGCATCCGCGCGAGCGGACCGATCGTGCACGTGATGGGCTTCGAGATCTTCGTGCTGTACATCGTCAACGAACTGTATTTCCGCCGCTTCGACCGGCAGGCCGCGCTGGCCGTGGCGCGCGAGCGGCTCGCGCAGAAAGTCGCCGAGTTCCGCGCTTTCGAGCAGGAACCGAAGCGTGCCAACCCGTTCGAGTTCTTCGATTTCGGCGTGCGCCGCCGCTTTTCCGGCGACTGGCACGAGGAAGTCGTCGCCACGCTCGCGCGCGAGCTGCCGCAATTTTTCAAGGGCACGTCGAACGTCTATCTCGCGAAGAAGTTCAATCTCGTGCCGATCGGCACGATGGCGCACGAATACATGCAGGCGTTCCAGTCCTTCGACGTGCGCCTGCGCGACTTCCAGAAGAAGGCGCTGGAAGACTGGGTCCAGGAATACCGCGGCGACCTCGGCACGGCGCTGACGGACGTCGTCGGCATGGACGCCTTCCTGCGCGACTTCGACCTGTACTTCGCCAAGCTGTTCGACGGCCTGCGCCACGATTCCGGCGATCCGGTCGAGTGGGGCGAAAAAGCCATCGTCCACTACGCCAGGCTGCGCATCGACGCGCGCACCAAGCGGCTGGTGTTTTCGGACGCGCTTACCGTGCCGAAGGCGCTCAGCCTGTACCGCCACTTTGCCGACCGCGTCATGACGGGCTTCGGCATCGGCACCAAGCTGACGAACGACACGCAGTTCGAGCCGCTGAACATCGTCATGAAGCTCACGCGCTGCAACGGCCAGCCCGTGGCCAAGCTGTCCGACAGTCCCGGCAAGGGATTCAGCACGGACGAGACCTTCATCGCCTATCTGCGCCAGGTGTTCGACCAGCGCATCTGAACGATTGCCGCGGCTTTTTTGCCGGCATCCGGCGCCGGAATCCGTCCCGCGGCCGGCCCCGGCGCGCCCGCGTTGTCGCGGCGCGACCACGGCTTCGCTGTCGGTCTTTTCGCGACAAAGAATCGCGTGCATTTTTATTGCGCCAGGTCTACTATCGTTTTGACATTGCTCACAGTTTTAACAATTCGCCAGGGCAGCGCGCGGCCCTGACAGCCACACACACCTGGAGCGCTCGTTTGAAGATGTTTTGGCAACTACATGCATGGCGGGCGGGGCGGTCGCGCGCCAGCGCAACACGGCCCGCGGCGCGCGTCGCCGGGCTGACCGGCCTGTTATTGGCAGCGGCCGCGCTGCCGTGCCGTGCGCTGCCGCAAGGCAGTGAATTGCTCGACCTCAGTTTCGACCAGCTGGCCGACATCCGCATTACGTCCGTATCCAAGAACAGCGAGCGCCTCGCGGAGGCGGCGGCGTCCGTGTTCGTGATCACCAGCGACGACCTGCGCCGCAGCGGCGTCACCAGCTTGCCGGAAGCGCTGCGCCTGGCACCGAACCTGCAAGTCGCCGAAGCCAGCGCCTACGGCTACACGATCAGCGCGCGCGGTTTCAACAGCAGCGCGGCCAACAAATTGCTGGTGCTGATCGACGGCAGATCCATTTATACGCCGCTGTTCTCGGGCGTATTCTGGGATGCGCAGGACGTGATGCTGGAAGATGTCGAGCGGATCGAAGTGATCAGCGGGCCGGGCGGGACGCTGTGGGGAACGAATGCGGTCAATGGCGTCATCAACATCATCACCCGTGCTTCCGGGGACACCCAGGGCGGCGTCGCCAGCGCCGGCGCCGGCAACCGCCGCTCCGACGCCGCCGTGCGTTACGGCGCGAGGCTGGACAACGGGCTGACTTACCGGATCTACGCGAAATACGTCGACCTCGAGCACACGTCGCTGGCGACGGGCGGCCCCATCGACGACGCCGCCTACCACGCGCAGGCCGGTTTCCGGGCCGACTGGCGGCGGGGCGTCGACCAGTTCACCGTGCAAGGCGACGCCTACCATGGCACCGAGAACCAGCCGCTGCCGGGCATGATCGCGATCTCCGGCATCCAGTTCGCGCTGGGTCCGATCACGCTGGCCGGCGCCAATCTCAACGCCCGCTGGGAGCGTCAACTGGACGGCGGCGGCCACCTCGGCCTGCATGTGGTCGAAGATCACACCGAGCGCACCGTGCCGCCGACCTTCGGCGAGGTGCTCGATATCGTCGATGTCCAGTTCCAGCACAACCTGGCGCCGATCGGCCGGCACGCGCTGGTGTGGGGCGCGGGCTATCGTTACAGCGTCGATCGGGTCCGCAACAGCCGGTACGTCGCCTTCCTGCCGGCGGACCTGAACCAGAACTGGGTCAGCCTGTTCGCCCAGGACGAGCTGGCGCTGCGTCCGGACCTGCGCCTGACCGTCGGCGCCCGCCTCGAACGCAACGGCTACACCGGCATGGAAGTGCTGCCCAATGCCAGGCTGGCCTGGACACCGGCACGCGGGCACGCGCTGTGGGGCGCGCTGTCGCGCACCGTGCGCGCGCCGTCGCGCTTCGATCGCGACATCTACGTGCCGGGCGCGCCGCCGTTCCTGCTCGACGGCGGATCGACCGTGACGTCCGAGTCGGCCCAGGTCGCCGAACTCGGCTATCGCGGCCAGCCCACCGCGACGCTGTCGTATTCGGTCACGGCCTTCCATGCCCGGTACGACGACCTGCGCACGCAGGAAGTCGCGGCCAGCCGCACCTATGTTTACTACGCCAACAAGATGGAGGGCAGCACCAACGGTATCGAGATGTGGGGCACCTGGCAGGCCATGCCGCACCTGCGCCTGAACGCGGGGATGAATGCGCTGCACGAAGGACTCCACCTGAAACCCGGCAGCAACGACGCCAGGGCCCCCGCGACGGCCGGGCTGGACCCCGCGCACAAATGGCTGCTGCGCTCGTCGCTGGACCTGGACGGCCAGCGCTCGCTCGATTGCACGCTGAGCCGCGTGGCCGCGCTGTCCAGTCCGGAGGTGCCGGCCTACACCAGCGTGGACGTGCGCTATGGCTGGCGGCCGCGGCCGGATTGGGAATTGTCGATCGCCGCGCAGCACCTGAACGGGGGCGGGCATGCGGAATTTACCGCGGCGGCGACGCGCAGCGACTTCGGCCGCGGCGTCTATGCCAAAGCCGTCCACCGCTTTTGAGCCGCCCGGGCCACGTCGACAATGTTGATGTCCTGGCTAGAGCGTAAGGGGCGGCGGCGCTGGCTGGCGGGGCTGGCGTGTGTCCTCGCCATCGCGGCCGGCGCCGCGCGCGCCGACACCCCGGCGAACGGGCGCAGCGAGCAGATGCTGCGCCAGATCGAGGCCGCCTATCTGTACAAGTTTGCCAGCTACGTCGAATGGCCGCCCGAGGCGTTTGCCGGACCGGACAGCAACTTCACGATCGGCCTGGCCGGCGCGGACGCGTTGGCCGACGACCTCGAGGCGAGCCTGGCCGGGCGCACCGTGGACGGGCGTAAAGTGGTCGTGCGCCGGCTGCGGCGCGGCGACCCGGCGGCCGACGTGCAGATGCTGGTCGTCGGCGAACTGGACGCGCACTGGGCGCGCGAGCTGAATGCGGCCATCAAGGACCGCCCGGTCCTGACCATCGCGGAACCGGGCGCGGGCGGCGGCTTCGGCAGCATGATCAGCTTCGCCGTCGTCGACGACCGCCTGCGCTTCGAAGTCGCGCTCAGGTCGATCAAGCCGAGCCGCCTGAAGGTCAGCGCGCTGATGCTCAGTGCGGCATATAAAGTGGAGAAGGGGATTCCATGATGCGGCGCTCGCACTCCATCCGGTACAAGTTGTTCATCATCGTGCTGTCGACCACGCTGGTGGCGCTCGCCATCGCGCTGGTCGGCAACGTGGCCGGCGACATCTGGACGTTCCACCGCGGGCTGGTGGCCGAGATGACGACCCAGTCGACGCTGCTCGGGCGCATGACCGCGCCGGCGCTGGCGTTCGACGATCCGAAACTGGCGACCAGCAACCTGCACTTGTTCGACGCCTGGCCGAACATCGAGGCGGCGGCGATCTACGACGACCAGGGCAAGGTGTTCGCGTCGTACGTGCGCCCCGGCCGCGCGAGGGACCTGCCCGCCCGGCCGGCGGAGGACGGCGCACTGGTCGAGGGCGCGCGCCTGAACGTGTTCCGCCGCATCGCCGGCGAAAACGGCACCCTCGGCACCGTGTACCTGCGCGCGACCTACGATCCGACGAGGACCATCGTGGTCGACGTCGGCATCGCCGTCGCCGTCTGGCTGATCGCGATGGCGATCGCGCTGCTGATGGTCGTGCGCATGGAGGCGCTGGTGAGCCGTCCGATCTCGGCGGTGGCGGAGACGGCGCGCGACGTGGTGGCGCAGCGCGACTATTCGCGCCGCGTCGAAGCCAGCAGCGGCGACGAAGTCGGCATGATGGTGGGCGCGTTCAACGACATGCTCGGCGAGATGGAACGGCGCACCGGCGAACTGGAGTCGTCGAACCTGGCGATCATGCGCGAAGTGGAACAGCGCGAGCGCGCCCAGCGCGAGGTCATGCGCCTGAACGTCGACCTCGAGCAGCGCGTGGCGGAGCGCACGTCGGAGCTGGCGCTGGCCAAGGCGGCGGCGGAAGAGGCGAACCAGGCGAAGTCGTCGTTCCTGTCGAGCATGAGCCACGAATTGCGCACGCCGCTCAACGCCATCCTCGGTTTTACCCAGCTGCTCGCCAACGACGCCCAGCCGAACAACGTCGAGCGCAAGAAGGAATTCACGGGCTATATCCTGAAGGCGGGTCGACACCTGCTGACCCTGATTAACGAAGTGCTCGACCTGGCCAAAGTCGAGTCCGGCGCTGTCACGCTGTCGCTCGAGGCGGTCGCCCTCGACGAAGTCGTGCAGGAATGCCGGGCCATGCTCGAACCGCTGGGCGACCAGCGCGGGTTGCGCATGACGTTTCCCGCCGCGCCGGGCATCACCGTGCTGGCCGACCGGACGCGCCTGAAGCAGATCCTGTTGAACCTGTTGTCGAACGCGATCAAATACAACCGCGCCGGCGGCGTGGTGGCGCTCGACTGCGCGCTGGACGCGGCGTGGCGCGTGCGCATTGCCGTGCGCGATTCCGGACCCGGCCTGAACGCGGCGCAGATGGAGGGGCTGTTCCAGCCCTTCAATCGCCTGGGACAGGAAGCGGGCGCCGAGGAGGGAACGGGTATCGGCCTGGTCGTCACGAAGCGGCTGGTCGAGCTGATGAACGGCGACATCGGCGTGACGAGCACGGTCGGGATCGGCAGCGTGTTCTGGATCGAGCTCGACGGCGTGGCCCCGGCCGCGCCCGGCGCCGGCGACGTTGCCGCCGCGGCGTTGCCCACCGCCGCGGCGGCGGTGCCGGCCCCGCGCGCCGCCGGCAACGGCTACACGTTATTGTATGTGGAAGACAATCCCGCCAACCTGAAGCTGGTCGAATCGATCATCGCCCTGAGTCCCGACCTGCGCCTGTTGTCGGCGCCGGATGCCCACCTCGGCATTGCGCTCGCGCGCACCCATGCGCCCGACCTGATCCTGATGGACGTCCACCTGCCCGGCATGAGCGGCATCGACGCGCTCAAGGTCCTGCGCGCCAATCCCGCGACGGCGGGCATCCCGGTGATCGCCGTCAGCGCCAGCGCCATGTCGCATGACATCGCGCTCGCCATGAGCAACGGGTTTTTCCGATACGTCGCCAAACCGATCGACATCGCAGAATTTTCCGCCGCGATCGACAGCGCGCTGGAGGCCAACGGCGCCGTTCGCGGCCAAGTCATCGCCGACCGAAAAGAGGTGCCATGATTTCCTTATCCGACATTCACCGGGCCCGCATCCTGATCGTCGACGACCAGGAAGCGAACGTCAAGCTGCTCGGCTACATGCTCGAAGACGCCGGCTATACCTGCGTCACGCTCGTGACCGACGCGCGCACCGTGCTCGACCTGCATCGCGCCAACCGCTACGACATCATCGTGCTCGACCTGAACATGCCGTATATAAACGGGTTCCAGATCCTCGAAGGCCTGCGGCCGCTGGAAAGCGAGGGCTATCTGCCGGTGCTGGTGGTCACCGCCGAACCCGCGCACAAGCTGCGCGCGCTGGAAGCCGGGGCCAAGGATTTCGTCAGCAAGCCGTTCGACCAGGTCGAGGTGCTCACGCGCATCCGCAATATGCTCGAGGTGCGCCTGCTGTACACCGAGATGCGCGAATACGGCCTGCGCCTGGCCCGCTTCGACACCGTCACCGGCCTGCCGAACCGCATGCTGCTGCACGCGTCGATCGAGCAGGCGCTCGCGCAGGCGCAGTGCGCGGGCGAGATGGTCGCCGTGATGGCGATCGACCTGGACCGCTTCAAATACGTCAACGACACGCTCGGCCACGTCGGCGGCGACGAGTTGCTGTGCCAGTTCGCGCAGCGCCTGAGCGATTGCGTACCCGTGCGCACCGCGCTGGGCCGCGTCGGCGGGAACCAGTTCGAACTGGTACTGACGGGACAGCAGTTGCAGCACGAGGTGCTGCAGACCGACCATCGCATCCGGACGGCGCTGCAGCGGCCCTTCGCCCTCGAGACCCAGCACTTCACGATGACGGCCAGCATCGGCGTCGCGCTCTATCCGGCCGATGCCACCGATGCGGCGACCCTGCTCAAGTATGCCGACGTCGCCCTGCACCAGGCCAGGGCCGAGGAACGGGGGCGCTGCCACTTCTTCACCGACGAAATGAATGCCCAGGCGCGGCACCGGCTGACGCTGGAGAACGCGCTGCACGACGCGATCGGCAACGAGGAGTTCGTCCTCCATTACCAGCCGAAGGCCGAGATCAACACCGGCCGCATCACGGGCGCGGAAGCCCTGCTGCGCTGGAATCGCCCGGGGCACGGGCTGACAGCGCCGGGGGAGTTCATTCCCGTGCTCGAGGACACCGGCCTGATCGTCGACGTCGGCAACTGGGTGATCGACGCCGCATGCCGGCAGATCGCCGCGTGGACCGGCATCATGTCGGCGCCGATGCACATCGCCGTCAACGTCTCGGGCCGCCAGTTCGCGGGCGGCGGCCTGGAGAAGGCCGTGCTGGATGCGATCGACGCGCATGGCATCGACGCCGGCATGCTGGAGCTCGAAGTGACCGAAAGCGCCCTGGTGGACAACGTGGAATGCGCGATCGCCACCCTGCACCGCCTGCGGGCGCGCGGCGTGCGCGTGTCGATCGACGACTTCGGTACCGGCTACTCCAGCCTGGCGTACCTGAAACGGCTGCCGCTCGATACGCTGAAGATCGATATCACCTTCATCCGCGACGTCACGACCAATCCCGACGACGCCGCCATCACCGAAGCGATCATCGGGATGGCGCACAGCCTGAAGCTCGACGTGATCGCCGAGGGCGTGGAAACCGTGGCCCAGCTGTCCCTGCTCAGGCGCTATCGCTGCGACCAGATCCAGGGCTTCTACTTCAGCCGGCCGCTGCCGGCGTCGCAGTTCGAGGCGATGCTGCGCCAGGGCGCCGGCCTGGCGCTGCCGCCGGACCTGGTGGCCGCGGTGCCGCCGCGCACCCTGCTCATCATCGACGACGAGGCGAGCGTGCTCGCCGCGCTGAATCGCCTGCTGCGCCGCGACGGTTATCACATCCTGACGGCGTCGGGCGCGGCCCAGGGGTTCGAGCAGCTGGCGCTCCATCCCGTGCACGTGATCCTGTGCGACCAGCGCATGCAGGGCACGAGCGGCACCGAATTCCTCGGCAAGGTGAAGGAGATGTATCCCGACACGTTCCGTATCGTGCTGTCGGGGTACACCGACCTCGACACCATCATGGAGGCGATCAATCTCGGGGCGCTGTATCGCTTCTTTACCAAGCCGTGGGATAACGAGGTGCTGCGCGACAGCATACGCGCCGCGTTCCGGCACTATTGGCAATTGCACGGCATGGCGCCGGAGAACGTGCCGGCGATGCCGGCCCCCGAACTCGCCGGCCCGCCATGACGGCGCCGCTCAGGCGGACGGCGCGCCGGACCGGCCCGCGGGGTCGTCCGCTTCCGCGGCCCCCAGCGCCCGCCGCAAGTCGTCCACGCTGGCCGGCTTGGTCAGGTGCAGGTCGAACGCGGCCGCGTCATGCGGCGAGTGCGCGGCGACGCCGGCCTGGCGGCCGTAGCCGGTGAGGGCCGCCAGCCGCAGCGGCCTGCGCGCCGCGCGCCGCACGGCGGCGGCGAGGGCGTAGCCGTCCAGGTCGGGCAGGCCGATGTCCAGGATCGCCGCGTCCGGCGGCCACGCGGCCTGCACGTCGAGCGCGGCCAGCGCCGTATGCGCCGTCCTGACGTCGTGGCCGAGCTGGCGCAGGACGGCGGCCGTGAGCGTTGCCGCGTCCTCGTTGTCGTCGACCACGAGCACACGCAGCGGCCGCGTGTCGGCGTGGACGACGGGCGGCGGCGGCGCCGCCGCGGGCGTGCCCAGCGGCAGGCAGATCTCGAAGCGGCTGCCCATGCCGGGACCGTCGCTGTGCGCGCTCGCGCGGCCGCCGTGCAGCTCGACGATGCGCCGCACGATGGCGAGGCCGAGTCCGAGGCCGCTGTGGTGCCCGAGCGGCTGGGGCGCCTGGTAAAACGGTTCGAATATGCGCTCGGCCAGCCCGGCCTGCATGCCGATGCCGTTGTCGTTGACGACCACGCGCGCCGCGCCGTCGGCGCCGTCGAGCACGACGCGCGTGTCCGTGCTGCCGAAGCGGGCCGCGTTCGACAGCAGGTTGCCCAGCACCTGCGCGAGCCGGTGTTCGTCGCCGTCGACCCACAGCGCGTCCGGCGCCTGCAGCCGGATGGGCTGGTCGGGCAGGGCGGCGACGGCGTGGCGCGCGATGGCCGCGATGTCCACCGGACCGAGGTCGATGCGCAGCTTGCCGGACGCGATGCGCGACACGTCGAGCAGGTCGTCGACGAGGTGCTTCAGGTGCGCGACCTGGCGCCGCATGATGCCGCGCTCGCGCCGGCTGCCCTCGTCGTTGCGCAGGTCCATCAGGTCGAGCGCGCCGGCGATCGGGGCCAGCGGATTGCGCAGTTCGTGGCCCAGCACGGCGAGGAATTCATCCTTGGCGCGGCCGGCCCGGCGCGCCTGTTCCAGCGCTTCCTCGCGCGTGGCGAGGGCCTGGGCCAGCGTGTCCATCAGGCGGCCGCGTTCCTGTTCGTGCGCGGCGCGGTGCGCGCCGGCCGCCCGCAACGCGGCGCCCATCGCGTCGATTTCGCGGATGCGCGAATGGGGCACGGCGAGGTCGGCACCGGCGCCGAGTGCCGCGGCGCCGGCCTCGAGGGCGGCGATGCGGCGCACGATGCGCCGCGCCAGCACGGACGCGAGGCCGATGCTCAGCGCCAGCGACAGCGCGATGCCGGCCGCGTACCAGATGAATCCCTGCGCGGCACCGCGGGCCCAGCCGGCGGGCGGCGCGCCGACGGCCACCGTCCAGCCGTAGCGCGACAGCCGGGTATAGGCCGTCGTCAGTCCGTCGCCCTCGGTGGTGACCGTGGGCCCGACGCCTTCCGGTCCGTTCAACCGGGTCAGCCGCGCCAGCGTCGGACCCGGCACCGCGCCGACGTCCTCCTGTCCATGCGAGCGGGCGACGAGCGTGCCGTCGCTGTCCAGCACCGTGATCATCGAGCCGTCGGGCACCCGCTGCCGCTCGACCACGCGCATGATGCGGTCGGGCCGGACGACGGCCGTCAGCACGTAGGGATGGCCGGCCGCGTCGCTCACCGGATAGCGCACGGGCACGGCGGGACGGCCGCCCCTGCCGCGCGCGACGTGCCCGATCACGGGACGGCGCAGCGCGAGCGCCAGGTGCAGGCTGAAGGGATCGGCGATGGGTTGCGCCGGCGCGTCGAACGGCGCCGTCGTGCGGAACAGCATGCGGCCGGTGCCGTCGGCCAGGATCACGCCCAGCCATTCCTGCTGCGCCAGGGCCTGGTCGCGCGCGATGGAGTAGAACGCGCGCACGTCGCCGGCGTCGAGCGCCGGGGTGCGCGCCATGCTGGCGAGCGTGGCGACGGTGCCGTCCAGTTCCGCGTCGACGGCGCTCGACAGCGCCCGCGCCAGGTCCAGCAGCGCGCGTTCCTGTTCGCTCTGGTGGTATTCCGTGGCCAGGTGCACGCTCCAGGCGCCGAGCGCGGCCAGCGGCAGCAGGCCGATCGCGGTCAGCAGGATCAGCAGGTAGCGCAGCGACAGCGTGGGCCCGTGGTGAGCGCGCATGGGGAAATCCGTCAATACAAAGTGGTCCATTATACGTGCGGTGGCGCCCGTCCGGACGGCCGCCGTCGCTTGCACATCCCGCGCCGCGGCCTATGCTGCAAGGATGGCGCGGGCGGGATGGCGGCCGCCATCCGCCGGGCGCGCCGGGCGGAGGCCGCGATGATGCAGTTGAAACCTGAAGTGCTGGACGGCCTCGCGGCCGCCCTGCGGGGACCGGTGCTGCGGCCGGGCGACCCGGACTACGACGCCGCGCGCCGGATCTGGAACGCGATGATCGATCGCCGTCCGGCGCTGGTCGTGCGCTGCGCCGGCACGGCCGACGTGTGCACGGCCGTCGCGTTCGCGCGCGACCACGGCCTGCCGCTGGCCGTGCGCGGCGGCGGCCACAATATCGCCGGCAACGCCGTCTGCGACGACGGCCTGGTGATCGACCTTTCCGGCATGCGCGGCGTGCACGTCGATCCGGACGCGCGCCTCGCCTGCGTCGACGGCGGCGCGCTGCTGGCCGACGTCGACCACGAGACGCAGGCGTGCGGACTGGCCGTCCCCCTCGGCATCAATTCGACGACGGGCGCGGCCGGCCTCACGCTGGGCGGCGGCTTCGGCTGGCTGTCGCGCATGCTGGGGCTGACGGTGGACAGCCTCGTCGGCGCGGAAATCGTCACGGCCGAGGCGCGCCGCCGCCACATCGGGCCGCGCCAGGAACCGGACCTGTTCTGGGCGATCCGCGGCGGCGGCGGCAACTTCGGCGTCGTCACGCGCTTCGAGTTCGCGCTGCACGCCGTCGGGCCGCAGGTGACGGCCGGGCTGGTCGTGTTCCCGGCGTCGCAGGGTCGCGACGTGCTGCGCCGGTACCGCGATTACGTCGACGCGTTGCCGGCCGACGTGTCGATCTGGGCGGTGCTGCGCCAGGCGCCGCCGCTGCCGTTCCTGCCGCCGCCCGTGCACGGCCAGGACATCGTCGCGCTGGCCGTGTTCTCGCCGCGCGCGCCGGAAGACGCGGCACCTGTGATCGCCCCGGTGCGCACGTTCGGGCACGTGCTGGGCGAGCACGTCGGCGCCGTGCCTTACGCGGCGTGGCAAAAGATCTTCGACCCGCTGCTGGCGCCGGGCGCGCGCAATTACTGGAAGTCGCACAATTTCACGACCCTGTCCGACGCCGCGATCGACGTCGTGCTGCACTACGCCGCCAGCGTGCCGACGCCGCAGTGCGAGATCTTCATGGGCCTGATCGGCGGCCGCGCCAACGAACCCGCGGCCGACGCGACGGCCTACCCGCACCGCAACGTGACGTATGCGATGAACGTGCACGGCCGCTGGAGCGACGCGGCCGACGATGCCCGCTGCGTGGCCTGGGCGCGCGACTTCTTCGCGGCCGTGGCGCCGTATGCGGCCGGCAGCGTCTACGTCAACTTCCTCACCCAGGACGAGACGTCGCGCATCCGCGACGCGTACGGGCCGAACTGGGACCGGCTCGTGCAGGTCAAGCGGCGCTACGATCCGGACAACCTGTTCCGCTTCAACCACAACATCGCGCCGGTCGGGTGAAGGCCAGATGAGCGTCAGACGAGCGCCAGCTCGACCGCCGCCGCCGCGTGCAGGCCCGTCGTGTCGAACAGCGGCACGGGACTGTCCTCCGGCGTCACGAGCAGCACGAGTTCGGTGCAGCCGAGGATGATCGCCTCGGCGCCGGCGGCGACGAGCCGTTCGATCACGCCGCGGCAGGCGGCGCGCGACGCCGCTTCGATGCGACCCTGTACCAGCTCGTCGTAGATGATGCGGTGGACCGTGGCGCGGTCGCCGGCATCGGGCACGAGCACGTCGAGGCCGTGCTCGTCCGCCAGCCGACCCTTGTAGAAATCCTGCTCCATCGTGAACGCGGTGCCGAGCAGGCCGACGCGCCTCAAGCCTGCGGCCTTGATGCACGCGGCCGTCGGGTCGGCGATGTGCAGCAGCGGCACGTCCACGGCGGCCTGCAGCTGCGGGTAGGCCTTGTGCATCGTGTTCGTGCAGATGATGAGGAAGTCGGCGCCGCCCCGCTCCAGCCGCTGCGCCGCCTCGATCATCAGGGCCGCGGCGTCGTCCCAGCGGTCGGCGCGCTGCAGCACCGCGATGTCGTCGAAGTCGAACGACCACATGAGGCAGCGCGCCGAATGCAGCCCGCCGAGGCGGTCGCGCACGCCCTCGTTGACGAGGCGATAGTATTCGGCCGAACTGGCCCAGCTCATCCCGCCCAGCATACCGATGATCTTCTGCGTCATGCACGCCTCCTGTCGATGTCGAGCCGTCCAGTATAGCCAGAACGTACGCACGGCGCTGCCGTGCGGTTCGGCGTCAGCGGATCACGGCCAGCGCCGCGAATTCCGCCACCGCGAAATCGACGAACGCGCGCAGCCGCGGCGCCATGTGGCGGCTGCTCGGCAGCACGAGGTGCACGGGCGCCGGTTCCGGTTCGTAGTCCGCGAGCAGGCGCCGCAGCAGGCCGGCCCGCAGGTCCGGCTCGACCTGGTACGACATCGCGCGGGCGATGCCGAAGCCGTCGCGCGCGGCCGCCAGCACGGCCTCGACGTCGTTCATGCGCAGGCGCGGACCGTAGCGCACGACGTGCTCGCGGCCGCCCGCGCGGAAGCGCCACTCGGCCACGCTGCGCACCGACGTCGACATGATCAGCTCATGCCCCGCGAGGTCGGCGGGCGCGTGCGGCGTGCCGCGCCGGTCGAGATAGGCGGGGCTCGCGACCGTCACCTGGCGCACCTCGCCCAGCCGGCGCGCGACGAGGCTCATGTTGGACAGCGCGCCGATGCGCACGCCGGCGTCGATGCCTTCCTCGATCAGGTCGACGTTGCGGTCGGACAGCGCCAGGTCGACCTGGATGTCCGGGTGGCGCGCGAGAAAGCGCGTGACGACGGGCGCCACGTGGCGGCGGCCGAACACGGTCGGCGCCGTCAGCCGCAGCAGGCCGCGCGGGGCCCCGGCGCCCGGCGGCTGCAGCGCGGCGTCGTAGTCGGCCAGCAGGCGGCACGCCTGTTCCGCCAGCCGCAGCCCCGCTTCGGTCGGGGTCAGGCGGCGCGTGCTGCGCTCGAACAGACGCGCGCCGGCGCGGGTCTCGAGCAGCGCGAGGATGCGCGTGACGGCGGCCGGCGAGCGCCCCAGCTTGCGCGCGGCGGCGGCCATGCTGCCGGCGTCGAGGATGGCGAGGAACACGTGCAGCTCGTCGAGTCGGTCCATGATTATTTCGGAAACTGAAATGCTGAATTGCCATTATGCCGGATTCCGGCGTGAATGGAATCGCATTACGATGCTTGCATTCCCACCCACTGCGAGACGACCATGCCCCAGACCCGCATCCTCCACGGCACCCGCCTGTCCGGCCACACGCACCGCGTGATGCTGTTCCTGCACCTGCTCGACCTGCCGTACGAATTCGCCGACAGCCCGGCCGACGTGCGCCGCGCGCCGGCGTTCCTGGCGCTCAATCCGCTGGGCCAGATTCCCGTGCTGCAGGACGGCGACGTCGTGCTGGCCGACAGCAATGCGATCCTCGTCTACCTCGCGAAGCGCCATGCGGCGGGGACGGCCTGGCTGCCGGAAGATCCGGTCGGCGCGGCGCGCGTGCAGCGCTGGCTGTCGCAGGCGGCGGGCGAGATCATGTTCGGGCCGGCCGCCGCGCGCGTCTCGGCGCGGTTCTACGACACGGGCGTGCCGCCGGCGCTGGCGCAGGCGCTGGCCGCGCGGGTGCTGGGCCTGATGGAAGGCGAGCTGGCCGCGCGCGACTGGCTGGCGGCGGCCACGCCCACCATCGCCGACATCGCCTGCTACAGCTACGTCGCCCACGCGCCGGAGGGCGGCATCGCGCTCGATCCGTATCCGCGCGTGCGGGCCTGGATCGCCCGCGTGCAGGCGCTGCCCGGCTTCGTCGCGATGCCCGCCGAGTGAGGCGACCATGGACGGAGACCGCATTCCCATGCCGTTCCACGCGGGCGAGCTGCGGGCGCAGGAACTGGCTGGCATCGAGCCGTTCAACGCGCCGATCCGCAACCGCATGCCGGACCAGCACCGCACGTTCTTTCCGCTGCTGCCGTTCGTCTGCGTGGCCGTCGCGGATGCCGACGGCTGGCCGCTGGCGACCCTCGTGCAGGGCCCGCCCGGCTTCGCCAGCTCGCCCGATCCGGCGCGGTTGGACGTCGCCGCGCTGCCGCCCGGCGACGATCCGGTGCGCGCGCGCCTCATCGACGGTGCGGCGGTGGGCATGCTCGGCATCGACCTCGGCACGCGCCGGCGCAACCGCCTGAACGGCGTGCTCGCGCAAGTGGGCGATGCCGGGTTCGGCGTCGACGTCGCGCAATCGTTCGGCAACTGTCCGCGCTACATCCACGTGCGCTCCCTGGCGCCGGTGGTGCGCACGCCGGGGCCAGTGACGACGTTCGGCGCCGACCTGCCGGCGCGGGCGCGCGCGCTGCTGGACGCGGCGACGACGCTGTTCGTGGCCAGCGCGAGCGGCGCGGACGCGCCCGACGCCGCGGCCGGCCTGGACATCTCGCACCGAGGCGGCCCGGCCGGCTTCGCGCGGCTGGAGGGGGACGTCCTGTGCGTGCCGGACTACGCAGGCAATCGCTACTTCAACACGCTGGGCAACTTCGTCGCGGAGCCGCGCGCGGCCATCGTGCTGGCCGACGCGGCGACGGGGGACGTGCTGCAGTTGCAGGGCGTCGTGGACATCGACTGGACGGCCGCGGACCCGGACCGCGTGCCGCCGGTGGAGCGCATGTGGCGCTTCCGGATCGTGCGCGGCTGGCTGCGTCCCGGCGCGTTCGGACTGGCGGAGCGGGACGCGTAGTCAGGCGGCGCGCCGCTTGACGGCCAGGTCGGCGTGCGCCGTCTCCTGCGCGAGGCGCCGTTCCAGCATCGCGAGCACGGCCGCTTCCTCGGGTTCGAGCTCGCGCAGGTCCTCGACGAGGCTTTCCTCGGCGCGGGCACGCAGGCCTTCCAGCATCGTGCCGTCGAGGTAGGCGTCCAGCACGGCCGGGTGCACGTAGCACTTGCGGCAGACGGACGGCGTATTGCCGAGCCGCTGCGCCACCGACTCGATGGCGCGCACGATGTTCTTCTTCGCCTGGGCGTCGGAATCGACGGCTTCGAATTCCTGCAGCGCCATCGCCGCCAGCACCGTGCCGGACCACGTGCGGAAATCCTTCGCCGTGTAGTCCTCGCCGGTGATCGTGCGCAGGTAGTCGTTGACGTCGCTCGACCCGACCGTGTGCCGTTCGCCGGCCTCGTCGAGGTACTGGAACAGGTCCTGGCCGGGCAGGTCGCGCGTGCGCTGGATGATGCGCGCCAGGCGCCGGTCGTGTACCTTGACGTCGTGGTACACGCCGCTCTTGCCCCGGAAGCGGAACTCGACGTCGCTGCCGTCGATCTTGACGTGGCGGTTGCGCAGCGTCGTCAGGCCGTACGACTTGTTCTCGCGGGCGTATTCGTCGTTCCCGATGCGCATCATCGTCGCTTCCAGCAGGTAGACGATCGTCGCCAGGACTTTGTCGCGCGGCAGGCCGGGGAGGGCGAGGGCGCGGTCGACTTCCTTGCGGATCCTGGGCAGCGCCTTGCCGAAGTTGATCATGCGTTCGTACTTCACCTCGTCGCGCACTTCGCGCCACTTGGGGTGGTAGCGGTATTGCTTGCGCCCGCGCGCGTCGCGGCCGGTCGCCTGCAGGTGGCCGTTGGCCTGGGGGCAGATCCAGACGTCCGTCCACGCCGGCGGAATCGCGAGCGACTTGATGCGCCTGAGCGTGGCGTCGTCGTCGACGGGCGCGCCACTGGCGTCGAGGTAGCGGACCTCGTCGGCGCTGGCGACGCGGCGGATGCCGGGGCGGTCGTCGTGGACGTAGCGCAGGCCCGCGGCCTTCGCGGCGGCGGGCGGGTCGGTGTTCGGCACCGGACTCGCCGGCGCGGGGTCTTCGCTCTTCATCGGGTGCTCGTCGGTCGCAAGGGTGGGCTGGCGCCAGTCTACGCCGGCGCCCGGCGCGCACCGTTCGGGAACTAACGTTGGCCGCGCCCGTTACAATGGCGCCATGCCCGGCAAATCACCCATCTTCCCCGGCCCGCGCACCGCGCGCGGCATCGTGCTCGCCGTCCTGCTGTCGAATGCCGACCAGGCGGGCGCCGAACCGTTGCGCGGCCGCGTGACCCTGGCGGCCATCGTCCGCGCCCTCAAGCGTAAATATCACTGGCCCATCGAGACGACGAGTTTCCCGTCGAACGCCGCGGACGGGCGCGCGACGTGGGCCACGGTGTACAGCCTGCCGGCCCACGTCATCGACAAGGCGCTCGATGCGCGCGGGCGCGACTGGCTGCGCAGCAGCCTGGGGGACCAGGCTGCCCGTTGAGCCGTCAGTGCACGGCGACGTAGCGGACCGCGCCGCTGGCAAGGACGTCGTACACCGATGTATCGACCGTGTGCGTGCCCGCAATGCGGGGCGCGCCCTGGATCTTCTTGAGGTCGATGACGGCGAGCCAGCTCGGCGTGCCGATGGCCCAGTCGGCGATCACGCCGTAGGCGCGGCCGTCGTTGGGGCTCGTGTAGGCCGTGATGGTGTGCGGATCGAAACCGGCCGTGAAGGACGCGCCGTCCGGCGTGTTCGGCAGGTTGTTGACGACCGCGTAGTCGACCAGCGCCGGGACCGTGCCGCCGGTCGCCGGCGTGGCCGGCAGCTGGAACACGGCGAAGCTCTGGCCGCCGAATTCGCCCGTCAGGATCCCCATGTGCTGGCCGCCCGGCGCCACCGAGATGCCGGAGATGCCGGCCGCGAAGGAGCCGTCGAGCGTCACGACGTTGTGCGGCGACGTCCAGCTGCCGATCCCGCTGCCGGAACCGGGTATGAAGCTGGCCTGGTTCAGGTCGGCCATCGACACGTTCGACGTGAACTCGTTCGACGCGAGCGCGATGCCGGTCGTGCAGTCGGATGCGCTCGAGTCATATTCGCCGCCGCCGCCGATCGTGCTGTTCTCGAATTCCGTCAGCAGGTCGCCCACGCTGGAGAGCCGCACGAGGCCATAGCTGTTGTCCTCGCCCGGGGTCAGCAGCAGGTTGCGGCCGGCGTCGACCGAGATGTTTTCGGAGACGATGTGGCGCAGGCGCAGCGGCGCGCCGAACGCATTGGTGGCCAGGTTCAGCGCCTGGATGCCGGAACCGGACGCGCTGTCGGACAGGCCCACCGTGATGTAGGCGGTGTTCGTCAGGCCGTTCACGGCCACGCCGCAATTGCGGCAGCCGCCGCCGGAGAAGAATGCGTTGCCGGTGGCGCTGCTGAGCAGGGTATTGGTCAGCGTGTGGCCGTTGATCAGGTACACGTCGTTCGTGTTGGCGGTGCACACGGCCTGGCCCGTGCTCGGATTGGACGAGCAGGAATTCACGATAGCGGCCGTGGGAATCGACGCGGGTGCGCCGGCCCCTTCGATCGGTACGACCTGGATGCCGGTCGCGCCGCCGCCCCACCAGCCGTTCGGCACGTAGGCGGTGACCGTCGGGCCGAGCGCGACGGCCAGTGAGCTGGTCGGCAGGCACGAGTTGAGCGTCGTGTTCGACGTCGTCACGTTCAGCACGGAGCAGTTGGTGCTGGCGAACGCCCCCGCGCCGCTGCCGCCGGACAGCGAGACATAGTACGTGCCCTGGCTCAGCGCGGCCGGGATCTGGAAGCGGACCTGGGACGTGCTGCCGATCACGGGAATGATGGACGACGCCGGCGTGACCACCTGGCCCGCGACCGGGCCGCCGACGGCGCAGGTGGGGGCGATCGTCATCATCACGCTGGCGGGCGCCACGGCGGGCAGGCCCATCGCCGTGACCTTCACGAACGACACGCCGACGACGCCGCTGCTGGGAATCGACGCGGCCGCGAGCTTGACGGGAATCGAGGCGGACGCGGTGCCCGCGCCGGCGAGCAGGGCGACCAGGGCGGCCGAGCGGGCGCGCCGGCGCAGGCCGAACGCGGCGGCGCCGATCACGATGAGCCAGGCCGACGACGGTTCCGGCACGGTCACGGTGCCCGGTTCGTGGACGTAGATGACGCCGAGCGCGCCGTCGTCCAGCGCCGGACCGTGGATATCGCCAAACATCACGGGACTGAAGGCGGCGTCGATGTCCATCATGGTGCCGGTTCCGGGATCGATCGAGGTGGGACCGACAAGGCCCGACAGCGTCGCCGCCACGGGCAGCGTCGTGCCGCCGATCGCGACCGTCGGACCGTCGAGCGACATGCCGTCCACGCTGAGCGTGAAGTCGGACAGCCCGAACGTATGGTTGGTGCCGTCCGAGAAGGTGACGAGCAGGTTCAGTGCGCTGAACGTGAGTGGCGTGGCGACCGGGAAGTCCGGCGCGAGTGCGTTGGGACCGGTGAGGTTGGCGATGTCGAACTGGGCCGTGGTGCCCGACGTGACGTCGAACGACATATAACCGATTGCGATGGGGCCGGCGGCGGCCCACTGTGAGAACAAGAGCACGACGAGCGCGCCCAGCCATCTGACGCTGAGACTGAGTTTCCCAAACATAGTGATCTCCCTATTTATTGGTATGAGCGAAATCAAAGACTTGGTACGGTCCTGCGATTAATTGTTGAGCAAGATTCACACCATGTTGGATAACTGAATGTAATCAGCGTCTTACAAATGCCGGGATCGCGCGCTGTAAAGACAGCCGACAGTGCGCCATGCGGGCCGGGTCGGCACGGGCCCGGGGCCGCTCAATCCTGCTGGTAGCGCGCTTCCAGCAGGTCGATCTGGCGCAGCAGCTTGCGCGCCGTCTCGTCCGAGATGTCCATGCGGCGCGCGAGCCGCAGCACGGTGTCGCGCTCGGCGTTCAGCGCGAGCAGCCGGTAGGCGCGTTCCGTGCGCTGCTGGGCCTGGGCGTCGCCGTTGCCGCCCGCGACGTCGGTCGCGTCCAGCCGGTGCCGGTACAGCCGCAGCACGTGGCCGAGGGCCTGGTCGCGCAGGGCGGGATCGGGATCCCCGTCGATTCGGCCGGGGGCCTTGCGCGCCTGTTCGAGCGCGGCGATGGCGGCCAGCGTGGCCGCGTGGCGGGCGCCGTCCTCGCCGCAGTTCGCGTCCGGTTCGTCCGGCATCCTGAGGCCGCGCAGCAGGGCGGGCAGGGCGGCGCCGGCGAGCAGCAGCGAGACGACGATCACACTGGCGGCGAGGAAGATCGCCAGTTGGCGCGCGGGGAACGGGGCGCCGTCCGGCAGGGCGAGCGGCAAGGTCATCACGCCGGCCATCGTCAACGCGCCGCGCACGCCGGACACGGACGTGGCCAGCATCACGCGCAGCTTCGGCGCAAATGCCTGGCGGCCGAGCCGGCGCCGGTTCAGGAGCGTCAGCTGCAGCGAGATCCACACCCACACGAAGCGCAGCAGCACGAGGCCGAGGCTGAACGCGAGGGCGCGGCCAGCGAGCCACCACGGGTCGAACGGCTGGCCGCCGTCCGGGTGGAGCGCGCCGCGCGCGATGTCCGGCAGTTGTTCGCCCAGCAGCACGAACATGGTGCCGTTCAGGGTGAATTGGAGGGCGTCCCAGACGACGTTGCGGCGGATGCGCGTGCCGGGCGTCGCGCCGCCGGACAGTTCCAGGTAGCTCATCGTGACCCCGGCCGCGACGGCCGCCAGGATGCCGGACGCGTTCAGGCGCTCGGCCACGAGATAGGCGCCGAACGGCGTCAGGAGGTTGATCAGCACCGGCACGCCGTCTTCCTCGCCGAAGCGGCGCTGCAGGATGCCGTGCGCGCGCGTGATGGCGAACGTGATCGCCACGCCGGCGGCGATGCCGGCCAGCGCGATCCACAGGAACGACAGGCCCGCCCGCGCCGGCGAGAAGTGCCCCGTCACGGCGGCGGCGACGGCGAAGCGGAAGCAGACGAGGCCACTCGCATCGTTGAGCAGGCTCTCGCCCTCGATGATGTGCTGCAGGCGCGGCGGCATCGGCACGCGCGCCGTGATCGACGAGACGGCCACGGGGTCGGTCGGCGCCACGATCGCGGCCAGCGCGAAGGCCACCGCGAGCGGCATCGCGGGGATCATCCAGTGCAGCAGATAGCCGGCGCCGACGACGGTGAACAGGACGAGGCCGAGGGCCAGCTCCAGGATCGTGGCCCTGTCGCGGAACAGGCCGATCTTGGGGATGCGCCAGCCGTCCACGAACAGCAGCGGGGGCAGGAACAGGAGGAAGAAGATGTCCGGGTCGAGCGCGACGCCGTGGCCGAAGACGCCCGAGATCACGGCGCCCAGCACGATCTGGATCAGCGGCAGCGGCAGGGCCACGGGCAGCACGCGCGCCACGTAGCCGCTGGCGATCACGGCGACGAGCATCGCCAGGACGACTTCGACGGTCTCCATATCATCTCCTCGGTCACGGCCGATGATAAGGGATGGGGCGGATGAGCGCGGCACGGCAGGCAGGCGAACCGGCGTATACTGGCGGCGTCACCCGATCGGAGAACGACCATGAAGATCCGCATCGTTGCATTGCTGGGCATGAGCCTCGCCGCCGGCGCCGCATCGGCCGCCGTCACCGTCCGCTACGTCCAGCCGGAGCGCTTCACCGACCTGCCGCGCGCGCCGTGGCAGCGCACGCAGGCGCTCGACGATTTCAAGAAGCATTTCGAGACGCTGGGGGCGGCGCTGCCGCCGGGGCGGGACCTCGCCATCGACGTGCTCGACATCGACCTGGCCGGCCGCGAGCAGCCGAATGGCCTGGGCAGCGACGAGCTCCGCATCATGCACGGCGGCGCCGACTGGCCGGCCATGCATCTGCGCTACACGCTCAGCGAGGGCGGCAAGGTCGTCGCGAGCGGCGATGCGCAGCTCAGCGACAAGGGGTACGCGGACCACATCAACACCTATCCCCGCAGCGAGCGCTGGCCGTACGAGATGCAGATGATCGACGAATGGTGGAAGAAGACGTTCGGGGCGCCGCGGCGGTGACGTGCGGCGTGATTCACGCAGCCGGCGGGCGGGGGGCCGCCCACCCGACGCGATTTACGTGCCCGCCGTGACGCCGGCATGGCGCGCAACTAGCGCCGGATGTTCGCCTCCGCGGCGGCGGCGAGGATGTCCGCAAGCTGCGTCGTGTTCACCGGCTTGACGAGGTAGTGGTCGAAGCCGGCCGCCATCGACGCGTCGCGGTCCTGCTGGCGGCCGTAGCCGGTCATCGCGATCAGGGTGGCGCCGGCCGCCTGCGGCAGCAGGCGCAGGCGGCGTGCCAGTTCGTTGCCGTCGAAGTCGGGCAGGCCGATGTCGAGCAGGCAGACTTCCGGCACGAACGACTTCGCCAGTTCCAGCGCGTCCGTGGCGGAATACGCGACTTCCACGCGGTGGCCGCCGGAACGCAGGAACAGCTGCAGCGTGTGCACCGCGTCCACGTTGTCGTCCACGAGCAGGATGCGCAGCGGTACGGCGCCGTCGCCGTGCGGTCCGCCGACGATGGGCGCCGGCGCCAGCACGACGTCCTGCGAGTAGCGCGGCAGGCGCACGGTGAACGTCGACCCCTTGCCCAGGCCGGGACTGTACGCCCGCACTTCGCCGCCATGCAGCTCGACGAGGCTTTTCACGAGGGCCAGGCCGAGACCGAGGCCGCCCTGCGAACGGTCCGGCGTGCGCTCGGCCTGGGTGAACAGGTCGAAAACGCGCTCGACGAGGGCCGGCTCCATGCCGATGCCGTCGTCGGCCACCGTCAGCACGTAGTCGTTGCCGTCGGCGTCCACGCGCAGCTGCAGGGTGCCGCCTTCCGGCGTGTACTTGGTCGCGTTGTTGAGCAGGTTCGCGCACACCTGCACGAGGCGTTTGTGGTCGCCCTTGACGTAGGCCGGCATCGGCGGCAGTTCGATCACGACGCGGTGGCGCCGCGCCGCGATCAGCGGGCGGATCTGCTCGGCCGCGTCGTCGACGACGCGCTTGAAGTCCAGCACCTGGGTCGACAGCGAGACGAGGCCGCGCGTGACCCGCGACACGTCCAGCAGGTCGTCGACGAGGCTCGTCATATGGTCGACCTGGCGCACGATGATGGAGCAGGTCTGGGTGATCTGGGCGTTATCGGAGTGCAGAAGCTTGAGCAGGTGGGCGCCGGTGCTGATCGGCGCCAGCGGGTTCCGGAGCTCGTGCGCGAGCATGGCGAGGAATTCGTCCTTGCGCTGGTCGGCGGCGCGCAGTTCGCGCTCGGCCAGCGAACGGGCCGTCTCTTTCTTTTGCAGCGCGGCGGCCATGCGGTCCAGCGCCTGGGCCAGGTTGCCGATCTCCTCGTGGCCGTAGGCGATGCCGGAGCGGGCTTCCAGGTCGCCGGCGGCGATGCGCTCGGCTGTGCCCATCAGCTTGCGCACGCGCTGGACGATCAGGACGTCGCCGACGAGCCACGCGGCCAGCAGGGCGAGCAGCGTGGTCGCCGCGAGGCCGAGCAGGGACATGATCTGGTCATGGCGCGCGGCCGACAGGATCGTCTCGGTGGGGATGCCGATCGTGACCGTGTACTCGGTCAGCGCGGGCGCGCCCACGCGGGCGAAGGTGTGCAGGCGCTCGACGCCGTCGTCGCCGCGGATCGTCACGGCGCGCTGGCCGGCCGTGTTCAGCGCGTCCATCGTGGCGGGCGACAGCTTGGTGCCGAAGAAACGTTCGGGATCGGGGCGGCGCGAGATGATGGTGCCGCGCGCGTCCGCCGTCGCCAGCACGGAGCCGGGCGGCAGGTTGATGTCGTTGATGAAGGTGTCGAGGCCTTCGAGGTCCATCGCCGCGAACACGACGGCCAGCACCTTGCCGCTGCGGTCGATGACGGGGTAGGTCAGGTTGATCGTGTGCTTCTTGATGACGCGGCCGAACACGTAGTCGCCGGCGATGAAGCGGCGTTCCGAGATCGCGCGGCGGAAGTGGCTGCGGTCGCCCAGGTTGACGGGATGCAGCAGCGGCACGGCGCTGCAGGTGACGTCGCCGTTCAGCTGGATGAGGCCGAAGTTGACGAAGCCCTCGTTACGGTCGAGGACGTCGGACAGCAGCGACGTGCACTTGGCGGTGTCGCCCATCAGGTCGGGGACGCTGGCCAGGTCGACGAGGATCTGGCGCGCGCCTTCGATCGACTGGGCTTCGTTGGCGGCCGCCATGCCCGTCAGCCGACGCAGGTTTTCTTCCGACGCCTTGATGGCATGTTCACGTTCGCGGATCCCGGACAGGATCGTCATCACCGCCAGCGGCGTGATCGCCAGCGCGACCAGCAACATGAGCCGGCTGCGCAGGCTGTTCAGCCGGAAGCGGCTCAAGCCAGATGTCATCTTATCTATCTTCTATCTGCCACCTTGTGGGCAGCAAACGCATCACCAAATTCAATTATCCTGCGGATGCCTTCGCGCAAGGTCGCCACGTCGTCCGAAATATAGCCGAGCCGGATGTAGCCCGGCACGCCCAGCGCTTCGCCCGGCATGACGGCCACCTTCTGTTCCTCCAGCAGCGCCTCGGCAAAGCCGACCGTGTCCAGCGTCAGGCTGCGCACGTCTCCCCACAGGTACGGACCGGAGGCCGGCGCGCGCATGACGATCCAGGGGACCTCGGCAAACAGCCGCACCACCAGGTCGCGCCGTTCACGGTAGTCCGCCATCATCGCGCGCGGCGCACCGGTCGCGAATGCGACCTCGAGAGCGACCTGCGACAAATGGGGGGCTGCAGCCGTGATCGGACCTTGCAGCGTCTGCATCGCGTTGACCACTTCGGCGGGCGCCAGCGCAAAGCCGACCCGCCAGCCCATCATGGCATAGCTTTGCGAGGCCGAAAACAGCGTTGTCACGCCGATCTTCCGCCAATCGCACAATGCCGCCAGGCTGGTGTGTCCGCCGTCGAAGATCAGGTGTTCGTAGCTTTCATCCACGATCACTTGCGCCCCGATGCGCTCCACCCAAGTACGAAGGTGTTCCAGTTCCCGGCGAGTGTACACCTTGCCGGTGGGATTGTGCGGGTTATTGATGATGACGATGTCGGGTTTGCCCAGCCCGTCCAGCAGCGCGGGCGTGATTTCCCCGGGCAGGTCGACGAGGATAGGGCGCAGGCCCAGCAGTTGTGAGGTAGCAACATAGGCCGGCCAGTGCGGCTTGAACACGAGCACGGTGTCGCCGGGGTCGCCCAACGTGTACAGCGCTTCGTACAACCCCTGCTTGGCGCCGTTGGTGACGATGATCTCGCCCGGGTGCGCCTCGATGCCGTTTTCCTTGCGCAGCTTGTCCGCCAGGCGTGCGCGCACGTCGAGGGCGCCGACCACGCTCGTGTACGGCATGATGCGGCGGCGCTCGATCGCCGCGGCCACCGCATCCAGCACCGGCCGGGGCGCCGGAAAGTGCGAGATCGCAATCGAAAAATCGATCACGGACTGGCCCTCGCTGCGCAGCGTTTCCACGCGCCCATGCATGGCGGTGGTGGCGAGGGGACGGGATGAAGCGATCCGGGCTGAAATTTTCATTTTATTCTCTTGGGAGTGATGTTATTGAAAAGTCGTGAAGCACGGTGCAACGGCTGGGGTGTTGCCAGATTGTACTAAAAAGACGAAATCATGCCGCACGTGTCGAAAATAGCGCAGGAGAACCTGCCATCCGGACAGGGTACGACATCCGGGACAGTCGCGGCGGGCGCCGTGCGGTACGGGATTCTGGTACGGTGATTGCAAGCGCATATCATGCAGGAGGACACCATGCAGCAAGCCATCATTCGCACGTTCAAGCACGTCACCGCCGCCGAGGAGGCGCGCATGGCGCTGCTGGCCGCCGGCATCGCGGCGGACGACGTCGCGATCGACGTCCGCGTCGACGAAAGCGGACCCGTGCAAGGCAATTTCACGGTCGGCGACGCGCCCTCGGTGACGGGCAAGACCGCTTATTCGCACACCTATGCGCCCGTCGCGCAGGAGGACGTGCGCGACTGCCAGGTCACGGTGAACGCGGCCGACGCCGCGCTGGCCGAACGGGCCGCGGCCATCCTCGACCGTCTCGGCGGGCACGATCCCGACCCGGCCGCCGCCGCCGCCATCGCCGCGCGGGGGACGCGGCACTGAAGTTTGCGCGACAATAGGGCATCGCGGCTTGCCCGCCTTATCTGGAGAACAGCATGAGTGCGATCCACCTCGACCAGCGTGACGCCTTGCTCGTGATCGACATGCAGGCCGATTTCCTGCCCGGCGGCGCGCTCGGGGTGGCGGGCGGCCATGAGGTCGTCGCGCCCATCAACCACCTGATCGAGCTGTATCGGGCGCAGGCGCTGCCCATCTTCGCGTCGCGCGACTGGCACCCCCGCGACCACTGCTCGTTCCAGGCCCAGGGCGGGCCGTGGCCGCCGCACTGCGTGGCCGGCACGCCGGGGGCGGAATTCGCGGCCGAACTCGCGCTGCCGGACGACGCCCTCGTCATTTCTAAGGCCGCCTCGGCGGCCGTCGACGCCTATTCCGCGTTCGGCGGCACCGACCTGGCCGCGCAACTGCGCGAGCGCGGCGTGGAGCGCGTCACGGTGGTGGGCCTGGCCACCGACTACTGCGTGCTGAACACCGTCACCGATGCGCTCGAAGAGGATTTCACGACGCTGGTCGTGCCGGAAGCCATGCGCGCCGTGGACGTGCAGCCGGGCGACGGCCGCCGCGCGCTCGACCGCATGGTCGCGCGCGGCGCGGTGCCGGTGCGGCTCGGCGAGTTCGGCATGGTGGCGCTGTCGGTCGCGTAGGGTGGGGACCCTGTGCCCACGCGGCGATAAGCGAGGCGCGATATATCGTGTCCGCGCCGGCCGGAGGGTAAAGATACGTCGTGTCCGTGCCGGCGCACGCTGAACGCGTGGGCACGGCGTGCCCACCCTACGACAGCACGATCAGGTAGCCGGGAACGTCGCGGCCGTGGTCGCGGCGCAGCACCGCGCGCTCGGTGTCCACGACGGTGAAACCGGCCGCCCGCGCGGTGCGCCGCACGTAATCCGGCGCATGCGCGAACCGGTTCGACGGCTGGATCGCATAACCCCGCTCGCCGCGGTCCTCCAGCGCCTCGCAGGAAAAGGCGAACAGCCCGCCCGCGCGCAGCACGCGGCGCACGCGCGCGAACAGCGGCGCCAGGTCTCCCAGGTACACCAGGACGTCGGCCGCGACGGCGAGGTCGCACGACCCGGGCCGCTCCGCGAGCCAGTCGACGATGTCGGCGCACGCCAGTTCATCGTACAGGCCCAGGTCCGCCGCCTTGTCCAGCATGCGCTGCGACAGGTCGATCCCGGCGAGATGCCGCGCCAGCGGCCGCAGGAACGGCGCGCACAGGCCCGTGCCGCACCCGAGGTCCAGCACGGATGCCAGCGGCAGGGCCGCCAGGCGCGGACGCAGCAGCGCATCCAGCAGCGCCGGCGTGCGGTAGCCGAGGACGTCGACGAGGTGGCGGTCGAACCGTCCGGCATACTGGTCGAACAGGCTTTTCACGTAATCGGCGGGCGCGGCGTCCGGCTGGTCGGCCTCGCCCAGCGCGGCCAGCGCGAAACGGATCTCGTGCGCGTCCGCACCCAGCGCGAGGGCGCGGCGGTACGCGGCGACGGCCGCGTCGCGCTGGCCCAGCGCACGCAGCGTGTTGGCGCGGTAGTGCTCGGCCAGCGCATAGTCGGGACGCGCGGCCAGCGCCCGTTCGTAGCTGTGCAGCGCGGCGGCGAGGTCGCCCGACTTCTTCAGCGCCGCGCCGCGCGCGCACCAGGTGTCCGCCGCCTGCGGGGCCAGCGCGAGCGCGCGGTCGTAGGCGTCGACGCTGGCCGCGTGGTGGTCCAGCGCCTGCAGCGCATGGCCCAGCGCGACGAGCGCCTCCACATGCGCGGGCCGCGCGGCCAGCGCCTGTTCGGCGCTCGCCGCCGCGTCGGCGTGGCGGCCCAGGTCGTGCAGCACGATGGCCCGGTGGCACCACGCATCGGCCATCGCCGGGCTGATGCCGAGGGCGCGCTCGTAACTGTCCAGCGCTTCCGGCAGGCGGCCGAGCCGGCGCAGCGTGTTGCCGCGGTTGTCCCACGCGAGCGCATAACCCGGATCGATGCGCAGCGCGGCCTCGTAGCTGGCCAGCGCCGCGTCGACGCGGCCGAGGTCCTGCAGCGCGGCCCCCAGGTTGCAATGGGCGCGCGCCTGGTGCGGATCGGCGCGCAGCGCTTCCTCGATGAATTCGACCGCGCGCGCCGGCTGGCCGCGCTGGCGCTCGATCACGCCCAGCAGGTGCAGCGCATCGAACTGGCGCGGGGCCGCGGCCAGCACGCGCCGGTACAAGGCCTGCGCGTCCTCGAGCCGGCCCTGCTGGTGCAGCCGGACGGCCTGGCCCAGCAGGTCGGACACGTCGCCCGTCGTCACGCTGTCAGCTCCAGGACAGGTCCGCCTTCGCGAGCGGCAGTTCGCGCACGCGTTTGCCGGTGGCGGCGAAGATCGCGTTGCAGACGGCCGGCGCGAGCGGCGGGAGCGCGGGTTCGCCCAGTCCGGTGACGGGATAGGCCGTCTTGAGGAAGTGGGCTTCGACCCGCGGCGGCGTGTCGGGCATGCGCAGCAGTGGATAGTCGTGGAAGTTGCTCTGCACGATGCGGCCCTTGTCGATGTCGAGCGCCGGATACATCAGGGTCGACAGGCCGTCGATCACGGCCCCCTGCACCTGGTTCTCGGCGCCGGACAGGTTGACGACCTGCGCGCCGACGTCGGCGACCACGACGACGCGGTCCACGCGCAGCCGGCCTTCCTTCGACACCGTCACCTCGGCCACTTCCGCCACGTAGCCGCGGTGGCTGAAGTGGAACGCGACGCCGGCGCCTTGCCCGCGCGCGAACGTGCGCCGGCCCCAGCCGGATTTCTCCGCAACGGCGTTCAGCACGGCGCGCATGCGCCCCACGTTGTACGGCACGCCGCGTTCGCCGGTGCCGGCCACGAGGTCTTTATCGCCCAGCAGGTCGAGGCGGAACGCGACCGGGTCGCGTCCGGCCGCATGCGCCAGCTCGTCGATGAAGCTGTGGAACACCCACGCGAACACATTGCTGCCCGGCGCGCGCCACGGTCCCATCGGGATGCGGCATTCGAGCGGCGTCTGTTCGATCAGGCAGTTGGCGAGCCAGCGGCCGGGGAACTCGTCGCCGGACAGGTTGGCGCCGCTGCCCGCAAGCAGCACGCTGGCCGTGCCGCCGTCGCTTTCCTTCCTGTCGACGCGGTTGGCGAACGTGACGAAATGGTCGTGCCAGGCGACGACCTTGCCTTCCGCATCGACGCCGCCGCGCAGGAAGTGGAAGCCGCCGGCGCGGAAGTGGTCGTGCTGCAGGTCGTCCTCGCGCATCCACGTCAGCTTGACGGGCGCCTTGACCCGTTGCGCGATCGCCGCCGCCTCGACGATGAAGTCGGACGACAGCCGGCGCCCGAATCCGCCGCCGCTGCGCGTGATGTGGAGCGTGATCTTGTCCTTCGGGATGTTGAAGGTGGCGGCCACGAGGGCCTGGCCGGCGCCCGGGTTCTGCGTCGGCGCCCACAGCTCGAGCGTGCCGTCGGCCGGCTTGAACCACGCCGTGCAGTTCTGCGGTTCCATGCTCGCGTGCGAGATGAACGGATAGACGTAGTTCGCCTCGACGGTGCGCGCGGCGCCGGCGAGGGCGGCGTCGACGTCGCCGTCCTTGCGCATCACGGCGGCGCCGGGCTGGCCGCTGGCGGCCTGCGCCTGGGCGACGAAGCCCGGCCAGCTGTGGCGCGCGCCTTCGCCTTCGTCCCACGTCACCCGCAGTGTCTTGCGGGCGCGGAAGGCGTTCCACGTCGAGTCGGCGACGATGGCGACGCCGGGCCGCAGCCCGTTCAGGTTTTCCGTGCCCTCGACGATGAACGCCGCCTTCACGCCGGGCATGGCCTTGATGGCGGCGAGGTTCGCCTCGACCGGGCGGCCGCCGGGCACGGGGCATTTCACGTACGTCGCGTACAGCATACCGGGCAGGCGCGTATCGATGCCGAACAGCGGCCGGCCGCTGACGACGAGCGCGTTGTCGACGCCGCCCACGCGCGTGCCGAGCAGGCGGTACGTGGCCGGATCCTTCAGCACGACGCTGGCCGCGAGCGGCACGGGCAGCGTGGACGCCGTGCGCACGAGCGCGCCGTAGCCCAGCGTGCGGCCGCTGGCGCCGTGCACGACGGCCCCGTTCTCCGCGCGGCACTCGGCCGCCGCCACGTTCCACGCCTGCGCGGCCGCGCGCACCAGCATCGTGCGCGCGGTGGCGCCCAGGCGGTGGAAGTTGTCGTAGTTGGCCGGCGTCGACGTCGAGCCGCCGGCGCCCTGCGAACCGTAGATCGGGTTCAGGTCGCCCTGCACGACGCGGACCGATTTCCAGTCGACCTCGAGTTCCTCGGCCAGCACCATCGGCAGCGAGGTCTTGATGCCCTGGCCGATTTCCGGCTGCTTGGAGACGAGCGTGACGCGGCCGTCCGTGCCGATGCGGATGAAGGCGTTCGGCATGAAGTCGCCGGGGGCGGCGCCGGCCTGGCCGTTGTCGGAGAGCGCGGCGATGGCGCCGTCGGCCTGCACGCCGAGCAGCAGGGCCACGCCGGCGCCGGCCGAGCGGCCGAGGAAGCGGCGCCGTGCGGGGGAGGCGGGGCGGCTCATGCCTTGCCCTTGCCGGCGCCGGCGATGTCCGCCGCGCGGTGGATGCCGGCGCGGATGCGCACATAGGTCGCGCAGCGGCACAGATTGCCCGCCATCGCGTCGTCGATCTGGGCGTCGGTCGGACGGGGATGCTGCTTCAGCAGGGCGCACGCGGTCATGATCTGGCCGGCCTGGCAATAGCCGCACTGCGGCACGTCGAGTTCGGTCCAGGCCTGCTGCAGCGGATGCATGGCGCGCGCGTCCAGGCCCTCGATGGTGGTGATGCGGCGCTTGCCGAGGCTGCTCACCGGCAACTGGCAGGCGCGCGCCGGCTGGCCGTCCACGTGCACGGTGCAGGCCCCACAGGCGCCGATGCCGCAGCCGTATTTCGTGCCGACGAGACCGAGGGTATCGCGCAGCGCCCACAGCAGCGGGGTATCCGCTTCGACGTCGACGGCCTGGGCCTTGCCGTTGACGTGCAGTGTGTATTTAGTCATGTCCTCGTGGGATCGTTATCAAGTTGCCGGGCCTAAAGTGCAATGCTAAACCAAACCGCCCGGTCCAGAGCAAGGGAATTGATGTTTTGCTTCGTATTAGTAGAAATTCAAGCGGTATGACATACTGGTACGGCCCGATGCGTAGCGGTGCACTGACCCATGATGCGACGACCGATCTCTTTCCCGACCACCCTGCGCAGCCGCCTGGCCGGCGCCGTCGGCGTGCTGGTGCTGGGCGCCACGCTGCTGGCCGGCCCGCTGGCGGTGGACGTGGCCGAACACGACCTGCGCGCGGTCCTGGGCGGGCAGCAGTATGCGCTGCTGTCCGGCGCCGCCGCCTTCCTCGACGACCAGCTGGAAGCGCGCCTGCGCCAGATGGCCGCGCTGGCCGCGGCGCTGCCGGTGGACGCCCGCCATGATCCGCGTCGCCTGCAGGCCTGGCTGGCCGAGCGCACGGCCGACGCCAGCGAGGACTTCGTCAACATCGCCGCCTTCGCGCGCAACGGCGAACTGGTCGCGTCGGGCGCGACCATGCCGAGCTCCCAGCCGCTGACGGCCGCCGGCCGCCCCTATTTCGAGGAAACCCTGCTGCGCGGGCGCGGCATCGTCTCCGATCCGTTCCAGAGCCGGCTGTCGGGCGCGAAGGTGGTGGTGGTGACGGCCCCCGTGTTCGACGACCACGGCGAGATCCTGTATGTGCTGGCCGGCCGCATCGACCTGCAGCATGCGCGCTTCCTGCGCCAGGTCGACGCCTTGCGGCCGGGCGGCGGTTATCTGTTCCTGATGTCGGCCGACGGCGTGCTGATCGACTCGCCCCCGAAGGCGCACGCCCTGGCGCGCCTGGAGGAGACGCCCGGCACCCAGCCCGGCCTGGCGCGCGCGCTGCACGGGTTCGAGGGCTGGTTGTACGGCGACGACCGCGAAGGCCCCGCCATCGTCACCTACCGGCGCCTGGCCACGACGGGCTGGATCCTCGGCGCGCGCAACCCGGAAGCGGCGGCGCTCGCGCCGCTGGCGCGCGTGCGGCGCACGGTGCTCGTCGTCGCGGCGGTGCTCGCGCTGGTGGCGGGGATTTTGGCGTGGTGGCTCGTGCGCTGGGGCCTGCGGCCGCTGGACGCGCTGCAGCGCAACGTCGCCGCCGTCCGCCACGAGGGCGTCGACATCGACGTGCTGGCGCTCGCCCGGCACGACGAGGTCGGCGAACTGGGCCGCGCCTTCCACGACCTCGTGCACGCGCGCGAGCGCGCCAGCGCCCGCATGCGCGCGATCGCCGACAATGTCCCGGCCGTGATCGCCTACGTCGACCGCGACGAGCGCTTCGAATTCACGAACGCCGGCTTCGACCGCATGATCGGCACGCCGCCGGACTGGGCGCTCGGGCGCACGGTGCGCGAGGCGCTGGGCGAGGCCGGCTACACCCGTCTGGAGCCGCTGATCCGCGCGGCCCTGCGCGGCGAGCACGGCCACGTCGAGGACGTGCGCAGCGACGACGCCACGCGCCACCAGATGATCGACACGATCCCGGACGTCGACCAGGAGGGGCGCGTCGTCGGCTTCACCGTCATGGCGATGGACATCAGCGAGCGCAAGGAAGCGGAGCTGGCCCAGGCCGCGAGCGAGCAGCGCCTGCGCCTGATCGCCGACAACCTGCCCGTGCTGATCTGCTACATCGACCGCAACCACCGCATGGGCTTCGGCAACGCGACGTTCGACGCCTGGCTGGGACTGGAACCGGTCCGCCTGCCCGGCATGCACCTGGCCGAGGTCCTCGGCAAGCCGGCCTATGACGCGGCGCGTCCGCGCCTGAAACAGGCGTTCGAAGGCGTCGGGGCCACGTTCGAGATGCCGTTGCAGGCGCAGGGCCGGCACCGCATCCTCGAGTGGACGTTCGTCCCGGACGTGCAGGCGCAGGGCCGGGTGGCGGTCGCCGTCGCGGGCGTGTATGCGCTGGCGCACGACATGACCCGCGTGAAGGAGGCGGAAAGCCGGCTCGTGCAGATGGCCCGCTTCGACAGCCTGACGGGCATCGCCAACCGCCGCCTGTTCGGCGAGCTGCTGGGCCTGGCCCTGGAGCGCGTGCGCCGCCAGCGCCAGGTGCTGGGCGTGGCCTATATGGACATCGACCATTTCAAGGCCATCAACGACACCTGGGGCCATGGCATCGGCGACGAGGTGCTGAAGGAGTTCGCCCAGCGCCTGGCCGCCTGCGTGCGCGTGACCGACACGCCGGCCCGGCTGGCCGGCGACGAATTCGTCGTGCTGCTGGAAGACGTCAAGGGCCCCGAAGAAGCCGAACGGATCGGCGCCAAGATCGTGGACACCATCCGCCGGCCCTTCGCGACGGGGGCGGGCGAGCTGGCCGTGACGGCCAGCGTGGGGATCGCGCTCGTGCGCGGCGCGGACGGCCCGCTGCCCACGCAGGACCAGGTGCTGGGCTGGGCGGACGGCGCGCTGTATGCGGCCAAGCACGGCGGACGGGACCGCTGGGTCGTGCGGGCGGCGGGCGATGTGCCGGTCGCGGCCGCGCCCGCCGCCGCACCGCAGGCCGACGCGCGCATGCGCTGAGGCCCAGGGCTGCAGCGGGTTACCGCGGCTTACTGCGGTGCCGGCTGCGTCGCGACCAACGTCCGCTGGACCCAGCCGCCCGACACGTTTTCGCCGTCGATCTTGACGAAGCCGTCGCGCTCTTCGCCGGTGGCGATCGCTTCTTCCGCGCGCTTCAGCGTCCCCATCACCTTGCTGCCCGCGCGGGGTTCCGTGTACACCTTGACGGTCGCGAGGCGCGCATACACGCTGGCGCCGGCCGACACCGGCACGCCCTCGCGGGTGGATGCCAGTGCATTCGCCTTGCCGGCCGCGCTGGCCGTGCGCACCAGGCTGGGCTCGTTGCGGATCTTGAGCACGATGCGGTTGTAGTTGTCGAGCAGGCTGGCCGCAACCATCTTGCCTTCCGGCGTATTCGTATAGCCGCCCAGGCGCGAGTAATCGCCGCCGCCCCAGCTCCAGCCGGAAATGCCGAAGTCGGTCTTCGTCGCGACGCCTTCTTCCGCCGCGACCTGGATGCCGGAACGGACATCCGCGATCAGCAGACTGGTCTGCGCTTCCTTGAACTTCAGGTTGCCGGCGATGCCGCCCGCGATGCGGCCCAGGCCGCCAAGCAGCCGCCCGCCGTAGTCCGAGATGGCGCCGCCGATGCCGCCCGTGTTGTTGGCGGCGAACTGCACGTTCGGCGTCATCACGAAATCCGCCGCCTGCAACTGGCCCTTGCCGACGTTGCTGCCGGCCAGCGTCTCGCCATTCGCGGCCAGTGCGCGTTCCTGCTGCAGGTTGGCCATCGCGGCGCCGCGCTCGACGACCTGGAAGCAGTTCGATTGCTGCACCATGATGCGCAGCAGCGCAACCGGCGAGCCCAGCCCATAGCTCTGCAGCGCATGCGCGCTCTCGCTCTGCGCTTCCGTCACCGCGAGCGTGCCGAGCGGACGGTCGCAATGTTCCACGTTGGAATTGGTTTCCTGCGCGTGCAGGCCGGCGCTGCCTGCGAGCAGGGCGGCAATGATCGATACCCGGATTGGTTTCATAACCCTCGATGAGTGAACAAATGACTGTTAACGATTGCGTGGTTGCGCGACCGTCTCATGACGATGACGGCGCGCGACATGCGCAAGACATTTGTTCATTTTACAATTGTGCAGACCGTTGCATTCTCGCCAATTTTCACATTGACGCGCTCGGGATACACAATCGTCGATACAAGGGCGGGGCGGGCCTAGATACCGGTCGGATAGGTCTCCGGTGGTTCGTCCGCATGCCAGCCGCCACCCGGATCGAGCGGCTGCACGGCCGACGTGTGGTCGATGTGGATCACGGCATCGAACTGGCGCGCCATTTCGGCCGCAAAATAATGGCTGTGGCGTTCCGTGCGCGGCAGGTAGATGACGCCGATGGCGCGTTCCAGCTTGCGTTCGAGCATCGTGTCGCGCGCACGATTGTTGCCGTCGCGCAGAGGCAGCAGGAAGCGCGGGATGCCCGTCGCGTGCAGCAATTCCTCGTAGCTGCCCGGCATGCCCGGCCTGACGCGCTTGTGCTCGGCCGGCGCGTCCCATTCGGATGCGGCCGTGACGAAGCCGTCGTAGGTGGAAAAGCCGATCAGCCGCGCCTGCCCGTCGTATTCCTTGCGCGCCAGTTCGCCGACGTTCCACTCGCCCATCTCGCCCATCTCCGTCGCGCGTGCGTCGCCGATGTGGGAATTGTGTTCCCAGACGATGATTTTGCTGGCGGGTTCGTCATCCTTCGACAAGTGGCGGGCCAGCGCATCCAGCGTCTCTGCCATGTGGCTGTCGCGCAAGTTCCAGGACGACACGCGACCCCGGAACATGGTCCGGTAGTATTCCTCGGCATTCTTGACGAGCCGCGCGTTCTGCTCGGCATAGAAGAACGCTTCCTCGTCGCCGTCCCGGTACATATAGTCGGCGGCACGTTGCTGCAGCTGCTTCAGTTGTTCGAGGACGCCTTGTTCGCACGATGCGGACAGGTCGAGGCTCGCCGTGTAGCCGTAATGCTGGCTGTCCTCGTGGTAATGGTCGAAGCAGGCATAGCGTTCGCGGGCCTGGCGCGCCGCGTTCGGATCGACCTCGTCGAGGTAGCGCAGCACTTCCTCGATCGACGAGAACATGCTGTACAGGTCGAGCCCGTAGAAGCCGACCTGCGGGCCCGCCGCGTGCGCATTGTGGTGGCGCAGCCATTCGACGAAGGCGGCGACGTCGGTGTTCCGCCACATCCAGTTCGGGAAGCGCCGGAAGCCGGACAATGCTTCGTTGGCGTCGCGGTCGGCCCCGCGGCCGCGCACGTAGCGGTTGACGCGGTAGGCGTCCGGCCAGTCGGCCTCGACCGCCACGGCGTTGAAGCCCCTGTCCTCGATCAGGCGCCGGGTGATGCGCGCGCGTTCCTCGTAAAACTCGTGCGTGCCGTGCGTCGCTTCGCCCAGCAGGACGAAGCGCGCGTCGCCGACGAGGTCGAGCAGGGCGTCGTAGTCGCGTTTGCCGCCCGTCAGCGGGCGGGCGGCGGCGCGGATCGCGGCAACGGCATGCGGGGTGGCCATGGCGTCCTCAGTGCAGCCAGCGGCTGCCGGTGCGCGGGCGCGCGGCGTCGCGCGGCACGGCGCCCCGTTCGATGAACGCCTTCATGCGCGCCAGGTCGTCGTCCATCCGGGCCTTGGGATCGGACCCGAGCAGCATCGCGAGGCCGTGGCCGAGGACGCCCGCCGGCGGCGTGTACGACATGTGGACGGTGACGAGGGTGCCGCCGCGCTCCGGTTCGAACTGGACCGAGCCGCTTTGCGGGATCTCGGCGCCGGTTTCGCTGCGCCAGGCCAGGCGGTGCGGCCGGTCCTGCTCGGTGAGTACGGAATTCCATTCGAACTCGCTGCCGCCCGGTCCGCGCACGGTCCAGTGCGAGCGCCCGCGCCCGAGGTCGCGCACCTCGGCGACGTGGGACATGAAGTGCGGGAAATTCTCGTAATTGGCCCACACGTCGTACACGTCGTCCGGCGCGGCGTCGATGAGGATGGACTTGCTGAAGTCGATGGTCTGGTCCAGGCCCATGCCGCGCCCGCGCAGCATGCCCGCCAGGGGCTGGTTGGCGGCACCCCGCGCCAGCAGCGCGGCGCCGGCCAGGCCGAGCAGCAGGGCCAGCGGCGAGCGCCGCGTCAGCGCGTACAGGGCCAGCAGGCCGCCGCCGGCCAGGGCGGAATTGCGCGCGGCCGGTGTCCATTCGCCGCCCGGTCCCGCCTGCAGGGCGTCGCGCATGCGCGCGCGCAGGCCGCCCGCGCCATCCGATTCCCCGATTGCGTCGCCGGCCTTGGCGCTGCCGTTCCCGACGCCGACGCCGCTTCGGCTGAATGTACGCTTGGCCTTGTCCATGCCCGTCTCGACGGCGTCGCCCGCATGGCCCACGGTGTCCTTCGCCTTGTCGAGACCGGCATCGAGCGCGTCGCTGGCGGCGCGGCCCATGCGTTCGAGCGCCGAGCCCGTCGTGGACGCCGCGCCGTCCGTCCGGAGGTTGTCCGCCAAGCCGGCCGCACCGTCGCGCAGGCTGTCGGCCGCAGCGCCGATGCGCGCGCCCGCGCCGTGCCACACATTGCCCAGCGCGCTGGACGTGCGCGACCCGGCGTTGCGCACGGCCGCGGCCGATTGGGCGCGCCGCGCGCCGCCGCGGTCGGGGTCGAGCATATACATCAGCAGGGCGCCGGCGGCGGCGCCGCCCAGCCATTTCGCGATGTCAAAGCCTGTGTCGGTCGTTTGTCTCATGATTCGCTCCTCCGGTTGGTCTGGCCCCGGCCGCCGCCTCGTCGTGCCAGGCGGTGGCCAGCAAATCCTGCACTTCCTCGTCGCTGGTCTGTCCGAACGTGTCGTACCACTGGCCGACCGAGCGGAATTGCGGCGGGGTCGACAGGCAGACGAGGTCGTCGACGCGCGCCGCGAGCGCGGCCGCCGTGTCGGGCGGCGCGACGGGGACCGCCAGCACCAGCGTGCGCGGCCCGAGCTGGCGCGCCACTTCGATCGCGGCCAGCATCGTGGAGCCCGTGGCGACCCCGTCGTCGACGAGGATCGCGCTGCGCCCCGCGAGGTCGAGCGGCGCCCGCCCGCCGCGGTAAGCGCGCTCGCGCCGCCGCAGCTCGGCCAGTTCGCGCGCCGTGACGAGGTCGACGTCGTGCGCGCTGACGCCCATCAGTCCGGGCACGCCGGACTGGAGCACGCGCACGCCGCCGCTGCCCACCGCGCCCATCGCGAATTCCTCGTGGCCCGGCATGCCGAGCTTGCGGACGATGAGGATGTCGAGGGCGATGCCGAGCCGCCGTGCGATCGCGAACCCGACCGGTACGCCGCCGCGCGGCAGCGCCAGCACGACAGCATCCGGCCGCCGGGCGTACTCGCCGAGCCGCTTCGCCAGCAGGCGGCCCGCCTCGGTGCGGTCCTTGAAATGACGGATGTCGGCCATGGTGCACTGTCCCTGAGGTTCACCGCATTGCGGCGGCGCGAGCGCGGCCGCGGGCGGCCGACAGGCCAACAGGCCGCCGGGCCACGTCCGCGCGTCGCGCGCGTTGCGGCTTACTGGATCGTCAGCTGGCGCGCCGTGCCGCCCTGTTTCTTGGGCAGCGAGAGCATCAGGACGCCGTCCTCGAGGCGGGCCTCGGCACTGGCATCGTCGACCTCGGCGGGCAGCGTGAAGCTGCGCTGGTACTTGCGCGTCGAGCGTTCAGAATACACCACCTGTTCGCCCTCGCGCTGTTCGTTTGCCTGCTGACACTCGCCCTCGATGGTGACGCGCTGGCCGTCGATCGAGACGTGCACGTCGTCCTTCTTGACGCCCGGCAGCTCGGCCTTCACCTCGAAGGTTTTCTCCGTCTCGCTGACGTCCAGGCGCGGCATGCCGACGTCGTCGCCGGACCAGCGGCCCTGGGCGAGCGGGGCGAAGAAATCCTGGAACATGTTTTCGACCAGGCGTCCGAACTGGTCTTCCATGGCGCCGGGACGGTAGGTGGAGAGCGGCGTCGCGCCTCTTCTGATCAGGTTCATGATAGACCTCCCTCGTAATAAGAGTGACGTTCAGGAATGGCGTCCGGCGACGCACCGGACGCCGCCAATCCCATTTATAGGGCGGGCGAACCGGGTTTGCAAGGGGCGTCCCGATACGTGCGCGGGCGGCCGGACGGGACGTTTGATCCCGGCCAGCACGCGCGGAAAAACGGGGAATTTTATGGATACGCCCGGGTCCATGACAGTGTGGCCCGCGTCGTTCCGCATGACGCGACGGAACGTGGGCCGGGGCGGCGTCAGCCGAGGTTGCGGCGGTGGAAGCGCAGGTGGTCGTCGACGAAGGTCGAGATGAAGTAATAGCCGTGGTCGTAGCCCTGGTGGCGGCGCAGGTCGAGGGGCTGGCCGACGGCGCGGCAGGCTTGCGCGAAGGCGTCCGGGTACAACTGCTCGGCCAGGAATTTATCGCCCAGGCCCTGGTCGATCAGGATGCCTTTCGGGAACGGAGGCGCGTCGGCGCACGCCATCAGCTCGGTCGCATCGTAGGCGCGCCACGTGTCGCGGTCGGGGCCGAGGTAGCCGCCGAACGCCTTTTCGCCCCACGGGCAGCGGGACGGCGCGGCGATGGGCGCGAAGGCCGACACGGACCGGAACAGGGCGGGATTGCGCAGCGCCAGCATCAGGGCGCCGTGGCCGCCCATCGAGTGGCCGAAGATGCCCACGCGCGCGGGATCGGCCGGCAGTTCGGCCAGCACCAGTTCGCGCAGTTCGAGGATGTGGCTGTACATGCGGTAGTGGGTGGACCACGGTTCGCGCGTGGCGTCCACGTAGAAGCCGGCGCCGGCGCCGAAGTCCCAGCTGTCCGTCTCGCCCGGCACGCCGGCGCCGCGCGGGCTCGTGTCGGGGGCGACCAGGACCAGGCCTTCCTGCGCCGCCACGCGCTGGGCGCCGGCCTTGGTCATGAAGGTCTCTTCGGTGCAGGTCAGGCCGGCGAGATAGAACAGCACGGGCAGGCGCTTGCCGTGCGCGCCGGGCGGCAGGTACACGGAAAAACGCATCGGCAATCCGATGGCGGCGGAATCGTATTTGTAGAAGCGTTGGACGCCGTCGAAACAAATGTGTTCGCTGAGGAGTTCGGGCATGGCGCGGTCCGTCGGAAGTGTGGATGATCAAAAACGCAAGTATGCCCGGTCGGCGCCCTCGTTGCCAATGCGCGTCAGATCAGGCCGAGGGCCCCCAGCACGGCGCCCGCGGCCAGCAGCCACAGCAGGTGGATGCGCGTGCGCCAGATGACCAGGCCGCTGACGATGACCGTGAGCCACAGGGGCCAGTGCGCCAGGACCCCGCGCGCGGCGTCGGCGCTGGCGTTGGCGCCGCCGTCCGCGGCGGGCGGCGCCACGGCGGCGGCGGAACTGGCCATGATCCAGGCCGTCGACAGCAGCAGGGCGATGACGATGGGCGCCATGCCCTGCTTGAAGGCGCGGACGGCGCGCAGGTCGCGGTTGCGATGGCCCCAGCGGGCCGCCGTGTAGGTGATGATCGTGGAGGGCGTCATGATGCCGACCATCGTCACGAGGACGCCGAACAGGGCGGCGCCCGTGCTGCCGGCGTTCATGCCGACGTGCCACCCCATCAGGGCGACGAACAGGACGTTCGGCCCGGGGGCGGCTTGCGCCAGCGCGATGGACTGGTTGAACTGTTCCTGGGTTAGCCAGTGATGTTGGTCGACGAGGAAGCGGTGCATCTCGGACGATGTCGAGATGGCCCCGCCGACGGACATCATCGACAGGGTGAGGAAATGGCCGAACAGGTTGAGCCAGTCGGCCCAGTCCAGCGTGAGGTGCAGGGGCGCGCTCATGCTTTCAGGCGGCGGTAGGTGAGAACGCAGCCCATGCCGCCGAGGCCGAACAGCACCCAGGCGAGCGGCCACTTGAGGAGCGCCACGAGGACGAAGCCGGCCGCGCTGATGGCCACGCACCACGACAGCGGCATCGGACTTTTCTTCAGCGCGCTCACCGGGCGCAGGCCCGCCGCGCCGATCAGGCCGGCACAGACGGCGGCCATGCCGTGCAGCGCGCCCGCCACGACGGGGCTGGCGGCGAAGCGGTCGTGCAGTACCACGAGCCCGAGGACGAGCACGAGCGGCACGGCCAGCAGTCCGGCCAGCGCGGCGAGTGCGCCGGCGATGCCGAAATAGCGGCCGCCGATCATCAGGGACAGGTTGACGACGTTCGGTCCGGGCATGATCTGGGCGACGGCCCAGTCTTCGATGAATTCCTCCTGGGTCAGCCAGCCCTTGCGGTCGACCAGTTCGCGCTGGACGATGGCCAGTACGCCGCCGAAGCCCTGCAGGGCCAGCAGGGTGAAGGAAACGAACAGGTCGGTGAGCGAGCGGGGATGGGGACGGTCGGGCAGGGCGGCGCCGGCGGAACGATCGGGGGTATCGCGACTATTGAAACCATCGGAACTATTGGAACTATTGGAGCGGGGCGCGTTCATCTCCGGATTATCGCGCCGCCGCCCGGGCCTGTCCATGGCGGATCGGCGCCGCGCGGGCGAGCGCGATCGCGGCCGGCATCAGCCGCCGCCGATGCCCCGCATCACGCGTCCCGTCCCTTCGCATTCGGGACAGGTCTTGCCGTTGGCCAGCTTGCCGCTGCCGCCGCACGTTTCGCACAGGTCTTCGCCTGCGCCGGGCGTGCCGGGTTCGGCTTCGTCGCCGGGTTTCAGGTCGGGATCGGGCATGGCGCTCATGGATTCCTCGTGATGGTTGGATGACTAGGCCATTCTAGGCGCAGCGGCGAGCGGGCGGCGCACGGCGCGGGGGCGAGGTGCGGGCGCAGGGCATACCACGAAGATTAAAAAATAAGCTTGACTTTGGCTGAAGCTGGGAAATACTCGTTAGGCGGCAATCCCTTTCAATCCATCAAAGTCAGGAACTGCGATGAACCAACACTCCCCCGAGCTCGAAGACGGTCAGGCGACCGTCCCCTATCAGCGACGCGATGCCCAGCAGACGGACATCGTCGACCTGGGCATTGCGCTCCAGCAGCGCAGCAATACGATGTCGGCCGTGGAATACATGCGTTCGCAAAACGTCGGCAACGATGTCATCGAACGCGTGCTGACGGAGCCGGGCCGCAGGCGCTCGTGGTGCAGGTAAGGGAGTCGGCGCCAGGACAGTTATGCACGATATGTCCTTTCTTTTCATCTTGCATATTGTTTTGATTTATGTTTACGATTTACCGCGTAAGCCATTGATTTTGCGACGGTTGAGTTTTGCCCACGCAACGGGCAAATTGTTGAAACCCGCATTCTGGCTCGGTTTTGGCATGTCAAGAGGGTGTTTTTCCACAACCTTATGCACAGATTTTGTGGATATCTGAGCAAGCTTTGATAATCAGGCAAGTAGAGCGGGCGCGGCCGCCGAGCCGTACGCCCGCTTTCTTTTTTGCCGGCGACATTGACGTGGTTTTGCTACATCGACATCAAGCCGCTTGCATTTAGATACTGGACAAATGTACAGTTGAGCATCAACGCTCAACCGCCATGTCCACCGCCGCCACCGCCATCCCCGCCGCCGCCATCCCCGGTGCCACGCCTGTTTCGAGGCCATCCGCGCCCGCCGATCCGTTCGCCGGTCTGAACCCCGAACAACTGGCTGCCGTCGAGCACGACGTGGGCGCGGACCCGGTGCGGCCGCTGCTCGTGGTTGCGGGCGCCGGCTCGGGCAAGACGAATACGCTGGCGCACCGGGTCGCGAAGCTGATCCTGGCGGGCGGCGATCCGCAGCGCATCCTGCTGCTGACCTTTTCGCGCCGCGCCGCGGGCGAGATGGGCCAGCGCGCCGCCGGCGTGCTGCAGCGCGTGCTGGGCACGTCGTCGGCGGCCGTGGGCAGCCTGCCGTGGGCCGGCACCTTCCACAGCATCGGCGCGCGCCTGCTGCGCGAGTACGCCGGACGGATCGGCCTGGAGGCCTCGTTCACCATCCACGACCGCGCGGATTCCGAAGACCTGATGGGCCTGGTGCGGCAAGAGGTCGGCCTGGGCGCCGCGTCCGGCCAGAAGCGCTTTCCGCTCAAGGGCACGTGCCTGGCGGTGTATTCGCGCGTCGTCAACAGCCGCGAGCCGCTCGCCGACGTGCTGCAGTCGACCTTTCCTTGGTGTGGCGAATGGGAAGAGCAGCTCAAGCGCCTGTTCGGCGCCTACGTCGACGCCAAGCAGGAGCAGAACGTGCTCGACTATGACGACCTGTTGCTGTTCTGGGCCGAGATGGCGTCCGACCCGGAGCTCGGGCCGGCGTTGGGCGCGCTGTTCGATCACGTGCTCGTCGACGAATACCAGGACACGAACCGGCTCCAGGCCGCGATCCTGCAGGGCATGAAGCCGGACGGGCGCGGCGTGATGGTCGTCGGCGACGATGCGCAATCGATCTATTCGTTCCGCGGCGCGACGGTGCGCAACATCCTCGATTTCCCGCAGCAGTTCGCGCAGCCCGCCCGCGTGATCACGCTGGACCGCAACTACCGGTCCACGCAGCCGATCCTCGACGCGTCGAATGCCGTCATCGGCGCCGCGCTGGAGCGCCATGCCAAGACGCTGTGGACCGACAAGGTCGCGACCGCCAAGCCGCAACTGGTGCTGATCCCGGACGAGGCCGAGCAGGCGCGCTGGGTCTGCAACCGCGTGCTGGAGCAGCGCGAGGCGGGCATCAAGCTCACGCAGCAGGCCGTGCTGTTCCGCGCCGCCAGCCACAGCGCGGCGCTGGAACTGGAACTGGTGCGGCGCAACGTGCCGTTCGTCAAATTCGGCGGCCTCAAATTCCTGGAAGCGGCCCATATCAAGGACGTGCTCGCCATGCTGCGCTTCGCCCAGAATCCGGCGGGGCGCGTGGCGGGCTTCCGGGTCGTCCAGCTGATTCCCGGCATCGGTCCGGCGACGGCCGCCCGTTTCCTGGACGCGGTGGCGCAGGCGGCCGAGCCCGTCGCGGCCGTCGACGCGTTTCCCGCGCCGGCGCGCGCGCAAGGGGAGTGGAAACAGTTCACGGCGCTGTTCCGCACCCTGCGCACGACCGGCCTGCGCTGGCCGCTGGACGTGGAACTCGTCCGGGACTGGTATGCGCCGCATCTGGAACGCCTGCATGACGACGCGGCCGTCCGCGCCGCCGACCTCGACCAGCTCGTGCAACTGGCTGGAGGCTACGGCTCGCGCGAAAACTTCCTCACCGAACTGACGCTCGACCCGCCGGAAGCGACGAGCGACCGCGCCGGTCCGCCGCTGCTGGACGAGGATTACCTGATCCTGTCGACGATCCACTCGGCCAAGGGCCAGGAGTGGAAGGCCGTGCACGTGCTGAACGTCGTCGACGGCTGCATCCCGTCCGACATGGCGACCGGGAGCGCCGAGGACATCGAGGAAGAGCGCCGCCTGCTGTACGTCGCCATGACGCGGGCCAAGGAACACCTGCACCTCGTCGTCCCGAACCGCTTCTTCATCAAGCAGCAGGCGCAGATGGGCGACCGCCACGTGTACGCGCAGCGGACGCGCTTCGTGACGCCCGTCATGCTCAAGCATTTCGAGGAATGTGTCTGGACGAATGCCGATACGTTGCAAACCCGCAAGCCGATGCCGGACAGCGTGCGGATGCTCGTGCGCGACCGCGCCCGCAATGCCTGGAAATGACGCGCCGGGCGAAAATGACGGCAAGATGACAGGAAAAGTGGACAGAAGCGGAACAGCGCGGCCAAGTTATCCCCGCCGCGGCGGTTTTGTAGGAATTTGCCCCGGTTCCAGTTCTTGCTTAAAACACGGGCAACCGTAAGTCATTGATTTTAATGGGATTCATTTTTGCCTGTTCAACGGGCAGTTTGTTGAAACCCGCACCAATACTGCGCTTCCGGCTTGTCAAGAGGCGCTTGTCCACACAGTTATCCACATTTCTTGTGGATATTAAAATTAATCCCGTCGAATCAATATCTTAGGTCATTGAGTTGATACGACGTCGAGTATTTTCGCGCCGCCAAGGACCCATTTGCGCGGGCAAACATTACCCGGCGTGTGCATCAATCCAGCAATGCGCGAAGGGTAAGCAAGGCCTCCAGCGCGCCCAGCGCGATGCCGGCACCCTGATCCGGACCGACATGCGGCTCGCGCGGATTGATGCGGATCAGCGGCGCGTCCTGGCCCTCGCACATGCGCCGCACCGAAGGCACGTCCGTGCCGGCGCCGAGTTCGATGACGACGAGCTTGCGCACCCGCGCGCGCCAGCGTCCGAAACGGGCGAACTGGTCTTGCGTGCGCGCGTCCAGCCAGCGGCCGTCGCCGAACATCAGGATGTTCGGCCGCGCCAACGCGCCGCAGCGGGGGCAGCGCGGCAGCGGCGGGGCCATCAGGCAGGTTGACGGATCGACGACGGGATCGACGGCGCCGGCCGGCCAGATGGCGTCGCCGCACGGGCGCGTGCATTGCAGGTGGTGAATCGACCCATGGCATTCGACGAGCGCCTCGTCGCCGAAGCCCGCGCGCTGGAACTGGCCGTCGACATTGCTCGTGAAGACGAATGCCCCGTGCGGCAAGCGCGCGCCGATGTCGCGCAGGACCGCGAAGCCCGCGTGCGGGACCGTGTTCCGGTACAGGGCGAGGCGGTGGCCGTAGAAGCCCCAGGCCAGTGCCGGATGCGTGTCGAAGCTGTGCGGATTCGCGATCTCGACGAAGCGGATGCCGGCGGCGGCGAGCGGCGGATAGGCGCGGCAGAAGCCGTGGTCGCCGCGGAAATCGGGCAGGCCGGAATCGACGCCGATGCCGGCGCCGGCGCCGATCAGCAGGCCGTCCGCGGCGCGCAGCAGCGCGGCGGCCCGGGCGAGGGCGGCATCATGGTCCGGCATCATGCGTCGCCTGCGTCGATCCGTCGTTGCAGATGTTCCAGTTCGCCCAGGAAGCGTTGCGCGGCCAGGCCCGGCGACCACGGTTCCCAGGGCGGGCAGCCGTAGACGTCCACCAGCGGATCGCGTTCCAGCACGGGCGAGCGGATCTTGAGCGTGGTGCGCACTTCCCGCTCCGACCAGCCGGCCACGTGCACGGCCTCGCTGGCGGCGGCCAGGCGGTCGGCCCGCTTGTGCAACCGGTGTTCGGCCGGCGTCCAGGCGGGCAGGCGGTAGCGCAGGAAGACGGCCTGTTCGAGCCGGCGGGTGAGCGCCCGGAAACCGTCGCCGAGGAAGGGCTTGATGGGCGCGACGGCGTCGAAGCCGAGCAGGCCTTCCTCCGCGTCGTGCAGCAGTTCGCGCAGTTCGAGGACGGGCGCCAGCGGGGCCGGCGCCGCCGCGCGCCGCAACAGCATGACGGCGATCGAGTGCTGGGCCACGGACAGCGGCAGCGGCCAGGCCGAATGTCCGCCCCAGCGGTAGGTGCGGGCCAGGCCGAGGGCAAGGTCGCTGTCGTCCCAGTCGAACGGAGTCGGATTCAACAGGTCGAGTCGTTTGCCGGACGGCATACGTACCCAGGCGCGCATGTCGGAGGTCATGGCCAGATTCTACACGGCCCGCGGCCGGCCCCGGCCGGATTGACGTGGCCGAACACAGGGCGCCGTTCGCGGATTATAGTAGGCTGCGGCCGGACGCGGGTCCGGGCGAACAGGAGCGTGGTGGACATGGGAGAACTTGCCAAACGTATCGATTGCGACGTCCTCGTCGTGGGCGGCGGCATCAACGGCGCCGGGATCGCGCGCGACGCGGCCGGGCGCGGCCTGCGCGTCGTCCTGTGCGAAAAGGACGATCTCGCGCAGCACACGTCGTCCGCTTCCAGCAAACTGATCCACGGCGGCCTGCGCTATCTCGAGCAGTATCGCTTCGGTCTCGTGCGCAAGGCGCTGGCCGAGCGCGAAGTGTTGCTCAAGAGCGCGCCGCACATCATCCGTCCGCTGCGTTTCCTGATGCCGCAGGCGGCGGGCGCGCCGGGGCAGCGACCGGGCTGGATGATCCGTGCCGGCCTTTTTCTCTACGACCACCTGGCGCGGCGCGACTTCCTGCCGCCGTCCGGCACCGTCTCCCTGCGCGCGAGCCCGGCCGGCGCCGCGCTGCAGCGCCAGTTCGTGAAAGCGTACGCGTATTCCGATGCGTGGGTCGACGACGCGCGCCTCGTCGTGCTGGCGGCGCTCGATGCGCGCGAGCGCGGCGCCACCGTCCTCACGCGCACGCGCTGCGTGCACGTGCGGCGCGAAGCGAAACGCTGGGAGGCCGACCTGCACGGGCCGGGCGGCGACGTGCACGTGCACGCGCGCTGCCTCGTGAACGCGGCCGGGCCGTGGGCGGGCAGCTTCCTGCAGGCGGCCGGCGCCGGCCCGGCGCGGGCCATGCGTCTCGTGAAGGGCAGCCACATCGTCGTGCCGCGCCTGTTCGACGGCGACCACGCCTGCCTGCTGCAGCAGCCGGACGGCCGCATCGTGTTCGCGCTGCCGTACGAGGGCGCGTTCACGCTGGTCGGCACGACCGACGTCGACCACGATGCGTTGGACCTCGACCGGGTCGCCATCAGCCCCGCCGAGACGGCCTATCTGTGCGAAGCCGTGAACCGCTGCTTCGAGTGCCGCATCGGGCCGGACGACGTGGTGTGGAGTTACGCGGGCGTGCGGCCGCTGATCGGCGACGACGGCGGCAGCGCATCGTCCGCCAGCCGCGACTACCGGTTCGAACACGACACGGCCGGCGGCGCGCCGTTGCTGTCCGTATTCGGCGGCAAGGTCACGACGTTCCGCAAGCTGGCCGAGCAGGCCGTCGACTGGATCGGCCCCGTCCTCGGGCGCCAGGTGCCGGCATGGACCGCGCACGCCTGCCTGCCGGGCGGCGACTTGTACGGCAAGGTGCCGATCGCGCGCGCCGTGCTGGAATACGACGCGTGGGTGCGCACGCGCCGCCAGCAATTCGCCTGGCTGCCGGACGGCCTGTTGACGCGCTATGCCCGCAGCTACGGCACGCGGCTGTCCGCGCTGCTGGCCCATTGCCGCACCCGCGCCGACCTCGGCGCGGAAATCGTGAACGGCCTGTACGAGGTCGAGGCCGACTACCTCGTGCGCCAGGAATGGGCCACCTGCGCCGACGACATCCTGTGGCGGCGCACGAAGCTCGGCCTGCACGCGGCGCCGGGCGCGGCCAGGCGCGTCGACGCGTGGCTGGCCGCGCGGCGCCGGGGCGCGGTCACCGTGCCCTGACGCGAGGCGTCATTCGGCGTGCTTCGCCAGCCACGCATCGATCTCCGGCAAGCGCGCCGCATTCACCTGGATGCGGTCCTTGATGGAGGCGACGGCCGCCTCGACGTCGCCGCGCGAACTCGGCGCCAGGTTCGCCTGCGCATACGCCCCCAGCTTGTCGACCATGGCCGGGTCCGACGAGCCCATCGCGAGGCGCGCCAGGTAGCGGCTGCGCGAGCTGGCGTCCACGCGCTCGTTGATCCGGGCGAGGTTGGCGAGGGCGAAGTCGAACGCCATGTCCGGATAGCGCTGCGCGACTTTCGAGATCATCGTCGCGCTGATCGTCAGGCCCGGCTCGTCCGTGAGCGCGAGCTGCAGGGCGCGCATGGCGAGCGCGCGGTCTTCCGTCGCGGCCAGCAGGGTGTAGCGCTGGTCGCGCACGAGCGGGTTCGTCTCGTTGCGGGCGGCCGCGTGCAGCTGGTCCCACATGGCGGCGTCGGCGTGCTGGGCGACGACGCCCATGACGGTCTTGCGCAGCGGTCCCGGCACGGCGTCGGCATCCGTCGCCAGCGCGGCGTAACGGCGGCGCGCCTCGGCGATGACGGTCGCGTCGCCCAGGTCGCCCAGCACGACGATCAGCTGCCCGCGCAGGTTCGCCACGGCCGACGGTTCGCCCGGCCGCGCGGTCCAGCCGACCTGCGCCATCAGCGGGGCCAGGCGCGCGATCGCGAACGTGTCGAAGCGCCGCAGGCGCGTCGTGTCGCCGCCGGCGGCCTGGTCGCGATAGCGGTCGTGGATACCGTCGAGCATGCCGGCGATGCGCGCCCACACGGCCGGATCGGCGCCGGCCGGCGTCGCCTTCACGAGGTCCATCACGTCGGACGCCGGTTGCCGGCCCGCCAGGCCGAGCGCGCCGCTGTCGGCCAGCAGGCCGATCTGGTCGATCGGCGCCAGGCTCGCGAACCGCTGCGCCAGTTGCGCGAAGTCGGCCGACGTGTACAGTGTGCGGTAGTAGCCGGTCTGGCCGGCGTTGACGATGACGGCGCCGCAGCCCGGCACGGTGATCGTGCCCTTGCCGCCGGTGACGAGCGTCGCCGCCTGCTTCGTGTTGCCGGCGATCTGCGCGATGACGGGCACGCGCCACGCCAGCGGCGCCTTGTCGGCGCGGTCGCGCGTGAATTCCGCCTGCGTCAGCGCCACGGTCGTCGCGCCGTTATGGCAGACCGGGTCGCCGACCTCGATCAGCGGGATGCCGGGCTGCAGGGTGAAATCGTGGGCGATGGCCGTTACCGGCTTGCCGGCCGCCTTCTCGATCTGCTTCCACAGGTCGTCCGACACCGTGTTGCCGTACGCATGCGCCTTCATGTACGCGCGCACGCCGTTCTTCCAGGCGTTCTCGCCCACATAGGCTTCCAGCATGCGGATCACCGATTCGCCCTTCGCATACGTGATGTCGTCGAACGCCTGGTTGGCCTGTTCGACCGTCTCCACGTGCTGCACGACCGGGTGCGTGCCGGCGACGGAATCGCGGCGCATGGCGCGCTCGCGCGTGGCGACGGCGCCCAGGTGGGTGTTCCATTCGGGGTGCAGGCGGGCCGTCGTGCGGCTCTCCATCCACGACGCGAAGCCCTCGTTCAGCCACAGGTCGTCCCACCAGCGCATCGTCACGAGGTCGCCGAACCACTGGTGCGCCATCTCGTGCGCGGCCGTCTCGAAGATCTCTTCGCGGTCGTGCTGGGTCGCGATGGCGGGGTCGAGCAGCAGCGCGTATTCGAACGTGAAGATCGCGCCCCAGTTTTCCATCGCGCCGAAGAACTGGCTGCGGCCGGCGCCGGCCACGTTGTCCAGCTTGGGCAGCGGATAGCGCACGCCGAAGTAATCGTTGTATTCGCGCAGGATCGACTTCTGCGCGTCGAGCGCGAACTGCGCCTGCGGCAGCGCGCCGCGGCGGGTGACGACGCCGACCTCGGTGCCTTCGACCTTCGCGGTCGCCCGTTCGAAGTCGCCGAGGGCGAAGAACAGCAGGTAGGTCGACATCTTCGGCGTCGTCGCGAAGCTGATGTGGCGGCGGCCGTCGGGCAGCGTCGCCGTGGCCGTCGCCGGCATATTGCTGACCGCCATCTGGCCGGCCGGCACGACGACGTCCAGCGCGAAACTGGCCTTGTACGCCGGCTCGTCCCACGAAGGGATCATGCGGCGCGCGTCCGAGTTCTCGAACTGCGTGTACAGCGCGCGCTGCTTGTTGCCGCCGGCGCCCGGGTAGTCCAGCGAGAACAGGCCCACGGCCTGGGTGCCGATCACGCCCGTGTAATCCATCGCCAGGTGGTACATGCCCGGCGCGACGGGTTGCGCGAAGGTGAACGTCGCGGTCTGCGCGGCGGCGTCCACGGCCACCGTCGCATCGCGCGCGGCGCCGCCGGCGGCCGGGGCCAGCGTCACGTGCGCGAACTTCAGGTCGGCCGCGTTCAGCGTGATGCTGTCGGTGGCCTTGGTGACGTTGATCGTGACGACGGCGCGGGCGCCGAACGACGCGGCGGCCGCGTCGGGCGTCAGCGAGATCTGGTAATGCGTGGGGATGACGTTGCGCGGCAATTGCGTCGTGGTGTCGACGGTGGCCGCCGCGCCGGCGTGCGCGCGGGTAGGCGCGGCGCTGGCGTGGACGGTAGGCAGGGCCGCCAGGGCGAGGATGACGGCGGCGGAGAGCAGGCTGCGTTGCATGGGATTCCTATCGAGTATGTACGTCGAACGCGCGCGATGGTCGGGGTAGTGCGCGCGGCCAGTCTGGCAATCTACGATCAAACGGCGCGGCCTGTCAAATGAACAAGTGGACAGGCGCGGCCGCGGCGTGGGGTATGATCTGCCACGCATGACGAGACGAGGAGCAGACGCATGAAACTGTACACGAGCAGCCGCGCGCCGAATCCGCGCCGCGTGCTGATGTTCATGGTCGAGAAGGGCATCGCCGGCATCCACACCGTGCAGATCGACCTGGGCAAGGGCGAGCACCGCGGCGCGGCGTTCATGGCCGTCAATCCGATGGCCCAGGTGCCCGTGCTGGAACTGGACGACGGCCGCACGCTGGCGGAGACGCGCGCCATCTGTACCTACCTGGAAGGGAAGTTCCCGCAGCCGAACCTGATGGGCGAGGGCTTCGAGGAACGCGCCTTCATCGAGATGATGGACCGGCGCTGCGAGCTGCAGCTGTTCCTGCGCATCGCCAACTGCGTGCGCCACACGCATCCGGGCCTGGCCGCGCTGGAGCAGCCGCAGTTCGGCGACTTCGGCGCCGCGCAGGGCGCCAAGGTGCGCGAGTCGGCGCGCTGGCTGGACGGCGTGCTGGCGGACCGCGACTACGTGGCCGGCGACCGGCTCACGATCGCCGACATCACGGCATTCTGCGCGCTGGAATTCGCGCGCGGGCTGATGCGGTTCCGGCCGTCGGATGACGGACTGGCGAACCTGCAGGCGTGGCGCGACCGGATCGCGGAGCGGCCGAGCGCGCAGGCGGCCTGACTCACCCGACCCGCTTGTACCACGGCCGGTCCCCTTCGATCGCCTGGTACGTCCCCGCATACGCGTCCGACACGGCCAGCGGCCGGTCCAGGCACAGCACGCCGAAGCGCGCCAGGCTGTCGTGGAACAGCCGCAGCACGCGCTGGCGCAGCACGGGCCCGAAGTCGGACAGCGCGCTGCCGCACAGGATCGCCTGGAATTCGTTGAACGAGGCATCCGTCACGAGGCTGTACTGCGACCACGTGATGCGCCGGCGCAGCTGCGGCTGCAGGCGCGCGCGGCCGTCGCGCACGTCGAAGTACGACGGCAACGCCGCCTGGCCGTCGCCGGCCGCGTAACGCGACTGCGCGGCGTCGAGGTCGGCCACGGGCAGCCATGCGTCCTGGTGCTGCGCCACCAGATCCTCGTTGGCGAGCGTCGCGTGGATGTCCAGCTTGTCCAGCACGCCTTCTTCCGCCAGCACGACGGCGAGCGTCCACGCTTCGCCCACGCCCGCGCATTCCGCGATCCACACCCGGGGCAGCGGCCAGGCGCGCAGCGACGGCGCCAGCACGGCGCGCAGGCGCCGCGTGTGGTCCGGATCGTCGAACAGGGCGGCCGGCCGCGGCGACAGCATGCGCAGCAGCGCGGCCGATGCGGCCGGATCGTGCAGCACCTTTTCCTGCAGGCCGGACAGCGTGGCGGCGCCCTGCGCGCGCATGGCGTCCGCCAGCCGCAGACGCAGGACGTGGCGGTCGTAAGCGCGGAAATCGTGGCCGAAGCGCTGGAACAGGGCTTCCAGCAGCAGCTGCGTTTCCAGTTCCTCGACCGCCAGCCCGGCCGCCAGGCCCGTCCACGCATTCGATGTGCCCATCACGGCAGCCATCAATGCAACCACACCCGCATCATCGACAGCAACTGGGCCACGTCGACCGGCTTGGTGATGTAGTCGGACGCGCCGGCGGCGATGCACTTGTCGCGGTCGCCCTTCATCGCCTTGGCCGTCAGCGTGATGATCGGCAGCGACTTGAACTTCGGGATGCGGCGGATGGCGCGCATCGTGTCGTAGCCGTCCATCTCCGGCATCATGATGTCCATCAGGACGATCTCGATGCTCGGGTCCTTTTCCAGCACCTCGATGCCGTCGCGGCCGTTCTCGGCGAACAGCACCTGCATCTGCTGGCGCTCCAGCAGCGAGGACAGCGCGAAGATGTTGCGCAGGTCGTCGTCGACGATCAGCACCTTGCGTCCCGCGAGGCCGGAATCGAGCGCGTGGATCTCTTCCAGCATCTTGCGCTGCGTCTCCGGCAGGCTGGCCTGCGAGCGGTGCAGGAACAGCGCCGTCTCGTCGAGCAGGCGTTCGGGCGAGCGCGCGTCCTTGACGACGATGGTCTTGGCGTAGCGCTTGAGTTTCGTGACCTCCTTGCGCGACAGTTCCTGCGCCGTGTAGATCACGATCGGCAGGTCGCGCAAGGCCTGCTGCTTGCCGATCTGGTCGAGCAGGTCGAAGCCGGAGATGTCGGGCAAGGTCAGGTCCAGCACCATGCAGTCGAAGTGCTGCTGGGCCAGCGCGTCCAGCGCGGCCTTGCCGTCTTCGGCCGTCACGATGCGCACGTCGGAATCGCCGATCAGGCCGACGATCGATTCGCGCTGCGCCATGTCGTCCTCGACGACGAGCAGCGAACGCTTGCCGCCCATGAGGAATTTCTGGATGCGCTTGAATTCCTCCTGCAGCATCTCGCGGCTCACCGGCTTGTTGATGTACGAGATGGCGCCCTGGCGCAGCGCGCGTTCGCGCTCGCGCAGCGACGACATCACGTGCACCGGGATGTGGCGCGTGCTCGGGTCGCGTTTCAGGCGGTCGAGCACCGTGAAGCCGTCGATGTCGGGCAGGTCGATGTCGAGCAGGATCGCGGACGGCAGGTAGTCGCGCGCCAGTGACAGCGCGGAATCGCCGCGGTGCGTGACGATGCCCTTGAAGTTCTTTTCGCGCGCGAATTCGAGCAGGGTCTTGGCGAAGCGCTCGTCGTCCTCGACGATCAGCACGGACGGGTCGCCCGGCACGATCAGGCCGCGGTCGTCCAGCATGGTCGCGTATTCGACGAGGCTGCCGGCCGGATCGGACAGCCCGGCGCTCGTGACGGCATTGCCCGCGTCGGTATCGGTCTCGGCCTCCAGCAGCAGGGTCCGCGCAGGGACGGCGGACGACTGCGACGGCGGCGGCGCCAGGCGCGCCGGTTGCGGCTGGCGGGTCTGCTCGTAGTTGATGAAGCCCGCGCGGTTGTACGGCAGGTACAAGGTGAACGTGGAGCCGATGTTGACGGTTGACTCGACTCTGATTTCGCCGCCCAGCAACCGCGCCAGTTCGCGCGAGATCGACAGGCCCAGGCCCGTGCCGCCGTATTTGCGGGCGGTGGAACCGTCGGCCTGCTGGAACGCCTCGAAGATCAGCTGCAGCTTGTCGGACGGGATGCCGACGCCCGTGTCGCGCACCGAGAACGCCAGCACGGCGTCCGCATGCAGCAGGTGCGGGTGGTCAGCCGTCCAGCCGCTCGTCACGAGGCTGATCATCAGCGACACGTTGCCGTGGCTGGTGAACTTGAACGCGTTCGACAGCAGGTTCTTGAGCACCTGCTGCAGGCGCGTCGTGTCGGTCATCACGGCGGTCGGCAGGTTGTCCGCCAGCTCCACCGTGAAGCCCAGGTGCTTAGCCTCGGCCATGTGGCGGAACGTGCGGTCGACGTAGTTGCGCAGGTTCGAGAAGCGGTATTCCGAGACGTCCAGCGTGACGGTGCCGGACTCGATCTTCGACAGGTCGAGGATGTCGTTAATGAGCGTCAGCAGGTCGGAGCCGGAGCCGTGGATCGTCTTCGCGAACTCCACCTGCTTGGACGACAGGTTGCCCTCCGGGTTGTCGGACAGCTGCTGCGCGAGGATCAGGAGGGAGTTCAGCGGCGTCCTCAGCTCGTGCGACATATTGGCCAGGAACTCGGACTTGTATTTCGACGACAGCGCCAGCTGCGTGGCCTTTTCTTCCAGCGCCAGCTTGGCCTGTTCCACTTCGCGGTTCTTGCGCTCCACCTCGATGTTCTGCTCGGACAGCAGGCGCGCCTTTTCCGCCAGTTCCTGGTTGGTCTGCTGCAGTTCCTGCGCCAGCGATTGCGACTGGGTCAGCAGCGATTCCGTCCGGCTGTTCGCCTCGATGGTGTTCAGCACGACGCCGATCGATTCCATCAGCTGGTCGAGGAACGACAGGTGGGTTTCCGTGAAGCGGTCCAGCGACGCGATCTCGATGACGGCCTTGACCTGCTGTTCGAACAGGATAGGCAGCACGACGATGTTGGTCGGCGGCGCGGAGCCGAGGCCGGACGACACCACGATGTAGTCGCGCGGGACGTCCGTCAGCCAGATGCGGGTCTTTTCGAGCGCGCACTGGCCGACGAGACCTTCGCCCGGCAGGAACGACGTCGGCAGCTTGCGGCTGGAGCGGTAGCCGTATGACGCGATCATGCGCAGGCGCGCATCGGCTTCCTGCGAATCCATCATGTAGAACACGCCGTGGTGGGCCGAGACCAGCGGCGCCAGTTCGGACAGGATCAGCTTCGTCACGGCCTGCAGGTCGCGCTGGCCCTGCAGCAGCCGCGTGAAGCGCGCCAGGTTGGTCTTCAGCCAGTCCTGCTGGGCGTTCTTCTGCGTCGTCTCCTTCAGGTTGCGGATCATCTCGTTGATGTTGTCCTTCAGGTAGGACACCTCGCCGCGCGCTTCCACCTGGATCGAGCGCGACAGGTCGCCGCGCGTCACCGCCGTCGCCACTTCGCCGATCGCGCGCATCTGGTTGGTCAGGTTCGCCGCGAGCTGGTTGACGTTCTCCGTCAAGTCCTTCCACGTACCGGCCACGCCGGACACGTTCGCCTGGCCACCCAGCTTGCCTTCCGTACCCACCTCGCGCGCCACGCGCGTCACTTCCGACGCGAACGACGACAACTGGTCCACCATCACGTTGATGGTGTCCTTCAGTTCCAGGATCTCGCCCTTCACGTCCACCGTGATCTTCTTCGACAGGTCGCCGCGCGCCACGGCGGTGGTCACCGCCGCGATGTTACGCACCTGGCCCGTGAGGTTGGACGCCATGAAGTTCACGTTGTCGGTCAAGTCCTTCCAGGTGCCGCCGACGCCCGGCACGTACGCCTGGCCACCGAGCTTGCCTTCCGTACCGACCTCGCGCGCGACGCGGGTCACCTCGGATGCGAACGAGGACAACTGGTCCACCATCACGTTGATGGTGTTCTTCAGCTCGAGGATCTCGCCCTTCACGTCCACCGTGATCTTCTTGGACAGGTCGCCGTTCGCCACCGCGGTCGTCACTTCCGCGATGTTACGCACCTGCGCCGTCAGGTTGCCGGCCATCGAGTTCACGCCGTCGGTCAGGTCTTTCCACGTACCGGCGACGCCCGGCACGTTCGCCTGGCCGCCCAGCTTACCTTCCGTACCGACCTCCCGCGCCACGCGGGTCACCTCGGACGCGAAGGAGTTCAGCTGGTCGACCATCACGTTGATCGTGTTCTTCAGTTCCAGGATCTCGCCCTTCACGTCCACCGTGATCTTCTTGGACAAGTCGCCGTTCGCGACGGCGGTCGTCACGTCCGCGATGTTGCGCACCTGGCCCGTGAGGTTGCCCGCCATCGAGTTCACGGAGTCGGTCAAGTCCTTCCATGTGCCCGCGACGCCTTTCACCACCGCCTGGCCGCCGAGTTTACCTTCCGTACCGACCTCCCTTGCGACGCGCGTCACCTCCGATGCGAACGACGACAACTGGTCCACCATCACGTTGATGGTGTTCTTCAGTTCGAGGATCTCGCCCTTCACGTCCACCGTGATCTTCTTCGACAGGTCGCCGTTCGCCACCGCGGTCGTCACCGCCGCGATGTTGCGCACCTGGCCCGTGAGGTTGGACGCCATGAAGTTCACGTTGTCGGTCAAGTCCTTCCACGTGCCCGCGACGCCCGGCACGTACGCCTGGCCCCCGAGCTTGCCTTCCGTACCGACCTCCCGCGCCACGCGGGTCACCTCGGACGCGAAGGAACGCAGCTGGTCCACCATCACGTTGATGGTGTCCTTCAGCTGCAGGATCTCGCCGCGCACGTCCACCGTGATCTTCTTCGACAAGTCGCCGTTCGCCACGGCGGTGGTCACCTCCGCGATGTTACGCACCTGCGACGTCAGGTTGCCCGCCATCGAGTTCACCGAGTCCGTCAAGTCCTTCCACGTGCCCGCGACACCCGGCACGTACGCCTGGCCGCCGAGCTTGCCTTCCGTACCGACCTCGCGCGCGACGCGCGTCACCTCGGACGAGAACGACGACAGCTGTTCCACCATCGTGTTCGCGGTGGTCGCGGCGCGCAGGTACTGGCCCTTGAGCGGGTGGCCGTCGACTTCCAGCGCCATCGTCTGCGACAGGTCGCCTTTCGCGACGGCGCCGATGACGCGCGCCATCTCCGTCGTCGGGCGCACGAGGTCGTCGATCAGTGTATTGACCGAGCTGATGATGGTCGACCAGCCGCCCGCGGCGCCCGGCACGGAGGCACGCTGCGTCAGGTGGCCCTCGCGGCCGACGACGCGCGACACCTCGGTGACCGCTTCGACCATTTTTTCCTTGGTCTCGATGATGTCGTTCAGGGTGTCGGCGATCTTGCCGGACACGCCGGTCCAGTCGGACGGCATGCGTACGGAGAAATCTCCCTTTTTCAGCGCCATCAGCGTGGACAACAACAGCTTGACGTCGAGCTGTTCAGCCATGTCGGTCATATTATTCATTGACTAAAAATCCTCGAGTAAGGAAAGAAGGGAAGAGCAGGACGCCGGCGAACGCCGGCAGGCCGCGACCGCGGCGGGTCGCTGTAATTCGGATGGGTGTCGCGAACAAGATTTTGGACGAGCGCGTATTGTTAAATGTCTAGAAAACGCAAAGATACTCCGGTGTCCAGTCAAGTCAAGCATGGGTGGCGATCGCTCGGCGAGATTGTTACGGACGCCGTAGAAAAACTTGCATTTTTGAAATTTTAAACGGACAATTCGCGCGAGAATAATCGAAAAGTGCAGGGGGCGGCGCACGATTCGATGGCGGGCCGCGTTCGGCGTGTATCGGAACGACAACTGAGCAAACGCCGGTGCTCTGCCATAATGAATAAAAGACTAATTTTTCGTGCTTTTTGGTTACAACTCATCTAGCATACCGGGTGTCGTTACATCCCACATCAATAGCGCGAGGCAGCCATGAAGACCGTCGATTTGGACGAGTTGTTACATACCGACACCGCGTCCAGTTGGGGCGAAGCGCTGTTCGCCCTGGGCCGGCAGTATGGATTCGACAAGGTCTTGTTCGGCATGTCCGGCTCGCGGCATGCGCGCCTCGAAAATGCATTTATTCAAAGCAATTATCCGGTGAAATGGCGGGAGCGCTACGACGCCGAGCGGTTCGCCTATGTCGACCCCATCGTCAGCCATTGCATGGCCACCACGTTGCCGCTGGTCTGGCAACCGGAGCTCTTCCGCAGCCCGGCCCAGCGCGCCTTGTACGAAGAAGCGTGCACCCACGGCATCCGGGCCGGCGTGACGTTTCCCATCCACGGTCCGAACGGGGAGTTTGGCCTGTTGAGCTTTGCCATCGACGCGGCGGCCGACGGCGCGTTCGTGCGCGACGTGTCGAGCATGCTGGCCGATCTGGCGCTGGTGCGGGATTACGCGTTCGCGTCGGGCGTGCGTTTCTGCCCGCCGCCCACCCAGGAAGCGGCGCCGCGCCTGACGCCGCGCGAGCTGGAAGTGCTCAACTGGGTCATGGTGGGCAAATCGTCGTGGGAGATTTCAAAAATCACCGGCTGCTCCGAGGCGACGGTAAACTTCCATATGGGTAATATCCGGCAGAAGTTCAACGTCAACACCCGGCAACAGGCGGTCGTGCGAGCAATTTCTTTGGGTCTGATTACCCCAGAAGATCACCATCGTTGAGCTTGCCGTTGACATACAGCTTCAACAGCAGGGCGACGGGGGCCGGTATGGCCAGACCCGTTTCGAAGCGGCTGCCGCTGGACTGGGTGACGCCGAAACGGCCCCAGAATTTTTCCTGACTCTCGCGTTTGCTGATCCGATACTTCTTCAGATCGCCGATGGAGGGCGACAGTGAAGCGGGCGGCTTCACCAGGGTGCCTGCCAACGGTTCACGCAGGCTTGCTTCGGTAACGAAATCATTAGCCATCGCAGCTCCTCCATGGAAAGATGTGTGAGAAACAAGTATTCCATGCAACATTCATTTAGCGTCCTAGCAACCCTGCTAGTTCCCCATTCAATCTTTCGGTAACGACTTTGCGATAACCGGTGGTTACCATCGAAATATGCCACCGGCCACGTCAATTTTCGCCGTTTACTTGAGCTGACTCAACAGGAACGCATACGTCAGCGCCCACATGGTCGCCGTCTGTTCGTTGTTGGCCGCGCCGGCATGGCCGCCCTCCGTGTTTTCCCAATACAGCACGTCGTGGCCCTGTTCCCGCATCCGCGCCGCCATCTTGCGTGCGTGGCCGGGGTGGACTCGGTCGTCGCGCGTGGACGTCGTGAACAGCACGCGCGGATAGCGTTTGTCCGGGACCACGTTCTGGTACGGCGAGTAGCGGGCGATGTAGTCCCATTCGTCCGGCTCGTCGGGGTCGCCGTATTCGCCGATCCACGAGGCGCCGGCCAGCAATTCGTGATAGCGGCGCATGTCCAGCAGCGGCACCTGGCAGGAGACCGCCCCGAACAGGTCCGGCCTTTGCGTGAGCGCCGCGCCCACGAGCAGCCCGCCATTGCTGCCGCCCATGATGCCGAGATGGCGTGGGCGCGTGACGCCGCGCCGGACGAGGTCCCCGGCGACGGCCAGGAAATCGTCGAATGCCTTCTGGCGGTTTTCCTTGAGCGCGGCCTGGTGCCAGCGCGGGCCGAACTCGCCGCCGCCGCGGATGTTCGCCAGCACGTACACGCCGCCCTGGTCGAGCCACGCCGTGCCGGTGACGCCGCTGTAGAAGGGCGTCAGCGACACTTCGAACCCGCCGTAGCCGTACAACAGCGTGGGGTTCGTGCCGTCCAGCGGCGCGTCCTTGCGCATCACGACGAAATAGGGGACGTCGGTGCCGTCGGGCGAGCGCGCCGCGAACTGGCTGACGGCGTACGGCGCCGCGTCGAAGAACGCCGGCATGGATTTCAGGAGCTCGCGCCCGTCGCTGCCGGCTTCCATCAGATACAGGCTGCTCGGCGTGAGGAAGTCGGTGACGGTCAGGAAGACCTGGTCCGACGCGTAGTCGTCGACGCCCGACACGTGCAGCGCGCCCATGCCGGGGGCCGGCACGTCGCGGCGCTGCCAGCGGCCGTCCGCGTGGCGCCACTCGACGACGCGGTTCTTGACGTTGTCGAGGATGGTGAGGAACAGCGCCGCGCGCGTGGCCGCGATGCCGTCCAGCGACGTCGTCGGCGACGGTTCGAACAGGATGTCGAAGTCGCGGCTGCCTTCCATGAAGCGGTCGAACCCGATGGCGAGCAGGGCGCCCTGCGGCCATGTGTTTGCGCCGATCGTCCAGTCCGAGCGCAGTTCGACGATCAACTGGTCGCGCAGCGCGAACGCGTTGGCGTCCTGCGGCTTGTCGATGCGTTCGAGCCGGCCGTCGGCGGGATCGCGCAAGAACAGGTCGCTGGTGTAGAAATCGATCTGACGCTGGACGAACTGGCGCGCGTAGCCGGGCGTCGGGTCGTGCCAGGCGGAGACCGACAGATCGTCGGGCTGCGCTTCGTACACGGGCGTCGCCGCGTCCAGCGGCGTGCCGCGGCGCCAGGCCTTGACGATGCGCGGGTAGCCGGACGCCGTCATCGAATCGGGGCCGAAGTCGGTCGCGACGAAGAGCTGGTCCTGGTCGATCCAGCCGGCGCTCGTCTTCGCTTCCGGCAGCGCGAAACCGCCGGCGACGAAGGCGCGCGCCGCCACGTCGAATTCGCGCACGACGTGGGCGTCGCCGCCGCCGCGCGACAGCGAGACGAGGCAGCGCGTGCCGTGCGGTTCCAGGAACGCCACGCCCGCCCAGACCCAGTTCTCCGCTTCGTCGCGCGCGAGCGCGTCCAGGTCCAGCACCGTTTCCCAGGCCGGCACGGGCTTGCGGTATTCGGCGAGCGTCGTGCGGCGCCAGATGCCCCGTTCGTGGTCGGCGTCGCGCCAGAAATTATAGAAGCGGCCGTCGTGGTGGCCGACGTAGGGAATGCGGTCGCGCGAATCCAGGATCGTCTTGAGCCGCGCGCGCAGGTCCGCGTAGCCGGGCAGGGCGGTCAGTTCGCGTTCGCTTTCCGCGTTGCGTTCGCGCACCCAGGCGAGCGCGCGATCCGAATCGACGTCTTCCAGCCACAGCCAGGGGTCCGGATTGTCATGATGTGTTTCGCGCATACGCATTCCTTCTTGTTAAGCTCGCCATTTTGTTCCGATTCGGACATACTAGCAAACATCTAAAAATTGCCGCACGACAATACTAATTGTCATATCTCGGACCGGTGGACATGGCTGACATCGCAATGCGCAACACGGGAAGGACGGCCGCGTCGTGGGCCGGCGGCGTGACGCTCGCCCTGCTGGCCGGTGTCGGCCTGTACCTGGGCGCGGCCCATGCGGTCGCCGTCGGCGCGCAGGCGCGCTTCGACCACCTCGCGCGCACCGGGTGCCAGCAACTGGACGGCGCCGTGCACGAGTACGCGGACGTCGTGCGCGGACTGGCGGCCCTGTTCCAGGCCAACGGCGGCACGGTCTCGCGGCTGCAGTTCCACCGCTATGTCGAGACGCTCGGCGTGGCACGCCACTACCCGGCGATCGAGTCGATCAACTACGCGCAATACGTGGACGACGGCGCGCGCGCCGCCTTCGTGGCCGCCGTCCGCGCCGACCGCGGCGTCGCGCCGGCCGGCTATCCGGACTTCACGATCCGTCCGGCCGGGCACCGTCCGGCCTATACCGTGCTGACCTACCTGGAGCCCCACCTGCCGGAAAAATTCGGCGTCGACCTGACGGGCGGCGCGCCTGCCGTCGCGCGGACGATGGACCGCGCGCGCGACAGGGGCCGCATGGCGGCGTCGGGCAAGCCCATCGTCGTGGAGCGCCCCGCGCGCCACTCGGCCCTCGCCCTGCGCGTGCCCGTCTACCGCATCCCGGCCGGCGGCGCCTTGCCGCGCGACGTCGAAGGACGGCGCGCCGCCTATGCGGGCTCGGTCGGCGTCGGCTTTTCCATTCCGGCCCTCGTGCACGACGCCATGCGGGGCGTGGATGCCCGCCTGGTGGCGCTGCAGTTGTACGCGGCGGCCGATGCCGCGGCGGCCGATGCCGCGGCGGCCGACGCCGGCGCGCCCGGACGGCTGCGCGTGAACGGGGCGGATGCGGTGTTGTACGACGGCGCGCCGCCGGCGCTGGGCGGCGACGACCTGCTGGAAACCGTGCTGCCCGTGCGCTTCGACGACAACCTGTGGAAAGCGCGCTTCGTCGCCCGCCGCGCCGACCTGGCCGGCGGCTTCGGGCGCATCGTCCCGTGGCTGGCGGGCGCGGGCGGCTTCGGCGCCACGCTGCTGGCCTACGCGCTGTTCCTCAACCTGGCCCGGTCGCGCCGGGCGGCGGTGGAGCAGCGCCGGCTGCTCGATCTCGTGCTGGACAACGTCGACGCCTACGTCTACCTGAAGGACCGCGACCGCCGCTATCGCTACGTCAACGCGAAGATGGCGGCCGCCTGCGGCCTCCCGGCCAAGGACGTCGTGGGCCGGCGCGACCACGATGTGATGCCGCCCGCGCAGGCCGACGCGCTGTGGGCGCTGGACCGTCCCGTTTTCGAACTGGGCGAGAAGCGCGCCGTGCAGAACGCCTTCGCCGGCACCGACGGCGTCGTGCGCCAGCTGTGGAGCGTGAAGGTGCCGGTACGCTTCGACGGCGACGGCGACGGCGACGGCGACGGTGACGGTGACGTCGATGCCGTCCTGTGCGTGTCGACCGACGTCACCGAACTGCACGCGCTGAAAGCCCGGGCCGATGCGGCCAGCCGCGCCAGGAACGACTTCCTGTCGACCATGAGCCACGAGATCCGCACGCCGATGAACAGCATCCTCGGCATGGCATACCTGGCGCGCAAGCATGCGGACGCGCCGAAGCAGCGCGACTACCTGGACAAGATCCACCACGCGGCGCAGCACCTGCTGGGCATCCTCAACCGCGTCCTCGACCGGCCCCGGACCGACGCCGGCAAGGTGGACCTGGAACGGCTCGACTTCACGCTGGACGCGCTCGCGCACGATCTGGCCGGCCAGTTGGGCGCGCAGGCGGCGGTGCGCGGCCTCGTGCTCGAATTCGACGTGGCGCCCGAGCTGCGGCAGCCCTTGCGCGGCGATCCGCTGCGGCTGGAACAGGTGCTGCTGAATTTGGTCGGCAACGCCATCCGGTTTTCCGAACGGGGCACCGTGCAGGTGCGCGCCCGCGTCGAGCGCACGGTGGGCGCCGACCTGCTCGTGCGCTTCGAGGTGGAGGACCACGGCGTCGGCATCGCGCACGACGACCTGGCTCAGCTGTTCGGGCCCCGCCGCGAGGCCGACCCGGCGCCGCCGCGGCACCACGGCGCCGGCCTGGGCCTCGTCATCAGCAAGCAGCTGGTGGAGCTGTTGCAAGGCACGATCGGCGCGACGAGCACGCCGGGGCGGGGCAGCACGTTCTGGTTCACGGCGCGCCTGCAGCCGGTACCGGCGGCGCGCGCGGCCGCCGAGCCGCAACCGGCGGGGCCCGGGGCGCTGGACGGCATCGCGATCCTGCTCGTCGAGGACAATGCGTTCAACCAGCTCGTGGCGCGCGATCTGCTCGAAGACGCCGGCGCGCACGTGACCGTCGCCGGCAACGGCGCCGACGCGCTGGACCGGCTGGCGGAGCGTCCCGTCGACTGCGTGCTGATGGACGTGCGGATGCCGGTGATGGACGGGATCGATGCCACGCGCCGCATCCGCCGCGACCCGGCGTTCGCGGACCTCAAGGTGATCGCGATGACGGCGAACGCGGGGCCCGACGACCAGGCCCGCTGCCTCGCGGCCGGCATGGACGAATTCCTGACGAAGCCGGCCGCGCCCGAGACGCTGATCGCGACGGTGGCCCGCGCGCTCGGCCGCAATGCGCGGCGGCCGGACAGCGGCGCTGTGCGGCCGGCCGAGGCGTTGCTCGACATCGGCGTGCTGTCCGACGCGTTCGGCGGCCAGCCGGACCAGATGCGCAAATACGCATTCCTGTTCCTGGACGCCGCGCGCGACGGCATGCAGGAGATCGAGCGCGGGCTGGCCGCGCACGAGCCGGCCCGGGCGGCCGCGGTGGCGCACCGCCTGAAATCGGCGGCGCGGACGGTCGGTGCCCTCGGCTTCGGCGACCTGTGCGCCGAGCTGGAACGCCAGCTCGAACCGGGCGCGCTCGGCCGCGCACGCACGCTGGCGGCCCGGCTGCGCGGCCTGCTGGCGCGGCTGGAACGCCACATCCACGCCGAACTGGGCGCGCGCCAGCAGGATCACCAGGCGTAACGACTCGCCAGCTCTACCGCCCGGGCGCCGGAAGTAGTATGCTGCGCGAGTCTTCCCGTCACGTCGCGCCATGCCATCCCCGATCCGCCCCGGCCTCCTCATCCTGCACGGCAACCAGATGGAATTGCTGCGCGCCGCCGTCTTCGACTGGCTGCGCGCCAATCCGCTCGGGCCGCTGGAGGAAGAGATCATGCTCGTCCAGTCCAACGGCGTGGCCGAGTGGCTCAAGATCGCGCTGGCGGAAGAACTGGGCGTGTGCGCGGCCACGCGCGTGGCGCTGCCGGCGCGCTTCCAGTGGGAAGCCTACCGCGGCATGCTGGGCCCGGAGCGCGTGCCGCGCCGCTCGCCGTTCGACAAGGACGCGCTGACGTGGCGCCTCATGCGCCTGCTGCCCGAGGTGCTGGACAAGGCCACGTTCGAACCGCTGCGCCACTTCTTGAACGACGGCGACGCCGAGCGCCGCCTGCAACTGGCCGAGCGCCTGGCCGACCTGTACGACCAGTACCAGGTGTACCGCGCCGACTGGCTCACCGACTGGGCCGACGGCATCGACCAGCTGCGCCGTGCCGGCGGCGAGTCCGTGCCGCTGATGTCCGACCAGTGCTGGCAGGCGCAGCTCTGGCGCGAGATCCACGCGAGCCTGCCGCCCGAGCGGCGCTGGTCCGGCCGCGCGACGATCCACGCGCAATTCATGGCCGCCGTGCTGGAAGACCGCGAACCGGTGCTGCGCCTGCCGCGCCGCGTGATCCTGTTCGGCATGTCGACCTTGCCGTACCAGACGATCCAGGCGATGGCGGGGCTGTCGCGCCACACGCAGGTGCTGCTCGCGGTGCCGAACCCGTGCCGGTTCTACTGGGGCGACATCATCGAAGGCCGCGAGCTCCTGCGCGCCGCCTACAAACGCCAGCAGCACCGCAACGGCAGCGACCTGGCCGACATCCCGGTCGAACAGCTGCATGCGCACAGCCATCCGCTGCTCGCGAGCTGGGGGCGCCAGGGCCGCGACTTCGTGCGCATGCTCGACGAATTCGACAACGGCGAGGGCGCCCAATTCGGCAACCTGCGCATCGACCTGTTCTCCGACGAGGAAGGCGATACGCTGCTGGGCCAGGTACAGGCCGCCGTGCGCGACCTGCTGCCGCTGTCCGAACACCCGCACACGCCGCCGCCCGCTAACGACCGCTCGATCGAGTTCCACATCGCCCACAGCGCCCAGCGCGAAGTGGAGGTGCTGCACGACCAGCTGCTGTCGTGGTTCGCGGAGGAGGGGGACGATCCGCTGCGCCCGCGCGACGTCGTCGTGATGGTGCCCGACATCGAGACGTTCTCCGCGGCCGTGCACGCGGTGTTCGGCCAGCACAAGCGCAGCGACCCGCGCTATATCCCGTTCGAGATCGGCGACGTCAAGGACCGCAGTGTGAATCCGCTGCTCGTGGCGCTCGAATGGCTGCTGCGGCTGCCGCAGCAGCGCTGCCGCCAGAGCGAGGTGCGCGACCTGCTCGACGTGCCGGCGCTGGCCGGGCGCTTCGGCCTGACCGATGCCGACCTGCCCATCCTCGGCCACTGGATCGAGGGCGCCAGCGTGCGCTGGGGCCTGGACCAGCACCACCGCGCCGGCCTGGGACTCGGGTTCGCCGGCGAGCAGAATTCCTGGCTGTTCGGCGTGCGCCGCATGCTGCTCGGCTATGCGACCGGCCACGGGGCCAGCTTCCGCGACATCGAACCGTATCCGGAAGTGGGCGGGCTCGATGCGGCGCTGGCCGGCTCGCTGGCCGAGCTGGTGGAAGCGCTGCTGGCGTGGCGCGAGGACCTCGACCGCACCTTGCGTCCGATGGAATGGGGCGGTTGTGCGCGCGCGCTGCTGGCGCGCTTCTTCCGCGCGACGAACGAGGAAGACCGCTTGACGCTGCACCAGCTGGAAGAAGGGCTGCAATGCTGGCTGGAGATCTGCGAGAACGCGCTGTTCGACGAACCCGTGTCGCTGGCCGTGATGCGCGAGGCGTGGCTCGGCCAGCTGGACCAGCCGGCGCTCTCCCACCAGTTCGTGTCCGGCGGCGTCACGTTCTGCACCCTGATGCCGATGCGCGCGGTGCCGTTCCGCGTCGTCTGCCTGCTCGGCATGAACGACGGCGATTTCCCGCGCCGTGGCCATCAGTCGGACTTCGACCTGCTGGCGCTGCCCGGCCTGGCCCGCCCCGGCGACCGCTCGCGCCGCGACGACGACCGCTACCTGATGCTGGAAGCGGTGCTGGCCGCGCGCGAAAAACTATACGTCAGCTGGGTGGGACGCAACGTGCGCGACAACACCGAGCAGCCGGCGTCCGTGCTGGTGTCGCAGCTGCGCGATTACCTGGCCGCCGGCTGGGACCTCGACCTGGCGGAGCGCACGACCGTGCACGCGCTGCAGCCGTTCTCGCGCCGCTATTTCGAGCGCGGCGGCCTGCTCACGTACGCGGGCGAATGGCGTTCGGCGCACGGGACCGACGCGGCGGGCGCCGGCGCGGCGCTCGATGCCGATCCCTTGCCGCCGTTCGAACTGGATGCGGACTACCGCCTCACCCTCGGTGAACTGGCGAGCTTCCTGCGCCAGCCGGCGCGCTACTTTTTCCGGCGCCGCCTGGGCGTGACGTTCAATGACCTGGAAGTCGTCGGCGAGGACGAGGAACCGTTCTCGCTCGATGCGCTAGAGCGCTACTTCCTGGAAGACACGCTGCTCGACGACAGCGGCAGGCCGGAAGCGCAGCACGAGGTGCGCCACGTGCTGGAAACGCGCGCGGCGCGGCTGGCGCGCGAAGGCGTGCTGCCGATCGGCCTGGTGGGCCGGCAGTGGCAGCAGCAGCTCGTCGACGATCTCGTGCCCGTGCGCACTGCCTGGCTGGCGCTGGGCAGCCGCTATCCGCGTGCGGCGCCCAAGCTGGTCGTCAGCGTGGACGTCGGCGGCTGGCGCCTCGAAGACTGGATCGACCGCCTGCGCAGCAACGACGACGACACCGTATGGCTGCTGCAGATGTCGTCGAAAGTCCTGGACCGCAAGGGCGAGCCGCGCGGCGACAAGCTGATGGGCCCGTGGCTGCGCCAGCTGGCCGCCGCCGCGACGGGCGAGCGGGTGGGCGGCGTGCTCGTCGCGCGCGACGCCAGCCTCGCGCTGGCGCCGTTGGAACGCGGCGCGGCGCTCGCGCAGCTGGAAACGCTGGTGGCGCTGTGGCGGTCGAACCTGGACCGGCCGCTGCCCGTCGCGTGCAAGACGGCGCTCGCGCATGTCGCCGGCGGCGACGCGCGCGAAACGTATGACGGCGGCTTCGAGATCGACGGCGAAGCGACGGACCCTTGCCTCGCGCGCCTGTGGCCCGAATTCGCGCTGCTGCGCGCCGCCGGCGGCTGGCCGCTCGTGGCCGAGGCGTTGTACGGACCGTTGGTCGCCTGGCTGAAGGACAGCGTGACGGTGACCCGCTTCGACGGAGGCGAGCCATGAGCCAGCTGCTCGACGCGTTGACCTTCCCGCTGCACGGCTCGCGCCTGATCGAGGCCAGTGCCGGCACCGGCAAGACGTGGACCATCGCCGCGCTGTACCTGCGCCTCGTGCTGGGCCACGGCGGCGAAGACGGCTTCGCGCGCCCGTTGATGCCGCCCGAGATCCTCGTGATGACGTTCACGCGCGCCGCCACGCGCGAGCTGTCGAACCGCGTGCGCGAACGGCTCGTGCAGGCGGCGGCCTGCTTCCGCGGCGAGGCGGAAGCCGACGATCCCTACCTCGCGGCGCTGGCCGCCGCGTACGGCGACGAAGCGTCGCGCCTCGTGGCCGCGCACCGCCTCGTGCTGGCGGCGGAGACGATGGACGAAGCGGCCATCTTCACCATCGACGCCTGGTGCCAGCGCATGCTGCGCGAGCACGCGTTCGACAGCGGCAGCCTGTTCGACGAAGAACTCGTCAGCGACGAGCGCGCCCTGTTCGAGGATGCCGCGCACGATTACTGGCGCCAGCACGTGTACCCGCTGTCCGGCGCGGCGCTAACCAGCCTGTTGTCGTGCTGGAGCGACGTCGATGCGCTGAAACGGTCGGTGCGCGAACTGGTGCAGCGGGCCGGCCGCCTCGACGGCGGCAGCGAGCGGCCGCTGGGCGACGTCATCCTCGACGCGGAACGCGCGCAACGCGACGAGCTGGCGCGGCTGAAGGACGGCTGGCAGGCGCGCACCGATGCGATGGAAGCGTGGATCGCCGCGCAGCGCGGCGTGAATGCCAAGGCGTTCAACGGCACCAAGATGCGCCCGGACTCGCTGGCGAAAGCCTTCGATGCGCTGCGCCGCTGGGCCGTCGACCCGCAGGCGCACTATCCGCAACTGAGCGACGCGATGTGGCAGCGGCTGACGCCCGGCGGCATCGTGGACGCGTTCAGCAAGGACCACAGCGCGCCCGTGCCCGCGTGCTTCGGGCATACCGACACGTTGAAGGAAGGACTGGACGCCGTCGCCCCGGTGGCCCATGCGCTGCTGCGCCACGCCGCGTGCGCCATCGCGCACCGCATGGCGGAGCTCAAGCGCCGCAACCGCCAGTTCGGGTTCGCCGACATGCTGGTCCGGCTGAAAGACGCGCTGGAAGGCGGCAACGGCGACGCGCTGCGCCGGCGCATCCTCGATCAATACCCGGTGGCGATGGTCGACGAATTCCAGGACACGTCGCCCGACCAGTACCGCATCTTCGACCTGTTGTACCGGGTCGAAGACAACGATCCGGCGCGCGGCCTGTTCCTCATCGGCGACCCGAAGCAGTCGATCTACGGCTTCCGCGGCGCCGACATCCACAGCTACCTGTCGGCGCGGCGGGCGACGCACGGCCGCCACTACCAGCTCGGCACGAACTACCGCTCGACGCGCCAGCTCGTGGACGCTGTGAATCAGCTGTTCCGCCACGCGGAAGGCCATTACGCGGCGGGCGCGTTCCGCTTCCGCAAGGGCGCGGAAAATCCGCTGCCGTTCGACGCCGTCGATGCGGCCGGACGCGGGCAGCAACTGGTCGGCGTGGACGGCCCGTTCCAGGCGCTGGCCGTCGGCATGGCGGAGATCGAGGACATGCGTGGCGACGACTACCGCGAATTCTTCGCCCAGCACTGCGCCGAGCACATCGTGCGCCTGCTGAACGATCCGCGCGCCGGCTTCGAAGACGATGCGGGCCGCTTCGCGCGCCTGATGCCGGCCGATATCGCGATCCTCGTGCGCGACCGGCGCGAGGCGGCGGCCGTCCGCCGCGCGCTCGCGCAAAGGCAGGTCGCCAGCGTCTACCTGTCCGACCAGGACTCGGTCGTGGAAAGCGACGAGGCGCGCGACGTCTTGCGCTGGCTGCAGGCCGTGGCGAATCCGCTCGACGTCACGCTCGCGCGCGCCGCATTCGCGACCGCGACCTGCGCGCTGCCGCTGGCCGAGCTGGCGCAGCTGGCGAGCGACGAACTGGCGTGGGAGGCGCGCGTGGAGCAGTTGAAGACCCTGCACCTGGCGTGGCAGCGCCAGGGGGTGCTGGCGATGCTGCGCCGCTTCATCCACGAACTGGGCCTGCCCGCGAAGCTGCTCGGGGCGGCGGGCGGCGAGCGCCGCCTGACGAACCTGCTGCACCTGGCCGAGCTGCTGCAGGAAGCGAGCCGGGAGCTGGATGGCGAACAGGCGCTGATCCGCTGGTTCGCCGAGCAGACCGAGGGCATGGGCGAGGGCGGCGACGAACGCGTGCTGCGGCTGGAATCCGACGCGGAACTGGTCAAGGTCGTCACCGTGCACAAGTCGAAGGGTCTCGAGTATCCGCTCGTGTACCTGCCGTTCGCCGTCACCGCGCGCAAGACGGACCGCCGCAACCGCGCCTTCTTCGACTACGCGGAGGACGACGGCGAGCGCCGCATCGATCTCGCGCTGTCCGACGCGGCGCTGGCCGCCGTCGACCGCGCGCGCCTGGAAGAGGACCTGCGCCTGTTGTACGTGGCGCTGACGCGGGCGCGCCATTTCCTGTGGCTCGGCGTCGCGGCCGTGGCGGCGCGCAAGAAGGGCGAGAACCAGCTGCACGAATCGGCGCTGGGCTATCTGCTGACGGGCGGGACACCGGTGCCCGCCAGCGCCGTGCGCGAGCGCTGGGAGGCCTTGCGCGGCGACGCCGACGGCATCGAGCTGCATGCGCTGGCAAGCCCGGACGGCTGCACGGTGCTGCGCCGCGCCGACGTGCGGCCGGAACTCGTGGAGCCGCCGCGCTTCGAGGCGCGCTTCGAGCGCAACTGGGCCGTCGGCTCGTTCACGTCGCTGACGAAAAACACGGTGGCGCCGCCCACGCGGCCGCAGGAAGAGAACCTGCTGGAGGAAGACGACCCGGGCGTCGTGGCCGTCGCGCACGGCGAGGACGCGCCGTGGCACCGCTTCCCGCGCGGCGCCGGCCCCGGCAACTTCCTGCACGAGCAACTGGAATGGATGGCCCACGAAGGCTTCGGCCAGGTCGACGACGAACAGTTCCGCACGCGCCTGGCACAGCGCATCCTGCGCGCCGGCTGGGGCAACCGCCTGGATGATGCGCTGGCCTGGCTGCGCATGATCGCCATGACGCCGCTGCCGCCCGTCGGCTGCGCGCTGGCCGACATCGATGCGCCGCTGGCCGAGATGGAATTCTGGTTCCCCAGCCGCCAGCTGGACGTCGCCGCGCTGGACCGCCTGTGCCGCCGCCGCATGCTGGGGAACACGCCGCGGCCGACGCTGCCGGAGCGCCAGCTGCATGGCATGTTGAAGGGCTTCACGGACCTCGTGTTCGAATGCGGCGGCCGCTACTGGGTGCTCGACTACAAATCGAACGCGCTCGGGCCGGGCGATCTGTCGTACACGCAGGCCGCGATGGCGGCCGGCATGGCGGCGCACCGCTACGACATCCAGGGCGCCATCTACATGCTGGCCGTGCACCGCCTGCTGCGCGCGCGCCTGGGCAGCGAGTATTCGCCGCGCGAGCACCTGGGCGGCGCCGTGTTCCTGTTCTTGCGCGGGGTCGGCAATCCGGCCACACACGGTTGCTATCTGCTCGAGCCCGACCTGGAACTGCTGGATGGCCTCGATCGCCTGCTGGGAAAGGACGCGCATGAAGCCTGATGCCAACGACGTCGATGCGTCCGCGTTCTGGACCGAGGTCGAACGCCTGACCGAGGCCGGTGAGCTGCGCCGCCTGTCCGGCGTGTTCGCGCGCTTCGTCGCCACCTTGGGCACGGCGGCGTGCGCCCGTTCGATCCCGCTGCAGCTCGCGGCCCTCGTGTTGTCCGAGCTGGAAGGGCGCGGCCACAGCTGCCTGCTGCTGGACGACCTGGCGGCCGATCCGGCCGGCCTGCTCGGCTGGGCGGACGAGGACTGGAAGGCGCTGGCGCGCGCGGCGAAACCGCTGCCGCGCGGCGCCAAGGGGTGGATCACGCAACTGGCCGGGTGCGAACAGGTGTGGCGCGTGGGCGACCTCGATTACGACCAGCCGCTCGTGCTGGACGACAGCCGCCTGTACCTGCGCCGCTACTGGCGCGACGAAACCCTCGTGGCCACGTGCGTGCGTGCGCGTGCGCAGCAGCGCCGCGCGGTCGACATCGACCAGGCCCACACGTGGCTGGAAGCGCTGTTCGGCGCCCAGCGCGCGGGCGAATTGCCGGACTGGCAGCGCATCGCCTGCGCCGTCGCGCTGCGGGGCTCGTTCGCCATCATCACGGGCGGACCGGGTACCGGTAAAACCTATACGGTGGCGCGCCTGCTGGCGCTGTTGTTCGCGACGGCGCCGGACGCGGCGCGCCAGCGCATCGCGCTCGCCGCGCCGACGGGCAAGGCCGCGGCGCGCCTGAAGCAGGCCATCGACAAGGCGCTGGGCGAACTGGCCGAGCGCGTGGGCGGCGCGCTGCCGCTGCGCGACCTCACCAGCAGGATGGGCGCCGCGCGCACGCTGCACAGCCTCCTGGGCGCGCGGCCGGACACGCGCAGCTTCGCACACCACCGCGGCAATCCGCTCGACGTCGATGTGCTGATCGTCGACGAGGCCTCGATGGTGCACCTGGAGATGATGGCGTCGCTGCTGGACGCGCTGCCCGATGGCAGCACCTTGATCCTGCTGGGCGACAAGGACCAGCTGGCGTCGGTGGAAGCGGGCGCCGTGCTGGGCGACCTGTGCCACGACGCGCAGGCCGGCCACTACGACGCCGCCACGCTCGATTACGTGCGGGCGGCCAGCGGCGAGACGATACCGGACCACTACGCGGGCGCCGGCGGCCCGCTCGCCCAGCAGACCGTGATGCTGCGCCACAGCCGCCGCTTCGGCGGCCCGATCGGCAAGCTGGCGCTGGCCGTCAACGCGGGCGACGTCGACGGCGCGGCCGCCGCGCTGCGCGCCCCGGCAGCATCCAGCGTGCTGCGCTGGATCGACCACGCCCACCAGCACCACGTGATCCAGCTGGCGCTCGACGGCTACCGCCCTTACCTGGAACTGCTGCGCGCCGGCAGCGGCGGCACGGACGGCCAGGGCGGCCACGAAGACTGGGTGCGCGCCGTGCTGCAGCGCTTCGAAGCCTTCCGCGTGCTGTGCGCCGTGCGCGAGGGCGAGTGGGGCGTCGAGGGCCTGAACGACGCCATCGAACAGCGCCTCGCGCACGCGGGCCTGGTCACGGGCGGCGACTGGTATGTCGGGCGCCCCGTCATGGTCACGCGCAACGACTACCCGACCAAGACCTTCAACGGCGACATCGGCCTCGCGCTGACCGACCCGGCCCGTCCGGGCTCGCTGCGCGTGTGGTTCCTCGAAGGCGACAACGTGCGCAGCGTGCTGGCGACGCGGCTGCGCCACGTCGAGACGGCGTATGCGATGACCGTCCACAAATCCCAGGGGTCGGAATTCGCGCACACGGTGCTGGTCCTGCCGAAGGAAGGGGGCGCCGTGCTGGCGCGCGAGCTGGTCTACACGGGCATCACGCGCGCGAGCCGGCAATTCACCCTGACGACGCCGGCGCCGGCCGTGCTGGGCGAGGCGATCCTGCGGCGCACGCACCGGGCCAGCGGCCTGCGCGGGATGGTGGAGCGCTAGGCCCCGCGCGGCGCCGGACGGTGCGCTGTCCGGCGCGCGTCCGTGCCAGAATGGAGGCTCAACGACCGCGAGGGATGCGCATGGAACCCGTCTGCACCATCGGCCATTCGAACCGTACGATAGCCGACTTCATCGGGCTGCTGCGCCAGAACGGGATCGCCTGCCTGCTCGACATCCGCACGGTGCCGAAATCGCGCCACAATCCGCAGTTCGGCCAGGACCAGCTCGCGGCCTCGCTGGCCGCCGCCGGCATCGAATACCGGTACATGAAAGGCCTCGGCGGCCTGCGCCGGCCGCACAAGGATTCGCCCAACGCCGGCTGGCGCAACGAATCGTTCCGCGGCTACGCCGACTACATGCAGACGGAGGAATTCGCGGCCAACGTCGATGCCGTCATCGAACTGGGGCGCGCCACGTCGTGCGTGCTGATGTGCGCGGAAGCGGTGCCGTGGCGCTGCCACCGCTCGCTCGTGGCCGACGCGCTGCTGGTGCGCGGTGTGCCGGTCGACGACATCATCGATGCGCGCCAGCGCCGTCCGCACAAGCTGACGCCGTTCGCCCACGTCGAGGGCTTGCGCATCACGTATCCGCCGGAGCCGGACCCGCAGGGACAGCTCAGCCTGGATTGACCACGCGGGCGACGGCCGCGCTCAAGTCCGCGAGCTGGAACGGTTTGCGCAGCACGGCATGGGTGCCGATCGCGTTTTCGATGGCGCCCATGTCGGCATAGCCCGTCGCCACCAGCACGGGCAAACGCGGGAACAGCTGACGCGCGCGCACGGCGAGTTCGACACCCGTCATGTCGGGCATCAGGTAATCCGTCAACAGCAGTCCCGGCTCGCCGGACGCGAGCACGGCGAGGCCTTGCGTGCCGCCGCCCGCCTGCGACACGTCGCACCCGAGGGCCAGCAGCGCATCGACGATGCCCGCGCGCACGTCGCCGTCGTCCTCGACCACGAGCACCTTCAGGCCGGCCAGCCCCTGGCGGTCGATGGCGGCAGCACCGTCGCCGGCGGCGTCGCCCTGGGCGGCCTGCAGCCAGATCGCCACGGTCGCGCCATTGCCGGGCGCGCTGTGGATGAAGGCCCCGCCGCCCGATTGCTGGGCCATGCCGTAGACCTGGCTCAGGCCCAGCCCGGTGCCTTTGCCGACGCCCTTGGTCGTGAAGAAGGGTTCGAAGACCTTGGCGGCGATTTCCGGCGACATGCCGGGGCCGTTGTCGGACACCGTCACGCACACGTAGCTGCCCGCGGGCAGCGTGCCGGCGGGCGGCTGCGCGCGCGTGGCGCGCACGTCGATGCGCCCGTGGCCGGCCATCGCGTCGCGCGCATTGATGACCAGGTTCAGCAACGCCATCTCCAGCTGGCTCGTATCCGCGAGCACGGCGTCGACGTCGTCGCCGGCCGCGACCGTGAGTTCGATGCCCGCGCCCAGGATCGGTTTCGCGAGTTCCTCGACGTTCTCGAACAGCGTCTTGACGGCCAGCGGGCGCAGGTCGAGCAACTGGTTGCGCGCAAACGACAGGAGCTGGCTGGTGAGCTTGGCGCCGCGCCGGCACGCGGCTTGTGCCGTCTTCGCACGTGCCCGCGTCGAGTCTTCGCGCGAAAACATATTGATGAGTTCCATATTGCCCTGGACGACGTTCAACAAATTATTGAAGTCATGCGCGATGCCGCCCGTGAAGCGGCCGAGAAACTCGAGCTTTTGCGCCTGCGCCATGGCCTGCTGCGCGCGCTCGCGCTCCATGATCTCCGCCGTGAGCCGGTCGTTGGCGCGCGCCAGCGCCCAGGTGCGCTCGTCGACGCGCGCTTCCAGGTTCGCGTTCAGCGACGCCAGCTCGTCGGCGACGGCTTCGCGCTGCGCCAGCACCTCGCGCGCCTGGTACTGGCGCCGGCGCGCCCGCAGGGCCGAGCCCGCCGCCGTGGCCAGGGTGTCCGCGCTGAGCGGGCGTTCGAGCAGGATCACGTTGCCGAGCGCGGCCAGCGTCGTCTTCAGCTGCGCGGGCGCGGCGCCGAAGCGCTTGGCCAGCAGGACGACGAACGGGAAATCCGACCAGGCGGCCTGTTTGCCCAGCCATTGTGCGATGCGCGTCAACGCCTGCGGCGACAGCGCCTCTTCAGAGACGATGGCCGCCGCCGCGCCCTGGTCGACCGCATCGACGAGGTCGTCGGCATTGGCGACGACCTCGCAATCGACGCCGTCGCGCGCGACGACGCCCGCGATGACGTCGGCGTCGCGTCCGTGCGGCGCGACAATGAGGACACGCTGTTCGCGGCGGTCAGCCGTTGGCATCGGTGGCGACCAACATTGGGGTTGCCCCGCGATAGGTCGGCAGGCCCGTCAGCACGCCCTCGAAGCCTTCCAGCGCGGCGCCGACTTCGATGCCGGCGGGGCCGAGCAACAGTTCGTGGATGGTCAGCGCGTGGCTCGTCGTCCTGCTCTTGGCCACGGTAATCGCGCGGCGCAGCTGGCCGCCCGCTTCGAAGTAGCGCAGCAGGATCGTCGCATCGCTCAGGTAGCTGAGATCGACGTCGCGGGCTCCCTCGCCGATGATCCCGTGCTCGCCCAGGATCAGCGCGGTGGTGACGCCTTTCTGGTTGAGGTAGGCGAGCAATTCATGCATCTGGAGGGTCAGGAACTGTTCGCCGGGCATGGCTTGAAGATAGGCATTCAGGCTGTCGATGGCGATGAAGGTCGCGCCGTCGATCTCCACGGAATCGCGCAGCATCTGGGCGAACTGGCCCGGCGCCAGCTCGGCCGGATCGATGTGGCGCACGGTCAGCAGGCCCGTGTGCAGGTGCGGCCGCAGGTCGAGCCCGAGCGCCGCGGCGCGGGCGAAGAACGTGCCCAAGCCCTCGTCGAACAGGTAATAGGACGCCCGCTCGCCCCGGTTCAAGGCCGACAGCATGCAGCGCACGACCACCGTCGTCTTGCCGACGCCGGATGGCCCGACGAACAGCGTATTGGTGCCGGACACGAGGCCGCCGCCGAGCAGGGTGTCGAGGCCGCGCGAGCCGGTCGAGCGCGTGATCGGCCTGAACTCCGCGCTGTGCTCGGCCGCGACCAGCCTGGGAAAGATCCGGATGCCGCCGGTGTCCAGGATGTAGTCGTGGTAGCCGCCGCGGAACGCGATGCCGCGCATTTTCATCACGTTCACGCGGCGCCGCTCCTTGCCGAATTCCTTGGCCAGTTGTTCCAGGCAGACGACGCCGTGGGCGATGCTGTGCAAGTGCTGGTCGGACTGGCTCGTCTTGTCGTCGAGCATGAGCACGGTACAGGCGCGCGACGCAAAAAATTGCTTGAGCGCCAAAATCTGGCGGCGATAACGCAAGGGGTTCTGGGCCAGCAGGCGCATTTCGGACAGGCTGTCGAAGACGACGCGCGCCGGTTTGATCTTGTCGACCTGCTCCATGACGCCACGCGCCGTTTCGCCGAGTTCGATCTCGGCGGGATGCAGGATCGACTGCTGCGTGTCCGGGTCCAGCGCCTCGTCGCTGGCGAGCTCGAAGATCGCGAGCTTGTCGAGCGACCAGCCGTGGCTGTCGGCCACCGCCATCAACTCGTCCGCCGTTTCCGACAACGTGATGTAGAGCCCGGCTTCGCCCTTGGCGGCGCCGTCGAGCAGAAACTGCATGCCGAGCGTCGTCTTGCCGGTGCCCGGCGTGCCTTCGATCAGGTACACCCGCTCGGCCGTCAGGCCGCCGCCCAGGATGTCGTCCAGGCCGGGAACGCCGGTCGATATGCGGCGGGTAAGCTTGCGTGGTGCTGCAGGAAAGGGCGACGGTTCAAACATACGGGCACATCCGAAAAAGGCGGTGGAGCGCACCCGGGCGGGCGCGATGACGGTCGCGATGGACACGACAGTTCGATTATAAGACCAACCCGCCGACCCTCGGCGCGAACAAGGACCGCCCCCCAGTTCCGCCCGACTTTTGCGCCCGGCTTTGCTTTCCCAGCGGCAACAATGTTAAAGTTGCGATCTGGGAAAAAGTTATCGGAGCGGTATCATGCTGATTGTCGTGGGTTTCGTGATCGTGCTGCTGGCCGTGTTCGGCGGCTTCGTGCTGCAGGACGGGCACCTGGCCGCGTTGTTCCAGCCTTACGAACTGCTGATGATCTTCGGCGGCGCGCTGGGCGCGTTCGTCATCGCCAACGACCGCAAGGCCATCGGTCTCACGTGGCGGAGCATGCCGATGCTGTTCCATGGCTCGCGTTACACGCGCGAGTTGTACATGTCGTTGATGGCGCTCATGTTCGACCTGTTGACAAAGGTCCGCCGCGAAGGGTTGATGGCGCTCGAGAACGAGATCGACGCGCCCTACGAAAGCGCCATCTTCACGAAATACCGCGTCATCCTGCTGGACGACCATCTGCTGGAATTCATGACGGACTATCTGCGCCTGCTGGTGTCGGGCACGATGAACAGCTACCAGCTGGAAAACCTGATGGACAACGAGATCGAGACCTACCAGGAAGACGCCGACATTCCCGTGCAGGCCATCCACAAGCTGGCGGACGGCATGCCCGCGTTCGGCATCGTGGCGGCCGTGATGGGCGTCGTGCACACGATGGGCGCCATCGGCCGCCCGCCGGCGGAGCTGGGGGCCCTGATCGCGGCCGCGCTCGTCGGCACCTTCCTCGGCATCCTGTTGTCGTACGGCCTCGTCGCGCCGCTCGCGAGCCTGCTGCACAGGCGCCACCAGGAAGCCGCCAAGGCGCTGCAATGCGTGAAAGTAACATTGCTGGCGTCGATGAACGGCTACGCGCCGACGATCGCCGTGGAATTCGGCCGCAAGGTCATCTCGGCCACCGAGCGCCCGACCTTCGCCGAACTGGAAGGCCATGTGCGGCAGCTGAAGTCGCGCTGACCGGCGTCAGCGCCGCGGCGCCATCTCGATGCCGGCCAGTTTCCAGCTCCACGGGCCGGCGCGCCGGAAGACGAAGCTGCCGCCGTCCTGCGCCGTCACGGCAAAGCGATTCAAGCCGCGGTAGGCCAGCCGATAGCGCGGCGTCTCGCGCACCGGTTCAGGGGCGGCGGCTTCCGGTGCCCGCTCCGGCTTCGCGATCTCGATCCGGCCATGTTCGACCATGGCGCTGACGCCGGCCGGCGACACGACCGCGTCGACGAGGGGATTGACGAGGGCCAGCGCGAACGCCGAGCCGATCGCGGCAAACGGATTGTCGCCCTTGGTCTCCCCGCCATCCCGGCCCATCGCGGCGAGCAACTGGCCTTTCACGCTGGCGCGCAGGGCGGGAAAGTCGACTTGCGCGGACACGGCCCCGGCATCGCGGCGGGCGACGGCGGATTGCAGGCGGTGCAGCGTCCACCACGGGCTGGCGGCGCTGGTGCCGAGGGCGACGAGGAGGGCGCCGGCGGCGAGGGCTCGGGTGCGGTTCATCATGAAATCTTTGCTTTTGGAAAAGCGCCATGATAGCGGATACAAACGACGAGGCCGGAACGGTCGCCCGTCCCGGCCTCGCGTGATCGGCCTGCCGCTCGCTCAGTGATGGCGGCGATGCCGCGTCACCGTCACGTGCTTGCGGCCGTGGCGGGTGCTGCCGCCGACCGACGCGCGGATGCGCGGGCCGCCGGCGGAAGCGCGCACGCGCGGGGATTCGGCGCGCGTCGAGACGGGACCGGCGTCGCCCAGCACGTGGCGGCGGATGTTCAGGGCGTCCAGGAAGCGCACGGACGACGCGCCCGCGTTCAGCAGCACCATGGTCGCGTTCTTGCCGGCAGCCTTGATGCGCATGATCAGGCAGCGGCCCGCTTCCTGGGTGTAGCCGGTCTTCGACAGGCCGATGTCCCAGCCCTTCGCGCCGACGAGGCGGTTCGTGTTGTGGTACTCGACTTCACGGCCCTTGATGTTGATCAAGTCCTTGGGCGACGTCGTGATGCGGGTGATTTCCGGATAGTTCGAGGCGGCGGTGGCCATCTTGACGAGGTCGGCGGCCGTCGAACGGTTGTGCGGGCTCAGGCCGGTCGGCTCCTCGAGGACCGTCTGGGTCATGCCCAGTGCCGCGATCTTGCGGTTGACCGCGCCGTGGAAGGCCTCGATGCCGCCCGGGTAGGTGCGCGCCAGCGCGGCGGCCGCGCGGTTGTCCGAGGACATCAGCGCCAGCTGCAGCACGTCGCGGCGCGGAATGGTCGCGCCGACGGGGACGCGCGACGAGCTGTGCTTCAGCATGTCGACGTCTTCCTTCTCGATCTCGATCGGCTCGTTCATGTCCTGGTGGGCATCGAGCACGACCATGGCGGTCATGAGCTTGGTCAGCGAAGCGATCGGCGCGACGGTACCGGCGTTCTTTTCGAACAGCACTTTGCCGGTGTCGTCTTCGACGACGAGCACGGATTGCGATCCGAACGGCACGGCGAGGGCCGCTGCGCTGGAGATCGTCATCACTACGGCAGCGAGAAATTTTTTGATCATGGATGGTGTCTTGTACGGTTAATGGTCGGGCGCCGGACGGCGGCGGAACATCAGCGTCGGGTTGGCAGATAGCGTCTAGCTATACAGCAACAAATAAAGTTGAAAGATAGCACTAAAGATTGACATATGTCCATGTCCCTTAGTGAAATATCGAGTCCACCGGAAAGATTCTACAAGAAAAAAAAGCCCCGCGTTGCCGCAGGGCCTTCTTTTTGAACGGAATTTTCTAATGTGTCTTATTTTGACTGGTAGATTTTGTCGAATTCACCACCATCGTCGAAATGTCGTTTCTGCGCGGCACGCCATCCGCCGAACACCTCATCCACGGTGAACAACTTGATCGGCTTGTAGTTCGCTGCGAACTGCTTCATGACTTTTTCGTTGCGCACGCGCAGATAATGCTTCGCGCCGATGGCCTGTCCCGTTTCCGAATACAGGAAGTTGAGGTAGGCGGTGGCTTCCTTGCGGATGCCCTTGCGGTCGACGACCTTGTCGACGACGGCCACGGGCGACTCGGCCAGCACGGAGATCGACGGGTACACGACTTCGAAGTCGTTGCCGAACTCGGCGCGGACCAGGTTCACCTCGTTCTCGAACGTGACGAGCGCGTCGCCGATCTGGCGCTGCGTGAACGTGGTGGTGGCGGCGCGGCCGCCGGCGTCCAGCACGGGCACGTTCTTGAAGATCTTGCCGACGAGTTCGCGCGCCTGCGCTTCGTTGCCGCCCTTCTTGATCACGGAGCCCCATGCCGCCAGGTAGGTATAGCGGCCGTTGCCGGCCGTCTTCGGGTTCGGAATGACGACTTTCACGCCCGGCTTGGCGAGGTCGGCCCAGTCGTGGATGCCCTTGGGATTGCCCTTGCGGACCAGGAACACCATGGTCGAGTAGTAGGGCGCGGCATTGTCCGGGAATTTCTTCGCCCAGTCCTTCGCGACGAGGCCGCGGTCGGCCAGCATGTCGATGTCGTTGGCCTGGTTCATCGTGACGACGGACGCTTCCAGGCCGTCGGCGACGGCGCGCGCCTGCTTGCTGGAGCCGCCGTGCGATTGCTTGATCGTGATGGTTGCGCCGGTCGTCTTTTTCCACTCGGCGACGAAGGCCGGATTGATGTCCTTGTACAACTCGCGTGCCACGTCGTACGACACGTTCAGCAGTTCGACGCCGGCGGCCTGGGCAGTGAACGGCAGCACGGCACTGCCGAGTGTCAGCGCGAGCAATGCGCGACGCAGCGAGGAAACGGATGGGATCGCCATGTTGTTTTTCCTTGTAAAGACTCTCTTGGGGTGATGGATGATCAGTTAAAAAATAGCAAAACAAAAGTACATTTTTATCATATGCTTAGACGCCATATGACGCATGCATACGTTTGGAGCCCGCGCAAAGCAGGTAAATCGCGTTTGGGTTATAGTCCGGCCTTTGCTGTTCGGGCCGGCTACCGGTCCGTTGAATCATCGTTCGTTCCAGGTTGATGCTGAAAAACAATGGGTATCGAAATTCGCCACGCAACACCGAATGACGCGCCGGCGGTGTGCGAGCTGCTGCGCCGTTCGATCGAGGAGGGCTGCGTGCTTGACCACGGCGGGCGTCCCGAGATATTGCAGGCATGGTTAGGCAACAAGACGACCCAGAACGTGCTCGGCTGGCTGTCGTCGTCCAGCAATTTCGCCGTCGTGGCGGAGGGCGGCGCGGCCGGTGCGGGGGACGTGGTCGGTTTCGCATTGCTGAACCAGGCCGGCAAGGTGCCCTTGTGCTATGTCCGGCCGGACCTGTTGCGCAACGGCGTCGGGCGGGCGCTGCTGGACGCGTTGGAAGCGCAGGCGCGCGCCTGGAACATCAGCAAGGTGTACATGCAGAGCCCCGGCTCCGCCAGCGGCTTCTTCGAGCGCCTCGGCTATGTCAACGCGGGCAAGGACAAGGCCTGCTATGGCCTCGAATGTGACTTCCTGTGGAAGCATCTCGACGCCGAAACGGTGCCGGCGCGCAAGCGTTTTTGCAATTGCAGCCAATGAGCTGCGTCATGCTCTGATTGTTGTTTAACATTACATAACGTGAACTCATCTTTTTTCCGGCGTGCGCTTGCGCTATAGTAGTCGGGTTGCAATGATGAGTTCGTTATGGCTTCCCGCAGAGATTTTCTTCACCAAGGCTTGCGCCTGACCGCACTGGGACTCGTCGCCGTCCCGGCCATCGACGCCCACGCGGCCCGCGCCGCGTCGGGCCGCGACCAGCTTGACGCCCCCGGCACGGACCTGGAACCGCCCCCGGACCTGTTCGATGCCCAGCTCCTCGACATCGACTTCTGGGTCAAGCCGCGCACGCTGTCCGTGGTCCGTCCGGCCAGCGGCGAACGCGCCAGCGTCATGTACTGGAAGGATGGCGAGGTGATCGACTCGGCCTACCAGGAACTGTGCCATCTGTTGCGCGACGTCAACGGCAAGGCGTCGATTCCCATCGATCCCAAGCTGATCGAGACGCTGTGGGCGTCGCAGGCCTTCGTCGCGCGTTACGGCCTCGACCGGCCGCTGGAGATCCTGTCCGGCTACCGCACACCGGCGTCCAACAACCGGTTGATCGAGCAGGGCGTGCCGGCCGCGCGCCAGTCGCTGCACATGTCCGGCAAGGCGGCCGACGTCCGCATCGCCGGCCTCACCGAGGAAGTGCTGGGCGGGCTCGTGAAGAGCTTCCGCAAGGGCGGTGTCGGTTTCTATTACCGCGGCGGCCCGAAAGGCGGCTGGATCCATACGGACACGGGCCTCAACCGTACCTGGAAGGGCTGAGCACCCTTCGGCGCCGCCGGATTCCCGGGCGGATAGGCGGCGCGCGCATTCCCGCGTTTTTGCTATCGTGAGCACACCAACCTTTTCACGAAGGAGGACATGATGGCAACCATGAACGCACCCACGATGGAACGCCGGCACCTGCCCGAACGGCGTGCCGCCTTGCGCGAAGGCACGACGGCGCTGTCCGGGCTCGATTACACCGCGATGGTGCTCCTGATTATCGGCGGCCTGAACTGGGCCATGGTGGGCCTGCTCGACGTCGACGTCGTCGCCACGCTGTTCGGTCCGGGCAGCCCGGCCAGCCGCGTCGTGTACGTCGTCGTCGGCCTCGCGGCCCTGTATTCGATCTATACCGCGATCAAGATGAGTCGCCACGGGCATTGAGCCCATGCGCGTCGGCCTGATTTCCGACACGCACGGCCTGCTGCGCCCCGAGGCGCTCGATTTCATCGACGGGTCCGACCACATCGTCCATGGCGGCGACATCGGCAGCCCCGAGATCCTCGAGCGCCTGGCGGCCATCGCGCCGCTGACGGTGGTGCGCGGCAACAACGACACGGCGCCGTGGGCGCAGGCGATCCCGGAGACGGCCCGCGTCGACTTCGGGCAGGTGACGCTGTTTGCGATCCACGACCTCAAGCTGCTCGCCATCGACCCGCGTGCGGCCGGCGTGCGGATCGTCGTGTCCGGCCATTCGCACCGGCCGGCGTGCGTCGAGCGGGACGGCGTGCTGTACGTGAATCCGGGCAGCGCCGGACGGCGCCGCTTCACGCTGCCGATCGCGGCCGCCGAGCTCTTCATCGAAGGCGACGCCGTCCGTGCGCGGCTCGTGACGCTCATCCCGTAAGCGTGTTCTGGCCGCGGCGCCGGAAATGCCGTAGCATACGCGCCGTCCTCAAGCTTGATCGATCCCATCCATGACGTCTGACCAGAACACCAACGACCGCGCGGCCGACAGCGCCGAACGTCCCCGTTTCCGCCCCGTCCCGTGGACGCCGCTGGAGACGCCGCAAGACGTCGAACTGTGGATCGACGAGCACAACCGCAGCATGCAGGAGCTCGTCAGACCGCAGGAGACGGGCGTCGGCGTGCGCTTCCGCCTCGCGCCCGGCGGTGACGTCTACATGCAGACGACGGCGGATGCCGTGATCCTCGACGTCGAGCCGGACGCCGGCTGGATCGCGCCCCTCATCATGGCGGCGACGGGCGCCGAACAGCCGTCCGGCACCATCTGGGTGCTGCCGGACGACAAGCTCGTGCAACTGCTGCTGGGCCTGTCCACGCTCGTCGAGCATTCGCTGATCGTCACGGGCCACAACTTCGGCAAGCACGCTCGTCGACACTTTTAACATATATTTACGACACTATTTCCTTTGCGCATAGTCGGGATTCGGTGTTAAATCAGCGCTGTCCCGAACGAAGAGCTGAGCCGATGCACACTGGATTCCCGAATACCACGCGGCGCGCGCTGCTGTCCGCCGCGGCGCTGACCCTGGGCCTTGCGGCCTTGTCCGCATCAGCCCGCGCGGCCGACCTGCTCGACAGCGTCAAGGCGCGCGGCCAACTCCGCATCGCACTGGAGGGCACGTATCCGCCATTCAATTTCAAGGATGGGAAGACGGGGCAGTTGGCCGGCTACGACGTCGACGTCGCCAAACTCGTCTGCGCCCGGCTGGGCGTGAAGCCGGAATTCGTCACGACGGAATGGGCGGCGATCCTCGCGGGTCTCGGCGCCGGCAAGTACGACGTCATCGTCAGCCAGGTCGGCATCACGCCGCGGCGCCTGCAGGCGTTCGATTTCTCCCAGCCCTATACCTATTCCACGCCCCAGCTGATCGTGCGCCGCAATGAAGAGACGGCGTACAAGAGCCTGGCGGACCTCAAGGGGCGGGCCGTCGGCGTGGGGCAGGGCAGCGTGTTCGAGCAGCAGGTCCGCGCCGTGCCCGGCATCGTGGTCAAGAGTTATCCGGCCGCGCCGGAAAACCTGCAGGACCTCGCGTTCGGCCGCATCGACGCCGCCCTCAACGACAGCTTGATGGTGGCATACCTGCTGAAGAATTCGCAGCTGCCGATCCGCGCCGGCGCGCGCGTGGGGCAGGTCGAGCGCATGGGCATCGCCTTCCGCAAGGGCAATCCGAAATTCCACGCGGCCATCGACAAGGCCCTGGACGACGCACGTGCCGACGGCAGCCTGAAGCAAGTGTCGCTCAAGTGGTTCGGCACCGACGCCACCCGCGCGCCGTGACGGCGTCATGGCCGCGCTGACCGAACTCGTCGAGCTGCTGCGCGACGCGGCGCCCGTGATGGCGAAGGGCGCCGGCACCACGGTCGCATTCGCGCTGGCGTCGATGGTGGGCGGACTCGTGCTGGGTTTTCCCACGGCCGTGCTGCGCGTCGCGCCCTGGGCGCCGCTGCGCTGGCCGGCCGCGCTGTACGTGAGCGCGTTCCGCGGCACCCCGCTGCTGGTGCAATTGTTCGTCATCTATTACGGCCTGCCCGGCATCGGCATCGAATTCACGCCCGTCACGGCCGGCATCCTGGCGCTGTCGCTGAATGCGGGCGCGTACCTGTCCGAGAGCCTGCGCGGGGCCATACTCGGCGTCGGGCGGGGGCAGTGGAATGCCGGCTTCAGCCTCGGGCTGACCTACCCGCAGACGCTCGGCCTCGTGATCCTGCCGCAGGCGCTGCGCATGGCCGTGCCCGCGATGAGCAACACCCTGATCAGCCTGATCAAGGACACGGCCCTCGTGTCCGTCATTACCGTCAGCGAGCTGATGCTGGCGACCAAGGAGGTGATCTCCGTGACGTTCAGGCCGTTGCCGCTGTACGTGGCGGCGGCCGTCGTGTACTGGCTGCTGAGCCTGGTCTTCGAGGCCCTGCAGCGCCGCGCGGAGCGCCATTTCAACCGCGCGCATCACTGAAAACGCTGTGTTGGCGTTGGTGATGGGGCGGTACCCGCGCGCAGGGCGGGACGCGCGGGTGCCAGGCTTATGCGTTCAAACGGACAAGCCTTTTTGCAGCAGCTCCGCCACCAGCTCGCTCAAGTCGACGCCGCGTTCCTTGCTCAGCGCCTGCAGTTGCTTCGCCAGGTCGCCGTTGAGCTTCACGGCAAACGGCACCAGTCCCAGCGCGCGGTCACGCTCGCGCTGCTGGCGCCGGTCAGGCGCGGGTGCGCCGGCCGTTGCACCGAAGGCGGCGCCCTTCGCGCCCATCTGGTTCATCAATTTCTTGGCATCGCTCTTGGCCAGGTCGGTTTTTTTCATCGTCTGCTCTTGTGTTATTTAACTGGACTAAAAAGGAAGATCGGGACCCCATCGCGAATGACCGGCCGGCGCCATTCAGCTTTCGGGGTCGTAATGGAACTCGCGGAGCTCCTGCGCACAGCGGCAGGCCGCAGCGATCCTGGCCGCCCAGTGCACGGCAACCGCCCTGGTCGGCAGTTCGAGCACACAAAAGCCCCCATCGAATTCCCTCGTCTGGCGGTACGTCTCGCTCGTGCAGCGCCCATCCGCCGCAACCATGACCGGTTCGACCTCGGCGTTGATGCCGCCGCCAAACACATAGACCCCGGCGGCCTTCGCCTCGCGAATCACGGCATGCGCCGCATCGCTGACAGCCGGCATGTCCTCGGCGGGAACATCCATCGCACTCGCAGGGAAGGAGACAAGGAATTTCGTCATGATTCGATCCTCGATGGTGACGTTTCGCGTACGAAAGGTGGGACTGGCGACGATCCAGTGAAAACGGCGGACTGCTCCGCCGTTTCGATCATCACATGTTCGGGTAGTTCGGCCCGCCGCCGCCTTCCGGCGTGACCCAGACGATGTTCTGCGTCGGGTCCTTGATGTCGCACGTCTTGCAGTGTACGCAGTTCTGGGCGTTGATCTGCAGGCGGTCACGGCCCTCGTCCGTCTTCACGAATTCGTACACGCCGGCCGGGCAGTAGCGCTGTTCCGGACCCGCGAACTTGGCCAGGTTGACCTCGACGGGGATATCCGGATTCTTCAGCGTCAGGTGCACGGGCTGGTCTTCCGCGTGGTTCGTGTTCGAGATGAACACGGACGACAGCCGGTCGAACGTCAGCTTGCCGTCCGGCTTCGGATAGGCGATGGGCTTGAAGTCGGCCGCCGGACGCAGGCATTCGTGGTCGGCATGCTTGTGGTGCAGGGTCCACGGGGCCTTGCCCTTGAACACGATCTGGTCGATGCCGACCATGATCGTGCCGGTGATCAGCCCCTTGCTCATCCACGGCTTGAAATTGCGCGCGACGTGCAGTTCTTCGTGCAGCCACGACTGCTCGAACGCGGCCGGATAGCTCGCCAGCTCGTCATGCTGGCGGCCGGCAGTCAACGCGGCATAGGCGGCGTCGGCGGCCAGCATGCCTGTCTTGATGGCGGCGTGGCTGCCTTTGATGCGGCTCGTGTTGAGGAAGCCCGCGTCGCAGCCGATCAGCGCGCCGCCGGGGAACACCGTCTTCGGCAGCGACTGCAGGCCGCCGGCCGTGATCGCGCGCGCGCCGTACGAGATGCGCTTGCCGCCTTCGAAGAAGTGGCGGATGGCCGGGTGCGTTTTATAGCTCTGGAATTCCTCGTATGGCGACAGATACGGGTTCTGGTAGGACAGGCCGACGACGAAGCCGACCGCGACCTGGTTGTTTTCCAGGTGATACAGGAACGAACCGCCGTAGGTGTCGTTGTCCAGCGGCCAGCCGGCCGTGTGGATCACGAGGCCGGGCTGGTGCTTGGCCGGATCGATTTCCCACAGTTCCTTGATGCCGATGCCGTAGGTCTGCGGGTCCTTGCCCTTGTTCAGGTCATACTTTGCCATCAGCTGCTTGCCGAGGTGGCCGCGCGAGCCCTCGGCGAACAGCGTGTATTTCGCATGCAGTTCCATGCCCAGCTGGAATGCGTCGGTCGGCTGGCCGTGGCGGTTGACGCCCATGTTGCCGGTGGCGACGCCCTTCACGGCGCCGTCGTCGTCGTACAGGATCTCGGCGGCTGGGAAGCCCGGGAAGATCTCGACGCCCAGTGCCTCCGCCTGCTGGCCCAGCCAGCGCACGACGTTGGCCAGCGAGATCACGTAGTTGCCGTGGTTCGTCAGCGCTTTCGGCACCATGAACGACGGCGTCGCGTACGACTTGGTCTCGGTGAGGAACAGCACGCGGTCCTCGGTGACGGCCGTGTTGAGCGGCGCGCCCAGCTCCTTCCAGTTCGGGAACAGCTCGTCCAGCGCGCGCGGATCCATCACGGCGCCCGACAGGATGTGCGCGCCCAGTTCGCCGCCTTTTTCCAGCACGCAGACCGACACGTCCTGGCCCTTGTCGGCAGCCAGCTGCTTCAGGCGGATCGCCGCGGACAACCCGGCCGGGCCGCCGCCGACGATGACCACGTCGTATTCCATTGCTTCGCGGGGGCCGTATTCTTCGAGGAGGGAGTTGGGCTGAGTCATGTCTTATAGTCGTTAAAAAAATTTAAGCACGAGTGTGCACTTTTTTGCACTCGTTGGCAACGTCGAGCGCCATTGTAGGGCAACTATTAGACGCGGCAATCTAATCGGCGTGAAATAGGTGAAGTGTGCAATCATTATGACTTCGCAACAGAATTTAGTTCGGGGATAGGGGGCGTAACGTGGGGATTGAAGTCAATTTCGAAGGAAAAATTGCGATGGTCACGGGCGCATCCAGCGGACTGGGCGCGCGTTTTGCCAAGGCCCTGGCCGGCGCCGGCGCCCAGGTCGTGCTGGCGTCGCGCCGCATCGAACGCCTGAAGGAGTTGCGCGCCGAGATCGAGGCCGACGGCGGCGCGGCCCACGTCGTGGCGCTGGACGTGACGGACCTGGCCAGCATCAAGGCCGCGATCGCCCACGCCGAGACGGAAGCGGGGCCGATCGATATCCTCGTCAACAATTCTGGCGTCTCGACGACGCAGCGCCTGCTCGACGTCAGCGAGGAAGACTACGGCTACGTGATGGACACGAACCTGCGCGGCGCCTTCTTCATGGCCCAGCAGACGGCCAAGCGCATGATCCAGCGCGCCAAGGGCGATCCGAAGAAGCAGCACCGCATCGTCAACATCGCGTCCGTCGCGGGGCTGCGCGTGCTGCCGCAGATCGGCGTGTACTGCATGAGCAAGGCCGGCGTCGTGCAGATGACGAAGGCGATGGCCGTCGAATGGGGCCGCTACGGCATCAACGTGAACGCCATCTGCCCAGGCTATATCGCCACCGAGATGAACGAGGATTATTTCGACACGGAGCAGGGAAAAAAGCTGATCGAGATGCTGCCGCGCCGCCGCACCGGCAAGCCGGAAGACCTCGACGGCCTGCTGTTGCTGCTCGCGGCCGAGGAAGCCCATTTCATCAACGGCGCCATCATCACGGCCGACGACGGCATGACGGCGCAATGACGGTGCAATGACGTCGCATGCGCGGCCGCGGCTGCTGCTGGTCCATGGCTTGCTGGGCTCGCTGAGCTATTTCGAGCCGCGGCGCTACCTGCCCGGCGTCGACGTGTTGACGCCCGACCTGGCCGGCTACGGCCGCCGTCGCGGCGAAGACGCCGGCCTGACTCTGCCCGACCAGGCGGCAATGCTCGCGCGCCTGCTGCGCGAGGCCGCCGGCGGCCCCGCCTGGGTGCTGGGCCACAGCGTGGGCGGCGCCGTCGCGATGCTGCTGGCGGACATGGTGCCCGATCTCGTGCGCGGCCTGATCAGCGTGGAGGGCAACTTCACGTTGAAGGATGCGTTCTGGACGGGCCGCATCGCCGCGCTGACGGACGCCGATTGGGCCGCGGAATATGGCGCGATGGAAGCGGCGCCGGCCGCCTGGCTGGAAAAAAGCGGCATCGAGGCGAGCGACGAGCGCGTCGCGTGGGCGCGCGCGATCCTCGCCAATCAACCGTACACGACGGTGCAGAAGATGGCGCAGTCCGTGCTCGACACGACGGCCGCGCCGGACTACCTGGGCTGCGTCGGCCGTGTGCTGGCGCGCGCCGCACCTTTGTACCTGGTCGGCGGCGAACAGTCGGCCGCCGGCTGGGACGTGCCGGACTGGGTGCTGTCCCAGGCGCGCCGCGTGTGCGTCCAGCCCAGGGCCGGGCATATGATGATGCTGGAAGATCCGGCGGCATTCTGCCGCATCGTCGAGGCCATCCTCTACGACGGGAACTGCCGTTCCGGCGCCTGACACCGTATCATTGCGCCTTTTGGCAACGACACAGACGCAATAATGAGCGACAAGAAGCAGGTTCACGCCATGCGCCAGGCCATCCGCTGGGGCGACATGGATGCATTCGGACACGTGAACAACACGGTGTATTTCCGGTACATGGAGAGCGGGCGCATCGCCTTCCTCGAACAGGTGGCGGGCGGCCTCGACGTCCAGGGCGAAGGCCCGGTGATCGTCACCGCCTACTGCACCTTCATCAAGCAGCTGAAGTACCCGGGCGAGATCGAAGTCCGGACGTTCGCCGGTCCGGCGGGCCGGTCCAGCTTCGAGGTCACGCACGAGATCCGCATGGTCGACGAGCACGGCAATGCCGATGTGGTGGCCGCGGAAGGCGGCGGCAAGGTCGTGTGGATCGATTTCGCGGCCGAGAAATCGGTGCCGTTGCCGGGGCGGGTGCGGGAGATGCTGCCTACCGGCTGAGCCGGTCGTCCCTCGTTGTGCGAATGTTTTATCGGGGCACCGGTAGCCCGGTGTGACATTTCGTGAGTCTTTCCCCCGTCTTTACGTGGCAATATTGCCGTTTCGCCCGCGACTGCGGGCGTCGCTCCCTTCGAATCCATTCCATCCCGGATCAGTTCCGGACGATCACCGCATGTTGCGAAACGGTGTATCCGCGGCATTAAATTATTCCGGTGGGCAAATCTTGGGATTATAATAATTACCGTTTGTCCATGTCGCACGATTGCGGCGTTTCCCCTGGCTTGTGATTTATGTCTGAAAACGAGGTCGTCTTTTCCATTGCCCGCCATGCGGCATGGGCGCCTGGCGTCGCCTCGCCCGAGCGGTGGGAGGCGTGGGCGCGCGCGCCATGGCGATTCGCCGCCAGCGACGAGCCGAAGGTGACCGCCATGCCGGCCATGCTGCGTCGGCGCGCCGGCCTGTTGGGACGCATGGCCCTTGAAGTCGCCTACGAATGCCTGGGGCAGCGCACCGATGTGCCGACCGTATTCTGTTCGCGCCACGGCGAAGTGGGGCGCGCGGTCGGCCTGCTGGACGATCTGGCGCGCGGCGAGCCGCTGTCGCCGACGGCGTTCGGCCTGGCCGTCCACAATGCCAGCGCCGGGCTGTTCTCGATCGCGCGCGCCGACCGCGCCAACCACGTGGCGCTCGCGGCCGGCCCCGCCACGCTCGAACATGCCGTGATCGAAGCCTGCGGCCTGCTGGCCGACGGTGCCGACATGGTCCTGCTGGTTGCCTGCGATGCACCGCTGCCGGACGTGCTGGCCGGCTTCGAGGATTGCGACGAGCAGCCGTATGCGTTCGCATGGGCGATGGTGCCTGCCGGTGTGCAACCCGTGCGGCTGTCATGGCGCATCGAGCCGGAGCCCGGGCCCGCGGCGTCGCCGCGCCAGCCCGGCGCGCTGGACGTATTGCGCTTCCAGCTCGCGCACGCCCCATCGCTCGTGCGCCATGCCGCCGAGCGCCGCTGGACCTGGTGCCGCGATGCTTGACACGATCAGCCTCGGTTGGCGTGTGTTCGCGACCGGCCTGAGTTTTTCCCTGTTCGGGCTGGGTGGCCTGTTGCTGCGGGTGCTCGTCTTTCCGCTGCTGGCGTTGTGCGTGACGGATACCGCCGCGCGGGTGCGCGCGGCGCGGGCCACGGTGCGCCTGAGCTTTCGTGCATTCGTCGGCATCATGCGCGGACTCGGCGTGCTGCGCTACGAAGTGCGCGGGCTCGATAAGCTGGACCGTCCCGGGCAGCTGATCCTGGCCAACCACCCGACGCTGATCGATACCGTCTTCCTGATGGCCTTCGTACGCAACGCCGACTGCATCGTCAAGGGCGGCTTGTGGAGCAATCCGTTCACGCGCGGGCCGGTGCGCGCGGCCGGCTACATCTGCAACGACCGCGGTCCGGAGCTGATCGAGGACTGCATCGCCTCGCTGCGCGCGGGCGGCAACCTGATCATCTTCCCCGAGGGGACGCGCACGCCGCGCGGCGGCGCACCGGAACTCAAGCGCGGCGCCGCCAACGTCGCCGTGCGCGGGGCGCGACCGGTGACGCCGGTGCGCATCTCGTGCGAGCCGCCCACGCTGGGCAAGGGCGACAAGTGGTGGCACGTGCCGCCGCGCCGGGTCAGCTTTCGCATCGACGTCATGGACGACATCGGCACCGAGCGCTTCCTCGCGCATGGCGTGTCCGATGTCGTGGCCGCGCGGCGCCTGACGGAATACCTGCAACACTATTTTATGGAAAAAGGCCAGCAACATGCTTGAACAGGAAGTGAAGGAATTGATCGTCGACGTCCTCCAGCTCGAGGACATCGAACCCGCCGGCATCGACAGCGATGCACCGCTGTTCGTGGAGGGACTGGGGCTGGATTCGATCGATGCCCTGGAAATCGGCGTGGCGCTGCAGAAGCGCTACGGCATCACGCTGTCGCCGGAAGCGCAGGAAACCCGGCGGCATTTTGCGTCGGTGCGCGCGCTCGCATCGATGATCGAAACCCACCGCAAGAAGTAGGAGAAGGCCATGGTAGCCCTGAACGAAATGAATCGCGATGAACTGTTCACGTGGGTCGCGGACCTGTTGGCCGAGATGTTCGAACTCGATCGCGCGGCACTGACACCGGCATCGAACCTGTACGCCGACCTCGATATCGACAGCATCGATGCCGTCGACCTGGCCGTGAAGCTCAAGCAGATGACAGGCAAGCGCCTGCAGCCGGAAGTGTTCAAGACCATCCGTACGATCGGCGACGTCGTCGACGCGCTCGTCGGGCTGGCGCAGGCGCAGCCGGAAGCGCGGGCCGAAGCGCAAGTGGCCTGATCCGATGGCGTGGAACGTCCTGGCGTGTGCGCTGACGCTCGTCTATCCGCTGGCGATCTGGTTCTGCCACGGCACGATAGCGCCGCGCTGGCTCGCCGGCCTGTTGTTGCTGGCGGTGGCCACGCGCCTGCCGGCGCTCAGGTTGAGCGCGGCGGCGCGCTGGTCGGCCGTGGCCGCGCTGGCGCTGGCCGCGTTCGCGATCGGAGCCAATGCCGTGCTGCCCCTCAAACTGTATCCGGTGCTCGTCAACGGCGCGTTCCTGGCCGCCTTCGGCTGGAGCCTCGTGCACGGTCCGTCGATGGTCGAACGCTTTGCGCGCCTGCGCGAGCCCGACCTGCCGCCGGCGGCGGTGGGCTACACGCGCCGAGTGACGCAGGCCTGGTGCGTGTTCTTCGTCGCGAACGGCGCCATCGCCCTGCTCACGGCGCTGTACGCGCCGGAAGCCGTGTGGTCGCTGTACACCGGCGTCGTTTCCTACGTGCTGATGGGCGCCATGTTCGGCGGCGAATACCTGGTGCGGATGCGTTTCCGGCGGCTGCACCATGCCTGACCTGTTCTCCCGTCTCGCCGCGCGTTCCCCGGACGCGCTGGCCGGCCGGCGCGCCGGTGAGCCGGTGCGCCATGCCGCACTGCTGGCCCGCATCCGTTCCTGGGCTGCGCTTGGCCGCCGCGCCGGCACCGGGCCGGTCGCGCTGCACCACGAGGACAGCCTCGAGTTCGCGGCCGCCCTCGTCGGCGCATGGCTCGCCGGGAAGACGGTCTGGCTCGCCGCCGACGTTCTGCCTGCCACCTGTGCCGCGCTGGCCGGCCGCGTCGACGCGTTCTGGGGCGACTTCCCCGCGGCCTGCGCGCCGCGGGTGCCGGCGGACGCTGACGGCGCCGGTGCGGATGCGGCCTGGCGCGCGCCGGTGCCGGACTTCCCGGCGCTCGTCGTGTTCACGTCGGGCACCACCGGCGCGCCGGTGCCGATTCCCAAGCGGTTCGCCCAGCTGACCAGCGAACTGGATGCGCTGGAAGCGCAGTTCGGCGCCGCGTTGGGCGATGCCGACGTCGTCGCCACCGTGTCGCACCAGCACATCTACGGCCTGCTGTTCCGCATACTGTGGCCGCTCGCCGCCGGTCGCCCGCTGCATGCGGCGCGCCACGAATTTCCCGAGACGCTGGCGCCGGCGCTGGCCGTCCGTCCCGCGGTCCTGCTGGCCAGCCCGGCCCACCTGAAGCGGCTGCCCGCTCACCTCGACTGGGACGGCGCGGCCGCGCACCTGCGCGCCGTGTTTTCGTCCGGCGGAATGCTGGAAACGGAAGCGGCGCGGCACGCCGCCGCGCTGCTCGGGAGGGCCCCGATCGAAGTCTACGGCAGTTCCGAGACCGGCGGCATCGCCTGGCGCCAGCGCACCGCGGGCGCCGACGAGGGCTGGACGCCGCTGCCGGGCGTCGCCTGGCGCGCCGGCGCGGACGGCCTGCTCGCCGTGCGCTCGGCGCAGGCCGGCACCGGCGACTGGCAGACCCTCGCCGACCGCGTCGAGGAAGCCGATGGCGGCCGCTTCGTGCTGCGCGGACGGGCCGACCGTATCGTCAAGATCGAGGAAAAGCGGATTTCGCTCGACGCTATCGAGGCGGCCCTGCTGGCCGGCGGCCTCGTGCGCGAGGCGCGCGTGCTCGCCGGTCCGGACGCCGGCCGGGGCCGCCAGGTGCTGGCTGCCTTCGTGGTGCCGTCGGATGCCGGCCGCGCGGCGCTGGCCGAAGGCGGCAAGAGCGCGCTCAATGCCCGCCTGCGCGCCCAGTTGGCGTCCGGTCTGGAGGCCGTGGCGCTGCCGCGCCGCTGGCGTTACCTGGACGCGCTGCCTGTCGACGCGCGCGGCAAGACGACCGCGGCGCAGCTGCTCGCGCTGCTCGATCCGGCGCCCGCGCGCCCGCGCGACCCGGCCGTGCGTGTGCTGGAGCGCGATGCCGCGCGCGTGCTGCTGGAGCTGACGGTGCCGGCCGACCTGCTGTACTTCGACGGTCATTTCGCCGTGGCGCCCGTCCTGCCGGGCGTCGTGCAGGTCGACTGGGCGATCCGCTACGGCGCGCAATACCTCGGTTGCGCGGGAGCCTTCGCCGGCATCCAGGCCCTGAAATTCCAGCAGATGATCCGACCGGAGCAGCCGGTGCGGCTCGAACTGTCGCGCGATGCCGCCAAGGGCAGCCTCGCATTCCGTTATTTTTCCGCCGCCGGCGCCCACGCCAGCGGTCGCATCCTGTCCGGGCCCGACCAAGCATGTTGAACAAAAAATTTTCGCCCGCGCGCCAGAGCGCATTCGATGCCCGTTTCGACGCCCAGAAGATCGCCTTCGGCCCGGTCGTGTTCCAGTGCGTGCGCTACGCGTGGAAGCGCGGCATCCTGCAGGCGGTGGCCGACGCCGGCGATACCGGCCGTTCGATCGCCGACCTGACGGCGCACGGCGGCTGGAGCGCCTATGTGCTGAAGGTCGTGCTGGAGACCTGCCTGTCCGCCGGCGTCGTCTACCTGGAGGACGGCCGCTACGCGCTCGACAAGGCCGGCTTCTGCATCCTCACCGACCCGATCACCCAGGTCAACATCGACTTCAACCACGACGTCTGCTACCAGGCGCTGTTCGATCTCGAACGCACGCTCGACGCCGAGCGGCCGCTCGGGCTGAAAGTATTCGGCGACTGGCCCACGCTGTACGAGGGCCTGGCGCAGTTGCCCGAGCCGGCGCGCACCAGTTGGCTCGCGTTCGATCATTATTATTCCGACGTGTCGTTCCCGGCCGTCCTGCCCGACGTGTTCGCGACAGCGCCGCGCAAGCTGATGGACATCGGCGCCAATACGGGCAAGTTCGCGCTGGCCGCGCTGGAATTCGACGCGGCCGTCGAGCTGCACGCCGTCGACCTGCCGGGCCAACTGGCGGTTCTCGACGGGAACCTCGCCGCGGCCGGCTTGCGCGAACGCGCCGTGCTGCATCCGACCGACATGCTGGACGATGCGGCTGCGCTGCCGGCCGGGATGGATCTCGTCTGGATGAGCCAGTTCCTCAGCTGCTTTTCCGAAGACGCGATCGCCAGCATCTTCCGCCGCGTCGCCGCCGCGCTGGCCCCACGCGGCCAGGTGCTCGTGATGGACACGTTCTGGGACCGCCAGCGCTACGACATCGCATCGTACTGCCTGATCAACACGTCGCCGTACTTCAACAATCTCGCGAGCGGCAACAGCAAGGTCTACGAGAGCGGCGACTACATCCGCCTCGCGCGCGGGGCGGGCCTCGAACTGCAGACGGCGCGCGACGGCATCGGCTACTGCCACTCGCTGCTGCGCTTCGTGCGGGCGGAGAACGGCTGACATGTTCCGTCCCTGCGTCGTCATCCCCGTCTACAACCACGAGCACGCGATCGGCAATGTGCTCGCGCAGGTGCTCGCGCACGGCCTGCCCGTGATCCTGGTCGACGACGGCTGCTCGGCCGCCTGCGCCGCAGTGCTCGACCACCTCGTCGCCGCGCATCCGGAGCGGGTCGTGCTGGAGCGCCACGCCGTCAACCAAGGCAAGGGCGGGGCGGTACTGACGGGCTTCGCGCGCGCGACGCGCGATGGCTACAGCCACGTGCTGCAGGTGGATGCGGATGGCCAGCACAGCGTCGCCGACGTGCCGCGTTTCCTCGACGCCGCGCGCGCCGCGCCGCGGTCCGTCATCGCCGGCTGCCCGCTGTACGACGCATCGGTGCCGGCGCTGCGCCTGTATGCGCGCTACCTCACGCACGTCTGGGTCTGGATCAACACGCTGTCGCTGTCGATCCGCGACTCGATGTGCGGCTTTCGGGTCTACCCCGTCGCGCCGGTGCTGGCGCTGGCGCGCCGGCGCCGTCTGGGCCTGCGCATGAACTTCGACATCGAGATCCTCGTGCGCCTGTACTGGGACGGCCTCGCCATCGTCAACCTGCCCACGCGGGTCGGGTATCCGCAAGACGGCGTGTCGCACTTCAAGGCCTGGACCGACAACGCCCTGATCAGCCGCCTGCACATGACGCTGTTCTTCGGCATGCTGCCGCGCATTCCTTCGCTGCTGGTGCGGGCATGGCGCAGCTAGGCATTCCTGCTGGCGACGCGCGCCACTGGGCCGCCATCAACGAGGCGACCTGCGTGGCCGGCATGCGCCTGCTGTTCTGGGTCTGCCGGACCTTCGGCCGCTGGCCGTTCCGCGTCGTGCTGTATCCCGTGCTGCTGTGGTACGTGGCGACCCGGCCGCGTGCGCGGCGCGCGTCCGCCGCCTACCTGGCGCGCGTGGGCATGCCGGCCGGCGTGGCCGGCGTGCTACGTCACTTCGGCGCGTTCGCCGAAGCGATCCTCGACAAGATGCTGCTGTGGGGCGGCGCGTTCGACTTCGACCGCGTGCGCCTGCACGGCGCCGACGCGCTGCTCGAAGCGGCGCGCCAGGGCCGCGGCGCGCTGCTCGTGTGCGCGCACCTGGGCAACCTCGACCTGTGCCGCGCGCTGTCGCTGCGCACGCCCGGCTTGCGCGTGACGGTGCTCGTGCACACGAAGCATGCGCAGGCCTTCAACGACGTGCTGGCGCAGCTCGACCCCAGGAGCCGCCTGAACCTGATGCAGGTGACGGACATGGACGCGGCGATGGCGATGGCGCTGTCCGAGCGTGTCGGGCGCGGCGAATTCGTCGTCATCGCCGGCGACCGCGTGCCCGTGTCGGCCAACCCGCGCGTGGCGTTGGCGCCGTTCCTCGGCCGCACGGCGGCGTTCCCGATCGGTCCGTACGTGATGGCCGCGGTGCTCGGCTGTCCGCTGGTCGCGATGTTCGCCACGCGAACCGGCGGCGGCTACGACGTGCACTTCGAACCGTTGTGCGAGAAAGTCGTGCTGCCGCGCCGCGCCCGCGCGGGCGCCCTGGGCGAGCTGGCCGCCGGCTACGCCGCGCGCCTCGAGCATCACGCGCGCCGCGCGCCGCTCGAGTGGTTCAATTTCTACGATTTTTGGCATTTACCCGAAACGGATTTTCCCGATGCTGCTCAGTGACATCAACACACCCCGGCGCACCGTGCGCTTCGACCGCTCGCGCCTGGTGCTGGAGGATATCGTCGACATCGCGCGCGGCACTGCCCGCCCGGCCCTGTCGGAGGATCCGGCGTTCCGCGCAGCCATCGCGCGCGGTGCCGACTTCCTCGACCGCCTGCTGCGCGAGGACGGCGTCGTGTACGGCGTCACGACCGGCTACGGCGATTCCTGCACCGTCGAGGTGCCGCTCGCGCTGGTGCCCGAGCTGCCGCACCACCTGTACACCTACCACGGCTGCGGCCTCGGCGCTCCCCTGACGGAAGCGCAGGCCCGGGCCGTGATGGGCGCACGCCTCGCGTCGCTGTCCAAGGGCTATTCCGGCGTCAGCGTGGAACTGCTCGACCAGATCGTGCGCCTGTTCGACGCCGGCCTCGTGCCCGTGATCCCGAGCGAAGGGTCGGTCGGCGCCAGCGGCGACCTGACCCCGCTGTCCTACCTGGCCGCTGTGCTGTGCGGCGAGCGCGAAGTGCTGCGCGACGGCGTGACGGTGCCGGCGGTGCAGGCGCTGCACGACGCCGGCATCGCGCCGCTGCGCCTGCGGCCCAAGGAGGGACTGGCGATCATGAACGGCACCGCCGTCATGACCGGCCTGGCCTGCCTCGCCTGGGACCGCGCCGCCTACCTGACGCGTCTTGTCACCCGCATCACCGCGCTGGCATCGTTCGCGCTCGACGGCAACGACCACCATTTCGACGAGACGCTGTTCGCGGTCAAGCCGCATGCGGGCATGCAGGACGTCGCCGCGTGGCTGCGCCAGGACCTGGAATACGGCGGCCAGCTGGAGCGCAACGGCAAGCGCCTGCAGGACCGCTATTCGATCCGCTGCGCGCCGCACGTCATCGGCGTGCTGGCCGATGCGCTGCCGTTCTTCCGCACCGCCATCGAGAATGAACTCAACAGCGCCAACGACAATCCGATCATCGACGCCGAGGGCGAGCGCGTGCTGCACGGCGGCCACTTCTACGGCGGCCACATCGCCTTCGCCATGGACGGCATGAAGAATGCGGTCGCGAACCTGGCCGATCTCCTTGACCGGCAGATGGCATTGCTCGTCGACGCGCGCTACAACGCGGGGCTGCCCGCGAACCTGTCCGGCATGCAGGGCGAGCGGGCGCCGATCAACCACGGCCTCAAGGCGCTGCAGATCAGCGCCTCGGCGTGGACGGCGGAAGCGCTCAAGCTGACGATGCCGGCGTCGGTGTTCTCGCGCTCGACCGAATGCCACAACCAGGACAAGGTCAGCATGGGCACGATCGCCGCGCGCGACTGCCTGCGCGTGCTGGAACTGACCGAGCAGGTCGCGGCGGCTCTGCTGGTCACCGTGCGCCAGGGCGTCTGGCTGCGTCGGCGCGTCGACCCGGCCAAGGCGCTGCCGGCGCCGCTGGCGCGCATGGTCGACCTGCTGGGGCAGGACATCGCCCCGGTCACCGAGGACCGCCGCCTCGACCCCGAACTGCGGCTGCTGCTGGGCCGCATCCGCGACCAGGCGTGGAGCCTGTATGCGTAAGGCGAAGGCGGCGTCGCGCTGGAACGCGGAAGTCGAGATCCAGGTGCAGTTCTACGACCTGGATCCGATGGAAGTGGTCTGGCACGGCAACTATGTGAAATACCTCGAGGTGGCGCGCTGCGCGCTGCTCGACGCGATCGGCTACAACTATGCCGAGATGAAGGCGTCCGGTTACATGTGGCCTATCATCGACATGAACCTGCGCTACGCGGCGCCCGCCACGTTCGGCCAGCGCCTGCGGCTGCGCGCCGAGATCGTCGAGTGGGAAAACCGCCTGCGCATCGACTACCTGGTCAGCGACGCGGCCAGCGGCAGGCGCCTGAACCGCGCGTCGACGACGCAGGTCGCGGTCGACATCGCAAGCGGCGAGATGTGCTTCGTCTCGCCGCCTGTCCTGTTCCAGAAGCTGGGAGTGCAAGCACCATGAAACGATTATTCGCCGGCCTGCTGCTGGCATCGATGCTGGACGCGTCGGCGCAGACCGCCGCGCCCATCGCCAGGATCCAGGCCATGCTGGCCAAACCGGAACAGTTGTGCGGCCGCTTCGCGCAGACCAAGCAGCTGGCCGGCATGAAGAAGCCGCTGGCATCGAGCGGCCGTTTCTGCGTCATTGCCGGCAAGGGGGTCCTGTGGCGTACGCTGAAGCCGTTCCCGAACTCGCTGCGCCTGACGCGCGACGAGATCGTGCAGCTGCAGGGGGAGCGCGTGGCGATGCGCATGGAGGCGAGCCGCGAACCGACCGTCCGCATGATCAACGGCGTGCTGTTCTCGCTGCTGTCCGGCGACCTCGGTCAACTCGCCACACTGTTCGAGGTCGACGGCAGCGCGGCGGACGGTGCGTGGAAAGTGACGCTGAAGGCGCGCAACCCCGCGCTGGCGCGCGCGATCGGCGCCATTTCGCTGGACGGCGGCGCCTACGTGCGCACGATCCGCATGGTGGAGGACAGCGGCGACCGCACCGACATCGTGTTCTCCGACATCAGGACCGGCCCTGGCGCCGTCCTGCCCGAAGAGGCGGCCCAGTTTTGACGCCGCATCGCCGCCTGGCGCTCGCCTGGGCCCTGGTCGTGTGCCTGCTGGCCGGGCACAATGCCTGGCTGTGGCTGGGCAAGCGCATTGTGCCCGACACCGACATCCTCGCGCTGCTGCCGGCCGGCGAGCGCGATCCGGTGCTGCAGCGCTCGTTCACGCATATGGTCGACAGTGCCCAGCAGCGCGTCGTCGTGCTGGTCGGCGCGGCGCACTGGCCGGACGCCATGCGCGCCGCCGACGCGTTCGGTGCCGTGCTGCGCCCGCACGCGGGGCTGTTGAAAGCGGACGCCGGCGCCGACGCCCAGGCCGCGTGGCTGGACGGCTTCGTGCCGCATGCGACGCTGCTGGTCGGCGGCGCGGACGAACGCGCCCTGCGCACGCGGCCCGCCGCCGAGTGGACGGAACGCGCGCTGGCCCGCGCGTACGGCGCGTTCGGCGGGCCGAAGCTGGGGAGCTTCCGCGACGATCCGTTCGGCCTGTTCGCCGGGTGGATGCAGGAGCGCGCCGGCGAAACCCCCGTGCGCCCGCGCGACGGCCGCCTGTACGTGGGCGGCGAAGGACGCGAGTATGTGCTGCTGACCTATACGCTGGCGCCGTCGGCGTTCGCGCTGGCCGCGCAGCGCGACGCGGTGCCGTTGCTCGATGCGGCGGCCGATGCCGCGCGCCGCGCCGTGCCGGCGGCCGAGGTGATCGAGGCCGGCGTCGTGCTGCACGCGGCGGCCGCGGGCCGCCAGGCCAGCACCGAAGTGGAGACGATCGGCCTCGGTTCGCTGGCCGGCATCGTCGTGCTGACATGGCTGACGTTCCGCTCGGTCAAGCCGATCGGGCTGATCGTGCTGGCGATCGGCATCGGCTTCCTCGGCGCGCTGTCCGTGTGCTGGATCCTGTTCGGCCGCATCCACCTGCTCACGCTGGTGTTCGGCGCCAGCCTGATCGGCGTGGCCCAGGACTATGGCCTGTATTTCCTGTGCCACCGGCTCGGGGCCGGACCCCATCTCGATTCGGTACGCTTGCTGCGCCGCCTGCTGCCCGGCCTCAGCCTGACCTTGCTGGCCGCCGTCATCGGCTATATGGGGCTCGCGCTGACGCCGTTCCCGGGCCTGCGCCACATGGCCGTCTTTTCCGCATGCGGCCTCGTATTCGCCTGGCTCACCGTCGTGTGCTGGTTCCCGCAACTGATCGGTCCCGGCACGCTGCGGCGCGGCTGGCTCGCGCGCCGCTACGGCGGCCTCGTCGCGCGCTGGCCGCGCGTGTCGACGCGGCCGCCCGTGCTGGCCGCGCTCGCGCTGCTGGCGGCGGTGGCGGCCATTGGCTGCGCGCGCCTCGGCACCGACGACGATATCCGTTCGCTGCAATCGTCGCCGGCCCGGCTCGTGCGCGACCAGATCAAGCTGGGCCGCCTGCTCGACGCGCCCACGCCCGTGCAATACTACCTGGTGCGCGGCGCGTCGGACGAACAGGTCCTCCAGCGTGAGGAAGCCCTCAAGCGCCGCCTCGATCCGCTCGTCGCGCAGGGGAGCATCACCGGTTACCAGGCGCTGTCGAACTGGGTGCCGTCGGCGCGCACGCAGGGCGAACGCCTGGCGTTGCTGGATGCGACCGTGCTGGCGCCGGACGGCCCGCTGGCCACGCTGGCGCGCCGCCTCGGCGCGGACGACGACTGGGTCGCGGCCACGCGAGCCCACCTGCGCGGGCGCGCCGTGCCCTTGACCGCGGCGGCGTTCCTGCGGACCCCGGCAAGCGAACCGTGGCGCCATCTGTGGCTCGGCGACGTGAGCGGCGTCCATGCCAGCATCGTCGCGTTGCGCGGCATGCGCTACGCGTCGATTCCCGTACTGGCCCGTGCGGCCGCCGGGCTGGAAGGCGTGCAATGGGTCGACAAGGTCGGCGGCATCTCGGCCGTGCTGGGACGCTATCGGGCGTACATGGGAGCCGTCGTGCTCGGGGCATACGCGCTCGTGTACCTGGCGCTGCTGCCGCGCTATCGCGGCCGCACCTGGCGCGTGCTGGCGCCGACGGCCGCCGCGAGCGTGCTTACGCTGGCCATCCTCGGTCTGGCCGGCTTGCACCTGCAGTTGTTCCACGTGCTGGCGCTGATGTTGCTGCTGGGCGTAGGCGTCGACTACGGCATCTTCATGCAGGAAGACCGGGAGCGGGGCGACGCCGCGCCGTGGCTTGCCGTCGGCCTGTCCGCCGCCAGCACGCTGCTGTCGTTCGGCCTCCTGGCGCTCTCCGGCACACCGGCGCTGCGCGCGTTCGGGCTCACCATGCTGCTCGGGACGGCGCTGGTCTGGTTCGCCGCACCCTGTTTCACCGTCATCGCGAAGGAGTGCCATGAAGCGCCTGCCACCGTCTGAATCCGGCGCGCGCCTCGCCGCGCTGGCCGCCGCGCTGCTGCTGGCCGGCTGCGTGCGTGCGCCGGACGCGCCGGCACGCCTCGGCCTGCGCCTGCCGCCCGCGGCGCTGGGCACCGCCATCAGCGTGCAGCAGCACCTGACCGTCGAGCGGCCCGGCGGCACGAACGATCTCGACGTCGCGCTCGAAGTGGATGCCGCGCACGTCGGCCTGGTCGGCCTGGCGTTCGGCCAGCGCGTGCTGAGCCTCGATTACGACGGGCGCGTATTGAACGAGTGGCGCCACCCGATGCTGCCGGCCCAGGTCCGTGCGGCCGATGTGCTGGAAGACCTGCAACTGACCCTGTGGCCGGCCGCCGCGATCGCGCAGGCGCTGCCGGCGGGCTGGCAGATCGACGACCAGGGCCTCACGCGCGTGCTGCGCCGCGACGGCGAGGTGATCGCGACGATCACGTATGGCGGCATGCCGCGTTGGCAGGGCAGGGCGGTGCTCGACAACGTGCGCTATCACTACCGGCTGACCATCGAGTCGGCGTCCGAATGAGGTTTCCGATGTTGTACCTGAACGATTGCGCGCTGTTGTGCGCACTGGGCGACGACCGCGACACGATCGCGCGGCGCCTGCTCGACGAGGCGGAAGGCGGGCTCACCGTGTCCGACGCCTGCTCGCCCGGCCGCCCGCTGCCGCTGGGCCGCGTGCAGGCCGCGCTGCCTGCGGTGGACCATTTGCCGCTGCCGCTGCGCAGCCGCAACAATCAACTGGCGCTGGCCGCGCTGGAGCGAATCCGGCCCGCCGTCGATGCCGCCATCGCCGGTTACGGCGCCGGCCGCGTCGGCGTCGTCGTCGGCACCAGCACGTCGGGCGTGGCCGCCACGGAACATGCGCTGGCGGCGCGGGCGCGCACTGGCGCGCTGCCGGCCGGGTTCCATTACGGCCAGCAGGAGATGGGATCGCCGGCGGCGTTGCTGGCGCGCGAACTGGGCATCGGTGGTCCGGCCTACGTCCATTCGAGCGCGTGTTCGTCGAGCGCCAAGGCCCTGGCCAGCGCGGCGCGCCTGATCCGCATGGGCTTGTGCGACGCGGTCGTCACGGGCGGCGTCGATACGCTGTGCGGTTTCACGGTCGCCGGCTTTTCCGCGCTCGAATCGGTCAGCGCGGCCCCCTGCAATCCCCTGAGCGCCGCGCGCAACGGCATCAACCTGGGGGAGGGCGCGGCGCTGTTCCTGATGAGCCGCGCGCCTGCCGCCGTGGCGCTGTGCGGCTGGGGCGAATCGTCCGACGGCCACCACATGTCGGCGCCCGATCCGGCAGGTGGCGGGGCGCGGCTGGCGATGCGCGAGGCGCTGCGCCGGGCCGGCATCGAACCGGCCGACGTCGATTACATCAACCTGCATGGCACCGCGACCGTCCAGAACGACGCGATGGAGTCGCGTGCCGTCGCCGACCTGTTCGGCACCGGCGTCGCGGTCAGCTCCACGAAGCCGTTCACCGGCCACACGCTGGGCGCGGCGGGCGCCGTCGAGGCGGCGTTTTGCTGGCTGGCGATGCAGGACGATAACGCGGCGGGCAAGCTGCCGCCACACCTGTGGGACGGCGCGCAGGATCCCGCGCTGCCGGCACTGAACGTGGCGCGCCGAGGCACGCGCCTGGGGCGCCCGCTGCGCTGGGCGCTCAGCAATTCGTTTGCGTTCGGCGGTTCGAACGCGACCCTCGTGTTCGGGAGGACGCGATGAACCTGCCCGACATCCGCACGCTGGTGCCGCACGACGGTGCCATGTCGCTGCTCGGACGGCTGCGCGCGGCCGATGCCGAGAGCCTGTGCGCCGAGGTGACGATCGGGCCGGCCACGCTGTTCCTGGTCGACGGCGCGGTGGGCGCATGGGTCGGCGTGGAATACATGGCGCAGGCGGTGGCCGCGCATGCCGGCTACGGCGCCCGCCTGCGCGGCGAACCGGTGCGCGTGGGATTCTTGCTCGGCACCCGCCGCTACGCCTGCACGGTCGCCGCATTCCCGGCAGGGAGCGTCCTGCACGTGCATGTGCAGCAGGTGTTGCGGGGCGAGAACGGCCTGGGCGCCTACGACTGCCGTATCGTCGACGGCGCCGGCGGCGCCGAATGGGCGAGTGCCACGATCACCGTCTTCCAGCCCGACAATGTAGAAGAGTTTTTGCAACGGAGTTCCGAATGAGTAGTATCGACAAGAGTGTGCTGGTAACCGGCTCGTCGCGCGGCATCGGCAAGGCGATCGCGCTGCGCCTGGCGCGCGACGGCTACCGCGTGGTGGTGCATTGCCGCAGCCGCCGCAGCGAGGCCGAGGCCGTGGCGGCCGACATCGCGGCGGCCGGCGGCAGCGCGCGCATCCTGCAGTTCGATATCGGCGAACGCGAGGCGACGGCTGCCGCCCTGCTGGCCGACATCGAGGCGCACGGCTGCTACTACGGCGTCGTCTGCAACGCCGGCGTCGCGCGCGACACGGCTTTTCCGGCCATGAGCGGCGAGGAATGGGACCAGGTGCTGGGTACGAACCTGGACGGCTTCTTCAACGTCCTGAATCCGCTCGTCATGCCGATGGTCCAGCGGCGCAAGCCGGGCCGCATCGTGACGATGGCGTCGGTGTCGGGCCTGATCGGCAACCGCGGCCAGGTCAACTACAGCGCCGCCAAGGCCGGCATCATCGGCGCGACCAAGGCGCTCGCGCTGGAACTGGCCAAGCGCGCCATCACGGTCAACTGCGTCGCGCCGGGCCTGATCGAGACCGACATGATCGAGGGCGTGCCGCTCGACGAAGCGCTCAAGCTGATCCCCGCGCGTCGCGTGGGCCGTCCCGACGAGGTGGCGGCCGCCGTCAGCTTCCTGCTGTCGGACGATGCCGGCTACATGACGCGCCAGGTCATTTCCGTCAACGGAGGCATGGCATGAAACGTGTCGTCGTCACCGGCATGGCCGGCATCAGCCCGCTGGGCAACGACTGGGACGCGATCCGCGCGCGCCTGGGCGAGGGGCGCAACGCGATCGTGCGGATGGCGGCCTGGGACGACTACGAGGGCCTGAACACGCGCCTGGGCGCGCCCGCCGCGCCGTTCGAGCTGGGCGAGCGTTACCACCGCAAGGCGGTCCGCAGCATGGGCCGCGTCGCGCTGATGGCGACGCGCGCCAGCGAACTCGCGCTGGCGGATGCGGGCCTGCTCGACCATCCGCTGCTCACCGGCGGCAGGATGGGCATTGCGTTCGGCTCGTCGGCCGGCACGCCCAGCGCCATCGGCGACTTCGGCCGCATGATGGAAGAGCGCACGACCAAGGGCATCAACGCGACCACCTACATCAAGATGATGGCGCACACGGCCCCCGTCAACATCGGCGTGTTCTTCGGCGTGACGGGACGCGTGGTCACGACGTCGTCCGCCTGCACGTCGGGCAGCCAGGGCATCGGCTACGCCTACGAGGCCATCAAGACGGGCAGGCAGACGGCGATGATCGCGGGCGGCGCCGAGGAATTGTGCGCGACGGAGGCCGCGGTCTTCGACACGCTGTTCGCGACCAGCGTGCGCAACGATGCGCCGCACACGACGCCGCGCCCGTTCGACCGCGTGCGCGACGGCCTCGTCATCGGCGAGGGCGCCGGTTGCCTGATCCTGGAAGAGCGCGAGCACGCGCTGGCGCGCGGTGCGACGGTGTATGCGGAGATCGTCGGTTTCGGCACCAACAGCGACGGTTGCCACGTCACCCAGCCCAACGCCGATACGATGCGGATCGCGATGGAACTGGCGCTGGAGGATGCCGGCCTGGCGCCGCAAGCCATCGGCTACGTCAACGCCCACGGTACGGGCACGCAGCATGGCGACGTCGCCGAGACGATCGCGACGAACGCCGTGTTCGGCGCGCGCATGCCGATCAGTTCGCTGAAGAGCTATATGGGCCACACGCTCGGCGCCTGCGGGGCGCTCGAAGCGTGGATCAGTATCCGGATGATGCGCGAAGGCTGGTTCGCGCCAACCGTCAACCTTGACGAGATCGACTTCCAATGCGGCGAGCTCGACTATATTCGCGGCGAGGGGAGACGCCTCGATTGCGAGTATGTCATGTCCAATAATTTTGCGTTTGGCGGCATTAACACGTCGCTGATCTTCAAGCGGTAGTTCCACCATCAACTATAAAGGAAAAAAATGAATAACAAGCACCGGACTGTCCTGCTGGCATCGGCAATGTTGAGTGTCGGCCTGCTGCAAGGTTGCGCGACGAACATCAAGGCCTCGTCGACGGCAAACCCGCCGCCGGCGAAAGCGTTCTCGGCGTACAGCCGTATCGAGGTCAAGCCGGTCGTGTTCAAGGAGGGTTACAAGGGCGATTACGCCGGCCTGGCCAAGATCGACGAGAACTTCAAGAAAGACCTGGCGCCGCGACTGGCACAGTGGAACAACCGCGCAGCCGACGGCAATACGCTGGTGGTCGAGCCGGTAGTCGAAGAACTGTCCTTCAAGCATGGCGCCAAGCGCGTGCTGCTCGGGCCCCTGGCCGGCAGCTCGGGTGTGCTCATGCGCGTGACGTTCCGCGACAACACGGGCAAGGTGATCGCGACGCCGGAGTTCTTTCAGCGTACTGCCGCCTTCAGCGGCGGCTACTCGTTCGGCGTCAACGACAACATGATGCTGACCCGCGTGGCGAACCTCGCCAGCGGCTACATCGTCGCCAACTACGACAAGGCCGTCGGCGGTCCGACCGGCGCGGACGAGCAGGCCGTCAAGGCCGACTGACCGGAGGACGCAATGGCTTTCAGGAACACGAAGACGATGCTGGCCTGCGCGCTGCTGGCGCTCGGCACGACGGCGCACGCGCGCGACACCAAGCTGATGCTGCCTTTGTCGGCAGCCATGAGCACCAACGACGCCCAGTCGCGCCTGGGCGATTCGGTGAAGTTCTATTTCGGCACCCAGGCGACGCCACCCGTGCTCGAGCGCCTCGGTGCGGACAAGACGAGCCAGAAGACCAATTCGTTCGGCAAGTCGCCCGAGACGTCTTGCAACTGGGCATTCCTGTCGGCCATGCTGCGCCTGCAGCAGCGCGCCCGCGAACTGGGCGCCAATGCCGTGATCAATATCGTCAGCAATTACAGGAACGTGGAAATGTCGAGCGAAACGCAGTTCGAATGCCACGACGGGGCGATCATGTCGGGCGTGGCGCTGAAGGGCGAATTCGTCAAGGTGAAGCCGTGAGCCCGGCCGGCCGCGCGTGAAGACCGCGCCCGCGGCCACCGGTACCTTGCTCTGGGTGGCCGACACCGATGCGCTCGGTGAGGCCGCCCTCGCGTTCTATGCGGGCTGGCTCGGCGCGTCGGAGCGGTACCGTTGCGAGCGCTTCATGCGTCCGCAGCGGCGCCGCCAGTTCATCGCGGGGCGAGCACTGCTGAGGCGCATGATCGCGCATCTGCTGGGGCTGGCGCCGGCCGATGTCGCGCTGTGCGAGCGCCCGGGCAATGCGCCCGCGCTCGTCGGCGGCGGTTTGCCTGCAGTCGGCTTCAGTATGTCGCACAGCGGGCCGTGGGTCGCCTGCGTGGCCAGCCTGGATTCTCCCGTTGGCCTCGACATCGAACGCATCGATACCGCGCGCGATATCCTCGCGCTCGCCGAACAGGCATTCGATCCCGCGACGGCCGCGGCGGTGCGCGCCTGCACGGACGGGGCCCGCGTGCAAGCCTTCTATCGGCATTGGTGCCTGCTCGAGGCTGGCATCAAGCTGGGACAGGCATCCGCCGCTGACCATGTTTACATGCACCCTGGATGGGTGCTGGCCGTGCGCTGCGCCCGGCCGCTCGCGGCCGCACCCAGGCTCGACTTCATCCGGCTCGGTGGAGGTGACGCAGCTTGAATCCTGAAGCGCGCGGCGTCAGCGCGACATGCCCACGAGCTTGTGCACGAGTTCCGACGACGTCGACGCCGAGAACTTGCGCATCAGCTTGGCACGGTGCATCTCCACCGTGCGCGGCGACAGGTCGATCTCGCGCGCGATCACCTTGCTCGTCTTGCCTTCGACGAGCAGGGCCGCGATCTCGCGCTCGCGCGGGGTCAGCTCGGCCGTCACGGGACGCTTTTCGCTGACGTCCTCGAACGTCCACACGCCGGCGCCCAGCGGCTCGGCCGGGTCGAGCGCGCGGCCCGTCACGTGGCACCAGAACAATTCCCCGTTGCCTCTCCGCATGATGCGCTCGTCCGAGTAGCGGCCCTTCGCGTTCATGATCGGGATGATGCGGTCGCCCGTGCGCAGGAACTCGTCCATGGTCGGATAGAGTACCGAGAACGACTGGCCGTCCAGATGCGTGCGCGGATAGCCGAACATCGCCGCCAGGGCGTGGTTGCAGGACTGGATCACGCGGTTCACCGAGATGCACATGCCGACGGGCGCGTGCTGGAAAATCATCTCGTAATCGATGGCGTATGATGCGTTCATTTGATGGTAGTCGCGTCCCTGCAGGAAACGCTTGCCGGTATTTCTACGGTATTGTGCTTTGGAGGGGCGTATTCTATTCTCGAATTCTACTCTGCTGTAGAGCTCAATAACCAAAGGGACGGGTATGAACAAAGTGTATCCTGATGCGCGCTCCGCGCTGGAAGGGGTCGTGGCAAGCGGCCAGACCATCGCCGTGGGCGGTTTCGGCCTGTGCGGCATTCCGGAGGCGCTCATCGCCGCGCTGCGCGATTCCGGCGCCAAGGACCTGACGGCCATCTCGAACAACGCCGGCGTCGACGACTTCGGCCTCGGCCAGTTGCTCGCGACGCGCCAGATCAGGAAGATGATCGCCTCGTACGTGGGCGAGAACAAGGAATTCGCGCGCCAGTTCCTGGCCGGCGAACTCGAACTGGAATTCACGCCGCAGGGCACGCTGGCCGAGAAGCTGCGCGCCGGCGGCGCCGGCATCCCGGCCTTCTTCACCAAGACCGGCTACGGCACCATCGTCGCGGAAGGCAAGGAGACCCGCGAATTCGACGGCGAGATGTACGTGATGGAGCGTTCGCTCGTGCCCGACGTGTCGCTCGTCAAGGCCTGGAAGGCCGACCGCGCCGGCAACCTCGTGTTCCGCAAGACGGCACGCAACTTCAACCCGAACGTGGCCACCGCGGGCAAGGTCTGCATCGCGGAAGTCGAGCAACTGGTCGAGATCGGCGAGATCGATCCGGACCAGGTGCATACCCCGAGCATCTTCGTGCACCGCATCGTTCACAACCCGACGCCGGAAAAGCGCATCGAACAGCGCACCGTGCGTCAAGCATAAGACCAGGGAGACAGACATGGCATGGACTCGTGATGAAATGGCCGCGCGCGCGGCCAAGGAACTGCAGGACGGTTTCTACGTGAACCTGGGCATCGGCCTGCCCACGCTGGTGGCGAACTACGTCCCCAAGGACATCGAAGTGTTCCTCCAGTCGGAAAACGGCTTGCTGGGCATCGGCCCGTTCCCGACCGACGCTGAAGTGGACGCCGACCTGATCAATGCCGGCAAGCAGACCGTGACCGCGCTGCCGGGCGCTGCCTACTTCAGCTCGGCCGATTCCTTCGGCATGATCCGCGGCGGCAAGATCAACCTGGCGATCCTCGGCGCGATGCAGGTGTCGGCCAAGGGCGATCTGGCCAACTGGATGATCCCGGGCAAGATGGTCAAGGGCATGGGCGGCGCGATGGACCTCGTGGCCGGCGTCAAGCGCGTCGTCGTCGTGATGGAACACGTGGCCACAAGCAAGGACGGCTCGGTCAGCCACAAGATCCTCAAGAAATGCGAGCTGCCGCTGACGGGCGTCGGCGTCGTCGACCGCATCATCACCGACCTCGGCGTCATCGACGTCACGGACACCGGCCTCAGGCTGGTCGAACTGGCGCCGGGCGTCAGCAAGGATGAGGTCGTGGCCGCCACGTCGGCCGAACTGGACGTATCGGCCGTCTGAGGCCGCCGCGGGCGGCGCCGCAACGCCGCCGCCCGTTTCTCTTCCAAACGCTTCCGTTCAGCGCAGGGTCCACACGTATTTCACGCTGGTCCATTGCTGCACAGGCTTGCCGTTGTCGAGCGCGGGGCGAAAGCCGCATGTCGCCAGCGCCGTGCGCGCGGCCTCGTCCAGTGTCGCGAAGCCGCTCGATTCCATGACCTTCGAATCCTTCACCCGGCCGTTCTCGTCCACCAGAAAGCCCAGGGTGACCGCGCCCTCGTGGTGGCCCTGCAGGTCGGCTTTTGGGTACTGTGGTTTGGCGCAGCTCCTAAACTCGAGTGTCGCCCTGGCGGTCACGGCGCTGTCGTCGGCCGGCGGACTCGACGCGGCCTGTGCCGCAGCAGCGCAGGCGAACGCGACGCCGGCCACGTAGAACGATGCCGGGACGGGCGGGCAGCCCAAGGTGGAACGGACAGTGCGGACGATGCTGAACATGGTTTCTCCTTTGGGCCGAGGCCCGGTTGAATGGGAACTGATGACCTCCAGTTCGGGAAGGCGCCGCCTCATGCGAGCGTCCAGATGTACTTGACGGGTGTCCACGTCGGTACGGGCCGGCCGTGGCTCAGTGCGGGCTTGAACCGGCATCGATGCAGCGCGCCGCGCGCCGCCTCGTCCATACTGGCGTAGCCGCTCGACTGCAGGATCTTCGACTCCATCACGGCGCCGGCGGCGTCGAGGCGGAATCCCACGATGACGGCGCCTTCGTGTCCGGCCGCGATGTCGGCCTTCGGGTATTGCGGCTTGCGGCAGGAGGTGAAGTCCATGGTGGCACGGCGCGACACGTCGGCCGCCGCGATGGCTGGCGCATCGACGGCTGCCGCATCGACGGCCGCTGCAGCGACGGCTGTCGCAGCGACGGCCGCCGGACGGTCCGTGCCGCTGCGGGACGACAATGCGTGGGCACCCGCGGCGCAGGCCACCACGAGACCCAGCATGAGGCTCAGCCCGGGCAGCGCGGCACGCCAGTCCAGCGCCTGCCGATCGGGACGCAGCAGGCGGCGGATGCGCGACGCGAGGTCGCCACCTGTCGCGGCCTGTGCCAGGTGGTGGCGCGAGAACTGCAGGCGCTCCAGCTCGGACAGCGCCCGCGCCAGGCGGCGCGGTTCGCCAAGCAGGCGCGCGGCGAAATCGTCGGCAATCAGCTCGCGCTCGTGGCGGATGCGCCGCGAGATCCACCACACGGCAGGATGATAGAACAGCAGGGCCTCGATCACGTTCTGCGCGAGGTTGACGAGGTAGTCGTGGCGCCGCACGTGGCCCAGTTCGTGCACCAGCAGCGCCTCGAGCAGGGCGGGCGGCATGCCCGTCACGAGCGCGGCCGGCACGAGCACGATGGGTCGCCAGCAACCGGCCGTGATCGGGCTCGCAAGGCTGTCGACGATGCGCAGGCGCAGGTGGCGCACCATGCCGGCACGGGCGGCAAGTTGCGACAGGCGGGCCTGCCAGGCGCGTTCGCCATCGCGACGTTCCGAAGCGTCGCCCCGTGCCGTGCCGTCGTCCGCACCCGCGCCATGTCCGATCCACAGTAGCCCGAGGGCCATGCGCAGCCCGAATGCCGCCGCGCAGGCCGCCCACGCGCCGACGATCGTGTCGAGATGGCGCTGCAGCCAGCCGAACACGCCGGCCGCGTCCTGCAGTGCCGCGTCCGGCGCGGGCACCAGCGGCAGCAGGCGCACCGCCGGGATATCGCGGCCGTCCTGCAGCATCAGCACGAGGTCGGCCACCGGCCAGGCGATGCAGAGCAGCAGCGCGCCGCACGCCAGGGCATAGCGGCTTTCCGGCCGGGCATTGCGCAGCGCCACGAGCAGCACGGCCGTCGCGCAGCCGACCAGCGTCCCTTGCCAGACGAAGTGCAGCAGCGTCCAGCCGAGGCTCGCCACGAAGGCGGGAGCAAGCGCGGGCAGGTGCAGCGGCGCGAGTAGATGCGTGGGCAACAGCATGGTCAGCAGCCCACCGGCAAGCCCGGCGCTCATTGCTCGTCCTCGTCTTTCAGCAGTTGTTCGATCTCATCGCGCTCCTTTTTCGAAATGCCGCTCTTGAGGGCGGCCAGTACGAGTGCCTTCGCCGAGCCGGCGAAGGCGCGGTGCATCAGGTCCTTGAGCAGATTCGTCTGCAGCGCGTCCTGCGCCTGGGCCGGTGCGTAGACGTGAGACCGTTCGCTCTCGTCGCGGATCAATAAACCTTTGGCGTGCATGATCTGCATCAGGCGCAGCACGGTCGCGTACGTGACGTCCGGGCGTTCCTTGATGATGTCCTCGTGGACCTGGCGCGCCGTGGCCGAGCCGAGCGGCCACAACACTTGCAACAGGTCGAGTTCGGCCGGCGTCGGCCTCGGCAGGGCGGGGGATGTGGTCATGGCAGTCTTGCGGAACGTGGTCGATAAATCTAGACTAGCTTGTCTAGAACGACTTGTCTACAAGTTTATTTTTCGCCGTTCCGCTTGCCATGGGCTTGCTTGGCGCACTAACATAGACATGGTTGTCTACACATTGCCGAGCCCATCCACCGTTGGAGCCTTCATGCTGAAAACCCGTCTGCGCATTGCCGTTCTCGTCCTCCTGCTGGCCACCGGCGCGGCCCGCGCCACGCCCGTCCCCGCGTACCCGTTCGTGCATGTCACCGGCAGCGCCTTCCAGGCCGTCGTGCCCGACATCGGCAGTCTCGACTTCGAAATCGTGGCCACCGACGCCGACCCGGCCGCGGCCCGAACCGTCCTCGAAACGCGCGTGGGAGAAGTGCGTGCCCTGATGCGGCAACTGGGCATGGAGGACAGTGACGCCGCCGTCCGCGAAGTGCGCCAGAGCGTTCGCAAGGACGACCGGGCCGCGAACGGCGCGCCCGCGTACGAACTGCGCTGCGACGTCCATATCAACGTGCGCAACCTCGCCAACTGGGCGCCGCTGGCCGGCGGCCTGCTCGGCAAGCCGAACCTCGACGGCTTCGCGTCGGCCTTCGACCGCAGCGACATGGACCGTATCAACGACGAACTCATGACGCAGGCGATCCAGGACGCGCGCCGCCGGGCCGAGGTGATGGCGGCCGCATTCGGGCGGCGCGTCGGCGGGGTGATGGCGGCGACGCCGGATATGCTGAAGAACCTGGGTACGGCGATGGGCCTGGAGCGCGACGATTTCCGCCACGCGCGCACCGCGGGCGATGCGCGCGCCCAGGACGTGGACCGCGAACAACTGCTGGCGGTCCCGGCGCTCAAGCTGCGCCAGCCCGTCGACGTCATCTTCCGCCTGGAAAATGCGCCCAGGCACGCACGGTGACACGAGGGGATGTCCCGGCGCGCCGCCATGAATGCGCTGCGCGAAAAAAAACGCCGGGCGAACCCGGCGTCTGAACGAGGAATCGTTGCGCTCGTGCGGATCAGGCCGCTTCGCGGACCGGATGCAGGTCGCCGGTGGCGTCGTCCGGGCTCGGATTCTTGAGTTCGGCGGTCAGGCGTTCCTGGTCCAGCTCGCCTTCCCATTTCGACACGACGATCGAGGCGACGCCGTTGCCGATGATGTTGGTGAGGGCGCGGCATTCGCTCATGAACTTGTCGATGCCGAGGATCAGGGTCATGCCGGCCACCGGGATCGTCGGCACGACGGCCAGGGTCGCGGCCAGCGTGATGAAGCCGGCGCCGGTGATGCCCGACGCGCCTTTCGAGGTCAGCATCGCCACGAACAGGATCGTGAGTTCCTGCGTCAGCGTCAGGTCGGTGTTCGTGGCCTGGGCGACGAACAGGGCGGCCATCGTCATGTAGATGTTGGTGCCGTCCAGGTTGAACGAGTAGCCGGTCGGGACGACGAGGCCCACGACGGATTTCGGGCAGCCCATCTTTTCCAGCTTGCGCATCAGGGCCGGCAGGGCGCTTTCCGACGAGCTCGTGCCCAGCACGATCAGCAGCTCTTCCTTGATGTAGGCGAGGTAGCGGAAGATCGAGAAGCCGGTGAAGCGGGCGATGGCACCCAGCACGATCACGACGAACAGGACGCAGGTCAGGTAGAACGAACCGACGAGCGATGCCAGCGGGATCAGCGCCTTGACGCCGTATTTGCCGATGGTGAAGGCCATGGCGCCGAAGGCACCGATCGGGGCGGCTTTCATGATGATGTTCACGACGCCGAAGATGGCGTGCGACATGTCGTCGATGAAGCGGGTCAGCGGACGGCCGCGTTCACCCATCATCGACAGCGCGAAGCCGAACAGGATGGCGATGAACAGCACCTGCAGGATTTCCCCTTTGGCGAACGCATCCACGAACGTGTGCGGGATGATGTTCATGAGGAAGTCGACGGTGTTCAGCGACTTGGTCTTGTCGGTGTACTGGGCGATCGAGTGCGTGTCCAGCGTGGCCGCGTTGACGTTGAAGCCGGCGCCCGGCTTGATGACGTTGGCGACGATCAGGCCGATGGCCAGCGCGAAGGTCGAGACGATTTCGAAGTAGAGCAGGGCCTTGCCGCCGACGCGGCCGACCTTTTTCATGTCCTGCATGCCGGCGATACCGGCGACGACGGTGCAGAAAATGACTGGGGCAATGATCATCTTGATCAGTTTGACGAAGCCGTCTCCCAGCGGCTTCATCGCGGTTGCGACGCCCGGATCGTAGACGCCCAGCAGGACGCCCACGATAATCGCAAACAATACCTGGACATAAAGGACTTTATAGAATGGTTTTTTCATGACGAGGCTTCATGCGTTATTAGTAACACCGTCATCATTACGCAAAATATCTGGGTCGGCTATTGTGGAAAACCGCAACGGCGGGACAGATATCCGGACCTCGGTTCGCTGAATAACCGGCCCAGTCACAGCAAACTCGGCGTCGTCGCCGTTGCCGTTGCCGCAGGATCCCCGGTGCGCGCTGAAGGTCGGTGTCGGACACGGCAAGTTGACGATCACGGACCGGGCGACGCCCGATGCTCCCGCAAGCTGCTGGGCCTATTGCGGCGCGCGCGGCGCGCTCGAGTATTCGATCGGCATGGACAAGCGCCGCGCGATCCGCTACCTGGACCGGCTGAAGGCGTCGCGGGAATACCGGAAGGCGATCGAGGATCTGCACCAGACCGAGCCGCAAACGGCATCCGGTCGGGCGCGCTGAACGTCAGTCTCAGTCCAGGTCGTGCAGCGATTGCGCGATGCCGGTCTCGACGTCGTGAAGAAACGCCGCGCCCTTCGGCGACAGCGCGATGCCGGGCACGGCCAGTTCGACGAGGCAGGCGAGGGCCTGGCGGAACCATTCCATGTCGGTGCCCATCAGCGGCAGCGCGTGGGCGTCGGCGAGGTAGTGCACGGCGCGCGCCAGCAGCGCGGTGTCGCGGCCGGCGTTGCCGACGAGCAGGGCGAAGTCGGCCGCTTCGCGTTCGAAGCGGTCGGCCAGCGTTTCGAGGATGTCGCGCGACACCTGCGGCCGGCTGGCGGCCAGCACGACGTGGGCGAGTTCCAGGCAGGCGTCGTGCAGGCCGGCGATGTCAAAGTCCGACCCGTCGATGGACTCGTCCATTTATTGCGCGACCCAGCCGCCGTCCATATTCCACGCGACGCCGCGCACCTGGTTCGCGGCAGGGCTGCAGAAGAACACGGCCAGTGCGCCCAGCTCTTCCGGCGTGACGAATTCGCCCGACGGCTGCTTTTCGAGCAGCAGGTTTCTCTTGGCCTGTTCGTTGCTGACGCCTTCGCGCGCGGCGCGGTCGTCGACCTGCTTCTGCACGAGCGGCGTCAAGACCCAGCCCGGGCAGATCGCGTTGCAGGTGACGCCGGTCGGGGCGGTTTCCAGCGCGGTCGATTTGGTCAGGCCGACGAGGCCGTGCTTGGCGGCGACATACGCCGATTTCTGCGCCGATGCGACGAGGCCGTGGGCCGACGCCAGGTTGATGATGCGGCCCCAGTTCTTGCGCTTCATGTACGGCAGGGCCAGGCGGCTCGTGTGGAAGGCCGAGCTGAGGTTGATGGCGATGATCGCATCCCATTTCTCGACGGGGAAGTCCTCCACGTTCGCGACGTACTGGATGCCGGCGTTGTTGACGAGGATGTCGACGCCGCCGAATTTTTCGCCCGCGAACGCCATCATCGCCGCGATCTGGTCCGGCTGTGACATGTCGGCGTTGTGGTAAGCGGTCTGCACGCCGAATTCCTGGCCGACGTCGGTGTACAGCTTTTCGATCTGCTGCGCGTCGCCGAAGCCGTTGAAGACGATGTTGGCGCCTTGCTCGGCCAGCGCGCGTGCGATGCCGAGACCGATGCCCGACGTCGAGCCGGTGACGAGCGCAGTCTTGCCGCTTAACATGGTGGATGTCATTCGATCCTCTTTCTCGTGGACAGTTTCTATGGAATGCCGGTGGTCCCGGGCCAGACTTGGTAGAATTCTAATCGGTCCGCCGGGTAAAATGTTGGCGGCCCCTCGGGACGTTGATATGTTCCGGGCGGATGCATGGTGAACGTCGGGACTGGAAAATGAGCGAACCGAGGATGAAATCCGTGCTGTGCAGCTCGCCCGCCGGCCTGCACCGCATGGCGTACAAGGAGTGGGGCGACCCCGGCAATACGAAGGTGCTCGTCTGCGTGCACGGCGTGACGCGCGTGGCCGACGATTTCGACGCGCTGGCGCGGGCGCTGTCCGACCGCTACCGCGTCGTGTGCCCGGACGTCGTGGGGCGCGGGCGCTCGGGCCGGTTGCGCGATCCGGCGCTGTACGTCATACCGCAATACGTGGCCGACATGGTGACCCTGATCGCGCGCGTCACGGCGGGCGCGGACGATGAAGGCGTCGCGTGGTTCGGCACGTCGATGGGCGGCCTGATCGGCATCGGCCTGGCGTCGCTGGAAGGCAGCCCGATCCGCCGCATGGTGCTGAACGATATCGGGCCCGTGCTGGACCCGGTGGCGATGGCGCGCATCGGCGACTATATCGGCCAGGACCTCCGCTTTCGCACCTTCGGGGAAGGGGCCGCGTTCGTGCGGGGGGTGTCCACGCCGTTCGGCCCGCACAGCGACGCCGAATGGGACAAGCTGGCGCGCGACGTGCTCGTGCAGCAGCCGGACGGCCAGTGGATACTCCATTACGATCGCGGCCTGGCGGCGCCGTTCAAGGCGCTGACGCCGGAGACGGTAGCCAGGGACGAGGCGCGGCTGTGGGCGGCGTACGACGCGATCCGCTGCCCGACCCTGCTGGTGCGGGGCGCACTGTCCGACCTGCTGTCGCGCGCGACGGCGGAAGAGATGACGCGGCGCGGGCCGCAGCCGCGGCTGGTCGAAATCGCGGGCGTGGGGCACGCGCCCACGTTCCTGCAGCCGGCGCAGATCGCGATCGCAAGGGAATTTTTGACCGGCTGAAGCAAGCCGGAGGTGTTCGGCTCCACGGCCGGGCGAAACGGCCGCAAGGCCACGTTTTACATTTAGAGAAAAGCATGGAAATCAAACGACTGCACGTAGGCAAACGACTGTCCGAAGTCGCCATCCACAACGGTACGGTGTACCTGGCCGGCCAGGTCGCGAGCGACACCACGCAGGACATCATCGGCCAGACGCGCGAAGTGCTGGGCCACGTCGACCGCCTGCTGGCCGAGGCCGGCAGCGACAAGTCGCGCATCCTCTCCACCCGGATCTACATCACCGACATGGCCAACTTCCCGGCCATGAACACGGTGTGGGAAGCATGGGTCGTGCCGGGCGCCACCCCGCCGCGCGCGACCGTCGAAGCCAAGCTGGCCGATCCGGCCTGCCTGATCGAATTCGTCATCGTTGCCGCCCAGGCGTAAAGACCGTCGATGGTATCGATTGTCGCGCTCGGCGACGCCACCACCCAGCTGGTCCACGGACTCGGCCCCGACGACTGCGCGCGCGTAAGCGGCGCGCTGGATTTCGCCGCCGCGTCGTATGGCGAACGCACGGCCGCGACCGGCCAGAGCGCGTTCGAGTTTTCGCTGGGGGTGGGCGGTACGCTCGCACTGCTCGGCAGCGATGCCGAGACCCGCATGGCCGGCCTGCTGTTCGAGCTGGCCATCGTGGAGCCGGGCGTGGCCGAGGCGCTCGAGGAGCGCTTCGGCAAGGAAGTGGCGGACATGGTGCGCGGCGTGCACCAGCTGATCCGCCTGCGCGACCTGACGGCGGCCCAGGCCCCCGTCGGGCGCGGCAAGAATGCGGCGCAGGAGGCGATGGCCCAGGTCGAGACCCTGCGCAAGATGCTGCTGGCGATGGCCAGCGACATGCGCGTGGTGCTGATCCGCCTCGCGTCGTGCGTGATCGCGCTGCGATTCTTCGCGGAGCACAAGCGCTTCGACGACGTCACGCGCAACTACGGCCGCGAAGTGCTGGACCTGTACGCGCCGCTCGCCAACCGGCTCGGCATCTTCCAGCTGAAATGGGAACTGGAAGACCTGTCGTTCCGGATGATGGAGCCGGACACCTATAAACGCATCGCCAAGATGCTCGAAGAGAAGCGCATGCTGCGCGAGAGCTTCGTGCAGTCGTCCATCGGGCGCCTGCAGAAGGAGCTCGCGGCCGCCGGCATCAAGGCCGAGGTCTTCGGCCGGCCCAAGCACATCTACAGCATCTGGAAGAAGATGCGCGGCAAGGAGCTCGACTTCTCCGAGCTGTACGACGTGCGCGCGTTCCGCGTGATCGTCGACGACATCAAGACCTGCTACACGGTGCTGGGCGTCGTCCACAACATCTGGACGCCGATCCCGAAAGAGTTCGACGACTACATCTCGCGCCCGAAGGCGAACGGCTACCAGTCGCTGCACACGGTCGTCACCGCCGAGGACGGGCGCCCGCTGGAAGTGCAGATCCGCACCCATGAGATGCACAACTTCGCCGAATACGGCGTGGCCGCGCACTGGCGCTACAAGGAAGAAGGCGGCTCCAATTTCAAGAGCCAGGAATACGACGCGAAGATCGCCTGGCTGCGCCAGCTGCTGGCGTGGAAGACGGAGGTCGCGAGCGCCGTCACGGGCCAGGAAGAGCTGCAGCGCGAGTGGGTCGAGAAACTGAAATCCACGACGCTGGACGACCGCATCTTCGTGCTGACGCCGCAGGCGCGCGTGCTCGAGCTGCCGGTCGGCGCGACCCCGATCGACTTCGCCTACCACCTGCACAGCGAGGTGGGACACCGCTGCCGCGGCGCCAAGGTCGACGGCGTGATGGTCCCGCTGAACACGCCGCTGAAGAACGGCCAGACGTGCGAAGTCATCACGGCGAAAGGCCCGGCCGGCAGCCAGGGACCGTCGCGCGACTGGCTCAGCCCCGGCTATACCGTCAGCAGCCGCACGCGCTCGAAGATCCGCGCCTGGTTCCACGCGCTGGAACTGGCCGAGACGCTCGGCCACGGCCGCGCGCTCGTCGAGAAATCGCTGCAGCGCGAAGGCAAGACGGCGGTCAACCTGGACGCGCTGGCGCACAAGCTGGGGTTCGCGAAGGTCGACGACCTGTTCATCGCCGTCGGCAAGGAAAAATTCAGCCTGCGCCACGTGGAAGCGGCGCTGCACGACACCGGCGCGCCGGCGGCGCCCCTCGCCGACGAGGCGGTCGTCAACAAGAGCCGCGCATCGAGCGTGGAGCAGGGCGCCAAGTCGGGCGTGCTGGTCGTCGGCACCGAAGGGCTGATGACGCAGCTGGCGCGCTGCTGCAAGCCGGCGCCGCCGGACCCGATCGTGGGCTTCGTCACGCGCGGCAAGGGCGTATCGATCCACCGCGCCAGCTGCAAGAACTTCGCCGAGATGGCGTCCCGCAACCCGGAACGCGTGCTCGAGACGGAATGGGGCGCGACCGGACAGGAGACGGTGTTCCCGGTCGATATCTTCATCCACGCGAGCGACCGCCAGGGCCTGTTGCGCGATATCTCGGAAGTGCTGGCCATCTCGAAGATCAACGTGATCGGCGTGAACACCCAGAGCAGCAAGGGGTTCGCGAAGATGGTGTTCACGGCGGAGATCAGCTCCACCGGCCAGTTGCAGAAAGCCCTCGCCGCGATCGGCGAGGTCAAGGGTGTGCACGAGGCCAGGAGGACGTAGGGTGGGCACCCCGTGCCCACGCGTGACGTATGGAATTCGTTCGCGTTGCGCGTGGGCGGAGGCCGCCCACCCAACAATGCAGACATGTCGATGACTTCGCTCTTGTACATCAAACCGCGCCTCTGGGGGCACCTCGCCGCGCGCTACGCCGCCAGCTGGTGGGCCATGCTGCACCTGGGCGCCGTGGCGCTCGTGATGGCGCTGACGCCATCCACCTACCACCGCGCGAACCGCCTGGCCACGTCGCGCTACATCCATGCGAGCACGTGGCAGGTGCTGCCCTGGTTCACGCTGCTGACGGCGCTCGTGAGCCTCGTCATCATCCGCATCGTGCTCGTCACGGCGCAGAGCTACGGCCTGTCGCGCTACGCGCTGGAGATGGTCGTGCGGGTGCTGGTGCTCGAACTGCTCCCGCTGTCGGCCGCGATGTTCGCCGCGCTGCGCGCCGGCATGGCGTTCGACGCCGGCGCCATGGGCCTCGCGCGCAGCGGCGTGCCGGCCGGCGAGGCGACGGCCGAGACGCTGCGCCGCCTGCGCCGCGACCTCGTGCCGCAGGTGATCGCCAATGCGTTTTCCGTGCTGAGCCTCGCGATGGTGTCGAGCACCATCGTCCTCGTGCTGGCCTACCTGAATGTGTACGGCCTGTCGCCGTGGGGCTTGCCGGACTATACGCGCACGGTCGGCCGCGTGTTCGACCCGACCGTGACCCTCGGCTTCGTGTTCAAGACGGTGCTGTTCGGGCTCGCGGTGGCCGTGATCCCGAGCGCCGCCATCCTGGAACTGCTGCGCCGCCCGCGGCGGCTGCGCACGAACGTGCAGCCGGGCGCGCTGCGGCTGCTGTTCGTGCTGCTGCTGATCGAGGCCAGTTCGCTGGCCGTGAAATACATCTGATGACGACCCATGACCGATAACGACAAGAACCGCATGGCGGATGGCCCGCCGGACGAACCGAAGCACGTGGAAGCCAAGGCCGTGATCCTGCTCGTCGTGATCGGCGCGCTGATCGCCGCCTTCTTCCTGTACGTGATGTACGCGCGCGGCGTGTTCGAACAGACGCAGGAACTGGTGCTGGTGGCCGACGATTCCGAGGGCGTGATCCCGGGCATGGACATGAGCTTCGCCGGCTTTCCGATCGGGCGCGTGCGCCAGGTCCGGCTGGGCCAGGACGGCAAGGTCGACGTCATCGTCGACATCCCGAAGGACGATGCGAAATGGCTGCGCACGACCAGCGTGTTCACGCTCGAGCGCAGCGTCGTCGGCGAGACCCGGCTGCGCGCCTACAGCGGCGTGCTGACCGATCCGCCGCTGCCCGACCACGCCCGCCGTCCCGTGCTGCGGGGCGACGCCGCGGCCGAGATCCCGCGCCTGCTGGCGACCGCGCGCACGCTGCTGGAAAACCTGGAGGCCATGACGCGCTCCGATTCCCACATCGGCAATGCGCTCGCCAACGTCGACGCGCTCTCCGGCCGCCTGACGGGCCGCTACGGCGTGCTGGGCACGGCGCTGGGCGGCGACGCCGAGGCGGAAAAATTGCTGCAGACCCTGCACCGCGTGGACACGCTGCTGGCCAAGACCGACCAGCGCGTGTTCGGCAAGAACGGCGTGATGGACGATACGCAGGGCGCCATCCGCGAACTGAACGGCCTGCTGGCGGACGCGCGCGGCACCTTGCAGAAGGCCGATGCCGTGCTGGCCGAGGCCCAGGCCGTCGGCAAGAACGCGCACGCCGCCACCGAGGACCTGGGCCGGCTGCGCGGCGAAGTCGATGCGAGCCTGCGCAAGGTGAACCGCCTCGTCGACGAGATCAACCGCAAATGGCCGTTCAAGCACGACACGGAGATCAAGCTGCCATGACCGCCAAGCCGCTCATCATGATGATCGCCGCCGCCGCGCTGGCCGGCTGCGCCAGCCAGCCGCAGCCGCCCGCGTGGCAAGGCGATGCCAGGAGTTCTCTCGACGGCTACACGGACGACTGGCTGCGCGGCGATTCGCAGGCGGCCGACGCCGAGTTCGCGCGCGCGCGCCGCGCGAGCGCCAGCACGGGGCGGTTCGACGTCGTCGCCCAGGCCGAGCTGGTGCGCTGCGGCGTGCGGGCCGCGGCGCTGGCCTACGATTGCTCGGGTTTCGCGGCGCTGGCGTCCGACGCCACGCCGGCCCAGCGCGCATATGCCGCCTACCTGGACGGCCGCTGGCAAGGCCTCGACGCGGCCCTGCTGCCGGAGCAGCACCGCGGCGTCGTGGCGAGCGGCTCGCTGGCCGGCGTCGCCGATCCGCTCGCGCGCCTCGTCGCGGCGGGCGCGCTGCTGAAGGCGGGCCGCATCACGCCGGCCGACATCGGGACGGCCGTGGACACGGCGTCGGGCCAGGGCTGGCGCCGGCCGCTGCTGGCCTGGCTGGGCGTGCAGGAACAGCGTGCCCGCGCGGCCGGCGACGCGGCCGCGGTGGAACGCATCCGGCGCCGCATCGAACTGGCGGGGCAGGGCTGATTCGCTGACGCGGACGACACGGGCCGCGTCGTCGTGCGACCCCGATATCGGGCGCGCGAGGGCGGGGTCTATCCGAGCGGTACGCGGTAACAAGCGCGATGTCGGCTCCATTTGGCGGGAACCGGATTTTGCGCGGGCGGGCTCTCGAACTTGGGTTCCCGCCTGCGCGGAAACGACGTAAAAACTCGATGCCGCTGGCCTTTGGTCGGTCATGGACCCTAGGCGCTGGTGCCCGGTGCCGCTTCCAGGTGGGGCCGGGGCGGCCGCAGCGCGGGCGGCAGCTGGTTGTGGATGCGCACGGCCGCGCGCGCGGCCTGGCCGGTCGCGACCGCGATCTGGTTCAGGCCCACGACCACGTCGCCGATCGCGTACAGGCCGGGCACCGTCGTTTCCTGGTGCTCGCCCACGACGATCTCGTCGCATTGCGCCGTGCGCGCGCCTAGCGTCGCGGCGAGGCCCGAGCGCGCCGTCTCGCCCAGCATCGGATAGAACACGTCGGCCTCGTGGGCCCGGCCGTCGCCGGTGTGCAGCACGGGCTTCATCGATGCGTCGAGCGTGACGGACAACAGCGGGGAATCGACGTAGCGCACGCCGGCAGCAACGAGGCGGCGGCGGTCGTCGTCGCCCAGCATCGACGGCGAACCGCGTTCGAACAAGGTCACGTCCGCGCTGAACGTGCGCATGAACAGCGCGTGGCCGACCGGATTCACGGCGGCCGTCGCGACGGCGATGTGCTTGTCGATCACGTCGAAGCCGTCGCACACGGGGCACAGGCGCACGGACCCGAACGCGACGGCCTCGCGCCAGTTCTCGATCGGCAGGCCGCCATCGGTGACGCCCGTCGCCAGCACCACCGTGTGGGCACGGATCGTGACGGCGTCTTGCGCGCCATCGGGCACGTAGTCCGCGGCGAACAGGCCGTCCTCGATGCGCAGGTCGTTCACCTCGCCCGGCATCACGCTGCCGCCGTAGCGTGCAAGCTGCGTCGTGAGGTTGGCGAGCAGGATGTGGCCGGGCACGCCGTCGGGAAAGCCGGGGTAGTTGTGCGAGACGGGGATCAGCCGCAGCCGGCTGTTGCCCTTGTCGACGAGCGCGACGTTGCGCGTGAAGCGGCGCAGGTAGATGGCGGCGGTGAGGCCGCCCGGGCCGCCGCCGACGATCAGGGTGTCGTACACGTGGGCGGTGGCGAGATCGGATGGGGTAGGCATGGACCGATTATCCGCAGGGTGAGCGCGGCTGGGCTATCGGCGTGTGCCCCGAGGCCGGGTCGGAAGTGGCTTACAGCATGTCGGATCAGTGTCGGGTTTCCGGTTGCAGCGTCACGTGGTCGATGCCATGCTTGTCGAGCAGCATCTCCTTCACGGCGTGCAGGACGTCGGGCCAGGCGTTCAGGTCGTCGATTTCCAGGTGGCCGATGAGCGCGGGCTCGCCGGGCGACATGTCCCACACGTGCAGGTCGTGCACGGAGCGCACGCCGGCAATGGCGGCCAGGTCGGCGCCGATCTGCAGGTAGTCGATGTGGTGCGGCACGCCCTCCATCAGGAAGTGGTAGGACTCGCGCAGGATGCCGACCGTCGACTTGAGGATCAGCAGCGACACGAAGATCGACAGGATCGGGTCGATGCGCACCCAGCCCGTGAAGTGGATGACGGCGCCGGCCGCGATGGCGGCGATGGAGCCCAGCAGGTCGCCCAGCACGTTGACGAGGGCGGCGCGGGTGTTGATGCTCTGCTCGTCGCGCGACAGCACCCACGCGACGGCCATATTGATGCAGGCGCCGATGCTGGCCACGATCAGCACGGTCTTGCCGGCGACGTATTCCGGATGCGCGAGGCGCTGCGCGGCCTCGTACACGATCCAGCCCACGAGCAGCAGCATGGCGAGGCTGTTGACGAAGGCGGCCAGCGCTTCCGCGCGCACGAAGCCGAACGAGTGGCGCGCGGACGGCGGCCGCCGCGCGATCACCTGGGCCAGCAGCGCGAGGCCGAGGGCGGCGGCGTCCGTCACCATGTGGCCGGCGTCCGAGATCAGCGCGAGCGAGTTCGACAGGAAACCGCTGACGACCTCGACCGCCGCATACAGCAAGGTCAGCCCGAGCGCGACGGCCATCGCTTTCTGGCTGCGGCCCTCGATCGTGTGGGCATGGCGGGCGTCGCCGTCGAGGTGGGCGTGGAGGTGGGCGGAGGAGCCGGACTGGTCGGACATGTAGGATGGAATAAAAAGAAACAGGCGAGAGTATACCGGCACGGCGCCCGCGCCGTCCCACCTTGCGTATATCCGGCCGACTCCTTATAATGGCGGCATACGGGCGGTTAGTTCAGCTGGTTAGAATACTTGGTCGACATCCAAGGGGTCGCAGATTCGAATTCTGCACCGCCCACCAGAACACAAAAGACAGTGCGGGGAACTTCGGTTTTCCGCTCTTGTCGTCAGTAAGAGCGAGAAAGGCACAAACGGTTATGACACCGCGAACTACAACGACGTTGTGGGGGAATCGCTAGACGCGGTAGGGTGTGCTTTTGTCCGGAAATCGACCGGAGCTCGACGACACTGAAAAAACGCGCCTGGTGCGCGTTTTTTTTCGTCCAGAATTTTCCAGTATCAAACTTAATAAACGCAACGGGCGCATGGCGCCGATGGAGCTCACAATGTTGAATGTTCGCCTCCCGGACGGCTCGAGCCGTCAATTCGAAGGTCCGGTGACGGTCGCCCAGGTGGCGTCCAGCATCGCCCCGAGCCTGGCCAAGGCCGCGCTGGCCGGCAAGGTCGACGGCAAGGTCGTCGACACCTCGTTCCTGATCGAGAACGATGCCGACCTGGCCATCGTCACGGACAAGGACCCGGAAGGCCTGGACGTCATCCGCCATTCGACCGCCCACCTGCTGGCCTATGCCGTCAAGGAGCTGTTTCCGGAAGCGCAGGTGACGATCGGCCCCGTGATCGACAACGGCTTCTACTACGACTTCGCGTACAAGCGCCCGTTCACCCCGGACGACCTGCAGGCCATCGAGAAGAAGATGGCCGAGCTCGCCAAGAAGGATGAGCCGGTGACGCGCAAGGTGCTGCCGCGCGACGAAGCCGTCGCCTATTTCAAATCGATCGGCGAGGACTACAAGGCCGAGATCATCGCGTCGATCCCGGCGAACGAGGACGTGTCGCTGTACACCGAAGGCAAGTTCACCGACCTGTGCCGCGGCCCGCACGTGCCGTCGACCGGCAAGCTGAAAGTCTTCAAGCTCATGAAGCTGGCCGGCGCGTACTGGCGCGGCGATTCGAAGAACGAGATGCTGCAGCGCGTCTACGGCACCGCCTGGACGAAGAAGGAAGACCAGGAGCAATACCTGCACATGCTGGAAGAGGCCGAGAAGCGCGATCACCGCAAGCTGGGCAAGCAGCTGGACTTCTTTCACTTCCAGGACGAGGCGCCGGGCCTGATCTTCTGGCACCCGAAAGGCTGGACCATCTGGCAGCAGATCGAGCAGTACATGCGCAAGACCTACCAAGTCACCGGCTACAACGAAGTCAAGGCGCCGCAGATCATCGACGTCACCCTGTGGCAGAAGACCGGTCACTGGGACAATTATCGTGAAAACATGTTCACGACCGAGTCGGAAAACCGCACCTATGCGCTGAAACCGATGAACTGCCCCGGCCACGTGCAGATCTACAACGCCGGCCTGCGTTCCTACCGCGACCTGCCGCTGCGCTACGGCGAGTTCGGCCAGTGCCACCGCAACGAATCGTCGGGCGCGCTGCACGGCCTGATGCGCGTGCGCGGCTTTACCCAGGACGACGGCCACGTATTCTGCACGGAAGAGCAGATTGCCCCGGAAGTGGTGGCCTTCCACGCCCAGGCGATGAAGGTGTACGAGGACTTCGGCTTCGCGAACATCGACGTCAAGATCGCGCTGCGTCCGGATAACCGCATCGGTTCCGACGAGGTGTGGGACCAGGCCGAAGCAGCGCTGCGTTCCGCCCTGCGCGGCTGCGGCGTGAGCTGGACCGAGCTGCCGGGCGAGGGTGCGTTCTACGGTCCCAAGATCGAATACCACCTGAAGGACAGCCTGGGCCGCCCGTGGCAGGTCGGCACGATGCAGGTCGACTTCTCGATGCCGGGCCGCCTCGGCGCCGAATATGTCGCGGAAGACAATTCCCGCAAGGTGCCCGTGATGCTGCACCGCGCGATCGTCGGCTCGATGGAGCGCTTCATCGGCATCCTGATCGAGAACTACGCGGGCGCGCTGCCGCTGTGGCTGGCGCCGGTCCAGGTTGCCATCCTGAACATCTCGGATGCGCAGGCCGACTACGTCAAACAGGTCGAGGCAAAGCTGAAGGCGGCCGGCCTGCGTGTTCACGCTGATTTGCGGAACGAGAAGATTACCTATAAAATTCGGGAGCATTCCGTCCAAAAACTGCCGTACATCCTAGTTGTCGGCGATAAAGAGCGGGATGCCAACACTGTGGCCGTTCGCGCTCGCGGCAATGTCGACCTTGGCGTCATGTCGGTCGATGCGCTGCTGGAACGCCTCCAAGGCGAGGTAGCATCCAAGGTGAAGTCATCCAGCTGACGCCTTGAGACGGCACTATCCATCTTACTTTCAAAGGAAACAACATAGCTACTGACAAGTCGGGACATCGCATCAATGGCGAAATCAACTATCCTGAAATGCGCTTGAACGGGATAGACAACGAACCGCTGGGCATCGTGAGCCTGGCCGACGCGTTTCGTCTGGCTGAAGAGGCGAACGTGGATCTGGTGGAAATCGCGCCGAACGCGGTTCCCCCGGTCTGCCGCCTGATGGACTATGGCAAGTTCAAGTATTCGGAGCAGAAGAAGGCGCACGAAGCGAAGCTGAAGCAGAAAATCATCCAGGTCAAGGAAATCAAGTTCCGTCCGGGTACGGACGAGGGTGACTACAGCATCAAGCTGCGTAACCTGATCAAGTTCCTGGAAGAAGGCGACAAGACCAAGATCACGCTGCGCTTCCGCGGCCGCGAGATGGCTCACCAGGATATCGGTGCGCGCATGCTGGAACGCCTGCGCGGCGACCTCGAGCCGTATGGCCAGATCGAACAGTTTCCGAAACTGGAAGGCCGCCAGATGATCATGGTGGTTGCGCCGAAGAAGAAGAAATAATTCTTCGCCGCTTCGCCGCGGGTTCGCTCTCGCCGTGACAGTCAAGACGGGCCAGGCCCGGGCCCCGGGTTCGCCCGCGGCCCGGGCCTGGCCTATTCCGTTTACGGTGCGGCCTGAAAAATGGTGGGCACGCGATGGGGCGGGCTCCCTGCGCCCGCCAAACTATTCCATTTTGACGTCGCCGCGGCATTGAAATTGCCGTAGGGTGGGCTCCCCGAGCCCACCAAGCCAATAAAACTGTGCTAGAATCTGCGGTTCCCATGCTCAACGGCACGGGAGGCAACACTGTAGTGGACCCGCTTCCGCTGCAGAGACAAGTGAAAGTAGGCATCCAAGAGCAGCGTTGCTGCCACCTGCAATCCTGTCACATATGAGGCTGCCTGTAAGAGGGCAGAAGACTATGCCGAAAATGAAAACCAAAAGCTCCGCGAAAAAGCGTTTTCGCGTGCGCCCGGGTGGTACCGTCAAATCGGGTATGGCGTTCAAGCGTCACATCCTGACCAAGAAGACCACCAAGAACAAGCGCCAGCTGCGTGGCACCCGCAACATCAATGCGTCCGACGTCCAGAGCGTCTACCGCATGATGCCGTCTGCTTAATCTCACATCACACTAAGGAGCTAATATGCCTCGAGTAAAACGTGGGGTTACTGCACGTGCCCGTCACAAGAAGGTTCTTGCGCTTGCCAAAGGCTATCGTGGCCGCCGCAGCAAAGTATTCCGTATTGCCAAGCAAGCCGTCATGCGTGCTGGCCAGTACGCATACCGTGACCGCCGCAACAAGAAGCGCGTTTTCCGCGCCCTGTGGATCACCCGTATCAACGCAGCTTCGCGTTCGCACGGCATGACCTACAGCGCATTCATGAACGGCCTGAAGAAAGCCGCGATTGAACTGGACCGTAAAGTCCTGGCCGACATGGCTGTCAACGACAAGCCGGCTTTTGCCGCTATCGTGAACACCGTCAAGGCAAAGCTGGCTGCTTAATTCAGACAGCGAACGCAAGACCAGCATCGCGCCGCCCCAGGGTGGCCGATGCGCAAAGGACGGGGCAAAGGTTTCACGACCGATGCCCTGTTTTTGTTTCTGGCGCCTCCCGCCATCAATAGGAAAAGAACACGCATGGATCTCGCAAACCTCGCGCTGGAACAACTCGTTACGTCGGCCCAGTCCGACTTTGGCGCCGCACAAGACGCTGCCGCGCTGGAAAACGCAAAAGCGAAATACCTGGGCAAGACCGGCCAGGTGACCGAACTGATGAAGGGCCTCGGCAAGCTCGACCCCGATCAGCGCAAGGCGCAAGGTGCCCTGATCAACGCCGCCAAAGAAAAAATCGAACAGGCGTTGACGGCCCGCCGCGAGGATCTCGCCAACGCGCAATTGCTCACCCGCTTGAATGCGGAAGCCATCGACGTCACCCTGCCGGGCCGCGGGCGGTCGACGGGCGGTATCCACCCCGTCATGCGGACCTGGGAACGGGTCGAACAGATCTTCCGCTCGATCGGTTTCGACGTGGCCGACGGCCCCGAGATCGAAACGGACTGGACCAATTTCACGGCGCTGAACAGCCCGGAAAACCACCCGGCGCGCTCGATGCAGGACACGTTCTACATCGAAGGCAACGACAGCACGGGCAAGCCGCTGCTGCTGCGTACCCATACGAGCCCGATGCAGGTGCGCTACGCGCGCACGCACACGCCGCCGATCAAGGTGATCGCGCCGGGCCGCACCTACCGCGTCGACAGCGACGCCACGCACTCGCCGATGTTCCATCAGGTCGAAGGCCTGTGGATCGGCGAAGACATCAGCTTCGCCGACCTGAAAGGCGTGTACCTGAACTTCGTGAAGGCATTCTTCGAGACGGACGACCTGCAGGTGCGTTTCCGTCCGTCGTATTTCCCGTTCACGGAACCGTCGGCCGAGATCGACATCGCCTTCGGTTCCGGTCCGCTCAAGGGCCGCTGGCTGGAAGTGTCGGGCGCCGGCCAGGTGCATCCGACGGTCGTCCGCAATTTTGGCCTGGATCCGGAAAAATTCATCGGTTTCGCGTTCGGTTCGGGCCTGGAGCGCCTGACCATGCTGCGCTACGGGATCAACGATTTGCGCCTGTTCTACGAAGGCGACCTCCGATTCCTCAAGCAATTTAATTAAGTATCGATCGGGGCGGGGTGGACGCCCCGTGCCCACCAACCGTATGCGTCGCGGTAGCGCGTGGTGGGCACAGGGTGCCCACCCTACGGGATACGTTCGATAAAAATGAAGGCAAACGAATATGCAATTCTCTGAAAACTGGCTCCGTTCCATGGTCGATCCGAAGATGAATTCGGACGAACTCGCGCACCTGCTCACGATGTCCGGCCTGGAAGTGGAAGAGGTCGAACCGGTCGCGCCGCCGTTCTCCAACGTCGTCGTCGCGGAAGTCAAGGAAGTGGCCAAGCACCCGAACGCGGACCGCCTGAACGTATGCCAGGTCGACGTGGGCACCGGCACCCTGCTGAACATCGTCTGCGGCGCACCGAACGTGCGCGCCGGCATGAAGGCGATCTGCGCCAAGGCCGGCGCCGTGCTGCCGCCGGGGGCGGACGGCAAGCCGTTCGAGATCAAGGTCGGCAAGCTGCGCGGCGTGGAATCGCAGGGCATGATGTGCTCGGCGAAGGAACTGCAGATCGCGGAAGAGAGCAGCGGCCTGATGGAGCTGCCGGAAGACGCGCCCGTCGGCCAGAACATCCGCGACTACCTCAGCCTGAACGACCTGAAATTCACGATCAAGCTCACGCCGAACAAGGCCGACTGCCTGTCCGTGCTGGGCGTGGCGCGCGAAGTGTCGGCCCTGACCGGCGTGCCGATGGTGCTGCCGCAATTCCGTCCCGCGCAAGTGAACACGGACGAAGTCCTGCCCGTGAAAATTTCCGCGCCGGACTTGTGCGGCCGATTCTCGGGCCGCGTCATCCGCGGCCTGAATGCGCGGGCGGCGACGCCCGAATGGATGAAGCGCCGCCTCGAGCGCAGCGGCCAGCGTTCGGTGTCGGCCCTCGTCGACATCTCGAACTATGTGATGCTGGAAGTCGGCCGTCCGTCGCACGTGTTTGACCTGGACAAGATCCACGGCGGCATGGACGTGCGCTGGGGCCGCAAGGGTGAATCCCTGAAGCTCTTGAACGGCAACACGGTCGACGTCGACGACTGGGTCGGCGTCATCTCGGACGACAAGGAAATCGAGTCGCTGGCCGGCATCATGGGCGGCGATTCGACGGCCGTTTCCCTCGACACGACGAACATCTACCTGGAAGCCGCATTCTGGTGGCCGAACGCCATCCAGGGCCGCGCCCGCCGCTACAACTTTTCGACGGATGCCGCGCACCGCTTCGAGCGCGGCGTCGATTATGCGACGACGGTCGAGCACATCGAACGCATCACGTCGCTGATCGTCGAGATCTGCGGCACGCCCGAAACGAAGGTCGGTCCGGTCGACGACCAGGCGCCGAACCTGCCGCAGCGCAAGCCGGTCACCCTGCGCACGGCGCGCGCCGCGAAAGTCATCGGCGTGCCCGTTACGGACGAGATGGTGGCCGACATCTTCACGCGCCTGCACCTGCCGTTCGAACGAGAGGACGGCCTGTTCCACGTGACGGCGCCGTCGTACCGCTTCGACATCGAGATCGAGGAAGACCTGATCGAGGAAGTGGCCCGCGTGTACGGCTTCGAAAACATCCCGACGCTGCCGCCCGTCGCGCCATCGGCGATGCTGATCGAGCCGGAAAACACCCGTTCGCTGTTCGCCATCCGCCACCAGCTGGCCGACCTCGGCTACCAGGAAGTGGTGAACATGAGTTTCGTCGAGCAGCAGTGGGAGACGGATTTCGCCAGCAACACCGATCCGATCCGCCTGCAGAACCCGATCGCGAGCCAGCTGAGCGTGATGCGCTCGACGCTGATCGGCAGCCTCGTCGCCAACGTGCGCTACAACCTGAACCGCAAGGCAGGCCGCGTGCGCGTGTTCGAAGTGGGCGGCGTATTCCTGCGCAACCCGCAGGCGCAGGACGGCCCGCTGGCCGTCGCCGGTTTCGACCAGCCCAAGCGCGTCGCCGCCATCGCCTACGGCCCGGCCGCGGACGAGCAGTGGGGGCAGGCGACCCGCGCCGTCGACTTCTTCGACGTCAAGGCCGACGTGGAAGCGCTGTTCGCGCCGCGCGCCGTGCGCTTCAGCAAGGCCGAGCACCCGGCCCTGCATCCGGGCCGCTGCGCGTCGGTCGCGGTGGACGGCAAGATCGTCGGCGTCGTCGGCGAGCTGCATCCGCGCTGGCTGCAGAAGTACGACCTGCCGCAGGCGCCCGTGCTGTTCGAGGTGGATGCCGACGCCTTGCGCGCGCGCGACGTGCCGCGCTATGCCGAAATCTCGAAGTTCCCGGGCGCCACGCGCGACCTGGCGCTGGTCGTCAGACAGGACGTGCCGGCCCAGGCGCTGCTCGATGCTTTCCAATCGGAACTGGCGTCGAACCCGCTCGGCAAACTCGTGCAAGCCGTTGTTTTATTTGATGAATACCGCGGCAAGGGTCTGGAACAAGATGAAAAAAGCCTTGCTTTCCGCTTTGGCTTGCAAGATACTCAATCGACGCTGCAGGACGATGCGGTCGAGGCCATCATGGCCGCGCTCGCAGCTGCGGCGCAACAAAAACACGGCGCAAAATTGCGTTCGTAATAAGGGCGACATGCCTGACAGGGGCATCGGGAAACCGCCTCGGCTTCCCGAGCCCCCATCACAAATCCAGAACAAGGTAGGGCTTAAAATTAACAACAACGACGTTGATTCCGCCGTGCTCCAGGAAGCGCTGGCCGCCGATCTGCATCGTGCGATGCAGGTGGCCCGGGTACGGCAGGAAGCGGAAAAGGCGTTGCCGACCCTGACCAAGGCGGAGCTGGCTGAACTGCTGTTCGAGCAGGTCGGCCTGAACAAGCGCGAGGCCAAGGACATGGTCGAGACGTTCTTTGACGAAATCCGCAATGCGCTCGAGCGCGGCGAGGCGGTCAAGCTGTCCGGTTTCGGCAACTTCCAGTTGCGCGACAAGCCGCAGCGCCCCGGCCGCAATCCGAAAACCGGGGAAGAAATCCCCATCACGGCGCGCCGCGTCGTGACGTTCCACGCCAGTCAGAAACTCAAGGGCATGGTCGAAGAGGCGAATCCGGGCAATCCGGGGAGCCCGGGTCGTCCTTCCCTGGCGCGGGCCGCCTGATAAAGCCGTCAAGGCTTGTGAGTCATGAACGACCGACCGAACAAGATGGACCCGACCGTGCTGCCGCCGATCCCGGCCAAGCGCTATTTCACGATTGGTGAAGTCAGCGAATTGTGCGGGGTCAAGCCGCACGTGCTCCGCTACTGGGAGCAGGAATTCACCCAGCTAAAACCGGTCAAACGCCGTGGAAACCGCCGCTATTACCAGCACCACGAAGTGCTGCTGATCCGGCGCATCCGCGAATTGCTGTACGAGCAGGGCTTCACCATCAGCGGTGCGCGCAATCGCCTGGACGGGCGGAGCCAGCACGACGCCGAAGCATTGCCGGAACCACCACCACCGGCCGTGCCGACCATCGAGCCGGAAGCGTTGCGTGCCGAGCTGCACGCGATTCTCTCCCTGCTCAAGCACGGTTCGCCGGCAGCCTGACCGACTCGCAGACGCGCAGCGGTCGACGCAGCCAGCTCAGGCGTGCGCTCCTATTGTTCTGCACCCCGGAGGTGCTAAAATGTCACTTGCGGTTTGCTGACTCAAACGCATGACCTGACCGGAGGCGTGAGGTGTCAGCCTCGGCTCTTTCCTGTATCGGGAAAACTTAAGGGAAGACAATGATACGCGTTGCCATTTGTGACGATCACCAGATAGTTCGAGCAGGTTTCAAACAGATTTTTTCGTCGTCGGGCGAGTTCGAAGTCGTTGCCGAAGGCGCGACGGGACGCGAAGCCCTCGATATCGCACGCCGCGAGATTTGCGACGTCCTCCTGCTGGATATCGCCATGCCCGACCAGAGCGGCATCGATATCCTGCGCACCATTCGCCAGGGCCAGCCCAATCTGCCGGTCCTGATCCTGTCCGGCTATCCAGCCCAGCAATATGCGCTGAACCTGTTCAAGATGGGGGCCAACGGCTACCTGAACAAGGAATGCGACGCCGACGAGCTCAAGACGGCCGTCCGTACCGTGTACCAGGGCCGCCGTTACGTCAGCTCGCAGGTCGGCGAACTGCTGGCCCAGAGTTTCGATCGCGATCCGAACACCGCGCTGCACACGGAATTGTCGGACCGCGAATTCCAGGTGTTCCTGCGCCTGGCGAAGGGGGCGACCGTGTCCGACATCGGCAATGCCCTGTCGCTGTCGATCAAGACGGTCTCGACTTACCGTACTCGCATCATGGAAAAGATGGGGCTGCAGTCGAACAGCGACCTGACGTACTACGCCATGAAAAACAACCTGCTCGACTGAGCAGGGCAGGCAGGCGGCCGCCGCGCGCCAACGCGTTGGCGTGGCTACCCATGCGCCTGCAACTGTATTAGCAGTTTGTCATTTGCTGTGCAGAATTGTTAATTGCGCGTCGTCATCCTGCCACATTTTCTCGTCCGCACGCCTAATCGAACTCCATGGCAACTTTTCCCGGTCTATAATGACTCGGACAGGCCAAGCTGCGCGAAAGGAACGACCGAGGATGTTTTTTACCACCGACCCCAAGTTCAGGCCGGTTCGCAGCCTTCCGTTGTACCAGACCCTGCTGTGTGTCGTGTGCGTCCTGATCCTGGTCCTCAACGGCGTCAGCCTGGTCCGCAACCTGGACGGGCTGAAGACTGCCAACGCGCGCCAGGCGCAGGCCGATCGCGTGACGGCCAAGCTGCAATACCTGAACCTGCTCGTGACCGATGCGGAAAGCGGTCTGCGCGGCTATTATCTTTCGGGGTCGGAAACCTATCTCGGTCCGCTGCGCACGGCCGAACGTGAGCTGGACGGCCAGTTCGACAGCCTCAAGGCCCAGTTGGCCGACAGCCCTTCGCAGCTGAAGAACCTGGCCCAGCTGCAAACACTCGTCATCCGCCGCATCAACCTGATGAACCAGGGCCTGGACGTGTATCGCCACGGCGGCCTGGGCGACATCGTCGCCATCGCCCAGACCCAGGAAGACAAGACCCACATGGACGAGATCCGCCTGCAGGTGGTGATCATGACGGGCGAACAGAATGAATTGCTGGCGGCCCGCAGCGCCGTGTTCTACGACCGCTACCGCCTGGCCGCGCTGCGGGGGCTCGGCATCAATGTGGCGGCGCTGGTCGTGCTCGTGCTCTTCTATAACCTGATCCGGCGCGGCTTCCGCGCACGCCTGAACGCCGAACGCGCCCTGCAGCAGACCAATGACCACCTCGAATCGCTGGTGGCGGAGCGCACGGAGCAGCTGTCCGTGCTGTCGCGCCACCTGATCCGCGTATCGGAAGAAGAAAAGGCGAAACTGGCGCGCGAACTGCACGACGAGATGGGCGCCAACCTGACGGCCATCGGCCTGCACCTGGCGACGGTGGGTGACCAGTTGAAGAGCACGCATCCGGAGCAGGCCGCGACGCTGGTCCGCGCCCGCGCCACGCTGATCGAGACGGTGGAGCTGAAACGCCGTATCGTCGAAGACCTGCGCCCGAGCCTGCTCGACAACCTCGGCCTTTCGGCCGCGCTGCAAAGTTATTGCGAGGATTTCGGCCGCACGACGGGTGTCGATTGCGAGGCGCTCATCGAGGGCGACGTCGACGGCGCCGGTCCCACGCAGGCGATCGCGCTGTTCCGCATCACGCAGGAATCGCTGAACAATGTCGCCAAATATGCGCAGGCCCGCCACGTCGTGGTGCACCTTGCGCGCGAAGGCGAGGCGTTCACGCTGGAGGTCAGCGACGATGGCGTCGGCATCCCGCCGGACGCGATGCGCCGTCCCAAGTCGCATGGTCTGCTGGGGATGCGTGAACGGGCGCTGCTGTTGGGAGGGACGCTGCGGGTGGATCGCGGCGTGAACGGGATCGGAACCGCTGTCCACGCTTGCGTTCCGGTGGTCGCGCCGGGTTTCGACGCCGGTGGGTCCGCGTCAGGCGGTGCCCTGGATATTTCGGCGTTGTCCGTCGCTCGATCGGAGGCGCCGGCAAGCGATACCGGGCCGGAACATACCGACGTGATCGACCATCAATTACATCAACACTTGCGGGCTGCCCAGGCCCATTCGCCGCTGGCGACGGCGGGCAGGGATGCCGCGACGCTCATGCGCGCGATACATCCATCAGCAGACGGTCGTACTCGCTTTTAGCGACCTTGTAGCACTCGCCCGCGTAGTCTTCCAGGCCCTGGCGGTTCAGCACGGTGATATTGCCGCGGCGGTACTGGATCAGGCCTTCGTCCTGCAGCTTGCCGGCAGCGGCCGTGATGCTTTCGCGGCGCACGCCCAGCATGATCGAGATGAGTTCCTGCGTGACCTTCAGTTCATTGCTCGGCGAGCGGTCTAGGCGGTCCAGCAGCCAGCGGCACAGTTTCTGTTCGATCGAGCTGTGGCGGCCGCCGACGGCGTTCTGGGCCATCTGGGCGAACAGGGCGTTCGTGTAGCGCATCAGGAGCTGGGGCAGGGCGCCGCCCTTGTTGAAGGCGTCGCGCAGGAATTGCGTTTTCAGGCGGTAGCCGTAGCCGGCGCTCTGGACGACGGCGCTGCACGTGGCGCGTTCGCCCATGAACAGCGACACGCCGACGGCGCCTTCATGGCCGACCACGGCGATTTCCGTCGTCGCGCCGTCTTCCATCACGTACAGCAGGGAGACGATGGCGGTGGTGGGGAAGTAGACGTATTCCAGCTTGCTGCCGTATTCGAACAGTTCCTTGCCGAAGGGCAGGGGAACGAGTTCCAGGTGCTCAAACAGGCTTTCCAGGTCTTGGCGCGGCAGGGCCGCGAGCAACTCGTTTTGTTGGGTGCCGCTGTAGCTCACAACCGGTCGGGCGGCCAGTTTGATTTCTTCGCTGGTCGAGGGGATCTGATTCACCGATTGCGCTTTCTTCTGAGCGGCGTTACCGAGTTGGGCGTTATTCATATTTTCCTCGTTATCTCTGACATACATCACTGGGGCGATTGCTTGGATGGGTTTCCTCATCGCGATGTGTGTACATTAATGCCATAGTCTCTTGCCGAACATAAGACTAGCTGTCGCCCCCATGTAGGTTCCATGCATGATGTTTTGTCAGTCCAGTCCTACTAGAGAGAAACTTTCGGTTGAGGCCTTTTTTTGTCACTTCACTAATGGTTTGGCGGCACTAAAACGTTTGACGGCCCGGCCGTATCGGCCATTTCGGCCACATGCCTACGTTTGACGAGGCCGTTGCGATTGCCTCCCATCCCGCCGAACTTGCCCAGCCGCACAATCCGCGCCCGAATGCTCCTACACGAAGGCCGCTCCGGTGCGCCGGGAATTGGTTCACACAAGGTACGCTGGACCCGGTAAAATCGAGAGTTTTGCAAGCGCCCCACGGCGAGACCATGTCCAACGAAATCGACGCAACCACCACCGACCTCCAGGACGGCCAAGACGCTGTTGCCACCAGCAAGCCGGCCGCCACGATCGCGCGCGAAGTCGCGCGCCGCCGCACCTTCGGCATCATTTCCCACCCCGACGCCGGCAAGACGACGCTGACCGAAAAGCTGCTGCTGTTCTCCGGCGCGATCCAGCTCGCCGGCACCGTCAAGGGCCGCAAGAGCGGCCGCCATGCGACATCGGACTGGATGGACATCGAAAAGCAGCGCGGCATCTCGGTGGCGTCGTCGGTGATGCAGTTCGAGTTCCGCGACCACGTGATCAACCTGCTCGACACCCCGGGCCACCAGGACTTTTCGGAAGACACGTACCGCGTGCTGACGGCCGTCGACTCCGCGCTGATGGTGATCGACGCGGCCAAGGGCGTGGAAGAACAGACGATCAAGCTGCTGGACGTCTGCCGCATGCGCGACACGCCGATCGTCACCTTCATGAACAAGCTCGACCGCGAAACCCGCGACCCGCTCGAACTGCTCGACGAGGTGGAATCCGTGCTCAAGATCGAGTGCGCGCCCGTCACGTGGCCGATCGGCATGGGCAAGAACTTCCGCGGCGTGTACCACCTGCTGAACGATGAAGTCATGCTGTTCAAGGCCGGCGAGGAAAAGGCCGACGGCGCCTACGAGATCATCAAGGGCATAGCCAATCCGCGCCTGGCCGAGATGTTCCCGCTCGAGATGGACCAGCTCAAGATGGAAGTGGAGCTGGTGCACGGCGCGTCGCATCCGTTCGACCTGGAGCGCTTCCTGGCGGGCGTGCAGACCCCCGTGTTCTTCGGCTCCGCCATCAACAACTTCGGCGTGCGCGAGATCCTGTCGGCGCTGATCGACTGGGCGCCGGCCCCGCGCGAGCGCGACGCCACCGTGCGCGCCGTGCGCCCGGACGAGCAGCCGTTCTCCGGCTTCGTCTTCAAGATCCAGGCCAATATGGACCCGGCCCACCGCGACCGCATCGCCTTCCTGCGCGTGTGCTCGGGCCGTTTCGAAAAGGGCATGAAGGTCAAGCACCTGCGCCTGGGCCGCGACGTCAAGCTGTCGTCCGTCGTGACGTTCATGGCATCGAGCCGCGAGCAGGTCGAAGAGGCCTATGCTGGCGACATCATCGGCCTGCCGAACCACGGCAACATGCAGATCGGCGACAGCTTCTCGGAAGGCGAGATGCTGACGTTCACCGGCATCCCGTACTTCGCGCCGGAGCTGTTCCGCACGGTGCGCATCCGCAATCCGCTGAAGACCAAGCAGCTCCACAAGGGCCTGCAGCAGCTGGGCGAAGAGGGCGCCGTGCAGGTGTTCAAGCCCGTGATGGGCAGCGACCTGATTCTCGGTGCCGTCGGCGTGCTGCAGTTCGAAGTCGTGGCGAGCCGCCTGCTCAACGAATACGGCGTCGATGCCGTGTTCGAGGGCACGAACACCAGCAGCGCGCGCTGGGTGTCGAGCGACGACAAGAAGGCATTGTCCGACTTCGAGACGCAGCTGGCGCACAACGTCGCCTACGATGCGGCCGGCAATCTGGCCTATCTCGCCACGTCGGGCGTCAACCTGCGCCTCACGCAGGAACGGTGGCCGAAGCTGCAGTTCCATGCGACGCGCGAGCACGCGGCGAAGCTGGATTAACGCTGTCGACCTGCCTGGTGGGCTCGGGGAGCCCACCCTACGCAAACCTCGGCCGTAGGGTGGGCACCCCGTGCCCGCCGCGCGTGCGCGCTGTCGTCATTCCCGCGGCTTGACGACCAGCGCCTCCGCGATACTCCCCACATAACACAGCACGAACACGATTTCCGCCAGCGTGACGCCGATCGGTGTCGGCGCGCTCGCCAACTGCGCCTCGATCGCGGCCGGATCGGCCGCCATCTTGCCGCTCAATAGCTGGTCCGCCACCGTGTTCGCCTCGTCGAGCGCGAAATTGAAATACAGGATCGCGGCCACGACGGCCGGCGCCAGGAACAGCAGGGCGCGCGTGCGCCGTCCCAGGTAGTACTGACCCGCGCCAGGAAATACCAGGGCCGACAGCAATGCGCCCACGCTCTTACGTCTCATCCAATCTCCTTGTCACGATTACAGGCTTGACCCATCACAAGGGACAACCTGCGAGGCGGCGTACATTCACTTAATGCACGCCGGAAATATAGCTCAGCCAGGAGGAGACCATGACGCCAGCATTCTCCCTCGACCCACGCCACCGGACCGCGTCCTAGCATGCTGGCCCGCCTGCGCATCGGTCCCAAACTGCTGCTGGCGCCCGGCGTCGTGCTGGTGCTGCTCGTGCTGCTGTCCGCCTGCAGCTACTATGCGATGGTACGCCAGAACGACTCGCTCGACAGCATCGTGGAGCGCCGCGCCGCCAATATGCGCGCCGCGGCCGACCTGTCGGCGTCGGCCCGCACGGCCCACGCCCAGGCCTATCAGGTCCTGACCTGGATCAGCGGCAGTTTCCCCCGCTTCCGCATCGACCCCCTCGCGCAGGACTTGCAGGCCCGGCAGGTCGCCGTCGATGGCGGCCTCGCCCGGTTGGCGCGCCAGACGGCCGACAGCCCGGACGAGCAGCGCTACGTCGACCAGGCGCGCGCGGCCTGGGCGCAATACGTGCCGGCCGTGCGCGATGTTATCGAGATCGCCCGCATCGACCAGTCGATCAGCGCCAACGCCATGGTCAAGGCGGAGCGCGCGTTCGCCGTCGTCGCCCAGCGCCTGGCGGAACTGGCGCGGCGCGAGCAGGCGCTGTCCGAGCAGGCCTCCGCGGAGGCGGACGACGATTTCCGCCTGATCGCGATCCTGATGCCGGTGGTGATCGCGCTGTCGATAGCGGCCGCGCTGGTCATCACGATGGCGGTGCGGCGCGCGCTACTGGCCGAGATCGGCGCGATCGGCGCGGCCGCCAACGGCCTGGCCAGCGGCGACCTGACGATCCGCGCGCGCGCCTACGGCGACGATGAAATCGCCCAGACCGCGCGGCTGCTCGACGCCGGCATCCGCGGCCTGAACGGCCAGCTGCGCACCGTCCTGGACTCGGCCCGGTCGATCGGCGCGGCATCGCGCGAGATCACGCTGGGCCGGGCCGGCATGCCGCCGCGCGCGCACGTGCGCGAGGCGATGGAACGCGCGACGGCGTCGATGCAGGCGCTGGCGGACGCTCTCGGCGACAGCGCGGCCAGCGGGAGCAGGGCCGACGCCCTGGCCGCGCGCGCGGGCCAGGTGGCGGAAGAGGGCAACGGCATGGTGCATCGCGTCGTGGCGACGATGGGGCAGGTGCGCCGCGCGGCCGTGCGCATGGAGCGCATCGGCGCCGCGATCGAGGGCACGCTGGCGCGGGCCGGCAGCGTCGCGGGGAATGCGGACGGCGGCGCACGCGAAGCGCGCGCGCTGGCCCGGCGCGCGTATCACGCCGCGCGCGAGGCGCGCACGCTCGCGCGCGCGACCGTGGCCGCGATCGACGACGGCGGCGCCTGCGCACTCGACGCCGGCGCCTCGATGGCCGGCCTGGCGGGCGCGGTGGAAGACATGGCCCATATCGTCGACGGCATGGGCAGCGAAGGCAGCAAACGGGCGCACGAGCTGGCCGATGCCACGCAGGCGATCGTGCGCATGGACGAACTCACGCAGCAGGGTTCGCGCATGGTCGAAGAGGCGGCGCTGGCCGCGCGCGTGCTGCAGCAGCAGGCGCTCGGCCTGGCACGCACGGTGGCCGCGTTCCGGCTCGACGAAGCCGTGCAGGGCGCAAACGAAACGGCCCCGCCGGGGACGCATGCGCTGCGTCCGGGCAGGGCCGGGCGTCCCTACCTCCGGCTGGCCAGCAGCCGGGGCAAGAGCCGGTGATTTCTCGTGGCGTCGCGCGTGGGCACGGGGTGCCACTGGACGGGTAGGGTGGGCGGCCTCCGCCCACGCGCAACGCCGGCGCTGCGCGAACGCTGTTACTCGTAATCCTCGATCGGGGCGCAGCCGCAGAACAGGTTGCGGTCGCCATACGCGTTGTCGGCGCGGCCGACCGGTGGCCAGTACTTCTTCTTGCGCAGCGACGGCACCGGGAAGGCGGCCACTTCGCGCGAATAGGTGTGCTGCCAGTCGTCCGCCGTGACCACTTCCGCCGTGTGCGGCGCGCCCTTCAGCGGGTTGTCCATGCGGTCGTACTCGCCGCGCTCCACCTTCACGATCTCGGCGTGGATGCAGATCATCGCCTCGATGAAGCGGTCCAGCTCCGCCTTCGATTCCGACTCGGTCGGCTCGATCATCAAGGTGCCCGGCACCGGGAAGCTCATCGTCGGGGCATGGAAGCCGAAGTCCATCAGGCGTTTGGCCACGTCCTCGTTGCTGATGCCGGTGGCGTCCTGCAGCGGGCGCAGGTCGATGATGCACTCGTGCGCGACGAGGCCGTCGTGGCCCGTGTACAGCACCGGGTAGTGCGGGGCCAGGCGGCGCGCGATGTAGTTGGCGTTCAGGATCGCGGTTTCCGTCGCGGCGGTCAGGCCGTCCGCGCCCATCATCGCGATGTACATCCACGAGATCGGCAGGATCGACGCCGAGCCGTAGGCCGCGGAGCTGACCGCGCCGATGCCCTGCTCGCCGCGCCGGTAGCCGGTCGACGCCTGGTTCGGCAGGAAGGGGACGAGGTGCGCGGCCACGCCCACCGGACCGACGCCCGGGCCGCCGCCGCCGTGCGGGATGCAGAAGGTCTTGTGCAGGTTCAGGTGGCTGACGTCGCCGCCGAACAGGCCAGGGCCCGCGACGCCGACCAGCGCGTTCATGTTGGCGCCGTCGACATACACCTGGCCGCCGTGCCCATGCACGATCTCGCACAATTCCTTGATGCCTTCCTCGAACACGCCGTGCGTGGACGGGTAGGTGACCATCACGCAGGCCAGGTTGGCGCTGTGCTCTTCGGCCTTCTTCTTGAGGTCCGCGAGGTCCACGTTGCCGTTGGCGTCGCACGCCGTCACGACGACCTTCATGCCGACCATGTTCGCGGACGCCGGGTTCGTGCCGTGCGCCGACGATGGAATCAGGCAGATGTTGCGGTGGCCTTCGCCGCGCGACTGGTGATACTTCTGGATGATCAGCAGGCCCGCGTATTCGCCCTGCGAGCCGGCGTTCGGCTGCAGCGACACGCCCGCATAGCCCGTCACGGCGCACAGCATCGCTTCCAGCTGGCCGATCATTTCGCGGTAGCCGACGGTCTGCTCGTCGGGCGCGAACGGGTGGATGTTCGAGAACTCGGGCCAGGTCACCGGGATCATCTCGGACGTCGCGTTCAGCTTCATCGTGCACGAACCGAGCGGGATCATCGTGCGGTCGAGGGCCAGGTCCTTGTCGGCCAGCGCGCGCAGGTAGCGCAGCATCTCGTGTTCGGCGTGGTAGCGGTTGAACGTCGGGTGCGTCAGGTAGGCGCTCGTGCGGGCCAGGGCGGACGGCCAGGCATCGGCGGCGTCCTTATCCAGCGTGTCGACGTCGACGCCGGCGCCGCCGAAGATGTTGACCAGCAGCGCGATGTCGTCGCGGGTGATGGTCTCGTCCAGCGAGATGCCCACGTGGCGCGCGTCGATGCGGCGCAGGTTGACGCCGTTGTCGTTGGCCGCGCGGTGGATGTCGTCGGCGTTGTCGGCGATGACGGTGATGGTGTCGAAGTAGGTGTCGTTGGCCAGCTGGAAGCCCAGCTGCTTGAGCGCGGCGGCCAGGATGCCCGTGTAGCGGTGCACGCGGCGCGCGATTCTAGCGAGACCCTGCGGGCCGTGGTAGACGGCGTACATCGACGCCATCACGGCCAGCAGCACCTGCGCCGTGCAGATGTTGGACGTGGCCTTTTCGCGGCGGATGTGCTGTTCGCGCGTCTGCAGCGCGAGGCGGAAGGCCGGGTTGCCCTGGGCGTCGATCGTGACGCCGGCCAGGCGGCCCGCCATGCTGCGCTTGTACTCGTCGCGCGTCGCCAGGTAGCCCGCGTGCGGACCGCCGAAGCCGAGCGGCACGCCGAAGCGCTGGCTGTTGCCGACGACGACGTCCGCACCCCATTCGCCCGGCGGCGTGAGCACGGCCAGCGACAGCAGGTCGGCCGCGACGACGACCATGGCGCCCGCCGCATGCAGCTTCTCGACGGCGGCGCGGTAGTCGCGCACGTCGCCGTTCACGCCCGGGTATTGCAGCAGCACGCCGAAGCACGATTCCGCCAGTTTGTCGATGTCGGATGCGGCGACGGTGCGCACTTCCACGCCGATCGGCAGGGCGCGGGTCTGGATGACTTCCAGCGTCTGCGGCAGCACGTCGTCGGCCACGTAGAACACTTTCGACGACGATTTGCCGACGCGTTGGATCAAGGTCATCGCTTCCGCGGCGGCCGTGCCCTCGTCCAGCATCGATGCGTTGGCGATGCCCATGCCGGTCAGGTCGGTGATGACCTGCTGGAAGTTCAGGATGGCTTCCAGGCGGCCCTGCGAAATCTCCGGCTGGTAGGGCGTGTACGCCGTGTACCAGGCCGGGTTTTCGAAGATGTTGCGCAGGATGACGGGCGGCGTGTGCGTGCCGTAGTAGCCCTGGCCGATCAGCGACTTCATGACCTTGTTCTGCGCCGCGATGCCTTGCAGCTTCGCGAGCGCGGCCTGCTCGGGCAGCGGCTCGAAGAACTGGCCCAGGTCCAGCTTGTCCTTGCGGCGGATGTTGGCGGGAACGACGGCGTCGATCAGCTCGGCGCGCGTGGCGTAGCCGAGGGCGGACAGCATGGCCGCCTGTTCGGATGCGGACGGGCCGATGTGGCGCGGGATGAAGCCATCGCGTGCTTCGAGTTGGGTCAGGCTGGTGCGGGTCATGGTAGAAGCCAAAAAAGAGAGTCAGCGTGAAGAGCTACTGATAAGCGTTACTTACCGTCGCCCCCGCGCAGGCGGGGGCCCAGGTTCAGCGTGCGTGGCAGCTCGAAACTGGATTCCCGGGAAGGCGGACGGCCTGTCCGGGAACGACGGCCATTCAAATCAGCCTTCGGTAGCCTTGCCGTACGCGGCCGCGTCGAGCAGGTTGTTGAAGGCGGCCGGATCGGCGGGCTGCAGCTTGAACAGCCAGGCGGCATACGCGTCCGCGTTGATCGAATCCGGCGCGTCGGCGGTCGCCTGGTTCACGGCGGTCACGGTGCCGGACACCGGCGCATAGATGTCGCTGGCGGCCTTGACGGATTCGACGACGGCGGCGTCATCGCCGGCGGTAAAGGCCTTGCCGACCTGCGGCAGTTCGACGAACACGATATCGCCGAGGGCGTCCTGCGCATATTCGGTGATGCCCACGGTCAGGGTGCCGTCGGCCTCCTGGCGGATCCACTCGTGGGACTCGGTGTACTTCAGGTCGGCTGGGATATTCATGTGCGTAACTCCGTAGTGATGGATGGTGCGGTAAGTATAGTGTTGTTCGATCAGGATGCCAGGATCTTGCCGTTACGCACGAACGGCAGTTTGACGACGGAGGCGGCCAGTTTCTTGTCGCGGATCTCGACGTGGACGGTGTCGCCGACGGCCACGTCCAGCGGCACGCGCGCCAGCGCGATCGCCTGCTGCATCGACGGGCTGAAGGTGCCGCTGGTGATCTCGCCGGCATGGCCGGACGCGGCCACGACCTTCTGGTGGGCGCGCAGGATGCCGCCTTTTTCGCGCAGGATCAGGCCGACGAACTGCTGCGTCTGGCCGGCTCGCCGCAGGGCCGCCTTGCCAATAAAGTCGCGCTCGGACACGAGGTCGACGGTCCAGGCGAGGCCGGCGTCCAGCGGCGAGACATTGTCGTCCATGTCCTGGCCGTACAGGTTCATGCCCGCTTCCAGGCGCAGCGTGTCGCGCGCGCCGAGGCCGGCCGGCTTGACGCCGGCGGCGGCGAGGGCGTTCCACAGTGCCGCGACCTGGCTGGCCGGCACGCCGATCTCGAAGCCGTCTTCGCCCGTGTAGCCGGTGCGCGCGACCATCAGTTCGCCGAACGGGGTGTCCGCCACGATCGCGGCGTTGAAGGGTTTCAGGCCTTCCGACGGGCCTTGCGTCTGCGGCACGACCTGCCAGACCTTCGCGCGGGCGTTCGGGCCCTGCACGGCGACGAGGGCGATGCCGTCGTCGCTCAGGTCGGCGCGGCGCGGGGTGATCGTGAGGCCGCTGGACGTGGCGTCGTTCTGCTGGCGGATCCAGGCGATGTCCTTCTCGGCCGTGCCGGCGTTGACGACGAGGCGGAACCAGTCTTCGGCAAAATAGTAGACGATCAGGTCGTCGATGACGCCGCCCTGCGGGTTGAGCATGCACGAGTACAGGGCCTTGCCCGGCGCCTGCAGCTTGTCGACGTTGTTCGCGAGCAGGCCGCGCAGGAAGGCACGCACGTTGGCGCCTTTCAGGTCGACGACGCACATGTGGGACACGTCGAACATGCCGGCGTCGCCGCGCACGGCATTGTGTTCTTCGATCTGGGAGCCGTAGTTGACGGGCATGTCCCAGCCGCCGAAGTCGACCATCTTGGCCCCGAGGGCACGGTGTACGGAATTGAGCGGGGTCGCTTTGAGCGTCATGGGTGGATCCTCGGCAGAAAATGGGGTCGCGCACGCGGATGCCCGCATGCTCTCACACCCCTCTGTCCTCGGTACCTGAGAGATAGCGGCGCATTCTGGTTGCGTTCCGCCTGCCCCTTCGGTGGGCCAAATGGCCGCTCTCCAGAGTTGGTCCGCCGCGCCATGCGCGGCAGCCCCCGACCGGTCCGGTTGCCTGAGAGTTTTTGGGTGATGCCCCTTCGGCGGCAGCCTGTGCTGCGCTCTCCCGATCAAGAGTGCGAAGTCTATGTCAGTGGTGACGGGAAGTCAATCCGACGGCCCCGGTCCGGGTGCGGCAGAGGGTGCGCACTATTGCAGCAAGGCTACACGGCCGAGCGGACGGGTTTTGTTACACTTGCTTCACGACCCTTGTGACAGAAGAGACCCACTATGAGCGAAGATCAAGCAAAACAGAAGGAAGGGTACTTCACCCTGTCCGGCGACGTGAACAGCGACATGGTGCACCGCGTCTTCGAGGCGGTGGCAGGCATGAACGACGACGGGATCGAGACGGCGCACATCCTCCTGCAGTCGAACGGCGGCTACGTGAGCGACGGCCTGTGCCTCTACAACTTCCTGGCCAACGCCCCCGTCAACTGCATCATGTACAACGGCGGCGCCGTCGCGTCGATCGCGGTGATCCTGTTCTTGTCGGGCAAGCAGCGTTATGCGAGCGAGACGGCGCGCTTCATGATCCACAAATCGCATGCGACGGCGTCGCCGGGCTCGCGTCCGGATGCGCTCAACATCATCGTCGAAGGCTTGCGCGCCGACGATGCGCGCACGGAGTCGATCCTGCGCAAGCACATCGAACTGAGCCCGGAACAGTGGGGCATCCACCAGTACGGCGACCTGCACCTGAACGCGCGCGACGCCAAGGCGGCAGGCATGATCGACGACGTCGTCGATTTCGCGCCGCCCAAGGGCTCGTACCTGCGCAACATCTGAGCCGTCGCGCGCGCCCGTAAAAACGGACAGAGCCTGCAGCGGTCGTCCCGCCCCAGGCTCTGTTCGTACTTCCTGTGTCGCTACCGTTCGTGGCCGCGCCCGGAAATCGGCGCCGCCCGGCGTGCGCCGCGATCAGCGCTTGTTGTCGTTCTTGTGGCTTTGACGCCCAGCCTCGGCATGCTGCTCCGGCGTGCCGCCGCGGGTGCTGCCCGAACCGCCCGAGCGCGAGCCGGACTGCGAGCCCGACTGCTGATTGCCGGACGACTGCGACGACTGCTGGTTGCCGTCGTTCTTGTGGCTTTGCTGGCCAGCCTTGACGTGTTGTTCGTGGGTGCCGCCCTGCTTGCCCGAGCGCGATTTTTTGTTCGAAGCCATGATCATTCCTTTCGATAGTGGAGATGTCTTGCCTGCCGAAAGTCGCATCCAGACATTGACATTTGGTAGCGATTTCGGTATCGCAATGATGCGAGCCCGGCAATTGAACGGGTATCGGATCACCCCTTGAGCGCTTGTAGGACTAGAGGCATTTCGAGAGCAATAATCTTCTCCGCTGACGCAGGATTCGCATATTCTTATTCGCCAGCAACCCGCATCTCGCGACGCGGCATAGCGTTTTACGCGGTCGGCATGGCGCTTCAATAGCATAAGCATTTTCCCTTCGCCGGACCCGGCGACGGCGCATCCATGTGGCGAATCGGAGGAGGGCGTCGATTTTCATTGCCAGTTGGAAATTATGTGCCACAATACGTGGCATTCGCTATCCATCACCACCATGTCCTCCAGCCAAGTCCAGATGCCGGCCGCCAGCAAGGCCGCGTCGCCGCAGCAGGCGACGCTGGATGCGCTCGCCGGTATCGCCGGCGACTACGTCAAGGAGCAGCTCACTGCGATGACGGCGCGCATGGCCGCGGCGCTGGGCGACGTCGGGCAGCAGCAGGGCGATCCGCAGGACATCTACCGGCGCGTGAAGGCGGCCCGGCTGTTGAAGGACAACGCCTATGCCTTCTTCCACGTCGCATCGGGGGCGATCGACCTGGCGCTGCGCCGCGAACTCGGGCGCCTGGCGCCGGAGGCCGCGGCGCAACGCACGCCGGCCGCCGCGCTGAGCCTCGTCCCGCTCGAGGAAATGGACAGCCGGCTCGCCGTAGGCGCGCTGGCCCGCCCCTTCGACATCGCCCATTCCGACGCCCTCGCGACCCTGGCCGTGCGCCTCGGCATGCTGGTCGGGCGCGGCGTGCTGCGCGCCGACAGCAATCCCTTCCGCCCCGACGTCTTCCTCGGCGCGATCGAAGCGGCGTGGCGCGAATTCGAGCCGGAAGCCGATGCCCACGGCCTCGTCCTGCCTCTGCTGCGCCTGGACGTCGTGTTCGATTTCGCGCCCCTGTTCGACGCGCTCATCGCCGCGCTGCGCAAGGGCGGCCAGCCCGGCTCCGTCGACGCCTACCGCATCCAGAAGACGGACGACGTGGCCGCCGCGAAGGCGGCCCGCGCCGGCCAGCGCGCGGCCCTCGCCGACCAGTTGCGCAAGCTGTTCGGCGACGACGGCGGCGACGATGGCGTACCGCTGATTCCCGATCTGCCCGACCTGCCGTCCAGCGGCGGCGGCTGGCGGCCCAGCGGTGCGGGCGCGTTTGCGGCGCCGCCCGGTGCTGTGGTGGCGCCGGCGGCGCAGGGAGCGCCGGCATCTGCCGTCCATGGCGCGCCGATATTCGCCGTCCAGGGAGCGCCGGCATCCGTCGTCCATGGCGCGCCGATATCCGCCTTCCACGGCGTGCCGGTATCCTCCGTGCAAGGAGCGTCGGCATCCGCCTTCCACGGCGTGCCGGTATCCGCCGTCCACGGCGCTGCCGTCGGCGCGGCAGCGCAACCGGTAGCGGGCGTGGCGACGGCCGCCGCCGGCTTCGCGCCGTCCGCAGGCCAGGCCGGGCAGGGCGTGCCGATGGCGTCCGCCGACCCCGCGCCGGCCGGCTGGTCGGCCGCCCTGCACGGCACCTTGGCGCAGTACGGCGGCGCGGCGCCGCTGCTGGATCTGCTGGCGCGCATCGAACCGGCGCTGGCGCAGGCGCCGCACACGGGCGCGCCCGGCACCCAGCCCCACAACGTGTTCTACCTGCCGCGCCTGAAGCAGAGCCTGCCCCAGGGCAGCCTGCCGCGCGGCGACGAGCACACGCTGGACCTGCTGTCGCGCGTGTTCGAGACCGTGCTGCTGGACGACAGCATCCCGCCGCGCACGCGCGAACTGCTGCAGCTGCTGCAGGTCCCGGTGCTCAAGGCGGCGCTGCTCGACAAGAATTTCTTCTTCGAGGAGGCGCACCCGGCGCGCCGCCTCGTCGACCTCGTATCGCGCGTCGGCTGGGAGCAGCGCCAGAACGCGAACGACCCGCTGTTCCAGGCCATGCAGCGCAGCGTCGCGCGCGCGGGCGAAGCCAAGCCGGATGCCTTCGCCAGCGCCGTCGCCGAGCTGGAGGCCGGCATCGCGGCCGACGAGTCCGCGCAGCAAGCGGCGCTGGCCGCTCCCGTCGCCACCGCCATCAAGCAGGAAAAACACGAGGTCGCGGCACGCCACGCGCGCGACGCCGTCGCGCTGCGCGTGCAGGCCGGCGACGTCATCGACGTCGTCGGCGGTTTCTTGGAGCAGCGCTGGACGACCGTGCTGACCTTCGCGCACACGATCGAGGATGCGCGCCCGGGCGCCATCGGCAACGCCACCCGCGCCATGGACGACCTGATCTGGAGCATCAAGCCCAAGGCCACGCCGGAGCAGCGCAAGGCCTTGATCGCCCGCCTGCCGCGCCTGCTCGCGACGCTGAACAAATGGCTCGACGCCATCAAATGGCAGGACGCGGAGCGCCTGCAATTCTTCGCGCGCCTGGCCGAATACCACGCGTCCATCGTGCGCGCGCCCATCGAGCTGGCGCCCGAGCGTCAACTCGAGCTGGCGGTGGAGGCGGCCCAGCAGGATGCGCTGCGCCGCGTCGAGCTGGAAAACGCGGCTGCCGCGCAGGCCGCGGAGCGCGCGGCCGCGGTGTCCGCCGTCGACGGCCTGGAGCGCGGCATGTGGCTGGAATTCCGCCTGGGCGAGGGCGTGCGCAAGGTCAAGCTGGCATGGGTAAGTCCGCTGCGGACCTTGTTCATTTTCTCGGGCGCGGGCCGGCGCGAAGCGTTCTCGCTGGCGGCCGACAAGCTGGCCGCCGCGCTCGACGACGGCACCGCGCGGGTGCTGGCAATCGACGGGGTCGTGGGGCAGGTGCTGTCCGACGCGATGGCGCAAGGGGCCGTCAACGATTCGACGATCTCGACCGCCGTCCGGATGTAGGGCGCCCGCGCGCCAAATCCTGTCCGACGATGTGTCGTGTCCGTGCCGGCGTCCGTCGAACGCGCGGGCACCCGTGCTCCCGCGTGTTGGTATCCGTCATCCGGTCGCGGTATAGTCGAGCCGTCGCCATCCCCGCACTTCACGCATCATGCTCTGGTGGTTCCATCTTTCCGCGCTGGGCGGACTCAACGTCACGTCACTGCTCGCCGTGGGCGTGACGGCCTGGCTCGTCGCCGCGCGCTGCTGGCGCCTGGCGCTCGCCTGGTGCCTCGTGTTCGCAAGCGCCATGCTCGTGGCGGCCGCGAGCCAGATGGCGTTCATCGGCTGGGGCATCGGCATCCGCGCGCTCTCGTTCACCGGCTTTTCCGGCCACGCGGCGCGGGCCGGCGCCGTGTTTCCTGTCGCGCTGTTCCTGCTCGTCGAGCGCCAGCCGCGGCCGATGCGCGCGGCGGCCGTCGCCGTGGGCGGGTTGCTGGCGGCGGCCGTCGCGCTGGCGCGCGTCCGGGTGGGCGCCCATGCGCCCAGCGAGGCGCTGTCCGGCTGCATGCTCGGGTTGGGCGCGGCCGCGTTGTTCCTCGCGCGCGCCCGCGCCGCGCGGGACTGCTCGCCCAAGCCGCTGCTGCTGGGGCTGCTCGCGGCGACGATCCTGCTGCCGCGCGCCGATCCCGCCTATTCCCACCAATGGCTGACGGCCGCCGCGCTGGCGCTGTCCGGGCGCGACCGGGTGTACCTGCGCAACGACTGGCAGCCCGCGCAGGGGCCGTATGTGCCGCCGTGCGCGCCGGACCGGGTGCGCTTCGCCGTCCTGTGTACCTGAACCCGCGCGCGCGACGGCCAAAACTTGGCCGAAAAGCAAGGCGCAGATGGTATGATGCAGCCTTTATCGACTTCCCCTTACCGTAAGCGAACGTGCGTCTATCCTCCATCAAATTGTCGGGATTTAAGTCTTTCGTTGATCCCACCAATTTCCAGGTGCCGGGGCAGCTGGTCGGCGTGGTCGGCCCGAACGGATGCGGCAAATCGAACATCATCGATGCCGTACGCTGGGTGCTGGGCGAATCGAAAGCGTCGGAGCTGCGCGGCGAGTCGATGCAGGACGTGATCTTCAACGGCTCCACCAACCGCAAGCCGGCCGGCCGCGCGTCCGTCGAACTCGTGTTCGACAACAGCGCCGGCAAGGCGGCCGGCCAGTGGAGCCAGTACGCCGAGATCGCCGTCAAGCGCACCTTGACCCGCGACGGCACGTCGACGTATTACATCAACGGCCAGCCCGTGCGCCGGCGCGACATCCAGGACATCTTCCTCGGCACGGGCCTGGGGCCGCGCGCCTACGCCATCATCGGCCAGGGGATGATCTCGCGCATCATCGAATCGCGTCCGGAAGAGCTGCGCGTGTTCCTCGAGGAAGCCGCGGGCGTGTCGAAATACAAGGAGCGCCGGCGCGAGACCGAGAACCGCCTGTCCGACACGCGCGAGAACCTGCTGCGCGTCGAAGACATCCTGCGCGAGCTGAACGCCAACCTGGACAAGCTGGAAGCGCAGGCGGCCGTCGCCAACCGCTTCCACCAGCTGCAGGCCGACCAGGAAGAAAAGCAGAAACTGCTGTGGCTCCTGCGCCGCAACGAGGCGAAGGCCGAGCAGACGCGCTGGTTCCTCGAAATGGAGCAGGCACAGACCGGGCTGGAAGAGCAGAACGCGAAGATGCGCAGCCTGGAGCTGGACCTCGAGCGCATGCGCCAGGCGCACTTCGACACGGGCGACCGCCTGCACGTGGCGCAGGGCGCGCTGTACCAGACCAATTCCGAGATCGGCAGCCTGGAAGCGCAGATCAAGTTCGTCGTCGAGTCGCGCACGCGCCTGCAGAACCAGATCGGCACCTTGACCGCCCAGCGCGAGCAGTGGCTGAACCAGGCCAACGAAACGCAGGAACAGATCGAGGAGGCCGAATTCCGCCTCGAGGAACTGGCCGCGCGCGTGGAAGGCGCGCAGATCGCGTCGGAGACGCAGAACGAACGCCTGCCCGACCTGGAAGCCGCGTGGCGCGAGGCGCAGAACAAGTCGACCGAGTCGCGCGCCCGCATCATGCAGATCCAGCAGCGCATCGAGCTGTCGTCCGCGCACCAGCGCAACGCGTCGAACATCCTCGCGAACCTCGCCACCCGGCGCGAGCGCCTGCAGCAGGAGCGCGGCGGCCTGAATCTGCCGGACGCCGGCCACCTGGACAACCTGCGCCTGCAGCTCGAAGAAAAGCAGCTGGCGCTGGAAGAGCAGAACCTGATGCTGGAAGAGGCGGCGAGCCGCCAGGAAGCCGTCGAGCAGGAGCGGCGCGACGCGCATGCGCAGGTCCAGCAGGAGTCGGCATCGAACGCGAAGCTGGAAGCACGGCTGTCCGCGCTGCGCCAGCTGCAGGAACGCGTGCAGACGCAGGGCAAGGTCCAGCCGTGGCTGCAGAAGCACGAACTGGATACGCTGCCGCGCCTGTGGCAGAAGCTCGACGTCGAGACGGGCTGGGAGACCGCGCTGGAATCCGTGCTGCGCGAGCGCACGGGCGCGCTGGAAGTGTCGAACCTCGACTGGGCGCGCGGCTTCTTCGGCGATGCGCCGCCGGCCCGCCTCGCGCTGTATTCGCCGGCCGCGGGTGCGGGCGTGGCGGTCGACCATCATGGCCTGAAGCCGTTCGCGAGCCTGCTGAAGCTGAACGACCCGGGCCTGCGCGGCCTGCTGGACGACTGGCTGTTCGGCGTCTACGCGGCCGACGATCCCGGCACGGCGCTCGCCCAGCGCGGCAAGCTGCCGGCGGGCGGGTGCTTCGTCACGCCGCAAGGCCATATGGTCGCAGGCAGCAGCGTGCGCTTCTACGCGGCCGACGCCGAGCAGGACGGCGTGCTCGCGCGCCAGCACGAGATCGACAACATCGCCAAGCAGCTGCGCGCGCAGGTGCTGCTGCTGGACGAGGCCCGCACCCGCGCCACCCGCGCCGACTCCACCGTGAGCGACCTGCAGCGCCGCCTGCAGGACGGGCGCCAGAAGGTCGCGACGTTGCAGCGCGAAGTGCATGCGCTGCAGATCGATGTCGTGAAACAGGCCGAGGTCGAGGCGCGCTTCAACCAGCGCAGCGGCCAGATCGCGGCGGACCTCGACGAGATCGCCGCGCAGGAAGCGGAGCAGCGCCAGGCCAAGGCCGAGGCGGAAGCGCAGTTCGAAGAGCTGGACATGGAACTGGCCGAGCTGCAGGGCGCCCACGAGGATGGGCAGGTCGAGTTCCAGGAACAGGAGCGCGTGCTGGCCGAGGCGCGCCAGCGCCTGCGCGACCTGGAGCGCGCGGCGCAGGAAGCCGTGTTCGCGGAAAAGACGCAGCGCACGCGCATCGACGAACTGCGTCGCACGATCGCCACCGCGCAGCAGCAGGCCGCGCAGGTCCTGGAAAGCATCGCCGCCGGCAAGCTGGAACTGGAAGCGCTGGAATCCGGCGCCGCCGCCGAGGGCCTGCAGGACCTGCTGGCGCGCCGCACCGAACAAGAGAAGGCGCTGGCCGATGCGCGCCACGAACTGGACCAGCTGACGCAGCAGCTGCGCGCGGCGGAAGAAGCCCGCATGCAGGCGGAGCGCGGCCTGCAGCCGCAGCGCGAGCGCATCACCGAGATGCAGCTCAAGGAGCAGGCCGCGCGCCTGAACCAGGAACAGTTCGCGGAAGCGCTGGCCGCCACGGGCGCCGACGAAGCGGTCCTGGCGGACAAGCTCGATCCCGAGATGAAGCCGTCGTACCTGCAGGGCGAGGTGACGCGCCTGACGAACGCCATCGCGGCGCTGGGCGCCGTCAACCTGGCCGCGGTCGAGGAACTGGCGCAGGCGACGGAGCGAAAACGCTTCCTCGACGCCCAGAACAACGACCTGCAGGAGGCGATCGCCACGCTGGAAGGCGCGATCGGCCGCATCGACCGCGAATCGCGCGACCTGTTGCAGGACACGTTCGACCGCGTCAACGCGAACTTCTCGGAACTGTTCCCGATCCTGTTCGGCGGCGGCACGGCGAAGCTCGTGATGACGGGCGAGGAGATCCTCGACGCCGGCGTGCAGGTGATGGCCCAGCCGCCCGGCAAGAAGAACGCGACGATCCACCTGCTGTCCGGCGGCGAGAAGGCGCTGACGGCGACCGCGCTCGTGTTTTCGATGTTCCGCCTGAACCCGGCGCCGTTCTGCCTCCTCGACGAGGTCGACGCGCCGCTGGACGACGCCAATACCGAGCGCTTCTGCCGCATGGTCAAGCGCATGTCGGACCATACCCAATTCCTCTTCATCTCGCACAACAAGATCGCGATGGAGATGGCCAACCAACTGATCGGTGTGACGATGCAGGAGCAGGGCGTGTCGCGCATCGTGGCGGTGGACATGGAGTCCGCCGCGAATTTCGCTACTGAGGCACAAGCAGCATGACAGACTTTCAAATGAGCCTGATCGCGGCCGGCGGCGTCTTCGTCGTCGGCGTCATTAGTTACAACAAGTGGCAGGAGTACAAGGCCCGCAAGAGCGTCGAACGCGCGTTCGCGCACGACCACGACGACGTGCTGATGCAAGGCGGCGCGGCGCCCGAACGCGATTTCGCGACGGACGCCCTGCGCCAGGAGCCCGTGCTGGACGGCGCGCCTGAACCGAGCCACGACGTGCTGACCGAACCGGCGATTTTCGCGGAGCCGCTGCAGCATGCGGCGCCGGGCCCCGCACCGGCCGCCGCGCCGGTGCCCGCGGCTGCCGCCGCGCTCGACCCCGTCGCCGAGCTGCCGGCCGTGAAGCCGGACACGCCGCCCGCGCAACTGGCCGAGAACCTCGTCGATCCGCTGATCGATTGCCTCATCCCGCTGAATTCGGAAGGCCCGCTGCGCGGCGACCGTATCCTGCCGGCGCTGCTGAAACTGCGCCGCGTGGGCAACAAGCCGGTGCACTTCGTCGGCCTGGCCGTGAACGGCGACTGGGAACCGATCGTGCACGGCGGCGTGTACACGAAGCTGCAGGCCGGCGTCCAGCTGGCCACGCGCACGACGGCCCTGAACGAACTGGAATATTCGGAAATGGTCACGCGCCTGCGCGCCGTCGCCGACGAGATTGGCGCCGAGCCGGAAGTGCCGGACATGATCGAAGTGATGAGCGAGGCGAGGACGCTGCACCGCTTCGTCGCCGGCCACGACGCCCAGCTGGGCGTGAACCTCGCGTCGAAAGGCGCGCCGTGGGCGATGGCGACCCTCATCGGCGCGCTGGAAAACGCGGGCTTCGACGTGCGCCCGGACGGCAAGTTCGTCATGGCGGACAAGGAGGAGGGCGGCGGCACCTTGTTCACGCTGTCGACCAACGTCACCCTCGGCGCCGACACGACCGCGCGCCTCACCCTGCTGCTGGACGTGCCCTGCGTGGCCCCGGCCCGCGACGGCTTCGGCAAGATGGTCGCCTGTGCGAAGGACCTCGTGCAGCGCCTAGACGCCGCCGTCGTCGACGACTTCGACCAGCCGCTGACGGACGAGGCGCTGGAAGAGATCGCGGGCCAGGTGCGCGAGTTCTACCAGGAGATGGACGCGGCCGACATCGCGGCCGGTTCGACGCGCGCGCTGCGCCTGTTCAGCTGAGGTGACGATGACCGACCTGGAACGGATGGCGTGGCTGGTCACGGAACTGAACCACCACATCTACAACTACCACGTGCTGGACGCGCCGACGATTCCGGATGCCGAGTACGACCGCCTGTTCCGCGAGCTGCAGGACCTGGAAGCGCGGCATCCGCAGGCCGTATCCGTGGACTCGCCGACGTCGCGCGTGGGCGCCGCGCCGATCCCGGAATTCAAGCAGGTCACGCACGCCGTGCCGATGCTCTCGCTGAACAACGGCTTTTCCGATGAAGACATCGACAACTTCGACCGCCGCGTGCGCGATGGCCTCGGGCACGCGCACGTCGCCTATGCGGCCGAGCTGAAATTCGACGGCCTGGCGATGAGCCTGCGCTACGAGAACGGCGTGTTCGTGCAGGCCGCCACGCGCGGCGACGGCTACACCGGCGAGGACGTCACGGCGAACATCCGCACCGTGCGCGTGATCCCGCTGCGGCTGCGTGGCGACGAGGTGCCGGACGTGCTGGAAGTGCGCGGCGAGGTCCTGATGTTCAAGGAAGACTTCGAACGCCTGAACCAGCGCCAGCGCGACGCCGGCCAGAAGGAATTCGCGAACCCGCGCAACGCGGCCGCGGGCAGCCTGCGCCAGCTCGACGCGCGCATCACGGCGCAGCGCCGGCTGCGCTTCTTCGCCTACGGCATCGGCCTGCTGGAAGGCGCGGCGCTGCCCGCGTCGCATTCGGCGGCGCTGGACTGGCTGGACAAGCTCGGCCTGCCCGTGTCGAAGGAACGGGCCGTGGTGACCGGATGCGACGGCATGCTGGGCTATTTCCGCGACATCGGCGCGCGCCGCAAATCGCTGCCGTACGAGATCGACGGCGTCGTCTACAAGGTCGACCGCCTCGCCGACCAGCGCGAACTGGGTTTCGTGTCGCGCGCCCCGCGCTTCGCGCTCGCGCATAAATTCCCGGCCGAGGAAGCGCTGACGACGGTGTCCGCCATCGACGTGCAGGTCGGCCGCACGGGGGCGATCACGCCGGTGGCGCGGCTCGTGCCCGTGTCCGTCGGCGGCGTCACCGTCACGAACGCGACCCTGCACAACGAGGACGAAGTGCGCCGCAAGGACGTGCGCGTGGGCGACACGGTGGTCGTGCGCCGCGCGGGCGACGTGATCCCGGAGGTGCTGTCCGTCGTGCTGGAACGCCGTCCGGCACCGGAACCTGCCGTCTACGTGCTGCCGAAGACGTGCCCCGTGTGCGGCTCGCACGTCGTGCGCGAAGAGGGCGAGGCCATCGCGCGCTGCTCCGGCGGCCTGACGTGCGCCGCGCAGCGCAAGGAGGCGATCCGCCACTTCGCGGGCCGGCGCATGATGGACATCGAAGGCCTGGGCGACCGCTACATCGACAGCCTCGTCGAATGCGACCTGATTCACGGCGTGGCCGACCTGTACCGCCTCACGCTGGACGACCTTCTCAAGATGAAACGCCTGGCCGATGAACGCGACGGCACGACGCCGGAGACGGTCAAGCAGGGCAAGGTCGCGACCAAGTGGGCCGACAACCTGCTCGAGGCCATCGCCGCGAGCAAGAACCCGCCGCTGGAACGCCTGCTGTTCGCGCTGGGCATCCGCCATGTGGGCGAGTCGACGGCGAAGACGCTGGCCGACTGGCTCGGCAGCCTGGCGCTGGTGCGCCGCGCGCCGGCCGCGCTGCTGCGCGTGCTGCCCGACATCGGCGGCACGGTCGCGGAAGCGATCGCCGATTTCTTCGCGGAGCCCAGGAACCAGCAGGCGTTGAACGACCTGCTGGCTGCCGGCGTGGCGCCGCAGGGCGAACATGCGCCGCGCGCGCAGCTGCGCGAAAAACTCGACGACGTGGGCCTGTTGACGGCACTCGCGATCCCGAAACTGACGGAGCCGCGCGCGCGCCAGCTGCTGGCCGACGGCCGCACGCTGGACGACCTCGCGCACCTGAAGATCTTCAGCGTGTTCGGCCTGCCGGAGACGGTCGTCACGGCGCTCGAACAATGGATGGCCGTGCCGGACAACCGCGACCTGCTGGCCGCGATAGCCAGCCTGCGCACCGAGCTGCTTGCGCAGCTGCCGCAGGACGCGCTTGACGCCGCCGGTCCGCTGGCGGGAAAGACGTTCGTGCTGACGGGAACGTTGCCGACGATGTCGCGCGACGCGGCGGGCGCCCTGATCGAACAGGCGGGCGGCAAGGTGTCCGGCTCCGTGTCGAAGAAGACGTCGTACGTCGTCGCGGGCGCGGAGGCGGGCAGCAAGCTGGAAAAGGCCGAGGCGCTGGGAGTGACCGTGCTGGACGAAGCCGGATTGCTCGCGCTGCTGGGCGGCGCACAGAATTCAACCCAATCAATTTGACGGAGCACGAATGACCGCAATCAAGAAAGCCGTATTCCCGGTCGCAGGCCTCGGCAGCCGCTTCCTGCCGGCCACCAAGGCGCAGCCGAAGGAAATGCTGCCCATCGTCGACAAGCCGCTGATCCAGTACGCGGTCGAGGAGGCGGTCGCCGCCGGTATCACGGAACTGGTGTTCATCACGGGCCGGAACAAGCGCGCCATCGAAGACCATTTCGACAAGGCCTACGAACTGGAATCGGAGCTGGAAGCGGCCGGGAAGACCGAGTTGCTGAAGCTGGTGCAGCAGGTGATCCCGAAGAACGTCAACTGCATCTACATCCGCCAGCCGGCCGCGCTGGGCCTGGGCCACGCCGTGCTGTGCGCGCGTCCCGTGATCGGCAACGAGCCGTTCGCCGTGCTGCTGGCCGACGACTTCATGGACACGGCCGAGGGCCACAAGCCGGTGCTGGCGCAGATGACGGACCTGTACGGCTACGAAAAGTGCAGCGTGCTCGCCGTGCAGGACGTCCCGCGCGCGAACACGCGCCAGTACGGCGTCGTCAGCGCGCGCGCCTACCGGCCGGACCTGGAGCTCGTCTCCGGCATCGTCGAGAAGCCGAAGCCCGAGGACGCGCCGTCGACCCTGGCCGTCGTGGGCCGCTACGTGCTGTCGGGCGCGATCTTCGACCACCTGGAAAACCTGGGCACGGGCGCCGGCGGCGAGATCCAGCTGACCGACGGCATCGCGTCCCTGATGACGCGCGAACGCGTACTCGCGTACCGCTATGCCGGCACCCGCTACGACTGCGGCTCCAAGCTCGGCTACCTGAAGGCCACGGCTGCCATCGGCATGAAGCACCCGGAGACGGCCGAAGGCTATCGCGAATTCCTGACGCAGTTGTGCGCGGGCCTGCCGACATGACGATCCGCGACATCCTCAAGATGGGCGACCCGCGCCTGCTGCGCGTGGCCGAACCCGTGCGCGACTTCGACACGCCCGAGCTGCACGCGCTCGTTGCCGACATGTTCGAGACGATGCACGCCGTGAACGGCGCGGGCCTCGCCGCGCCGCAGATCGGCGTCAACCTGCAGCTCGTGATCTTCGGCTTCGGCAAGAACCAGCGCTATCCGGACGCGCCGGCCGTGCCGGAGACGGTGCTGATCAACCCTGTGCTGAAGCCCTTGTCGGACGAGATGGAAGAGGGCTTCGAAGGCTGCCTGTCGGTGCCGGGCCTGCGCGGCAGCGTGCCGCGCTACACGCGCCTGCACTACGAGGGCGTCGACCAGTACGGCCGGCCGATCAGCCGCGACGTCGACGGTTTCCATGCGCGCGTCGTGCAGCACGAGGTCGATCACCTGCTCGGCATCCTGTACCCCATGCGCATCCGCGACTTCACCCGCTTCGGCTTCACCGACGTGATGTTTCCCGATCTCGACCCGAAGGCCGACGATTGAAGCCGCGTCACCTTGTCGCCGCGCTGACGCTGGCTTGCGCCGGGGCGGGCGTGCATGCCGACGACCTGTTCGCGAAGGTCGCCGCCGACCCGCGGAGCGAACTGTGGATCGACAGCGGCTTCGCCACGTATCACTTCGACCGGGACAAGAACCTCAACGGCGGCAACCGCGGCATCGGCGTCGAATACCGGTTCTCCGGCACGATGGCGGCGGCCGCCGGGCGCTTCGTCAACAGCGACCGCTTTTACTCGAACTACGCGGGCGTGTTGTGGCAGCCGTACGCGCTGGGGCCCGTCCGCCTGGGCGCGGCCATCGCGGCGTTCGACGGCTATCCGAAGATGCGCGACCGCGGCTGGTTTCCGGCCGTGGTGCCCACGTTCACGTACGAGTACCGGCGCGTGGGCGTCAACGTGGGCGTGGTCCCCAGCTACAAGGACCGCCTGTACGGCGGCATCTCCGTGCAGCTGAAGGTCAAATTGTATTGACCGTCACGCGTCGAATGGCGGGCTCCCGGGGCCCGCCAGCATGTCCGCGAACCGATCACTGATGCGCCGGATACGGCGACTTGCCGCCTTCCGCAATGAATGTGTCGATCCGCGCCTGCAACACCGGCAACGGCACGGACCCCAGCTGCAGCACCGTGTCGTGGAAGGCGCGGATGTCGAATTTCTCGCCCAGCGCCGCCTCGGCTTTCCTGCGCGCTTCCATGATCGCCATCTCCCCCAGGTAGTACGACAGCGCCTGTCCCGGCCAGGAGATGTAGCGGTCCACCTCCGTCTCGATCTCGTGGTCGGACAGCGCCGTGTTGTCGTGCATATAGGCCTGCGCCTGCGCGCGCGTCCAGCCCATCGCGTGGATGCCCGTGTCGACGACGAGGCGGGCGGCGCGCCAGGCCTGGTAGCTCAGCATGCCGAACGTTTCGTACGGCGTTTCATACATCCCCATCTCGCTGCCCAGGCGTTCGCAGTACAGGGCCCAGCCTTCGCCGTACGCCGAGATGTACGCGCGGCGGAACGGTGGCACGCCGTGCTGTTCCAGCGCCACCGGCATCTGGAACGCGTGGCCCGGCGCCGATTCGTGCAGCGTCAGCGCGGGAAGGCTGTACAGCGCGCGCGCCGGCAGGTCGTACGTGTTGACGAGGTAGATGCCCGGCCCGCCGCGCGCCGACGTGTAATAGGGCGCCTGGTCCGGCGGCACGGGCACGATGGAAAAGCGCCGGCGCGGCAGGTAGCCGAAGTACTGGTCGGCCTTGCCGTCGAACTTCTTGGCGATCCAGGCGGCGCGCATCAGCAATTCCTGCGGCGTCTTCGCGTAGAACTGCGGATCGCTGCGCAGGAAAGCGAGGAAGGCGGGCAGGTCGCCCTTGAAGCCGGCTTGCGCCATCGTCTGCTGCATCTCGGCGCGGATCTTCGCCACTTCGCTCAGGCCGATGGCGTGGATCTGCTGCGCGTTCAGCGACGTCGTCGTGTACTCGACGATCTTCGACTGGTAATACGCTTTCCCGTCCGGCAGGCTCTCGGCCGCGAGGGTCGTGCGCGCCTTGGGGACGTATTCGTCGCGGAAGAATGCGAGGGCCCGCGCATAGGCCGGTTTGACGGCGCTCTCGATCAGCGCGACGCCCTGCGCGCGCAGGCGCGCCTGTTCGTCCGCGGGGATCGTCGCGGGCATCGCCTTGAATGGCGTGTACCACACCGTGTCCTCCGGGGTCTTCGCGTTCACGATGTTCAGCAGCGGCGCATCGCGGCCGGCCAGGGTGACCTGCGGCGGCGTGAAGCCGCGCGCGAGGCCGGCCCGCATATTGTCCAGTTCCTCGCCGAAGTAGCGGGGCAGGTCGCCCAACTGGCCCAGATAGGCGCGGTATTCCTCCGCCGTCTTGAGCGGGCGGCGCGCGATATAGGTGATGTCGGACCAGAACGCGCTGTCCGCGTTCACGGGCTGCTCGAATTCGCGGAAGCGCTGGGCCGCCACGAACGCGGCGATCTGCGCGCGGTACACGGCGTAATTGATGCGTTCAGGCCGCGACAGGTCGGCCGCGCGGATGCCGTCCAGCCGGTGCAGCACATCTTGCCACTGCGCCAGCCGCGCGGCCTGCGTGCGCGCGTCGACCCTGGGCAGTCCGGCACCGGCGTCGCGCGGCTCGTCCTCGTCCCACGCGAGCCGCTGCTTGACGCGCCATTGCCACTCGGCCTGGTAGATGGCCTGGAACTGCTTGTCGGCCCGGGCCGCCGCTTTCGCGGAAGCGGGCGCCGGAGATGCGAGTGCCGGCGGCGCGATCGGGGTCGAGAGGGCGAGCAAAAGGGCGGCGGCAAGCAAGGTCTGCTTCATGGAGGTCCTGTGGTCGAGGTGGTGTGCGAGGCACGGTATTGCCTCATCGCACGATATTACCCGGGCGCCTCGGCCGCCGCCAGTCTTGCGCATCGCTTGGGGCACTGCGGACGCCACGGCACCGCGGACAACGTGCTCGTGCCGGACATCCGGCTCGCCATGGCGCCCGCCGCGATGGCGTCGTGGGACCGGATCTCGTCCAGCCTGCGCGCGCGGCCGGGGGCACGGCCGCGCCGGCGTCAGCGTTTGACCTTGCCGTACGCCTCGCCTGCCTTCCATGCCGGCATCGCCGGCGCATTGGCCACCGCATAGCCGAGGTTCAGCGTGAATTGCGCCTGCTGCACCATGCCCGACAAGTCCCACGCCGGGTCGTACTGGTCGCTGACCTGGTGGTAGTCCTTCGTGAAGGCGCGCATCTGCGCGCTTTTCGCGGCCTGGTCGTGCTCGAACTCGAAACGGCCGTCGCCCGAAAACACGGCCGAACCGACGTTGAAGGCGGGCACGCCGGCCCTGGCGAAGCTGAAGTGGTCGGCGCGGAAATAGGCGCCGCCGAGGTCCGGCACGGGCGCGGCCAGGTGCAGGCCCATCGCCCTGGCCACCCGTTCCGATGTCGCATACAGCGAGCTGCGCTCGGCGCCGGCCACGCCCATGTCGCGCGTGCGGCCGACGAAGTTCATGCTGTCCAGGTTCAGGTCGGCGGCCGTCCGGGCCAGGGCCCACACCGGATTGCGGACGTAGGCGAGGCTGCCCAGCAGGCCTTGCTCTTCCGCGCACGGCCACAGGAAGATCTGCGTGCGCTTCGCCGGATGCTTCACCGCGGCCTGCGCCATCGCGAGCAGGGCGGCCGTGCCGGAGCCGTTGTCGATGGCGCCGTTCCAGATGTGATCCGGCTTGCCGTTGTCCGGGTCGATGCCCAGGTGGTCCCAGTGCGCGGAATAGATGACGGCCTGGTCGCGCAGCGTCGGATCGCGGCCGGGCACGATGCCGGCCACGTTGTACTCGACGATCGACCGCACGGCGCTTTGCACGTCGGCGTCGATGCGGGCGTCGAGCGCCACCGGCCGGAAGCCGCGCACCTCGGCGCGGGCGCGCAGCGTGTCGAGGTCCTGGCCGGACTGCGCGAACAGCGTGCGCGCCATGTCTTCGCTGATCCAGCCCTGCAGCGCGTTGCCGGGGCCCGCCAGGTGGAATTGCTCGTGCGAGAAGCTGTTCACCGGCACGCTCCACGGGTAGGACGCGGAGGCCGTCGTGTGGATCAGCAGGATGCCCGCCGCGCCCCGGCGCACGGCTTCCTCGAATTTATACGTCCAGCGCCCGTACCACGTGAGCGACTTGGCGCCGAAGCGGTCCGGTTCCGCGGCCGTGGGCTGCGGATCGTTGACCATCGCCACCAGCACCTTGCCCTTCACGTCGGCGCCGTCGAAATCGTTCCAGCGCTCGCCGGGGGCGTCGATGCCGTAGCCGACGAAGACGAGGGGCGCCGTCACGTGCGTGGCCGTGGTCCCGGCGGCGTTGGCGTACACGACGTCCTTGCCGAAGGTCGCGGGCAGGACCTTGCCGCCGGCCTCGAAGCGCAGCGTGCTGGCGGGCAGGGTCTTCTGGCCGACCAGTTCGACCTTCTGGCGGTAGCCGCCGTCGGCCAGCGGGGTCAAGCCCAGCACGGCGGCCTGGGTCTCGAGGTAGCGCACGGTGAGCGCGCCGCCGCGCTGGCCCGTGCCGCGGCCTTCGAGCAGGTCGTCGGCGAGGAAGGACAGGTGGGCGCGCAGCGGGGCCTCGGCCACGGCCGGCGCGGACTGGGCCAGGGCACCCGCGCTCGCGGCGCCCAGCAGGAGCGCGGCGGCAAGGGGGGCGGCGCAGGTACGGAAGAGGGAAGCGGGCATCGTGGACGGCTCCTGAGTGGTACGAGGCTGCGATGGTAGCACCGGCCACGGCGCGGCGGAAAGCGGGCGTAATGACGGGCGGCGCCGCCAATGGTGACATCATTTTAAAAAATGTAACGTTGCGTCTCACGTTATATAATCCGGGCACGCGCGTGGCAGCCGAGGCCACGCCGCATGGCATGACAACCCCGACACCACTCCTGCATGGATAAAGACGAAAACAGAGCGCACCCGGTTGCCGCCGACACGACGTCCGGCAGGAAGACGGACATCGCCGGTCCCGGCCATGCCCAGGCGCTCATCCGACCCTGGTCGAGGCTGGGCCGGCAGCTGGTGCCGCTGATCGGCGAAGGCGGGTTCGTCGCCTTGTTCACGCGTTCGACGCGGCTGCTGGCGCCGCCGCGGCCCTGGCTCAGCGTCGACCTCGCGCGCCGGACGAGCACCTTGCTGCTGACCGCCCTCGAGAACGACCTGGCGGGCGCCGACCCTGCCGAGGCGGCCGCGACACACGAGGAATTGATGGGCATTTTCGTGCGCCAGCTGGGAGCTCTCATCGGCCCGGCATTGACGACACGGCTGCTGACCGAAACCGGGGCGGGCGGCGCGCCGCAGAAGAATCAAGAGGAGCACAAGCAATGAGCGGAAAAGTAACCCTGGAGAAATTGTGCACAGGTGTGCCAGGGCTCGATGTTCTTCTCGGTGGCGGCCTGACCGAGTTTTCGTTCACCCTGATCGCCGGCGCACCCGGCAGCGGCAAGACGACGCTCGCGCACCAGATCATGTTTTCGCTCGCGACCCCGGAGCGGCGCGCCCTGTTCTTCACCGTGCTGGGCGAACCGCCGCTGAAGATGCTGCGCTACCAGCAGCAGTTCTCGTTCTTCGACATGGACAAGGTCGGCCCCGCCATCCGCTACGTCAACCTGGCGGACGACCTGCGCGCGGGCGACTTCAGCGGCGTGCTGGAACGCATCATGCGCGAAGTGGAGGATTTCGCGCCGAGCCTCGTGTTCGTCGATTCGTTCCGTTCCGTCGTGCAGACCGCCCGCAGCGGCAACGAAGGCCTGTGGGACCTGCAGCACTTCGTGCAGGAACTGGGTTCGCGCATGGCGACGTGGCAGGCGACGACGTTCCTGATCGGCGAATACACGCAGGCGGACGTCGAGGCCAACCCGATCATCACCGTCGCCGACGGCATGATCGCGCTGTCGCACAACCTGGACGAGGATTCGGTGGTGCGCAAGATCCGCATCATCAAGATGCGCGGCCAGGCCCACATGTCCGGCGCGCACACGCTGCGCATCACGGACGACGGCATCCGCGTATATCCGCGCCTGCTGACGCCCGCGGGCGACGCCTACCGGACCGTCGCCACCTCGGCGCGCCACGTCCCGACCGGCGTGGCGGGGCTGGACGACATGCTCCACGGCGGCCTGCCGCAGGGCCACACGATGCTCGTGTCGGGGCCCACCGGGATCGGCAAGACGATCCTCGGCACGCGCTTCCTGCAGGCCGGCGCGGCCCAGGGCGAGAAGGGCGTCGCCGTGTTCTTCGAAAAGCATACGGCGCGCCTGCACAACGCGGCCCTCATCAAGCTGGTGCAGGACGGCCAGGTGACGGTGCTGGAATCGCTGTCGCTGTCGCTCACCGTCGAAGAACTGCTCGACCAGTTGACGGAGGCGATCGAGCGCACGGGCGCGACGCGCGTCGTGATCGACTCGCTGTCCGAGATCGGCCTGTACCTCGCGCCGGAATTCCGCTACGACCTGCGCCTGGCCGTGTTCCGCACGCTGTCGCTGCTGTCGCGGCGCGGCGTGACCGCCCTCGTCACGGTCGGCTACGAAGACAACGCGCCGAACTGGCGCTTCTCCATCGACAACCTGTGCTTCCTGGCGGACGCCGTGCTGTCGATGCGCTTCGCCGAAGTGGAAGGGCATGTCTGCAAGTTCATGACCGTCATTAAGGTGCGCGGCACCGGCCACAGCAACGAGCTGCGCGAATACCGCATCACCGACGCGGGCATCGAGGTCTCGCCGCACGTGACGAACCTCGATGCCCTGATGACGGGCTACCCCACCCGGCGCGAGCCGCACAAGTAAAGGACGACGATGGGAACGTACCGACAAGAGCCGCCCGCCGCGGCACCACGTTCCCGGGAGGATGTCGTGCGCGACGGCCTGGACGACGCGCTGTCCGATCCGCACCTGCTGCGCCGCATCCGCGCGCTGGAGGCCGAGCTGGACGCCGCGCAGCTGCACGCGCGGCGCCAGGCCGAGGAGCGGCTGGCGCTGGAAGGCGCCCTGGCCCGGCTGCGCGAGGCCAACGAACATCTGGTCCTCGCCACCGTCAACGCCGAATACCAGCGCGAGGATGCCGAAGCCGTCAACCGGCGCCAGAACGAATTCCTCGCCATGCTGGCGCACGAACTGCGCAACCCGCTGTCGCCGCTGGCGATGGCGGCGTCGCTGCTGGAGCGCGACCCGGGCGCCGCGCCGCAGCAGCTCAAGCTGGCGCGCGTGATCGGACGCCAGGTCGACCACATGGCGCGCCTGCTCGACGACCTGCTCGACGCGGCCCGCATCAGCAGCGGCAAGATCACGCTGGACGTCGAATCGCTGGCCCTCGCCGACGTGCTGCGCCACGCCGTCGAGACGGTGCAGCCGCGCATCGCGGAGCGCGGCCAGGCGCTCGACGTCGACCTGCCGTCCGCGGACGTCGCGGTGGCGGGCGACAAGGTCCGCCTCGCCCAGGTGTTCACGAATTTGCTCGGCAACGCCTCCAAGTACACGGGCGACGGCGGGCGCCTGCGGCTCGCCGCGCAGGCCGGCGCCGACGAGGTCGTGGTGACGATCGCCGACAACGGCACCGGCATCGCGCCCGAGGTGCTGCCGTATATCTTCGACCTGTTCACGCAGGGCCCGCGCTCGCTGGCGCGCTCGGAGGGCGGGCTCGGCGTGGGCCTGAACGTCGTGCGCAACCTCGTCGGCATGCATCGCGGGGTCGTGGAGGCGCACAGCGACGGTCCCGGATGCGGCAGCCGCTTCACGGTGCGCCTGCCGCGCGCTGCCGGCCTGCCCGCGGCGCCGGTGCAATCCGAACCGGCCCAGGCCACGCGGCGCCGCCGCATCCTGCTCGTGGAAGACAATGCGGACGCCTGCGCCACCCTGGCCGACATCCTGGCCGTGGAAGGCCATGACGTGGTGTGCGCGGCGGACGGCCGCGCGGGCCTGGCGCACGCGCTCGGCGAGCGCTGGGACGTGATCGTGTGCGACATCGGCCTGCCCGGACTCGACGGCCTCGCGCTGATGCAGGCGCTGCGCGCGCAGCAGGACGGCGCGCGTCCGTACGCCATCGCGCTGACGGGCTACGGCCAGCCGGACGACGCGGCGCGCGGACTGGCGGCCGGCTTCGACCGCTATCTCGTCAAGCCGGTCGGCGCCGGCGCGCTGCTGGCCGTCGTCGCGGACGCGCCGGCGCCCGACGCGACCTTCAGCGCCTGAGCAGGCGCGCCAGGCGGTCGACCGCCTGTTCGATCCGTTCGTACTTCGTCGCGTAGGAAAAGCGCACGTGCCGCTTCGGCGCGGCGAAGCCGAAGTCGTCGCCCGGCACGATCGCCACCAGCGCATCGCGCAGCACGGCCATGCCGAACGCGCTGCTGTCGTGCGCGTCGCGGTGGCCGACCTGCGCGATGTCGGCGTACACGTAGAACGCGCCGTCCGGCAGCACGGGCACCTGGAAACCGAGGTCGCGCAGCGCGGGCACGAGGAAATCGCGGCGGCGCCGGAATTCCTGACGGCGCTCCTCGAACACGCCGATGGCGTCGGCGTGGAACGCGGCCAGCGCCGCATGCTGGGCGATCGCGGGCGCGCAGATGAACAGGTTCTGCGCCAGCTTTTCGATGGCCGGCACGAGCGTCTCCGGGAGCACGAGCCAGCCCAGGCGCCAGCCGGTCATGCTGAAGTACTTCGAGAAGCTGTTGACGGTGATGACGTCGTCGCCGAAGGACAGGGCGCTGGTCGCGCGGTCGCCCGGCCGCTCGCCGTAGTAGAGGCCCTGGTAGATCTCGTCGACGATGGCAAAGCCGCCGCGCGCGCGCACGGCCGCGACGAGGTCGCGCGTCTGGTCCGGCGTCATCGAGGTGCCGGTCGGGTTCGACGGCGACGCGACGATCACGCCGCGCGTGCGTTCGGTCCAGCGCGCCGCCACCTGGGCGGCCGTCAGCTGGTAGCGTTCGGCCGGACCGGACGGCACGAGGACGGCCCGGCCGCCGAACGCGCTGACGAAATGGCGGTTGCACGGGTAGCTCGGGTCGGGCATCAAGACCTCGTCGCCGTCGGCCACGAGCGCCGCGCAGGCCAGCAGCAGGCCGGCCGACGCGCCGGCCGTCACGACGATGCGCCGCGGGGACACATCGAGGCCATGGGCGTCGGCATAGTGGGCGGAGATGGCGTCGCGCAGGGCCGGGAGACCGAGCGATTCGGTGTATTGCGTGGCGCCGCGCTGGATGGCGTCGATGGCGGCGCGCGCGACGATGTCGGGCGCCGTGAAGTCGGGTTCGCCGACGCTCATGCTGATGACGTCCTGGCCGGCGCGCGCCATCGCGGCTGCGGCCTTGACCATTTCCATCACGCGGAAGGGTTCGATGGCGTCGACGCGGCGCGCCACCTGGATTCGATTTTCTGGCATGCCGCTATCTTAGCCGATTCACGCCGCGGCCACCGCCGTCCCGGCCAGCAGCGCCGCGCAACTCTCGGCCGGCAGCGGGCGGCTGACGTAGTAACCCTGGATCTGGTCGCAACCGTATTGCTCCAGTGCGCGCAGCTGCGCCACGTTCTCGACGCCTTCGGCCACGACCTTCAGGCTCAGGCTGTGCGCCAGCCGGATCACCGCATTCGTGATCGCCGCATCGTCCGGATCGTCCGGCAGGTCGCGCACGAAGGTGCGGTCGATCTTGAGCGCATCCAGCGGGAAGCGCTTCAGGTAGGCCAGGCTCGAATAGCCGGTGCCGAAATCGTCCACCGACAGGCGGATGCCGAGCGTCTTGATGCGCGTGAGGATCTCGACGGCCGCTTCCGGGTTCGCCATCAGCATCGACTCGGTCAGCTCGAATTCCAGCAGCGCGGGGTCGACGCCGGCGCGGACGACGATGCGCTCGACGGCGCCGGCCAGGTCGGCCTGCTGCAGCTGGCGCGCGGACAGGTTGATCGCCACCGGCCGCACCGCCATGCCCTGCGCCTGCCACGCCTTGAGTTGGCGGCAGGCCTCGTCGATCACCCATTCGCCGACCGGCAGGATCAGGCCCGTGTCTTCGAGGATGGCGATGAATTCCAGCGGCGGCACGAGGCCGCGCTGCGGGTGGTTCCAGCGCAGCAGCGCCTCGAACCCGCTGATGGTGCCGGTCGCCAGGTCGAGCTTGGGCTGGTAGTGCAGCAGGAATTCGCCGCGCTCCAGCGCCTGGCGCAGCTGGGCTTCGGTCTGCAGGCGCTGGGTGGCGTTCTCGTGCATCTCGGCGACGTAGAACTGGTAGTTGTTGCGGCCGCCGTTCTTGGCGCCGTACATGGCCGTGTCGGCGTTCTTGAGCAGGCATTCGGCGTCGCGGCCGTTCTCGGGATACGTGGCGATGCCCACGCTGGCCGACACGAACAGCGGCTGCCCCTCGAGATAGAAGGGCTGCGCCAGCGCCTCGGTGACGCGGGCGGCGACGGCCGCGGCGTCGGCGTCGCCGGCCAGCGCGGGCAGCACGAGCGCGAACTCGTCGCCGCCCAGCCGCGCCACGACGTCGGCGTCGCGCGCGCAGCCCAGGAGGCGCTTCGCGGCCTGCACGAGCAACTGGTCGCCCACGCCGTGCCCGAGCATGTCGTTGACGTTCTTGAAGCGGTCCAGGTCGATGAACATGACGGCCGCGCGGCCGCCGTCGTGGCCGGCCCGGGCGATGGCTTCCTCGAGGCACTGGGCGAGGCGGCGCCGGTTCGGCAGGTTCGTCAGGGGATCGTACTGGGCCAGCCAGGTCAGGCGGTTGCGCGCCTCGTGGCGTTCCACGGCGGTCGCCAGGATATTCGCGACGCCGTGCAGGAAGTTGGCGTCGTCGGTGCCGAAGCGGCGCGTGCCGTCGGCATAGACGCCGAGCACGCCGAACATCCGTTCGCCGCACACGATCGCGGTGTCGATGCCGGCCGCGATGTTGTGCACGGCCGCCAGCGGCGCGAACCACTTGCGGCGCGCGGCGCGCTCGCCCGCGGCGAGCGGCTCGCCGGGCACGTCGCCCAGTTGCAGGCCGGCGGCCCGCGCCAGCCAGCCCGCGCCGGCGCGCAGCAGCATCCCGTTCGCCGTGATCTCGAACAGGCCGGCGCAGGGCGCGCACAGGCCGCGCGCGGCGGCGTCGGCCGCGTCCGCGAACAGTTCCTCGAGGCCGTTCGCGGCCAGCGCCTTGCGCCCGAGTTCGGCGATCAGGGTCTGGCGCTGCGCGTTCTCGACGATCGTGCGCTCGAATTCCTTGCGCTCCGTGATGTCGATGTCGATGCAGATGTAGCGCTCGACGCCGCCGGCCGCGTCGAACATCGGCACGATGGTGCGGTACCAGTGGCGCCGGCCATGGCGCCCGGCGATCACGACTTCGCCGTTCCAGACGCGGTCCGAGGGCTGCCACGGCAGGCGCGCGCCGGCGGGGCGGCCGACGTCGGCCAGGCGCTGGCCCACGACCTCGGGCCGGGTGAAGCCGCTGCTCGTCACGAACAGCTCGTTCACGCCGTTGATGACGCCGGCCGCGTCGGCCTCGCACACGATCGCGGCCTGGTCCATCGCGCTCTTGTGCTGCATGAGGGAGTTCATCAGCGAGTCGATGCGCTGGCCGAACTGGTCGCGCAGGCTGGCGGCGCCGCGGTTGACGGCGCGGATCGCTTCCTGGATCTCCGTCGGCGCGTCGGCCAGCAGCGCGGCTTCGGCGGTGACCCTGCCGGCCGCCACGTCGTTCTCGAACGAGCGCAGGCGGCCCAGGTTGTCGAGCCAGTTGCGCACGAGCGTCCGCATCAGCGCCAGGCTGGCCATGAACACGACGAGCGCCACGCCCGCCGTGTCCAGCACGAGGCTCCACAGCTGCGCCGCCAGCTTGTCCTCGTCGAACTGCAGGCGCACGACCCCGTAATCCTTGCCGCCCACGTTGGCGATCCGGTTGACGTCGTACAGCTTGTCGGCGATGAGGGCCGCCAGCCAGCGCGGGGCCAGGGCGCGCGTCACGCGCGGCGCGTCGACGCGGATCGTGCTGCCGGCGACGTCGATGAATTCGGCGCGCTTGAACGGCGACTGGAACAGCATCTTGCCGAGCGTGCGCTTGACCGTGTCGTAGTCGCCGATGACGACGCTGTCCTCGATCGTCTGCGTGGCCACCTCGACGAGGGTCAGCGCGGTGTCCTGCGTCTCTTCGACGTGCTGCAGGAACTGGTAGCGGTAGAACAGGCCCAGGCCCGTGCCCATCGACAGCAGCAACGTGAGGCTGAAGACGGTGAACACGCGGCCGACGAGGGAGCGCGGCAGCAGGGATGGACGGGGCAGGTTCATTGTACGTCGAGCGGCGCGCTCGCGTAGAACGCGCGGTAGCCGGCATAGTCGGCGTCGCCGGCGGCGACGAACGAGAGGGGTGTCTGCGCGTGCACGAGCCCGGTCGCGGCCGCGAGGATGCGGCGGCCTTCCGGATCCTTGTCCATGCCGAAAAAGGCCTGGGCGACGGCGCGTACCTGGTCGGCCGGCACCCGTGGCGAGGCCATCAGCGCCAGGTCGTCGAACGGCTCGGAACTCCACAGCACGCGGAACGATTTGTGCTCGCGGCCGTAGTAATTCTGCACGAGCTGGGAATTCGCGCCGGCGGCCCGCGCCTTGCCCGCGATCAGCTGGGCGAAGGCGGCGTCCATATTGCCGGCGAAGACGACGTCGACGCCGATGTGCCGGCGCAGCAGCTGGGCATACGTCACGCGGTACGCGAGCAGCGCTTCCGGACCCGGAAAGGCGACGGCGGTGCCGGCCAGCTCGTCCAGGCGCGTGATGGGCGAATCGGCGGGCACGACGATCTGCGCCCGCACGGACGGCGCGTTGCGGCGGCCGAACACGGTCCACCCCATCCGGACGCGTTCCGGGCTGAACAGGTGGTTCGTGAACGCGAAGTCGACCTCGCGCGCCAGCACATAACTCGTCGTGTCGGCCGACGTGCGCCCCAGCTTGAGGTTCAGGTGCACGCCGCTTTTCTGCGACACGTAGCGGACGATCGGATTCCAGAAACGGGCCGACACCTGCAGGTTGTACTGATTTACGGGCGAAAAGTTATAGGCCGGCGCTTGCGCGCGCGCGGCGCCGGCGGCGAGCAGGGCGGCCACGACGGCCAGAACGGGACGGATGGACAAAAGTCGGTGCATGGGTCGTTGACGGAGCGCCGGCGGGACGTCCGGCAGGACCTGTGGACTATAACATATTACTGGTTTGCAATAATGCGAAACTTTTTGCCAATGTTGTTGGTACATTGTTGGCGCGGCGCGCAAGGCGCGAAAATCCGGTAACGCGACGCGGGCGGGCATGCTGCCGTGCCCGCCGTGCCCGCCGTGCCGCTCAGGCCGCCATGCGGCCCGCCGGCCGGGTACGCTTCAGCACGCCGACCAGACCCAGGCCGAGGGCGAGCATGGCCCACCTGCCGGGTTCCGGCACGGCCGCGACGAGGTCGAGGCGCACGGCGCGGCAGTCGCCGAAGACGCCGCCGTAGCAGGCCGTCGCCGCGATCTGCTGGGCGTCGTTGATGCCGTTGGCGCTCGTGACGACCCAGCCCGACGCCGGATCGATCAGCGTGTTCAGGTCGACGAGGCCGGCGCCCGTCCACAGGAACCCGTGGTAGCCGTAGTGGTCGGGGTCGATCGTCACGGCGGCGGTGCCGACGACCTGCTTGAGGTTGTTGATGTCCCAGGCGATGCTGTCGTCCTGCGTCGGCTCGAGGATGCCGAGGTCGGTGATCGTGCCGTGGTCGTACAGGAAGGCGTGCGACGCGTGGATCATCGTGGACATCGGGATGCCGCCGACGGCCAGGCCGTCGTCGTTCAGGCCGTAGATCGCGCTGTCGCCGAGGTCCGACGCGCCGATCGGGTGGGCGGTACCGCCGCTGAACGTGACGGCGTGAAACGGATATTCCGGCACGGTGAACGGCCCCTCGAACGACGCGCCGCCGGTCATGCCCTTGTCGTTGACGGCATAGGCAGTGCTGCCCAGGCCGCCGGGGAGGGTGCCGAGGCCGGTCATGGTGCCGCCCGCGTAGCTGAACGCCTGCGCGAAGCCCATGGTGGCCGGGCCGCCGTTCAGGGCGTCGCCGACGATCACGCCGTGGTTGTTGACGTCGAATGCCTGGCTGCGGTCGCCGCCCAGCGTGCCGAGGTCGCTCATCTTGCCGCCGGCGTAAGAGAAGGCGTGGAACTGGCCGGCGCCGTTGTCGGCGCCGCCGACGATCTGGCCGTAGTCGTTGATGGCGTTCGCGTTGCTGTTGGCGCCGCCCAGCGTGCCGAGGTCGGTGTACGTGCCGCCGGCATTGACGAAGCCGTGGGTGACGCCGGCGCTGGTGACGTTGCCGACGACGTCGCCCCAGCGGTTGATGTCGCTGGCGGAACTGCCCGTGCCGCCCAGCAGGGTGACGGTGTACAGCGGGTCTGCCACGGCCGCCGCGCCGGGCAGTGCCAGGGCGGCGGACAGGATCAGTCGGGAAATGTGCGATGACGCGCGCATGCTAGCCTCCGGGATGGGTTGGTGGATTCCGAGGCCAGCTTAGGGGAGTCGCCGCATCGCTCCCTGATGAGAATCAGAGGTATGCGAGATGGATATGTGGCGTGCGCCCCACGGGATGCGTCACGCGCGCGCGGCGCGCTAGTCCGCGCGCGCCAGTTCGTGCACGGGGACCCGTGCCCCGTCCCATTCTTCGATGCAGGTAAAACGCATGCCCAGCTTGTCCATCACGCGCAGCGAGGCCGTGTTGTCCGGGTGGCGCACGGCGCACAGGCGGGGCGCGTCCAGCGCCGTGAAGGCGTGATCGGCCAGCGTGCGCGCCGCTTCCGTCGCCAGGCCCAGCCCCCAGCTCGCGCGGCGCAGCCGCCAGCCGATCTCGTGCGGGTTGGCGCGGTCGCGGCCCAGGTGCTGGATGCCGCCGGCGCCGACCAGCTCGCCGCTCGCGGCGTCGATCAGCGCCCACCACGAATATCCCCACTCGGCCCAGCGCGTGCGCACGCGGGCGATCATGGCGCGCGTCTCGTCCGGCGTTTCCGGCCGGCCGAGGAGATAGCGCATCACGTCGGGGTCGCGGTTCATCGCGTGCAGTCCGTCGAAGTGGCGGTCAGCGATGGGTTCGTAGCGCAGGCGGCCGCTGGTGAGGATGGTCACGGCGGCCGGCGCTCATTTGTGCGCGTGGTGCGTCGCCGAGAGGCGGCGCATCAGCGGCAGCACGGCCAGCGCGATGGCAGTGCACACCAGCGCGCCGACGCCCAGCTTGTTGAACAGGCTCGTGTAGATCGGCATGGTCTGCAGCGGGTTCGTCACGTCGCTGGGCACGCTCGCCAGGTTGGCGACGACGCCGCCCAGGTATTGCGAGATGCCCGTGGCGACGTAGTAGGCGCCCATCATGAAGCCGCTCATGCGCACGGGCACGTAGCGCGCCACCATCGCCAGGCCGAGGCCCGAGACGAGCAGTTCGCCCAGCGAATACAGGCCGTAGCCGGCGACCATCACCCACGACGAGGTCTTGCCGCCGACGGCGAACATGCCGGCCACGCCGTAGGCGAAGAAGCCCAGCGCCACGGCGAAGAAGCCGAGCGCGAACTTGCCGGCGATCGACAGGTCCTTGCCGCTGCGGCCGGCGGCCGAATACGTCCACGCGAGCACGGGCGACAGCACCATGATCCAGATGGCGTTCAGCGCCTGGAACTGGGCCGGCGCCCAGTCGAACAGGTGCGCGCCGAACAGCGAGAATTCGAGGTCGACGTTGCGCAGCGCGAACAGCGACAGCGACGTCGACATCTGCTGGTAGAAGATGAAGAAGAACACCGACTGCAACGTCAGCACGAGGGCCGCCGTCAGGCCGGCGCGCTCGTTCGGCGCGCTCTTGCGGATCAGGTGGATGAAGATGCCCAGCACGACGAAGCCGGCCAGGTAGACGAAGATGCGGGCCAGGGTCTGGTACTCCAGGATCACGGCCGACATGCCGACCATGACGACGCCGCCCGCCAGCACGGCGCCGAGCTTGCCGACGTCGAGCGGACGCTCGTCCGGCAGCGAGCCTACGTGGGCGATGGTGGTGCGCATGATGAAGACGTTGAACAGGCCGACGACGAGGCCCACGCTGCAGGCGCCGAACGCGATGTGCCAGCCGAGCTCGCCGCCGTAGGTGGCGTTCACGTAGTCCTTGATCCAGGGCGTGGCCAGCATCGAGATCGTCGAGCCGACGTTGACGGCCATGTAGTACAGGGTGAAGGCGCTGTCGATCTTGGAATCGTCGCCCTCGTAGATCCGGCGCACGAGGTTAGCGGTGTTCGGCTTGAACAGGCCGTTGCCGACCACGACCACGCCGAGGGCGCAGAACAGGAACCAGGTGTTTTCGGTCGGCACGGCCATCAGCGCGTAGCCGACGGTCAGCACGAGGGCGCCCAGCACCATCGAGCGCTTGGTGCCCAGGACCTTGTCGCCGATCCAGCCGCCGATCGCGGGCGACACGTAGATCAGCGCCGCCGCGGCGCTCCAGACGAGGTTGGCGCGGCTGTCGTCGAAGCCGAGGCGCTGGACCATGAAATACACGATCAGCGCCTGCATGCCGTAGTAGCCGAAGCGTTCCCACATCTCGATCAGAGCGATGGTGAGGAACGAACGGGATTGGGTGGGAAGGGGTGGGATTTCGGGTTTCATGACTTTCCTGATGGGCTGCCGACGGCCTCGTGAGCCCGGCAAAGCGTGGATGCTACGCCAGAGAAAGGGATCGTGCAACAAGGGAAAACCCTGTACTGACAGGGCGTATGCAATTATTTCAATTCCCATGATCCAATCAGATCTTGCTGAATATACAATCGGAGGATTCGGATTTCCGACATCGGACACCATGAGAGTGCGTACGCATCTGGCCCTGTTGGCGGCCGCCGTCTTCCTGCCCGTGATCCTCGGGTCGGCGATCGCCATCCGGCTGCTGCTCGATGCGGAACGCCAGGCGGTGTTGCGCAGCATGCAGGAACTGGCGCGCGCCACCGCGTTGACGATGGACCGCGAGCTCACGGCCGCGCTGGCCAGCGGCCAGGCGTTGACGACGTCGCTGACCCTGTTCCGCGGCGATTTCGCGACGTTCTACAGCCAGGCCAGGAGCGCCAATGCGGGCACCGGCCGCGACACGGCGCTGCTGCGCGCGGACGGCGAGCAGGTGTTCAATACCGCCCGTCCGTACGGCGCGCCGTCCGCGGCACCGTCGGCCGCCACGCGCCTGCGGGTGCGCACGGTGCTCGAGCGCGGCGTGCCGGTCGTGTCGGACCTGATCGTCGGCGCCACGGCGCGCCGCTTCGCGGTGGCGGCCCAGATCCCGGTGACGCTGGGCGACGGCCGCGGCATGGTGCTCGGCCAGCGGATCGATGCGCGCCGCCTGAACGCCATGCTGCCCGGGGATGTGCCGCGCTCGTGGCTGATTTCGGTATTCGACCGCGCCGGCCGCACCATCGCGCGCAACCGGAGCTGGGAGGAATACGTGGCGGGGCAGCCGCGTCCCGCCGTGCTGGCGGCCCTGCGCGCCGGCACGGCGATCGTGCGCAGCGAAAGCCGCGAGGGCACGCCGATGTACGCGGCGCTGGTGCGCTCGCCCCTGTCCGGCTGGACGGCCGCCGTCGGCGTGCCGGTCGCGGAACTGGAGGCGACGGCCGCGCACGCCGTCGCGCTCACGGCCGGCACGCTGTTGTGCGCGGTGGCGCTGGCGTGCCTGGGCGCGCTGCTGTTCGCGCGGCGCCTGCTGCGCGCCACCGAATACCTCAGCACCGCGACGGAAGGCATGGTCGACGGCTGGCTGCCCCCGCCGGCCGACCTGCGCATCACCGAGCTGAACGCGCTGCAGAAGGTATTGCACGCCGTGTCCACCCGCCTGATCCGGCTGGAGGGCGCGCGCCAGCGCCACCTGGCCGAGGCGCAGGCGGCGCGCAGTGTCGCCGAGGCGCAGAACCGCGCGAAGGACGAATTCCTCGCCATGCTGGGCCACGAGCTGCGCAATCCGCTGGGCGCGATCAGTTCCGCGATCGCGCTGATCCAGATGGGCGCCAGCGGCCAGGCGGCCGAGCGGGCGCACCAGATCATCGGGCGCCAGAGCCGGCACCTGGGCCACCTCGTCGACGAATTGCTGGACGCGAACCGCGTGCTGAGCGGCCGCGTGACGCTGGCGCCGGTGCCGCTCGACCTGGCCGCGGCGGTGCGCGAGGTGGCGTCGACGTTGCAGACGCAGGGCACGACGGCCGAGCACACGGTCGACCTCGACCTGGAACCGGTGTGGGTCCACTGCGATCCGACGCGGCTGCAGCAGGTGATCGGCAACCTGATCGAGAACGCCGCCAAGTACACGCAGGCCGGCGGCCGGATCCGCGTGGCGGTCCGCGCCGCGGGCGGCATGGCCGAGCTGGCGGTGGCCGACGACGGCAAGGGCATCGACGCCGACCTGCTGCCGCGCATCTGGGACGTGTTCGTGCAGGGCAAGGTGCTCAGCCGCGCGAAGGGCGGCCTGGGGATCGGCCTGGCCGTCGTCAAGTCGCTCGTCGAGCAGCACCGCGGCAGCGTGGCCGTCGCCAGCGGCGGACCGCAGCGGGGCAGCACGTTCACGGTCCGCCTGCCGCTGACCGGCGCCGCGCACCCTGGCGGCGGCGCGGACGACACGGCCGTTCCCGCGCCGCCGCCGGGCCGGCGCGTGCTGCTGGTGGAAGACAACGACGACCTGCGCGACATGACCTGCGCCCTGCTGCAGGCGCGCGGCTGCACGGTGCTGACGGCGGCCGGCGGCAAGGCCGCGCTCGCGCTGGCCGCGCGCCACCGGCCCGACGTGGCGTTCGTCGACATCGACCTGCCCGACATCTCCGGCTATGACGTCGCGCGCGCGCTGGCGCGCCAGGGCGGCATCCGGCTCGTGGCCGTGACCGGCTACGGCCAGCCCGACGACGTGCGGCGCGCGCTGGACGCCGGGTTCGACCTGCACCTGAAAAAACCCGTGCGGCTGGACGAGCTGGAACGCGCGCTCGGCGAGACCGCCGCCGTGCGCTGAGCGCCGGTTCTTTTGATTATGGCCGCCATGTGATCGCGCGGCGCGGCTGTTATCGCTATCTGTTTTGTAACGGTGAAATGGAATGCTGATCATGCGATCGGGCCTATTTGGCGCCTTCGCTACAATTCCGACGAGCGCCAGCGCGGAATTCTTTAAATTTTGTTAAACATGGCGAACACGATTGAAATTTGATTGGCGGTGATCGGATTGTCAAGTAATCTGGGGTTTCAGAGCGCAGGCAACCAATAATCGAAAACCATGGCCGACTCGACACCCGACGCATCGATCGGCGTCCGCGACGACGGGGGCGTGGAAGCCGTCCTGCGCGAACGCACCGCACACCTGCCCGTGCACGACGGCGTGGAGGAAGCCGGTGCGCTGGCCGGGTTGGCCCAGGCGCTGGCCGACGACCCCGCACATGCCATGCAGCGCCTGGCGGACGCCGTGCGCGCGCTGTGCGGCGCCGATGCCGTCGTCGTCGCCGTACTCGATACCGTGCCCGATACCGCAGCCGATGCCGTGCCCGATGCCGCGCCCGATGGTGCGGACACGGTGCGCTGGTGCGTCGTGTCCGGCGCGCTCGCCGGGCGGCAGGGCGAGCGCTGGCCATTGGACGCCTGCGCGTGCGGCGCGGCCATCCTGACCAACGGCGCCGTCCTGTTCGCGGACCCGGCCTCCCGGTTCCCGTCGCTGCGCGCCGCTGGCCCGGTGCCGGGCGAATTCCTCGGCGTGCCCTGGCGCATCCACGACGGCGCCGTCGGCGCGCTGGGCGCCGTGCTGGGCGCGGACGGCGGCGCGCATTTCGACGCCGAGGACCTGCGCCTGCTGCGTGCCTGCGCCGCCTTCGCCGCGGCCGCCCACCAGGCCGGCGGCAGCAAGGGCGCCGACGGCGTCGAGATCGAACGCAAGGTAGAGGAGCGCCTGCGTCCCGTCCTGGAAAGCAAGGAACACCTGGAGCGCGAGGTCGAGGAGCACCGCGCCGCCGAGCGGCTGCTGCGCGAGCACAAGGCCCTCGTCGACGCCACCCTCAGCATCAGCACCGTCGGCGTGCTGTACTTCGACATCGACGGCACCGTCCGCGACGTCAACGCCGCGTTCGAACGGATGACCGGCTACAACTGCGCCGAGCTGCGCACGATGCCGAACTGGCGCGACATGACGCCGCCCGAATTCCGGGACGCGTCGGCGCGCGCGCTGCGCGACCTCATCGAGCACGGCGTCACGCTGCCGTACACCAAGCAGATGACGCGCAAGGACGGCAGCCGCTGGTGGGGCCTGTTCGCGCCCGCGCGCATCTCGGGCGAGGGCGCGCAGGGGCGCTGCGTGCTGTTCGTGATCGACGTCACGGCGAACAAGGAGACGGAGGCGCGCCTGGCCGAGAGCGAGGAGCGCTTTCGCGCGATGGTCGAGGGCTTCGCGCAGACCGTCTGGGAGACGGATGCGCACGGCCGCCTCAACATGGGCTCGCCCAGCTGGACGACCTACACGGGGCAGTCGGAGCCGGCGTCGCTGGGCGTCGGGTGGATCGACGCCGTGCATCCGGACGACCGCGCCTACGTGCTGCGCGAATGGCGCGCGGCCGTCGGCACGCGGCGCATCTTCAACGCCGAGTTCCGCGTGCAGGCGGCATCCGGCGGTTGGCGCTGGAGCAATGCGCGCGCGGCCCCGCTGTTCAATCCGGACGGCAGCGTGCGCAAATGGGTCGGCATGCACATCGACGTCGACGAGCGCCGCCGCACCCAGGCCGCGCTGGCCGAGAGCGAGCGCCGCTACCGCATGCTGTTCGAGGCCATGGACGAGGGCTTCCTGCTGGCGACGGTGCGCTTCGACGAGGCGGGCAAGCCCGTCGGCCTCGATTATGCCGAGGCGAATCCGGCCGCCGTGCGCATGGCCAATATCGCCTACGTGGGCCCGGGCCAGTTGCGCATGCGTCCCGAGCACGAGCCGTGCTGGCTGGACGCCTGCGCGCAGGTCGTGCGCACGGGCGTGTCCAGCCGCTCGCAATGCTTCTCGCAGCCGCTGGCCAGCTGGTACGACTTCTTCGTCTACCCGGTCGGCGGGCGCCAGGTGCCGCGGGTGGCGATCCTGTTCCACGACATCACCGTGCGCAAGCGCGCCGAGGATGCCCTGCGCGAGAGCGAAGGCCGGTTCCGCGCGCTCGCCGACGCGTCGCCCGCCCTCGTGTACCAGTTCGACGTGGACGGCAACGTCATCTACCTGAACCAGCGCTGCGTGGCGCACGAGGCGGCGGCCGGGGAAGGCAAGGGCGGCTGGAAGGACATCGCCCGGCCGGACGACATGGACGCGTATCTGCGCGACGTGTACGACGGCATCCGCGCGCGCGGCGCCTTTACCCAGCGGCTCCACACGATGGTCAGGGACGGCAGCTGGCACTGGTTCGAATCCCATGCGTCGCCCTGGCATTCGGGCGACGGCGAACACCGTGGCTACGTCGGCATTTCGCTCGACATCACGGGGGCCGTGCAGGCCGAGGAGGCCCTAAAGGAGGCCGACCGTCGCAAGGACGAGTTCCTTGCGACGCTGGCCCACGAACTGCGCAATCCCCTGGCCCCGATCAGCAATGCGGTGCAGCTGATGCGCCGTCCGGACGGGCGGCGCCAGTCCGACCGCGTCGTCGAGATGGTGGGACGCCAGGTGCGCCAGATGGCGCGCCTCGTCGACGACCTGATGGAGGTGTCGCGCATCACGCGGGGCAAGATCGACCTCAAGCTGGAGCGGGTGCCGTTCGCCGAGATCGTGGCCAGCGCCATCGAGACGAGCCAGCCGATGATCGACCGGGCCGGCCACCAGCTCGCCGTGGCCCTGCCGGAGCAGCCCCTGTTCCTCGACGCCGACCGGGTGCGCCTGACGCAGGTGTTTTCCAACCTGCTCAACAACGCCGCCAAGTACACGGACACGGGCGGCCGCATCTGGTTCGACGTGCGGCGCGAGAACGACCAGGTCGTGGCCACCGTGCGCGACACGGGCATCGGCATTCCGGCTGACGCGCTGCCGGGCGTGTTCGACATGTTCGCCCAGGCGCACCGCTCCGCCGGCCGCGGACAGGGCGGGCTCGGTATCGGCCTGACGATGGTGCGCAGCCTCGTCGAGATGCACCACGGCACCGTCGAGGCGCGCAGTCCCGGGGCGGGCCAGGGCAGCGAATTCATCGTGCGGCTGCCGCTGGCGCCCGACCATGACCTCGGGAACGACGTGCCGCAACTGGGCCAGGCGCGCCCGGCCGCGCCGTTCCACGGCCAGCGCATCCTCGTCGTGGACGATAACCGCGACGCCGCGGATACGCTCGGGCTGCTGCTGGAAGCGGACGGGGCCGAAGTGCGCGTCGTGTACGACGGCCGCGCCGCGCTGGCGATGGCGGAAACTTTCCTGCCGACCAGTGTTCTGCTCGATATCGGCATGCCGGGCATGGATGGCTACGAGGTCGCCCGCCGGCTGCGCCAGGACGAACGCTTTTCCGGCCTGCGCATCGCGGCGCTCACGGGCTGGGGCCAGGACGCGGACCGGCGCCAGACCCGCAACCGGGGCTTTTCGCACCATCTCACCAAGCCCGTCACCATCGAGGAGTTGCATAATATTCTTGCGTGACACTGTTTGCATGAGATCGGCGACACAATAAGTTACAAATTTGTGACATATGCGCGCTGCATTTTGTTCCGCTCTGTGCGTTAGCGAACGTCAATACCAACATCGCCTGAGTAGACTGAACTCAACGTCAACCGATGTTGGGAGGCAGCGATGGCGTGGATTTCACAATTTGTCAGGTACCTGGGCGTCTTTGGCGACCCGCAGTCACACCCGGAAACGATTTCGGACCTCCCACCGTTCGCGTTGCGCCAGACACTCGAGGCGTTGCTGCGTACCGGCTGGATGAAGACGTTCGAGTACGATGCGGACGACGCATGGGTCGATTACGCGCGGGTCGATTTGCGCCGGGGGCGATCGAAGCTGAGGCTGGAGTGGGACCAGGACAGTGGCGGCACCGTCGAAGGGCCGCGCGCCGTGCTGGACGGGTTGCGGGTGCTCGATCCGTGGACGCAGATGCGGCACGCGCATTGAGACTCGAGACCGGGTGTCGGCGCCGAGGTGGCCGTGGGGTGGCCTCCCCGAGCCCGTCAACCGCACCGCCGCGTCAGAACTGCTCGTCCGCTCCGAGGTAGCGCCACTGCCCCGCAGGCAATTCGCCGAGCTTCACGCGCCCGATGCGCACGCGCTTGAGGCCGATGACCTTGAGGCCCACCATGTCGCACATGCGGCGGATCTGGCGCTTGCGGCCTTCCTTCAGGGTGAAGCTGAGCTGGTCGTCGTTTTGCCAGCGCACCTTCGCGGGCAGCAGGGGCTTGCCGTCCATCCACAGGCCGTGGTTCAGCTTCCTGAGGTCGGCGTCCGGCAGGCGGCCCGGCTTCGTGTACTGCACGCGCACGAGGTATTCCTTTTCGATGGACGTCGTTTCGCCGATCAGCTGCTTGGCGATGCGGCCGTCCTGCGTCAGCACCAGCAGGCCGACGGAATCGATGTCCAGGCGGCCGGCCGGCACGAGCGATTTCAACTGGGTCGGGTGGAACTGTTCGGGCGACGGATCGTCGGCCCAGCGGTTTTCCGGCTTCACGAGCACGACGGCCGGCTTGTAGCCATCCTCGGCCTGGCCGCTGACGAAGCCGACCGGCTTGTTCAGCAGTACCGTCACGCGCTTCGCCTGCTGGGCGGCGGCCTGGCGCTCGACCGTGATCTTTTGGTGCGGCAAGACTTTGCTGCCGAGTTCGGACACCACCTGGCCGTCGACGCGCACCCAGCCTTTCGCGATCCATTCGTCGGCCTCGCGGCGGGACGAGAGGCCAAGTTCGGACATGCGTTTGGAGAGGCGTACGGGGTCGGTCATGATACTGATTCTGAAATAATGAACCGTCGTCCCCGCGGAGGCGGGGACCCAATCTTGCGCGCGTTATCGCAACGTGGAAGACTTGGCCCCCCGCCTGCGCGGGGGCGACGTTGGTTTGGATTGTTGATATTAAATCGATATTAGATCTTTACGGCGTCCAGCAACTCGGTCTCCAGCTGCACCTGCACGCGCTGGTTGTTCAGCGCCTGGCCGTCGATGAGGAACACGTCCTCGACGCGCTCGCCGAGGGTCATGATCTTCGCGGTGTGCAGGTTGATGCGGTAGCGCGCGAGGACGCTCGCGATTGTGTACAGCAGGCCGTTGCGGTCGTTGGCGCCGATGGACAGCACCCAGAACTGGCCGCGCTCGTCCGGACGCATGTCCACCGTCGGCGTGATGGGAAAGTGGCGCGACATGCGCGACAGCCGGCCCCGCAGCGGCGGCGACAAGGGCTCCTGGTGCACGAGCACCTCGCACAGCTCGTGCTCGATCAGGTTGATGATGTCGCGGTAGCTGTTGGCGAAATGCTCGTCCGTGATGAGGAAGGTGTCGAGCGCATAGCCGTCCTTCGTCGTGTGGATCTTGGCGTCGAGGATGGAAAAATTCTTGCGGTCGAAATAGCTGCAGATGCGCGCGAACAGGTCGGGCTGGTCCTTCACGTACACCGTCACCTGCAGGCCTTCGCCGATCGGCGCCAGGCGCGATTTCACGACGGGTTTGTCGCGCCCCAGCTTGTCGACCAGGCAGCGGGTCTGCCAGGCGATGTCGGACGCGTCGTGGCGCAGGAAATACGCCATGTCGAGCTGCTTCCACAACGCCTCGTGCGCGTCGGCCGCGAGGCCGAACAGGCGCAAGGTCGCCAGCGCTTCCTGCTGGCGCGCGCGCAGTTCGCGGTCGGCCGACGGCGGCTCGCCGCCGAGCACGCGCAGGGTCATCTTGTACAGGTCTTCCAGCAGCTTCGCCTTCCACGCGTTCCACACCTTGGGGCTCGTGCCGCGGATGTCGGCCACCGTCAGCAGGTACAGCGCCGTCAGGTGACGCTCGTCGCGCACGAGGCGGGCGAAGGACTGGATCACGTCCGGGTCCGACAGGTCCTGCTTCTGCGCGACGACCGACATGGTGAGATGGTGCTCGACGAGGAACACGACCAGCTCCGTGTCTTCCTCGGACAGGGCGTGGTCGCGGCAGAATTCCAGCGCGTCCGTCTTGCCCAGTGCCGAGTGGTCGCCGCCGCGGCCCTTGGCGATGTCGTGGAACAGCGCGGCCACGTACAGCAGCCAGCGGTCGCGGAAATTGGCGATCAGCTGGCTGCAGAACGGATATTCGTGCGCATGCTCCGTCATCGTGAAGCGCCGCATGTTCCGCACCACCATCATGATGTGCTGGTCGACCGTGTAGACGTGGAACAGGTCGTGCTGCATCTGGCCGATGATGCGGCGGAAGTTCGGCAGGTAGCGGCCGAGGATCCCCATGTCGTTCATGCGGCGCAGCGCGTGCACGAGGCCGGCGGGCGCCTGCAGCACGCGCAGGAACAGGGCGCGGTGGCGCGGGTCGGTGCGGAAGGCGTCGTCGATGAGGGTGCGCGCATGCCACAGCGCGCGCATCGTGCGGGCCGTCATGCCCTTGATGTCGGGGCGTTCCGTCATCAGCACGAAGATTTCCAGCACGGCGGACGGCGTGGCCTCGAACGTGTCGTCGGCGGCGATGTCGATGAAGCCGCCCACCTCGTTGAAGCGCGGGTTGATCGCGACCGCCTGCGACGGCGTGGGGAACAGCTGCGCCTCGATGTTCTGCAGCAGGATCGTGTTCAGCTGGGTGACCGTCTTCGCGGCCCAGTAATAGCGCTGCATCAGGAATTCGCTGGCGCGGCGCGCTTCCAGGCCTTCGCCCGTCGACGTGAGGCCGAACGTTTCCGCGATCGCCGTCTGGACGTCGAACACGAGGCGGTCTTCGCGCCGGTTCGTCTGCAGGTGCAGGCGGATGCGGATGTCCTTGAAGGCGCGCTCCTTTTCCATCAGCTGGCGCGCTTCCTCGCGCGTGATCAGGCCGCGGATCGCGAGCTGGCTCCACGAATTCGCGAGCCCCGCCGCCTTGGCCACCCACAGGATCACCTGCAGGTCGCGCAGGGCGCCCGGGCTTTCCTTGACGTTCGGCTCCAGCGAGAACGGCGTGAATTCGTACTTGGCGTGGCGCAGCCGCATCTCGGCCGTCTTGGCGTGGAAGAAGGCCTGCGCATCCATCGCGGCGTCGTAGCGGTGCAGCAGCGCGTCGAACACCGTCTCGCTGCCCGTCACGAGGCGCGCTTCCAGCAGGCTGGTCTGGACCGTGATGTCGGCGGCCGATTCGGTCATGCACTCGTCGACCGTGCGGATGCTGTGGCCGATTTCCAGGCCCAGGTCCCACAGGAGTTGCACGAAGTTCTCCAGCTTCGCCTGCACGATGGCGTCGGGCGCGCTGCCCAGCAGGATCAGCAGGTCGACGTCGGAAAAGGGGAACAGCTCGCCGCGGCCGTAGCCGCCCACGCCCACGAGGGCGGCGTTCTGCGGCAGGCCGGCCGCGTGCCAGGCATCCGTCAGCACGCCGTCCACGCTGTGGCGCAGGCCGCGCAACAGTTTTTCCGGCTTGCCGTTCTCGCGGAACTCGGCGATGACGAGCTGGCGCTCGGCCTTCAGGCGCTGCTTCAGTTGCAGCGGCTGCAGGGGCTGGGACGGGGCGATGGTGGCGGTCGACATGGCGGCGCGAGCGGGCGGTTCGGGCTCAGGCCGCGACGGTGTCTTTCGGCCGCACGATGGCCGGCGGCGGCGGGGTGCCGGCCGACGTCGTCAGCACTTCATAGCCGGTCTCCGTCACCAGGATCATGTGTTCCCACTGGGCCGACAGGCTGCGGTCCTTCGTCTTGATGGTCCAGCCGTCCGGCATCTCGCGGATCTCGCGGCGGCCCGCGTTGATCATCGGTTCGATCGTGAAGATCATGCCCGCCTTCAGCTCCTCGCCGGTGCCGGGGCGGCCGTAGTGCAGCACCTGCGGCTCTTCGTGGAAGACCTTGCCGATGCCGTGGCCGCAGAATTCGCGCACGACCGAGTAGCCCGCGTTTTCCGCGTGTTGCTGGATCACGTGGCCGATGTCGCCCAGGTGCGCGCCCGGCTTCACTTTCGAAATACCCAGCCACATGCATTCGTAGGTGATGTCGGCCAGGCGGCGCGCCAGCTTGGACGGCTCGCCGATGAAGAACATGCGGCTGTTGTCGCCGTGGTAACCATCCTTCGTGATGACGGTGACGTCGATGTTGACCACGTCGCCATTCTTCAGGACCTTGTCGCCCGGAATGCCGTGGCAGATCACGTCGTTGACGGAGGTGCAGACGGCTTTCGGGAACGGCGGGTAGCCCGGCGGCGCGTAGTTCAGCGGGGCGGGGACGGTGCCTTGCACATTTACCATGTATTCATGGCACAGGCGATCCAGTTCGCCCGTCGTGACGCCCGGCTTGACGAAGGGGGTGATGTAGTCGAGCACCTCGGCACCGAGGCGGCCGGCGATGCGCATGCCTTCGATGTCTTCCTGGGTCTTGATGGAGATGGTCATGGTGGTCCGTTCTGCAATATGTTCTGTATCGGCCATTATATGTGATTCGGAAGCCGGTCGGGCCGTGGGGCGGCCCGGCCGCGGCGACCCGATGGCGCGCGGCCGGAGAAGCGCACGCGTGCGCAAGCTTGAAATTCGCGTCGAATCCCGCTAGAATCTCGGGTTGCTCGTGTTCGTATCGGGCAAGCTTGTGAAATTACGCTTTTTTTAAATCGCGAATGCGGTCGACAAGGGTGCCCGGAAGGGTGGCTGGCCGTCGTTCAAGAACCAACCCTGGAGAATTACAATGTCTGTCACTATGCGCGAAATGCTGGAAGCCGGTGTTCACTTCGGCCACCAGACCCGTTTCTGGAACCCGAAAATGGCCCCGTTCATCTTCGGTCATCGCAACAAGATCCACATCATCAACCTGGAAAAGACCATGGCGATGTATCAGGATGCGATGAAGACCATCAAGCAGATCGCCGCCAACCGCGGCACGATCCTGCTGGTGGGCACCAAGCGCCAGGCCCGCGACATCATCGCCGCCGAAGCGCAGCGCGCCGGTGTGCCGTACGTCGACCAGCGCTGGCTGGGCGGCATGCTGACCAACTTCAAGACCATCAAGACCTCGATCAAGCGCCTGAAGGACATGGAAGCGCAGATCGAATCGGGTGAAGTCGAGAAGATGAGCAAGAAAGAAGCGCTGATGTTCTCGCGCGAACTGGAAAAGCTGCAGAAGTCGATCGGCGGCATCAAGGACCTGCAGGGCGTGCCGGACGCGATCTTCGTCGTCGACGTCGGCTACCACAAGGGCGCCATCACCGAAGCCGGCAAGCTGGGCATCCCGGTCATCGGCGTGGTCGACACCAACCACTCGCCGGAAGGCGTGACTCACGTCATCCCGGGTAACGACGACTCGTCGAAAGCCATCACCCTGTACGCACGCGGCGTCGCCGATGCGATCCTGGAAGGCCGTGCGAACGCCACCAACGAAATCGTCGAGATGGTCAAGTCGGCCGACGACTTCGTCGAAGTTTCCGAGCAAGCTTAAGTTCCGGCGGGCGCTTGCCCGCCGAGCAGCAAAGGGGCGCCGAGCCTAAGTCGAGCGCCCCTTTTTGCAAGCAATTCCTGGATAGATTAACAATATGCAAGACGTCGCGACCGACGGCTTGCTCCGCTTTTAGGAGAAATGACATGGCAGCGATTACTGCAGCGATGGTTGGCGAACTGCGCGCCAAGACCGACGCCCCGATGATGGAATGCAAGAAGGCACTGAACGAAGCCGAAGGCGACATGGCACGTGCCGAAGAGATCCTGCGCGTCAAGCTGGGCGGCAAGGCCTCGAAAGCCGCATCGCGCATCACCGCCGAAGGCGTGGTGTCCGCCTACGTCGCCGGCAACATCGGCGCGCTGGTCGAAGTCAACAGCGAAACCGACTTCGTCGCCAAGAACGACGACTTCCTGGCCATGTGCAACCTGGCCGCCAAGCTGGTCGCCGAGAACAACCCGGCCGACGTCGCCGCCCTGGCCGCCCTGCCGGTCGACGGCAAGACCTTCGATGACGTGCGTACGGCACTGATCGGTAAAATCGGCGAGAATATGACCGTGCGTCGTTTCCAGCGCTTCGAGACCACCGGCAAGCTGGCATCGTACCTGCACGGCACCCGCATCGGCGTCATCGTCGACTACGCCGGCGCCGACGAGCAGGTCGGTAAGGACGTGGCCATGCACATCGCCGCGATGAAGCCGGTCGCCCTGTCGTCCGAGCAAGTGCCGGCCGAGCTGATCGAGAAAGAGCGTTCGGTTGCTCAGCTGAAAGCCCAGGAAGACGCCGACAAGGCCGTCGCCGAAGGCAAGCAGCCGCAATCGGCCGAGATCGTCGCGAAGCGTATCGACGGTTCGGTGCAGAAGTACCTGAAAGAAGTGTCGCTGCTGAACCAGGCGTTCGTGAAGAACGACAAGCAGAGCATCGAGCAGATGCTGAAGGCCACCAACACCACCGTGAAGGCATTCACGATGTACGTGGTCGGCGAAGGCATCGAGAAGAAGGTCGACGACTTCGCAGCCGAAGTGGCAGCACAGATGGCTGCTGTCAAGCAGTAATAAAGAGAACGGGCCGCAAGGCCCGTTTTCACAACCGGCGGTATCCCGGCCGGAGCAGTACCGAATTCGAAACATCCAATGACCTCAGGAGCCCCATTCATGACAAAACCAGCCTACCAACGAGTCCTTCTCAAACTGTCTGGCGAAGCGCTGATGGGCGACGATCCGTTCGGCATCAACCGCGTCACCATCGAACGCATGGTCGCCGACGTCGCGGAGGTGTCGAAGCTGGGTGTGGAACTGGCAGTGGTGATTGGCGGCGGCAACATCTTCCGCGGCGTGGCGCCGGGCGCGCAGGGCATGGACCGCGCGACGGCCGACTACATGGGCATGCTGGCCACCGTGATGAATGCGCTCGCGCTGGCCGACGCCATGCGCCAGCAGGGCATCACCGCGCGCGTGATGTCGGCCATCGGCATCGAGCAGGTGGTCGAGCCGTACGTGCGCCCCAAGGCGCTGCAATACCTGGAAGAGGGCAAGGTCGTCGTGTTCGCCGCGGGCACGGGCAACCCGTTCTTTACCACCGACACGGCCGCCGCACTGCGCGGTTCGGAAATCTCGGCGCAGATCGTGTTGAAGGCAACCAAGGTCGATGGCGTATATACTGCCGATCCCAAGAAGGATCCGCACGCGACCCGCTACGAGTCGATCTCGTTCGACGAAGCGATCGCCAAGCACCTGCAGGTGATGGACGCCACCGCGTTCGCCCTGTGCCGCGACCAGAAGCTGCCGATCAAGGTGTTCTCGATCGTCAAGCCGGGCGCGCTCATGCGCGTGATCATGGGCGAGGACGAGGGTACACTGGTACACGTTTAACTCAATATTTGGAAACACAGGAGAGCAGCATGTCCGTCGCTGACGTTAAAAAAAGTGCCCAGGATAAGATGGCGAAGTCCATCGAAACCCTGAGAGGCAACCTGGCCAAGGTTCGCACCGGCCGCGCCCACACCGGCATCCTGGACCACGTGATGGTCGATTACTATGGCTCGCCGACCGCGCTGCCGATGGTCGCCAACCTGACCCTCATCGACGCCCGCACGATCGGCGTTCAGCCCTACGAAAAGAAGATGCTGAACGTCATCGAAAAGGCGATCCGCGAATCCGACCTGGGCCTGAACCCGTCGACGTTCGGCGAGCTGGTCCGCGTGCCGACCCCGGCCCTGACGGAAGAGCGCCGCAAGGAAATGGTCAAGTTGTGCAAGTCGGAAGCGGAAGATGCGAAAATCGCCGTTCGTAACGTGCGCCGCGATGCCAACGAACAGTTGAAGAAACTGGTCAAGGACAAGGCGATCTCGGAAGACGACGAGCGCCGCGCCCAGGACGATGTCCAGAAGATGACCGACAAGGCCGTCATCGACATCGACAAGCTGGTTGCCGAAAAAGAAAAAGAAGTCATGACTGTGTGATCCGTATTGCGGCGCCCGTTGCGGCCGCGTATCGTTGTGGACGTCGGACCGGCAGGCAAGGCCTGACCGGTCCGTTCCACCTTTTGTCTCAGTTCAATTGCAGTCCGTTAGACCACCGCCGCCATTTGGCCAGATTTATGATTTTCAAAAGTTCGACCACCGCAGTCCCGGAAGCGCCCAAGGTGCCGCGTCACATCGCCATCATCATGGACGGCAATGGCCGCTGGGCGACCAAGCGCCTGCTGCCCCGCGTCGCCGGCCACGTCAAGGGCGTGGACGCCGTGCGCAAGATCGTCGAAGCCTGCGTGGATCGTGGCGTTGAATACCTGACGCTGTTCGCGTTTTCGTCGGAAAACTGGCGCCGTCCGGCCGATGAAGTGTCCTACCTGATGGGCCTGTTCGTCACGGCGCTCGAGCGCGAAGTGTCGAAGATGCATGCGAATAACATCCGCCTGAAGGTCGTGGGCGACCTGGCGCGCTTCGATTCGAAATTGCAGGACATGATCGCCAACGCCGAGCGCCGCACCGCCAACAATTCGCGCCTGACCGTCACCGTGTGCGCCAACTACGGCGGCCGCTGGGACATCATGCAGGCGACCGGCAAGATGGTGGCCGCGAATCCGGGCACGACCGACTACACCGAAGAGATGCTGGCCCCGCACCTGGCCATGGCCTATGCGCCCGAGCCGGACCTGTTCATCCGCACCGGCGGCGAGGAACGCATCTCCAACTTCCTCCTGTGGCAGCTCGCGTATTCCGAGCTGTACTTCACCGACGCCTTCTGGCCGGACTTTTCGCCCGAGTCGCTCGACACGGCGATCGCGTCCTACCAGAGCCGCGAGCGCCGCTTCGGCCGCACCGGCGAACAGGTCGCAAACAAGGCCAAGACAAACTGATGCTCAAGACCCGCGTCATTACCGCCGTCGTGCTGCTGGCAGTGTTGCTGCCGGTGCTTTACTTCAACAACTACACGGCGTTCGCGGTGGTGGCGACGGCGTTCTTCGGCGCCGCCATCTGGGAATGCTTCCGGCTGTTCAATCCTGACACGCACAACGCCCACGTGATCGCCATCGTGTGGGCCAGCGTGTTCGCCATCTCCGTGTTCACGGGGCACACGAACCTGTCGTTCTGGGCCGCGCTCAGCGTGGCCTTGTGGATCGCCCGGTTCGCGCCGTCGCTCAAGACCGGCCTGCCGCCGCTGGGCACGCCGGCCAATACGCTGCTGTCGCTCGTGTACGCGTTCGCGGTGGTCGGCTGCTTCGCCGCCATCGTCGACCTGTACTCGCACTCGCCGCTGTTCCTGCTGTCCGTGCTCGCGATCGTGTGGGTGGCCGACATCGGCGCCTATTTCTCGGGCAAGGCATTCGGCAAGCGCAAGCTGGCGCCATCGATCTCGCCGGGTAAATCGTGGGAAGGCGCGATCGGCGGCGGCATCGCCGTGCTCGTGCTGGCCGGCCTCTCGGTCCAGTTCGGCGGCGACGCCTTTGCGAACACCTTCGCCGCGCGCGTCCAGCACCACTACGGCTGGCCGGCGCTGGTCGTGGTGCTCGTACTGATGGTTGCCGCCAGCATCGTCGGTGACCTGTTCGAATCCCAGCTCAAGCGCCGCGCCGGCATGAAGGACAGCAGCAACCTGCTGCCCGGCCACGGCGGCGTGCTGGACCGGATCGACGCGCTGATCCCCGTGCTGCCCCTCGCGGCCCTGATCGGCTCGCGCCTCTGATAAAGCTGGACAACGGGTCGTTCAACGCGGGCGGGCGCCATCGCGGCGCGCGCCGTGCAAGAATCCCATCATGCCGGCGGCCAGCGCCGCGCCAGCCCATGTTGGAACGACCTTGACAATGGAACGCAACATGCAACGCATCACTATTCTGGGCGCCACCGGTTCGATCGGCGTCTCGACCCTCGACGTGCTCGCCCGTCATCCCGGCCAATACCGTGTCCATGCCCTGAGTGCGCATGAACGCGTGGACGCGCTCGCCGCGCAATGCCGCGTCTTCCGCCCGCAGCGGGCCGTCGTCGGCACGGCGGAAGCGGCCGCGCGCCTGCGCGAGCTGCTGGCCGGCCTGCCGATCGACGTCGCCCACGGCGAAGCGGCGCTGTGCGAGATCGCGTCCAGCCCCGAGACGGACACCGTGATGGCCGCCATCGTCGGCGCCGCCGGCCTCGCGCCCACGCTCGCGGCCGCGCGCGCGGGCAAGAAGGTCCTGCTGGCGAACAAGGAAGCGCTCGTCATGTCCGGCCAGCTGTTCATGGACGCCGTCAAGGAGCACAAGGCCACCTTGCTCCCCATCGACAGCGAACACAACGCCATCTTCCAGTCGCTGCCGGGTACGTATGGCCGGTCGCCCGACGCGGCCGGCGTCGCGAAGATCCTGCTGACGGCATCGGGCGGCCCGTTCCTCAATCGCGCGGTCGAGACGCTGGAAGCCGTCACGCCGGAAGAGGCGTGCAAGCATCCGAACTGGTCGATGGGCCGCAAGATCTCGGTCGACTCGGCCACGATGATGAACAAGGGCCTCGAAGTGATCGAGGCGCACTGGCTGTTCGGCGCGCCGGCCGACCGGATCGACGTCGTGATCCACCCGCAAAGCGTGATCCACTCGATGGTGTCGTACGTCGACGGCTCCGTGCTGGCCCAGCTGGGGAACCCGGACATGCGCACGCCCATCGCCCACGCGCTGGCCTACCCGGAGCGCATCGCATCCGGCGTGGAGCAGCTCGACCTGACGCAGTGGGCCGCGCTGCAATTCCACAAGCCCGATTTCGACCGCTTCCCCTGCCTCGCGCTCGCGTTCGACGCCTTGCGCGCGGGCGGCACGGCGCCGGCGTTGCTGAACGCGGCGAACGAAATCGCGGTCCAGGCCTTCCTGGAGCGCCGCATCGGGTTCCGCGCCATCGACCTGGTCGTGCGCCGCGTGATGGACGAGAACCCGCACGGTGCGGCCAGCAGCATCGAGGCCGTGATGGCCCAGGACGCGCGTGCCCGCGCCGCGGCCGAACGCATCGTGCATGCGTTGTCTGCATGATGTGAGCAGATTTCGAGCGGGCACTGACGGGAGACATCCATGAACCTGATCCACACCCTGCTGGCCTTCATCCTGGCGCTGGGGCCCCTGATCATCTTCCACGAGCTGGGTCACTACGTCGTCGCGCGCCTGTGCGGCGTGAAGGTGCTGCGCTTTTCGATCGGCATGGGGCGCATCGTGTGGTCGCGCCGCTTCGGTCCGGACCAGACGGAATGGGCGATCTCCGCGCTCCCGATCGGCGGCTACGTCAAGATGCTCGACGCGCGCGACCCGTCGACCGCCCCCACCGACGACCGCGACCTGCCGCGCGAATTCACGCGCCAGAACGTGTGGAAGCGCATCGCCATCGTGGCGGCGGGCCCGATCGCCAACTTCATCCTCGCCATCGTCCTGATGGCGGGTCTGTTCATGCATGGGAAAGAGGAGCCGGGCACGCGCCTGCGCGCGATGGCGCCGGCGTCCGCCGTGTACCTGGCCGGCGTGCGCGGCGGCGACGTCGTCACGGCCGTCAACGGCCGTCCGGTGCAGTCGTGGACGGAGCTGCGCTGGGAGATTATGCGCGCCGTCGTCGACAAGCACGCGGCCGAGCTGACGCTGCACGGCCCCGGCGCGAGCAGCAGCGCCTCGTACCACGCGGTGCTGCCGGCCGACCGCATGGCCAGCCTGGACGTCGACGGCGACGTGCTGGGCGTGCTCGGCATGCAGATGTGGCGCCCGCGGCCGACCATCGACAAGGTGCTGCCGGGCGGCGCCGCCGCGCGTGCGGGCCTGCGCCAGGGCGACCTCGTGACGGCCATCGACGGCAAGCCCATTCTCGACGGTATCGCCTTCATCGACGCCGTGCGTGGCGCGGCCGGCAAGACGCTGCAGGTCGCGGTGCGGCGGGGATCGGAGCAGCTCGTGCTGCCCGTCACGCCGGAGCGCGAACCGCAGTCGGGCCGGGGGCTCGTGAAGCTGATGATCGCGCAGGCGCCCGAGATGGTGACGGTGCAGGCGGGCCCGCTGGCCGCCGTCGCGAAGGGCGCCCAGCGCACGTGGGAGACGAGCGCGCTGACCGTCAAGATGATCGCCAAGATGATCGTCGGCGAGGTCTCGCTGAAAAACGTGACGGGCCCGATCACGATCGCGGACGTGGCCGGACAGACGGCGCGCTCGGGCCTCGAGCCCTTCCTCGAGTTCATCGCGTTCATCTCGATCAGCCTGGGTGTAATGAATCTGTTACCAATTCCCGTTCTGGACGGTGGCCATTTGCTGTATTATTCGCTGGAAGTTTTGACCGGGCGACCCTTGCCCGCGCGGATCGGCGAGATCGCGCAGCGTGCCGGGGTGGGCCTGCTGTTCATGCTGATGGCGCTTGCCGTCTTCAACGACCTGGTGCGACTGCTCTGAACACACGGCACTCCGATATGTACGCTGCGCCTGCGGCGGGCGTCGGAGTGTCCGGCCAAGCGGTACAAGCCCGGGCGACGATACGTAACGTTGTCCAATGACTGACCCATTGATCTAACCGATGAATCTACAACCCGAACGTTTTGCCCAATCGCGTTTTGCCTTGCCCTCCCGTCGCAGCATGATCGGCGCAGCCGTGCTGGCCCTGTGTGCCGGCCACGCTTCTGCCGTCGCTCCCTTCGTCGTGAAGGACATCCGGGTCGAAGGCATCCAGCGCACCGAGGCAGGCACGGTGTTCAGCTACCTGCCGGTGCGCGTGGGCGAGACCTTCGACGACGAAAAAGGCACGGCGGCGATCAAGGCCCTGTATGCCACCGGCTTCTTCAAGGACATCCGCCTGGAAGAGGAAAACGGCGTGCTCGTCGTGCTGGTCGAGGAACGTCCGGCCATCGCCGCGGTGGACTTCACCGGCACCAAGGAATTCGAAAAGGACATGCTCGTCAAGGCGCTGAAGGAAATCGGCGTCGGCGAGACCAAGATCTTCGACAAGGCATCCGTCGACCGCGCCGAGCAGGAGCTCAAGCGCCAGTACCTGTCGCACGGCCTGTACGGCGTCAAGATCACGACCACCGTCACCCCGATCGAGCGTAACCGCGTGAACATCATGTTCAACGTGGACGAGGGCGACGTCGCGAAGATCAAGCAGATCAACATCGTCGGCAACAAGGCGTTCTCGGACAAGGAACTGCGCGCGCTGCTGCAGCTGAACACGTCCGGCTGGTTCACCTGGTATTCGAAGGCCGACCAGTACTCGAAGCAGAAGCTGACGGGCGACCTGGAATCGATCAAGTCGTGGTACCTGAATCACGGCTACCTGGAGGTGAACGTCGAGTCCACGCAGGTCTCGATCACCCCGGACAAGAAGGACATCTACCTCACCATCAACATCACGGAAGGCGAGAAGTACACCGTCTCCGGCGTCAAGATGGATGGCGAGATGTTCGGCCGCGAGCAGGAGCTGAAGAACCTGATCCTCCTGAAGCCGGGCCAGACCTATTCCGGCGACCTGCAGGAAGCGTCGAACAAGCGCATCGCCGACCGCCTCGCGAGCTTCGGCTACGCGTTCGCGAACGTCACCGCGAACCCCGAGATCAACCGCGAGAAGCGCGAAGTCGCGTTCACGTTCCTCGTCGACCCGGGCAAGCGCGCCTATGTGCGCCACATGACCATCTCGGGCAATACGATCACGCGCGACGAAGTGATCCGCCGCGAATTCCGCCAGTTCGAAAGCTCGTGGTACGACCCGAACCGGGTGAAGCTGTCGCGCGACCGCGTCGACCGCCTCGGCTACTTCAAGGACGTGACGGTCGAGACGCCGGAAGCGCAGGGCACCAACGATGCCGTGGACGTGAACATCGCCGTCGTCGAAAAACCGACCGGTAACTTCATGGTCGGCGGCGCGTTCTCGCAGGCGGAAAAATTCACCTTCACGGCGTCGGTCACCCAGGCCAACTTCGCCGGCAGCGGCAATACGGTCGGCGTGGAACTGAACACGAGCCGCTACAACCGCACGATCTCGTTCGCCCAGACGAACCCGTACTTCACGGACGACGGCATCTCGCGCGCGTTCCAGCTGTACCTGCGTACCTCGCGTCCGCCGGCACTGAACATCGGTTCGTACACGGTGCGCCAGCAGGGCGGCAACCTGACGTTCGGCGTGCCGTTCTCGGAAATCGACACCGTCTACTTCGGCGCCGGCCTGGAACGTACCCGCCTCGAGACGGACGAGAGCTCGCCGACGCTGTACAAGCAGTTCGTGATGCAGAACTCGAAGGATGCGGAGGCAAAGAGCACCGGCGTGGGCACGGCGACGACGAACGCGATCCCGCTGACCGTGGCGTGGGGCCGCGATTCGCGCGACTCCGCCATCACCCCGACCCGCGGCCGCTACCAGCGCGCCAACTTCGAGATCGACGCCGTCGGCGACGCCAAGTACTACCGCATCATCTACGAACACCAGTGGTACCGTCCGATCACGCGCTGGATGACCCTGGCGCTGAAGGGTGAGCTGGACTACGGCGCGGGCCTCGGCGGCCACTCGTACCCGGTCTTCAAGAACTTCTACGGCGGCGGCATCGGCTCGGTGCGCGGCTACGAGAGCTCGTCGCTGGGCATCGTCGACCCGTACACGTACGACGCCCTGGGCGGCGCCAAGCGCGTGATCGGCAACGCCGAGCTGCAGTTCCCGTTCCCGGGCAGCGGCCAGGATCGTTCGCTGCGCTGGTTCACCTTCGCCGACGGCGGCCAGGTCTACCAGGAACATGAGCCGATCCGCACGTCCCAGCTGCGCTACTCGGCGGGTATCGGCCTGTCGTGGATTTCCCCGGTGGGACCGCTCAAGTTGAGTTATGCTAAGCCCTTGAACGCGAAGCCGGGCGATCGCCTGGAGCGCTTCCAGTTCCAGATGGGCACCGGTTTCTGATACGGCCCATCGCCGAGACAAGGATTGCGAAGAATGATGTTGAAAAAATCGTTAGCCTCGCTGCCGCGTAGCCTCGTGCTGGCGCTGCTCTGCGCCGGTGCGATGGCGCAGGCGTCCGCGCAGACCGCGGTACCGAGCCGCATCGGCTTCGTCTACACGGAACGCCTGATGACCGAGTCCAAGCTGGCCAAGGCGGCGGACGCGAAGCTCCAGGCGGAATTCTCCAAGCGCCAGAAGCAGGTCGACGACATGCTGGCGCGCTACAAGCAGAGCCGCGAGAAATTCGACGAGGAAGCGCCGAAACTGTCCGACATCGACCGCACCAAGCGCACGCGCGAGCTGCTCGACATGGAAAAGGACGTGCAGCGCATGCAGCGCGAGTACAACGAGGACCTGTTCCAGCGCAAGAACGAGGAGCGCGCCGCCATCGCGCAGAAAGCCTATAAACTGATCGAACAGGTGGCCGAGCAGGACCATCTCGACGTCGTGCTGCAGGAAGCCATCTGGACCAGTCCGCGCATCGACATCACCGATCGCATCCTCAAACTGCTCGACAAGTAAGCGAGCAAGCAGGCCACTATGGCTCTGGATGCCGGCCGGCTTGATGAGCGGCCGGCAGTTTTCAATTCTTTTACGGAACGACCACGATGGGCACTCGACTGGGTGATTTGGTCGAACGCTTCGGTGGGCAGTTGGTGGGTGACCCGAACCTCGAGGTTCAGGGCATCGCACCGCTCGACAGCGCAGGCGATTCGCACATCAGCTTTCTCAGCAACAGCAAATTGCGCGCCCTGGCCGCACAGAGCCAGGCGGCGGCGCTGATCGTCTCGCCGCTCGACGACGCCACCGTCGCCACGACGTATGCCGGCGCGCGCATCGTCACCACCAACCCGTACGCCTACTTCGCCCGCGCCGCCCAGTATTTCGTGGCGCTGGACGAGATCGTCCCGCCGGCCGGCATCCATCCCGGCGCCGTCGTGCACGAGACGGCGCGCATCGCCCCGAGCGCGCACATCGGCCCGAACGTGACGGTGGAGGCGGGCGCCGTGGTCCACGCGGGCGTGCGCATCGACGCCGGCTGCTTCGTCGGCCGCGACGCCGAGATCGGGGAAGACACGCACCTGTTCGCGAACGTCACGTTCCACGCGCGCTGCAAGGTCGGCAAGCGCGGCATCCTGCATTCGGGCGCCGTGATCGGCACCGACGGTTTCGGCTTCGCGCGCGAGAACGGTGTGTACATCAAGATCCCGCAGACGGGCCGCGTGCTGCTGGGCGACGACGTCGACGTCGGCGCCAACACGACCATCGACCGCGGCGCGCTGGCCGACACCGTGATCGAGGACGGCGTGAAGCTCGACAACCAGATCCAGATCGGCCACAACTGCCACATCGGCGCGAACACGGCGATGGCCGGCTGCGTGGGGGTAGCCGGCAGCGCGAAGATCGGCAAGAATTGCACGTTCGGCGGCGCGGCCATGGTGCTGGGGCACCTGGAAATCGCGGACAACGTCCATATCTCCTCCGGCAGCATGGTGTCGCGCTCCGTGCTGGAGCCGGGGCAGTACACGGGTTTTTATCCGCTGGCCAAGAACGCCGAATGGGAAAAGAGTGCCGCCATCGTGCGCAACCTGTCCGCGCTGCGCGAGAAGATGCGCAGCCTGGAAAAACAGATCAAACAACTCACTGAACAATCAGAACAAAAATGACGACCGAAGCCACGACGAATAAAACCCTGGGGATCAACGAGATCAAGGAATACCTGCCGCACCGCTATCCGCTGCTGCTGGTGGACCGCGTGGTCGACTACGAGATCGGCAAGACCATCACCGCCATCAAGAACGTGACCGTCAACGAGGAATTCTTCAACGGCCACTTCCCGCACAAGCCGGTGATGCCGGGCGTGCTGATGATCGAGGCGCTGGCGCAGACGGCCGCGATCCTGTCGTTCATGACCATGAACGTCAAGCCGGACGAGAACTCCGTCGTGTACTTCGTCGGCATCGACAACGCGCGCTTCAAGCGCCCCGTCGAGCCGGGCGACCAGCTCAAGATGGACGTCGAGATCCTGCGCACGTCGCGCGGCATCTGGAAGTACAAGGCTGTCGCCAGCGTCGACGGCAAGGTCGCCGTCGAGGCGGAACTGATGTGCACCATCCGGGCAAACGACAAAGCGGGGCAGTGATGAGCAAGGTCCACCCGAGCGCGATCGTCGACCCGAAGGCGGAGCTGGATTCCACCGTCGAAGTCGGCCCGTATTCGATCATCGGCCCCGATGTGCGTATCGGCGCCGGCACCGTGGTGGGGCCGCACGTGGTCATCGAGGGCCACACGACGATCGGCCGCGACAACCGCATCTTCCAGTTCGCATCGCTGGGCGCCGCCCCGCAGGACAAGAAGTGGGCCGGCGAGCCGACCTGCCTCACGATCGGCGACCGCAACACGATCCGCGAATTCTGCACGTTCAACCTCGGGACCGCGCAGGATGCCGGCGTGACGCGCCTGGGCGACGACAACTGGATGTCGGCATACACGCACCTGGCGCACGACTGCCAGGTCGGCAGCAACACGATCTTCTCGAACAATGCGCAGCTCGCGGGCCACGTGCACGTGGGCGACTGGGCGATCCTGTCCGGCTACTGCGGCGTGCACCAGTTCTGCAAGATCGGCGCGCACGCGTTCATCGGCATGTACACGAGCCTCACGCAGGACGTGCCGCCGTTCGTCCTCGTCTCCGGCAACCCGGCCGAGGCGCACGGCGTGAACATCGAAGGCCTCAAGCGCCGCGGTTTCACGCGCGAGCAGATCAACGCCATCCGCGCCGCGTACAAGCACATCTACCGCTCCGGCCTCACGCTGGAAGAGGCCAAGGCCAAGCTGGCGGAAGAGGAAGCCGCCGCCGGCGACGCCGCGCCGCACATCCGCGCGCTGCGCGACTTCCTCGACAACACGAACCGTGGCATCGTCCGCTGATCCGACGGCGGCCCCGGTCTCGCTGGCCCTCGTGGCAGGCGAACTGTCGGGCGACCTGCTGGCGGCGCGCCTGATGGCGGGCGTGAAGCCGCACCTGCCGGGCGTCGCTTTTTCCGGCATCGGCGGCCCGCGCATGCTGGAGCAGGGCCTGTCGTCCGACGTGCCGATGGACACGCTCACCGTGCGCGGCCTGCTGCCCGTGCTGCTGCGCTACCGCGAACTGAAGGGCATCCAGAACCGCCTGCGCGACCGCCTGCTGGCGGAACGTCCGTCCGCGTTCATCGGCGCCGACTACCCAGGCTTCAACCTCGGCCTCGAAGAGCAGTTGCGCGCGGCCGGCATCCCGACCGTGCACTTCGTCGGTCCGCAGATCTGGGCGTGGCGGGGCGGCCGCATCAAGAAGATCCAGCGCGCCGTCTCGCACATGCTCGTGATCTTCCCGTTCGAGGAAGAGATCTATCGACAGGCCGGCGTACCCGTCACGTACATCGGCCATCCGCTGGCGGAGACGATCCCGCTCGAGCCGGACGTGCGTGCGGCGCGCCGCACCCTCGGGCTGGCGGAAGACGCACGGGTCGTCACCGTGATGCCGGGCAGCCGCATGTCGGAAATTAAATACCTGACGGCGCCGTACGTCCGGACAGTAAAACTGCTGGCGGCGCGCGATCCGTCGATCCGCTTCATCGCACCGATGGCGGGCGCGCGCCAGAAGGCGTATTTTATGGAGCTGATGGCGAAAGCCGGCTTGCAGGACGTGCCGCTGCAGCTCGTCGACGGCGAGTCGCACGCGTGCATCGCGGCGGCCGACGCCGTGCTGGCGGCGTCCGGCACGGCCACCTTGGAAGTGGCGCTGTTCAAGAAGCCGATGGTGATCGCCTACAAGGTCTTGCAGGCCGAGTGGCTGCTCATCCGGAACATGGGCTACCTGCCGTGGATCGGGCTGCCGAACATCCTGGCGCGCGAGTCCGTCGTGCCGGAATTCCTGCAGCACGCGGCGACGCCCGAGGCGCTGGCGGATGCCGTCTGGTTCCAGCTGACGGACGACAACAACCGGGTGCGGCTGCGGCAGCGCTTCACCGAAATGCATCACAGCCTGCTGCGCGACAGCGCGCGCGAAAGCGCCCGCGCCGTGCTGCAGGTGATAGGCAAAGCATGAGAAACACGAGAAAGAAGGCGGTCGATTTCTACCCGGGCCTGCCGCCGAAGAACCGCCCGTTCACGCTGGACGACATCGTCTGCGGCGTGGACGAGGCGGGGCGCGGCCCGCTGGCCGGCCCCGTGTACGCGGCGGCCGTGATCCTCGATCCGGCGCGCCCGATCGAGGGCTTGCGCGACTCGAAGAAATTGACGGAAGCGCGGCGCGACGAACTGGCGCCGCTCATCAAGGAATATGCGCTGGCGTGGGCCATCGCCGAGTGCTCGCATACGGAAATCGACACGCTGAACATCCTGCAGGCGACGATGCTGGCGATGCGCCGCGCGGTCGAGCTGCTCGCGACCGTGCCGACCATCGCGCTGATCGACGGCAACCGCTGCCCGCAGTTCGCGCCGCATATCCGCGCGCATGCCGTGGTGGAGGGCGACGACAAGGTGCATGCGATTTCGGCCGCGTCGATCCTCGCCAAGACGGCGCGCGACGCCGCGCTGGTCGCGCTACACGCCACGTATCCGCAATACGCATTCGACCAGCACAAGGGCTATTCGACGGCGCTGCACCTCGCGCGCCTGCGCGAGCACGGTCCGAGCCCGGTGCACCGGCGCACCTTCGCGCCCGTGCGCGCCCTGATCGAGCCCGACCTGTTCGGGGCGCCCGCATGAAGGGCGCGATCAAGAGCGTCACGTCGCGCGACAACCCGTTCTACAAGGAACTCAAGCATCTCGCCGGCAGCAGCCAGGCGCTGCGCAAGGCGGGGCGCTCGCTGCTGGACGGCGTCCATCTGTGCCAGGCCTACCTCGACCTCGTCGGGCAGCCGGTGCATTGCGTCGTGTCCGAAGGCGCGCTGGCGAATCCGGAAGTGGCCGCCATCGTCGACCGCGTGCAAGGGCCCATCACGGCGCTGCCGGACGCGCTGTTCGGGGCGCTGAGCCAGGTCGAACACGGCATCCACCTGCTGTTCCTGGTCGACACGCCGCGGCCCGCGCCGCCCGCCGCGTTGGCCGAATCGGCCGTGCTGCTGGACGGCGTGCAGGATCCGGGCAATGCGGGCTCGATCCTGCGCAGCGCCGGCGCGGCCGGCATCCGGCAGGTGTATTGCAGCCCCGGCACGGCCTCGATCTGGTCGCCCAAGGTGCTGCGCGCCGCGATGGGCGCCCATTTCGTGCTCGAGATTTTCGAAAACGTCGACCTGGCGCCGCTCGTGCGCGCGGCGCAAGTGCCGGTGCTGGCGACGAGCGGCTATGCGAGCGAACGGATCTACGACGTCGACCTGTCGCGCCCGGCCGCCTGGCTGCTGGGCCACGAAGGGCAGGGCGTGTCGGACGCGCTGCTGGACCTGGCCACGCACCGCGTCGCCATCCCCCACGCGGGCGCCGTGGAATCGCTGAACGTGGCCGCCTGCGCGGCCGTGTGCTTCTTCGAACAACTGCGCCAGCAACAGCGGCAGCGCCAGGCATAGACGCGCCAGGCCCGTTCGGTTACGCTTCGTGCAGGTAACGACGGAGTCATGATGGACATGGGGCAATCGCAGTTGCAGTCTTTGCACTTTCTGGTGGCGGAAGCGGACCCGGTGCAGCGCCGCGCGCTGATCGAGGCGCTAGCGCAGGTGGGCGCCACGCGCGTCACCGACGTGCCGGACGGCCCGACGGCCCTGCGCACCTTGCAGGCCAGCTTCACGCCCAGGGTGGACGTCGCCGTCATCGACCTCGACCTGGGCGGCATGGACGGCCTCGAACTGCTGCGCGCCATCGCCGCGCTGAAGTCGGCGGTGCGCCTGATCGTCGTCGGCGCCCAGCCGTCCAGCGTCCTGTTTTCCGTCGAGAGCCTCGCGCAGGCGCATGGCGTGGACCTGCTCGGGACGATCGCCAAGCCCGTCACGAGCACCAAGCTGCGCGCCCTGCTGGACAATTACCAGCCGCCGAAGCCCACGCGGGCCGGCACGCCGGGTCCGAGCTTTTCGTTCGCCGAGGTCGGCGTCGGCCTGCAGAAGCGCCAGTTCGAACCCTTCTTCCAGCCCAAGATCGAGCTCGCGACGGGCCAGGTGAAAGGCCTGGAGACGTTCGCCCGCTGGCGCCATCCCGAGCACGGCATGCTGGGACCGTCGTCCTTCATCGGCGCGCTGGAGCAGAACGACCGCATCGACTTCCTCGACTGGACGATGCTGGAGATGTCGGTCGAGCGCTGCCGCCGCTACCACGACCAGGGCATCCCGATCTCGATCTCGCTGAACCTGGCGCCGGCGACGCTGGCGCATCCGAACTTCATCCGCCAGGTGGCGTCGACGATGAAGCGCCACGGCGTGCTGCCCGACTACCTGACGTTCGAGATGACGGAATCGGCGATCCTCAGCTTCGACGCCGACTTCATCGAGCGCCTCGTGCGCCTGCGCATGATGGGCTTCGGCCTCGCGATCGACGACTACGGCACGGGGCGCTCGAACCTGCAGATCCTGGCCCGCATCCCGTTCTCCGAACTCAAGATCGACCGCTCGTTCGTGGACGGCGCATCGAAGAAACGCCCGCTGGGCACCGTGCTGAAATCGTGCCTGGGGCTGGCGCACAGCCTGGACCGGATGTCGGTCGCCGTGGGCGTCGAGACCCGCCAGGACTGGGATTTCCTGCAGGGGCTCGGGTGCACGTACGCGCAGGGGTACCACATCGCCAATCCGATGGCGGCGGACGAGTTTCCGGGCTGGCTGGAAGACTGGCGCCACTTCTTCTGAGGAGGGGAGCGGAGGGGATGGGTCAGAGCCCGGTGTTTCTTTTGGGGCTCTGACCCTGGTGCCTGGCGGCGGCGCGTCCGAGCACCAGCGTCCGAGCACCGGCGGCGCGTCTGAGCACCGGGGTCAGAGCCCAACCGGCAACACCGGGCTCTGACCCCTGCCCGTCAATACTCGCGGCGATCTGGCTTGATCTCCTGGAGAATGGTCGTCGAAATCTCTTCGATCGACTTGGTCGTCGACGACAACCAGCGAATGCCTTCGCGCCGCATCAGCTGCTCGGCCTCGTTCACCTCGTAGCGGCAGTTCTCCAGCGACGCATACTTGCTGCCCGCGCGCCGCTCGTTGCGGATCTCGGACAGCCGCTCCGGCGTGATGGTCAGGCCGAAGATCTTGTGCTTGAACGGCGGCAGCGCCGACGGCAGCTTGTCGCGTTCGAAATCGTCCGGGATCAGCGGGTAGTTCGCCGCCTTGATCCCGTATTGCATGGCCAGGTACAGGCTCGTGGGCGTCTTGCCCGAGCGCGACACGCCCACGAGGATCACGTCCGCATCCGCCAGGTTCTTGTGCGACTGGCCGTCGTCGTGCGCCAGCGAGAAGTTGATGGCCTCGATGCGGTTCTTGTACTCCTCGGTATCGACGACGTTGTGGATGCGGCCGATCGTGTGCGTCGACTTCACCCGCAGTTCCTGCTCGAGCGGGGCGACGAAGGTCTGGAACAGGTCCATGTGCATGCCCTGCGCGGCGCGGATCACGGCGGACAGGTCGTGCTTGACGAGGGTGGAGAACACGATCGGGCGCTGGTTGTCGGCGATGGCGACGTCGTTGATGCGGCGCGCGGCCTCGTAGGCTTTTTCGATCGTATCGATGAACGGCAGGCGGATCTGCCGGAAGCGCATTTCGAATTGGCTCAGCACCGCGTGGCCGAAAGTTTCCGCCGTGATGCCGGTGCCGTCGGACACGAAGAAGACGGTGCGCGCGGCGTCTGGACTCGCTGGAGTGCTCGGGAGGGACATGATGTTTTTTTGGACAGATAATGACAAAGTTGCAGCCCCAGGGCTGTGAAACCCAGTCGCGCGGGGTAAAATGTTGGGCAACGGGTTGTGAGATTGTGCTGTACGACGCCAAGAATAACAAGAAATCCCCCGGAAACCGACCAGCCTGCCGCGCGAAGCCGGCCAGGAGCACGCGTGTGTTTCATGCGCAGTGCCCGGCCCGCCGCCGCCTCGCCAGGCTTGTCCGTCATCCGGCCGTCGGCCGATCCGCCGTGCAGATTTCCATCATCAAAAAGGTGTTTTACCATGACTAACCTGTCGAATGCAGTACTGAAGGTGCCCGACCCAACAGCGTCCGCGGAAAGTGTGTATGTCGCGTCGTTCGAGAACCTGCGCATGACCGACGTCGAGTCGGTCGGCGGCAAGAACGCGTCGCTCGGCGAGATGATCAGCCAGCTGGCCGAAGCCGGCGTGCGCGTGCCGGGCGGCTTCGCCACGACGGCGCAAGCCTTCCGCGACTTCCTGAACCACGGCATCGACGGCGGCCCATCGCTGGGCGACCGCATCGCGACCCGCCTCGAAGGCCTGGACATCGACGACGTCCGTTCGCTGGCAGCAAGCGGCGCGGAGATCCGCCAGTGGATCGTCGACACCCCGTTCCAGCCGCGCCTGCAGCAGGAAATCGAAGCCTTCTACGACCGCCTCGTCGCCGACTCCGACACCGAGGTCTCGTTCGCCGTGCGCTCGTCCGCCACGGCGGAAGACCTGCCGGACGCCTCGTTCGCGGGCCAGCAGGAGACCTTCCTGAACGTGGTCGGCATCGACAACGTGCTGGAAGCGATGAAGCACGTGTTCGCATCGCTGTACAACGACCGCGCCATTTCCTACCGCGTGCATAAAGGCTTCACGCACGCCGAAGTCGCCCTGTCGGCCGGCGTGCAGCGCATGGTCCGTTCCGACACCGGCGCCGCCGGCGTCATGTTCACCATCGACACGGAATCCGGCTTCAAGGACGTCGTGTTCGTCACGTCGAGCTACGGCCTGGGCGAGACCGTCGTGCAGGGCGCCGTCAACCCGGACGAGTTCTACGTGCACAAGCCGATGCTGGAGCAGGGCAAGAAGCCCGTCATCCGCAAGAACATCGGCTCGAAACTGATCAAGATGGAATTCACCGCCGAGGCGAAAGCCGGCCGCTCGGTGCAGACCGTCGACGTGCCGATCGAAATGCGCAACCGCTACTCGCTGCTGGACGAGGAAGTCGTCGAGCTGGCCAAGTACGCCGTGATCATCGAGAAGCACTACGGCCGCCCGATGGACATCGAGTGGGGCAAGGACGGCCGCGACGGCAAGCTGTACATCCTGCAGGCGCGCCCGGAAACCGTGAAGTCGCAGCAGAAGGCGACCGACTCCCAGCAGCGCTTCAAGCTGAAGGGCACCGGCACCGTGCTGACGTCGGGCCGCGCGATCGGCCAGAAGATCGGCGCCGGGCCGGTCCGCGTGATCCACGATCCGTCGGAAATGGAGCGCGTGCAGCCGGGCGACGTCCTCGTTGCCGACATGACGGACCCGAACTGGGAACCCGTCATGAAGCGCGCCTCCGCGATCGTGACGAACCGCGGCGGCCGCACCTGCCACGCGGCGATCATCGCCCGTGAACTGGGCGTACCCGCGGTCGTCGGCTGCGGCGACGCGACCGAGACGCTGAAGGACGGCACGTTCGTGACCGTGTCCTGCGCCGAAGGCGACGAAGGCCGCATCTACGACGGCCTGCTGGAAACGGAAGTGACGGAATCGGTGCGCGGCGAGCTGCCGAAGATCCCGACCAAGATCATGATGAACGTCGGTAACCCGCAGCTGGCGTTCGACTTCCAGGCGATCCCGAACAACGGCGTGGGCCTGGCCCGCCTGGAGTTCATCATCAACAACAACATCGGCGTGCACCCGAAGGCGATCCTCGAGTACCCGAACATCGACAACGACCTGAAGAAGGCCGTGGAGTCGGTCGCGCGCGGCCACGCGTCGCCGCGCGCGTTCTACGTCGACAAGCTGGCCGAAGGCGTGGCGACGATCGCCGCCGCGTTCTGGCCGAAGCCCGTCATCGTGCGCCTGTCCGACTTCAAGTCGAACGAGTACAAGAAGCTGATCGGCGGTTCGCGCTACGAGCCGGACGAGGAAAACCCGATGCTGGGCTTCCGCGGCGCCGCGCGCTACCTGGCCGACGACTTCGCCGAGTCGTTCGAAATGGAATGCATGGCCATGAAGCGCGTGCGCGAAGAGATGGGCCTCACGAACGTCGAGATCATGATCCCGTTCGTGCGCACCCTGGGCCAGGCCGAGAAGGTCATCGCCCTGCTGGGCAAGTACGGCCTGAAGCGCGGCGAGAACGGCCTGCGCGTCATCATGATGTGCGAGGTCCCGTCGAACGCCATCCTGGCCGAGCAATTCCTGCAGTACTTCGACGGGTTCTCGATCGGCTCCAACGACCTCACGCAGCTCACGCTGGGCCTGGACCGCGACTCCGGCATGGAGCTGCTGGCCAAGGACTTCGACGAGCGCGACCCGGCCGTGAAGGCGATGCTGTCGCTGGCGATCAAGGCCTGCCGCGCACAGGGCAAGTACATCGGCATCTGCGGCCAGGGGCCGTCCGACAATCCCGACTTCGCCGTGTGGCTGGTGGAGCAGGGCATCGAGTCGATGTCGCTGAATCCGGACTCGGTGATCGATACGTGGCAAAAGCTGGCGTCGCTGTAAGCGGCTGAACGCCCGATGAAAAACCGCTGCGGGGTCGATGGCCCCGCGGCGGTTTTTTTATGCGCGCGCGATACGGCGGCATCACGCGTGGCGCCTGATCGACGCGCCGGCGTCAATCATCCCGCGCTACGTTCGCATGCCGCGGGACGCGTCACCCTTGGGCCCCTGCCTTCGCAGGGGCGACGGTCTTACGGCTGGCGAAAGAAGCCGGTCGGATCGACCCTGGTGCCCGAGGCAGGACCGTAGGGCGGGCTCCCCGAGCCCGCGCGGACGCGCGCGATGCGGCGGCATCACGCGTGCGCCGTGTTCCCGTGCAGCTGCCGGAACGCCCGCTGGAACTCGTCGAGGTGGCGCGTGAACGGCGCCGGCGCGAGCGGGCGCAGGCGCGCGAGCAGCGCTTCGCCCTCGGCCACGCGCTCCGTCTCCAGGCAGGCGCGCAGCAGGTTGAAACCGGCCTGCGGACCGTGCTTGGCCGGTTCGTAGACAGGCCCCACCAGCGTGACGATCAGGCCCGTGTGGCCGTGCCGGCCCAGGTCGGCGGCCATCGTCATCAGCGCGCCGCCGTCCACCTCGGCCGCGGCCAGCACGGCCGTGTACTGGTCGCGCGCCGCCGGCAGGTCGCCCGCCGCCAGGTGGTGCCGGGCCAGCACGAGCTGCGCGCGCCAGCTGCCCGGCAAGCCGCACACATCCCGCAGGGCCGCCAGGAAGCCGGCCTCGCCGGCGCGCTCGCGCTCGATGGCGAGCCAGCCGTTCAACGCGTGGTCGAAGTTCGGATCGAGCCGGACGGCGCGCCGCAGCAGGTCGGACGTCGCCGCAGCAATGCCCCGGTCATGCGCCACCTTCGCCAGATTTGTCAGCAGCGCGGCCGTTTCGCCGACGGCCCGGATGCCGGCCCGCAGCGCGGCGTCGGCGTCGTCCAGCCGTCCGCTTTCCAGCAGGACGATGCCGTGCGCGACGTGGCTGCGTTCAGGCAGGCCGTCGATCTCGACGAGGCGCGCCGCTGCTGTCATCAACTCGGGCGCGAAGCCGTCGGACAGCGCGGACATGATCGTGGCGTACAACGCATCCGGGCTGTTCCAGTGCAGCTTGAGCTGCGGATGCAGAACGGTGTCGCGCCATTCCGCGCGCGGCATCATCACCTGGCGGCCGTGTTCGTCATAGGCCGCGATGGCGTCGTGCGTCGCGGGGGCCGGCAGTGCGGGTTTGCGGGGACGGAAGGCGGCAAGAAGGCGTCGAAACATGGCATTCTCCAGGTGGGCAATACAGCGCATTATCGATTTCATTTCCACATGGAAATTGATTTTCCCCGGTGGCCAGGTCGCGATCCGATCTGGGTCAATGTCGCGGCGACGCAGGATAATAGAAAAACTTAATTCATGCGCAACAAAAGTTGCACTTCGTAAATTTCTCAGCCACGGAATTTGTTGAGCCAAGAGCAACAAATAGTTGACGTGGGGCGCAGAAACGTTACACTTTGGCAAACTTGTTTTGACGGAGACCGTTGATGAAACGCTTGGCCTTGTTGTCGATCATGGCAGGTGCGATGTGGGCGGGCGCCTGCCAGGCCGCCGAGCCCGGCTTGTGCAAATCCATGTGCGATGCCGATCAGCGCGAATGCCGGGCGCATGGCCGTGAACTGGCCGCGGAAAATGGCTCGCCGCTGCTCGACATGCCGGAGAAAAACCCATTGGCGCGCGGCGCGCAGTTGCAGGTGCCCACCGAATCGTCGCGCGCGATCGACAATGCGGGCACGCAAGCGCGCAGGATGGGCCATGCCGGCGCCTGCGACGCGACTTACCTGCGCTGCACCCGTGCCTGCGCCGCGCCGTCCGCTTCTTCCGTCGTGAAGCCGGCGACCGCCCAGCGCGACGGCATCCGACCGGCGCTTGTCCGTTGACTCCGCGCGTAGACGCAGTAGACTGGGATAGCGCCCATGCAACCCTCGTCACCCGGAGCGGGCGGCGGGGGTTTTTCATTTGTTCGATCCGACATGGAGGAAACCATGGCTGACTGGATGGGCTGGCTGGTCGCAGCCGGCGTACTCGTGATCCTTGAATTGTTCACCGGGACCTTTTACCTGTTGATGGTCGCCATCGGCCTCGCGGTGGGCGGCGGCGTCGCGCTGGCCGGCGCCGCAGCGCCGGTGCAGGCGATCGCCGCCGCCGTCGTGGGCGTGCTCGCCACGGGCCTGCTGCACCGCTCGCGCTTCGGCCGCGCCACCAAGACCGACGCCCGGCGCGACCGCAACGTCAACCTTGACATCGGCCAGCGCGTCACCGTGCCGGCCTGGGACAACGGCCGCGCGCGCGTGATGTACCGCGGCGCGCTGTGGGACGTCGAGCTCACGCAGGGCATCGCGCCCCATGCGGGCGAGTTCCGCATCGTCGAGGTGCAGGGCAGCCGGCTCGTGGTGGCGAATCCATGAAGACGGCGCACGTCCTCATCCTGCTGGTCGCGGTGACGCTGGTGGCCGGCGTCGTCGATGCGCGCGACATGGCGCTGCACATCCAGTCCAACGGCTGGGCCGTCCTGTCCACTGTGCTGTTCAGCTTCCTGAGCTTTTGCTGGTATCGCATCGACAGCGAGGCGCGCCGGTACCGGCGCTCGCGCTGGCTCAACGTCGGCATCGTCATGCTGGCGATCGTCGCCGTACCGTACTACATCGCGCGCAGCCGTCCGGCCGGGCAGAAGAGCCGCGCCCTCCTGCGGCTGGCGGGGTTCTGCGTGCTGCTCGGCGCCGCGGGGGCGCTCGGCGGCATCGCCTACGAATGGCTCGGCCCATCCCCCATCTGATTCGTCGTTCAACCGTCAACCCAAAGGATGACCATGGAATTCTCGTTTGGAACCGTCGCGCTGGTGATCTTCATCGTCGCCCTGGTGTTCGTCTTCAAGACCATCAACGTCGTGCCGCAGCAGCACGCGTGGGTGGTCGAACGGCTCGGCAAATTCCACGCCACGCTGGCGCCGGGCCTGAACATCGTCGTGCCGTTCATCGACCGCATCGCCTACAAGCACAGCCTGAAGGAGATCCCGCTCGACGTGCCGCCGCAGGTCTGCATCACGAAGGACAACACGCAGCTGCAGGTGGACGGCATCCTGTACTTCCAGGTGACTGACCCCATGCGTGCGTCGTACGGCTCGTCCAACTATATCCAGGCCATCACGCAGCTGGCGCAGACGACGCTGCGTTCCGTGGTCGGCCGCATGGAGCTGGACAAGACGTTCGAGGAGCGCGACCACATCAACACGACGGTCGTCAACGCGATCGACGAATCGGCCGCCAACTGGGGCGTCAAGGTGCTGCGCTACGAGATCAAGGACCTCACGCCGCCGGCCGAGATCCTGCATTCGATGCAGCGCCAGATCACGGCCGAGCGCGAGAAGCGCGCGCTGATCGCCGCGTCCGAAGGCCGGCGCCAGGAAGCCATCAATATCGCGAGCGGCGAGCGCGAGGCGGCCATCGCCCGTTCCGAAGGCGAGAAGCAGGCCGCCATCAACCGCGCGCAGGGCGAGGCCGCGGCGATCATCGCGCTGGCCGACGCCAGCGCCAGCGCGCTGCGCCAGGTGGGCGAGGCGATCCGCGCGCCGGGCGGCATCGATGCCGTCAACCTGCGCGTGGCCGAGCACTACGTCGACGCCTTCGGCAAGCTGGCCAAGACGAATAATTCGATCATCGTCCCGGCCGACATGGGCGATATGAGTGGCCTGATCGCATCGGCGCTCACGATCGTGAAGTCGCAGAGAACCTGAACATGATGATGGTCAACGGCAACTTCTGCCGCTTCCTTAAGCTGGCAGGCGACATCAAGCCGCGCTGACCGGGGGCGGGGGACGCCCCCGCCGGCGGCGCACGGGAGCCGCGATGAGTCACCAGCGTGTCGTGTTGTGGATCATGGCCTTGATGGCCGGTACGGGCCTGGTCGACGCCGGCCATGCCGACGACGCCGCCCAGCTGCATCCGCTGGTGGGCGTCGTCGTCAGCTACCTGTGCTTCTTGTGGTATCGCGGCGATAGCGACGCGCGCGGCTACCGCAGGTCGCGCTGGCTCAGCGTGGCCGTCGTGGCGTTCGCGGTGGCGACGATTCCGTACTACCTCGTGCGCAGCCGGCGCGACGGCGAGCGCGGGGCCGCATTGATGGCGTACGCCGCCTACCTCGCGGCGGCGGCGTTTGCCGTGTGGGTCGGCATGGCCATCCACATCGGGTTGGCCTAGCCCTGCTCAGAAATCGACGGTCGCCGACACGGTCACGGTGCGCGGCGCCCCGAGCACCAGATAGCCATAGCCCGGATACCCGCCGGCCGACGCCCAGTCATCGCGCCCCAGCGCATTGTCCACGCGCGCGCGCAGCGTGACGTCGCGGTCGAGCACGCGCGTCGCATAGCTGGCGCCCAGGTCGAGGCGCGTCCACGCCGGCAGCTTCTGCGTGTTGGCCGCATCCGCGTACTGGTTCGACGTGTAGACGGCGCGCGCGTTCAGCGACAGGCCGGCCACCTGCGGCACGTCCCAGTCGGCGCCGACGTTCAGCTGTGTGTCCGGCACCCCGATCGCATCCTTGCCTTCGTTGACCGCGCCCGCCGTGCGGCGCTGCTCGGTGTCCAGCAGGGTGAGGCCGCCGAGCACGCGCAGGCCGCGCATCGGCATGCCGAACACGGACAGTTCCAGGCCCTGGTTGCGCTGCTCGCCGTACACACCGAAGTGGCGATTTTTCACATAGCCCATCGGCTGCGATGTCGTGAACAGGGCGGCGCTCATGCCAAGCTTGCCGCTGTCGTACTTGACCCCGACCTCCTTCTGGCGGGACGTGTACGGGGCGAAGATTTCGCCCTGGTTGTCGATGTTCGTGCCCGATGCGACGGGGCCCTGCTGCAGCGCCTCGATATAGTTGGCATAGACCGACACGTTCTTTAGCGGCTTGTAGACGATGCCCGCGACCGGCGTGTTGGCGCTCGCGTCGTACGCGCTGTTCTGCGCACCGGTGTTGTAATCGTAGCCGTAGGACTTGATGCGCTGGTGGCGCACGCCGGCCGTCACGCGCACGGTATCGTCGAGGAACGACAGCGTGTCCGCGACGGCGTAGCTGGACAGGATGGATTTCTGCGTCAGCAGCGGGTTCGCCAGCACGCCGCCGACGAACGCGGTGGCGGAAGGCGGCGCCACGTCGACGGGGCGGTACAGGTCCGACGGCCAGCCGGCGAAGTCGCCGAACGCGTACGCATTGTCCGACCTGAGTTCGAACGCCGACGCGGTGGCGCTGATCGTGTGTTGTACGCCGCCCGTGGCGAGGTCGCCGCGCACGCCGATCTCGCCCGTGCGCACATGGTCCTCGCGCTCGTTGTCGAAGCGCGTCATGACGGTGGCGCCGTTGTCGTCGGTCGTCGTCGGCGACGAGATCGTGTTCGATTCGCGGCCGGTGCGCGCGCCCATCGCGGCCCACGCGACCACGCCCGGCGCGAGGTCGACCTCGCCGCGCACCGTGCCGAACGTGTCGCGCTCGTTCGAATGCGTCCACGGCTGCGCGAAATTGCTGCTGGCGTCCGGCGCGGCGGGGAGCGCGAGGCCGGTGCCGGCCGTGACGCTCGGGCGGCCGTTGCGCAGCCGGTGGTCCTGGTAGCCGACGTCGGCCGAGAGACGGTAGTTGTCGCCGCGGTAGTCCAGGCCGACCGCGAACACCGACAGCGCGCGCTTCTCGCGGTCGACCGCTGTGTCGCCGTCGCGCCGCACGGCGTTCACGCGGATGCCCGCGTGGTCGCCGGTACCGAAGCGGCGCGCGACGTCGGCCGCCACGTATTTCTGGCCGCCCGATTCGAGGCCGACGGTGACCTCGTTCAGCGGCTTGTTCGGCGCCCGCTTGGGCAGCAGGTTGATCATGCCGCCGATGCCGCCGCCGCCCGGCGCCGCGCCGTTGATGAAGCTGTTCGCGCCGCGCAGCACTTCCACGCGTTCCAGCAGCTCGCTCGCCACGAACTGGCGCGGCAATAAACCGTATAAACCGTTATACGCGAGGTCGTCCGAGTTCACCGCGAAGCCGCGGATCACGTACAGCTCCTGGTAATTGCCGAAACCGCGCGCCACGCGCACGGACGGGTCGTTCTGCACGACGTCCGCCACGCTCTTCGCCTGCTGGTCCTGGATCAGCGCCTGCGTGTAATTGGTGGCGTTGAACGGCGCGTCCATGATGTCCACGTTCCCCAGCAGGCCGAGACGCCCGCCGCGCGCCACCTGGCCGCCGGCATAGGCGGCGGGCAGGCCCTGGGCCGAGGCGTCGGCGGACGCGGTGACGACGACCGTGGCGATGCCGTCGGCGGTCGTCTGGGCCGCGGCGGATGCGGCGAGGAGCAGGGCGCCGATGGCGATCGGCGTGAGGGCGGTACGGTGAAACGGTGCGAGCGGCATGGAGATTTCTGAGTGGCTTAATGAGAATGGTTCTCATTATAGCGAGCGATCTTGCATTCGTAAATGAGAACCATTATTATCTGGACTCTGCCGCAACACCGCTTCCCATGTCTCCCGCAAACGTCCGCCGCTGGTCCTGGATCCATACCTGGAGCAGCCTGGCCTGCACCGCCTTCATGCTCCTGCTGTGCCTGACCGGCCTGCCGCTGATCTGGCGCCACGAGATCGGCCACCTGCTCGGCAACGACATCGAGGCGCCGCCGCTGGCGGCCGCCCAGGCGTCGGCGCCGCCGCCCAGCCTCGACCGCGTGATCGCCGCGGGCCGGGCCCGCTATCCGCACAAGGTCATGATGTACATGTCGCAGGAGCCGGACGACCCCGCGCTCTGGTTCCTGACGATGGGCGAGCACGCGACCGATCCCGACTTCAAGAGCATCGCCATCGACGCGCGCACCGCGCGATTCGTCGGCGAGCCGCCGATCGAGGGCGGCGGCGTCATGCAGTTCATCTTCCACCTGCACGTCGACCTGTTCGCGGGCGTGTGGGGCAAGCTGTTCCTGGGCGCCATGGGCATGCTGCTGCTGGCCGCCATCGTGTCCGGCGCCGTGCTGTACGCGCCGTTCATGCGCAAGCTCGATTTCGGTACGGTGCGCCGCGGCCGCACGGCGCGCCTGAAATGGCTCGACCTGCACAACCTGCTGGGCATCGTGACGCTCGTGTGGGGCCTCGTCGTGGGCGCGACCGGCGTCGTCAACACGCTGGCCGACGTGCTGCTGCAGGTCTGGCAGGCCACCGAGATCGCCGCGATGACGACGCCGTACGCGGGCCAGCCGGCGCCCGCGGCGTTCGCGCCGGTCGAGGCGACGGTGCGCAATGCGGAGCGCGCGGCGCCGGGCATGCGCGTCGGCTTCGTCGCGTTCCCCGGCACGCCGTTCGCGAGCCCCCATCACTACGGCGTCTACATGCACGGCGACGCGCCCCTGACCGCGCGGCTCTACACGCCGGTGCTGGTCGACGCGCGGACGGCCGCCGTCACCGACCGCCGCGACCTGCCGTGGTACCTGACGACGTTGCTGCTGTCGCAGCCGCTGCATTTCGGCGACTACGGCGGCGCCGGCATGAAGGTCGTGTGGACGCTGCTCGACGTCGCGACCACCGTCGTGCTGGGCAGCGGCCTGTATCTGTGGCTGCGGCGCGGGCGTGCCGCCGCGCGGCCGGCACGCGTGCCCGCGCAGGCCGCGCCCGCGCTCGCGCGCGACGGGGAGGCCGATTGAGCGCGCCGGACGGCACGCTGCGCCGCGTCTGGGCGATGCCGATCGCGCTCGGCGTGCTGACGCTCGCGGGCCTCGTCGCGGGGCTGCTGGCGGATGGCGCATGGGACGTCGCCGCCGTCGCCGCGCTGGCGCTGCCGCTGGCCGTAGGCGCGTGGCATGTGCTCCGGCCCGCGCGTTCGCCGCGTTGAACCGGGCGGCGTGCATGCATACCGCGCTTTAATTCTCTGTTAAGCATGCGCCCGGCGAAGCCGCGTATAACATCCGCAGAATATCCACAAACGAGGAGTCCTGAATGCAGAACTGGGTGCGCAACAACAAGGGTTTCCTGGCGTTTCTCGTCCTGTTCGGCATGTTCCGCACGGCGGTGGCGGACTGGAATCCGATCCCGTCGGCGTCGATGCATCCGAACCTGCTCGAAGGCGACGTCGTGCTCGTGAACCGCCTCGCCTTCGACCTGAAGGTCCCGCTCACGGACGTCGTGCTGGCGCACCTCGGCGAGCCGCGCCGCGGCGACATCGTCACGTTCCGCTCGCCGCGCGACCGTACCCTGTTGATCAAGCGCGTCGTGGCGCTGCCGGGCGACGTCGTCGAGATGCGCAACGAGCGCCTGTTCATCAACGGCCGCGGCGCCGATTACCGCGTCGTCGAACAATCGCTCGATTCCGTCGGCGGCACGGCGATGCGCGCGCTGCAGCTGGCCGAATCGTGGGGCGGCAAGACGGCGCAGCCGCGCCGCCACATCCAGATCATGCCGGACGTGCTGGCGCCGCGCACCTTCGGCCCCGTCACCGTGCCGCAGGGCGAATACCTGATGCTGGGCGATAACCGCGACAACAGCGCCGACTCGCGCGTGATCGGCCTGGTGCCGCGCAAGCTGCTGGTGGGCCGTGCCGAACGCGTGCTCGTCTCCGCCGACTACCAGGGCAACTGGATGCCGCGCACCGAGCGCTTCGGCATGTCGCTGTACCGCCCCGACTGATCGCGTGCGCGCAGGCGGCACTGGCTGCGCCTGCGTGCCCTCGGTGTTCGAGCGCCGCCGCCATCCGGGCGCGGCGGCGCGGCGGCGCCAGGACGGCGCTCGCGTTTCCCGCTACAATTTCGTCCCTCGGACGCTCGCATGGTGCAGTGCCGACGTGTTAACCAAGGCATGCATATGCAAAGACTCCTGACCGTCATCCTGGCCTGCCTGGGCATGGTGGGCGCCCTCGCGATCGATACCTACCTGCCGTCGATCCCCGCCATCGGGCGCGCGTTCGATGTGGGGCCGGTCGCCGTGCAGCAGACGCTGTCGGTGTTCCTGTTCATGTTCGCGTTCATGATGCTGTTCTACGGGACGCTGTCCGATTCCTTCGGCCGCCGTCCCGTGATCATGGTCGCGCTGACGGTCTACACGCTCGCGTCGGCCGGCGCCGCGCTGGCGCCGACGTTCGGCTGGCTGCTGCTGTTCCGCGCGCTGCAGGGCATGTCGGCCGGCGCCGGTTCCGTCATCGGCCAGGCCATCGTGCAGGACCGCTTCACCGGCGCGGACGCCCAGCGCATCATGTCGCACATCATGATGGTGTTCGGCCTCGCGCCCGCCATCGCGCCGATTCTGGGCGGCTGGCTGTACGTGACGTTCGGCTGGCGCGCCACGTTCGTGTTCCTCGCGCTGTTCGGCACCGTCATGCTGCTGGCCACCTGGCGCCTGCTGCCGGAAAGCCTGCCGGTCGAAAAGCGCCACGCGTTCCACGGCGTGGCCATCGCGCGCAACTACCTCAAGGTGCTGGGACATCCGCAATTCCTGCTGCTGTCGCTGTCCGTGGGCCTCGCGTTCGGCGGCCTGTCGCTGTACATCGGCTCCGCCGCCAACTTCGTGATGGAGATCCTGCACCTGCCGGAAACGGCGTTCGCGTGGATGTTCATCCCGCTGATCAGCGGCATGGTGATCGGCTCGGCCTGGGGCGGCAAGCGCGCGGCGCGCGTGGCGCCCGCGCGCATGCGCGCCATCGGCTTCGTCACGATGGCAGTGGCGTGCGTGCTGAACGTGGGCTACACGGCGCTGGCTGCCGATGCGGTCGCGGTGCCGTGGGCGGTGCTGCCGCTGATGGTCTATACGTTCGGCCTGGCCGTGGCGATGCCGGCGATCCAGGTGGGCGCGCTCGGCCTGTTCCCGGACAACCGCGGCCTCGCGTCGTCGATGCTGGCGTTCATCCAGATGATGTCGTTCGCGCTCGTCTCCGGCCTCGTGGCGCCGCAACTGTTCGGCAGCGCGTTCAAGCTCGCGTGCGGCGTGGCGGTCGGCCTCGTCGCCAGCTTCTGCGCCTGCCAGCTGGCCAACACCGGGGTCAGAGCCCGATGTTTCCGTTAGGGCTCTGACCCCGGTGTTGGCCCAGGTGTCGACCAGCGTCAGCGGCGATGCTGCTTCATCGCCTTCTCGACTTCGCGCTTGGCGTCGCGGTCCTTCTCGGTGTCGCGCTTGTCGTGCTGTTTCTTGCCCTTGGCGAGGCCGACTTCGCATTTCACGCGGCTGCCCTTGAAGTGCAGGTTGAGGGGGACGAGGGTGTAGCCGGAACGTTCGACCTTGCCGACCAGCTTGTCGATTTCCGCCTTGTGCAGCAGCAGCTTGCGGGTGCGCAGCGCTTCCGGATGGCTCCAGGCGGAGGCGGTCGTGAGCGCGCTGATGTGGGCGCCGAACAGGTACAGCTCGCCGTTGCGCACGACGACGTACGCTTCCTTGATCTGCACGCGGCCGTCGCGGATCGCCTTCACTTCCCACCCTTCCAGCACGAGGCCGGCCTCGTAGCGGTCCTCGATGAAGTAGTCGAAAAAGGCTTTTTTATTGTCAATAATACTCATGAAATCGCTAATTTCCGCGCGTCGGTTAAACTACCGTTGTCGCGCTCTCGAAAGGATTCCGCGAGCGCAGGATGCAACGTAACCAACATCATAACAAACGGTTGACCAATGGCAGTAGTGCACAAATCAGTTTTCCTCGGGTATAGCGCCGAGCAGATGTTCGATCTGGTCGCAAAAGTCGAGGACTATCCGAAATTCCTCCCCTGGTGCAGCGGCGTGAAAGTGCTCGAACGCGGCGACGAGAAGCTGGTGGCCTGCCTGCAGATCAATTTCCACGGCGTTAAGCAAAGCTTCACGACGTCCAACCACAACCAGCGTCCGAGCCAGATGAAGATGCACCTCGTCGACGGCCCGTTCAAGATGCTGGAGGCCACGTGGAGTTTCAAGTCGCTGCGCGCCGACGCCTGCAAGATCGACTTCGACATGCAGTACGAGTTTTCGAGCATTATCCTCGAACAACTCGTCGGGCCCGTGTTCGGCATGATCGCCAACACGATGGTCGATTCGTTCTGCAAGCGCGCCGAGGCGGTTTATGGCTGAGCCGGCGGAATTGGAAGTCTCCGTGATGTATGCGCTGCCGCAGCAGGAATTCCTTCGTCCGCTGCGCGTGGCGCCCGGCACGACCGTCGGCCAGGCTATCGAGCGGAGCGGCGTGCTCGCCAGCTTCCCGGACATCAACCTGGTGACGCAGCCGGTGGGCATCTACGCCAAGAAGAAGTCGCTGGACACCGTGCTGCGCGACGGCGACCGCGTCGAGATCTATCGCCCGCTCGTGGCCGACCCTAAGGATTCGCGGCGCAAGCGCGCGGCCAAGAAGCAAACCGGGCAGGCGGCGCCGGTCGCGTAGGGTGGGCACCCCGTGCCCACGCGTGACGTGTGCAGCGTGTTGGCGTTACCTGCGGGCTAGTGACGTGTGCGGTGCCTCGGCGTTACCTGCGGGCTAGTGACGTGTGCGGTGTGTCGGCATGACGCGCGGCAGTTTTCATTCGAGGCCACCTGCCTCGAACGCCCACCCTAGCGGCAGTCGGCCAGCACGTGCCGGGCCTGCGCCAGCCGGCGTGCCTTTTCCTCTTCCGTCACGACGACGCGTTCGCCCTGGTCATCCACGTCCGTCAGGCGCCGTCCCGACGTCAGCTTGACTTCGCTGCGGCGTGCCGCCGCGCATTGCTCATCCTGGGCGGCCTTGCGCTTCGCGTCCTCGGCCGCCTGGCGCTCGGCGGCGTCGCGCTCGGCCGCGCGCTTGCGGAAGTCGGCGTCCCGCTCGGCCAGCGAGGGCGGTGCGGCTTTCGTTGGCGCGGCCGGTACCGCGGGCGCCGCCGGTACCGCGGTCGCCGCCGGGGCGGGCAGGGGATAGGGCGTGGCGGGCGCCGGCGCATGCGGCGCCTTGAGGATGCGCGCCGGGGGCGTGCCGGGCGGCGGCGGGCGGTCGGAGAACACGCGCGTGCCGTGGTCGTCGATCCACGAGTACTGGGCATGCGCGGGCGCCTGCGCGGCCAGCGCCGCGAGCAGCAGGAATAAAAAGCGTTTCAAATCCATTGGTCTGTTTCCTTACGTCACTCACCTGATTTCGCCACGGTTGGCGGCCGCTGTCAATCGCCGGATTCCTCGCGCATCCAGTCGTTTTTCGGCAAGCCGGCGACGTTTTCCTGGAGTTTCTGTATAATTCGCTTTTGCGCCTATAGGAAATCAACTATGCGTCTTCTCCAGAAAGCACTCACGTTCGATGACGTGCTGCTCGTCCCGGCCTACTCCAACGTCCTCCCGGCCAATACGTCCCTGCGCACCAAGCTGACCCGGAATATCTCGCTGAATATTCCGCTGCTGTCCGCCGCCATGGACACCGTGACCGAAGCCCGCCTCGCGATCGCGATGGCGCAGGAAGGCGGTATCGGCATCATCCACAAGAATCTGCGTCCGGCGGACCAGGCGCGCGAAGTCGCGCGCGTCAAGCGTTTCGAAGCCGGCGTGCTGCGCGACCCGATCACGATTCCGCCGACGATGAAGATCCGCGAAGTCCTGGCCCTGGCCCAGCAGCACGGCATCAGCGGGTTCCCGGTGGTCGAGGGCAAGCAGGTGGTCGGCATCATCACCAACCGTGACCTGCGTTTCGAAGAAGACCTGGACGCCGAGGCGCGCGCCAAGATGACCCCGCGCGACAAGCTCGTGTACGTCAAGGAAGACGCCGGCACGGAAGAAGCGAAGCGCCTGATGAACAAGTTCCGCCTGGAGCGCGTGCTGGTCGTCGACGACGAGTTCGAACTGCGCGGCCTCATCACCGTCAAGGACATCCTGAAGTCGCACGAGCACCCGAACGCGTCGAAGGACGCACAGGGCAAGCTGATCGTCGGTGCGGCGGTCGGCGTGGGCGACAAGGACAAGGAGCGCGTGGACCTGCTGGTGAAAGCCGGCGTCGACGTGCTGGTGGTCGATACGGCGCACGGCCACTCGCAAGGCATCCTCGACCGCGTGAAATGGATCAAGACCACGTATCCGCACGTCGACGTCATCGGCGGCAACATCGCGACGGCCGCCGCCGCACGCGCGCTGGTGGAAGCGGGCGCGGACGCCGTGAAGGTCGGCATCGGCCCGGGCTCCATCTGCACCACGCGTATCGTGGCCGGCGTGGGCGTGCCGCAGATCACCGCGATCTCGAACGTGACCGAGGCGCTGGCCGGCACGGGCGTGCCCTGCATCGCCGACGGCGGCATCCGCTACTCGGGCGATATCTCGAAGGCACTGGCCGCGGGTGCGCACACCGTCATGATGGGCTCCATGTTCGCCGGCACCGAAGAAGCGCCGGGCGAAGTGATCCTGTACCAGGGCCGCAGCTACAAGGACTACCGCGGCATGGGTTCGCTGGGCGCGATGGCCGAAGGCTCGGCCGACCGCTACTTCCAGGAAGCGTCGAGCAAGGCCGACAAGTTCGTCCCGGAAGGCATCGAAGGCCGCGTCGCGTACAAGGGCAGCGTGCTGGCGATTATCTACCAGCTGGTCGGCGGCGTGCGCCAGTCGATGGGCTACTGCGGTTGCGCGACGATCGACGAACTGCGCGAGAAGGCGGAATTCGTCGAGATCACGTCGGCCGGCATGCGTGAATCGCACGTGCACGACGTGCAGATCACCAAAGAAGCGCCGAACTACCGTACGGAATAATCGATCGGCCAAGGTGGGCACGTTTCATTTGAGGCCACTGGCCTCAAATGCCCACCCTGCGAATACCATCTGACGTAGGGTGGGCATCCCGTGCCCACCATTCAACCATCACCATTACATGCATTCCAAGATCCTCATCCTCGACTTCGGTTCCCAGGTTACCCAACTGATCGCCCGCCGCGTGCGCGACGCCGGCGTGTTCTCCGAGGTCTATCCCTACGACATCGGCGACGACTTCGTGCGCAACTACGGCGCGTCCGGCGTGATCCTGTCCGGCAGCCACAACTCGACGCTCGAAGGCGATTCGCCGCGCGCCCCGCAAGCCGTGTTCGAACTGGGCGTGCCCGTGCTGGGCATCTGCTACGGCATGCAGACGATGGCCGCGCAACTGGGCGGCAAGGTCGAGAACGGTAAAGTCCGTGAATTCGGCTACGCCGAGGTGCGCGCCCGCGGCCACACGGCACTGCTGAACGGCATCAACGACTTCGTGACCAGCGAAGGTCACGGCATGCTGAAGGTCTGGATGAGCCACGGCGACAAGGTCCTGGAAATGCCGTCCGGCTTCAAGCTGATGGGCAGCACCGATTCCTGCCCGGTCGCCGCGATGGCCGACGAGGAACGCCGTTTCTACGCGCTGCAGTTCCATCCGGAAGTGACGCACACGACGCAGGGCGAAGCCATCATCGGCCGCTTCGTGCACGAGATCTGCGGCTGCAAGAGCGACTGGAACATGCCGGACTACATCGGCGAGGCGGTCGAAAAGATCCGCGCCCAGGTCGGCAGCGATGAAGTCATCCTCGGCCTGTCCGGCGGCGTCGACAGCAGTGTCGCCGCAGCCCTGATCCACCGCGCCATCGGTGACCAGCTGACCTGCGTCTTCGTCGACCACGGCCTGCTGCGCAAGGACGAGGGCAAGATGGTCATGGACATGTTCAGCAAGAACCTCGGCGTGAAGGTGCTGCGCATCGACGCGTCCGACCAGTTCATGGGCCACCTGGCCGGTGTCAACGACCCGGAGCAGAAGCGCAAGATCATCGGCCGCGAATTCGTCGAAGTGTTCCAGGAACAGGCCAAGCAACTGACGGCGGCCCGCTGGCTGGCGCAGGGCACGATCTACCCGGACGTGATCGAATCGGCCGGCAAGGGCAAGAAGGGCCAGACGATCAAGAGCCACCACAACGTGGGAGGCCTGCCGGAAACCCTGAACCTCAAGTTGCTGGAACCGCTGCGCGAACTGTTCAAGGACGAAGTGCGCAAGCTGGGCGTCGCCCTGGGCCTGCCGCACGACATGGTGTACCGCCACCCGTTCCCCGGCCCGGGCCTGGGCGTGCGCATCCTCGGCGAAGTGAAGCGCGAGTTCGCCGACCTGCTGCGCGAAGCGGACGCGATCTTCATCGAGGAGCTGCGCAACACCCCGTTCGAATCGCCGCGCGTGCCGGGCATCGACGCTGGCAAGGCACCGGTGAACTGGTACGAAGCGACGTCGCAGGCGTTTGCCGTGTTCCTGCCGGTGAAATCGGTGGGCGTGATGGGCGACGGCCGCACCTACGAATACGTCGTCGCGCTGCGCGCCGTGCAGACGCTGGACTTCATGACGGCGCAGTGGGCGCATCTGCCGCACGAGTTGCTCGGGAAGGTGTCGAACCGGATCATCAACGAGGTGCGCGGGATTAATCGCGTCGTGTATGACATTTCGGGGAAGCCGCCGGCGACGATTGAGTGGGAGTGATAGGAACTCTCTAAGTAACTGATTTTGAATTAAAATCTAGAGAGCCGTTGATCATTCGAGGAATGATCAACGGCTTTTTTTATTTCTTTAATGGAAATATGGCGTTGGCTGCGACGGCTGGCGCCCGGCGAATTGCAGGGCCATCTCGATAAGGCACAGGCGTCACATCAATTGACCGGCCTCTTATATGGCACCGTTGGTCCGAGTCCTATACTCGAATCACTACACCAAATAACGAGGAGACGATATGCCACGGTCTAGCAATCCGATTAACATTCCTATTGAGGACGTGCCTCTCAATAGCTTTCATAAAAAACTCGCAGTCTATTCGTCAGCTGCTCCGTTCCTGGACGGCTACGTACTAAGCATCATCGGCGTCGTCATGATGCAGATTACGGGCGCGCTGCATCTGAACGCGCTCATGGAAGGGCTCGTCGCAGCGGCGTCCCTCGTCGGTATGTTTCTGGGCGGCTTCGTCGGTGGACTGTTTACCGATAAGCTGGGCCGCAAGACGCTGTACCTGCTCGACCTGTTTGCCATCGTCGCTTTCTCGGTCGCCCAGTTCTGGGTCGAGTCGGCCTGGGCACTGGTGTTCTGGCGGCTGTTGATCGGCGTGGCCATCGGCGCCGATCACCCGCTGGCGACATCGCTGTTGGCGGAGTTCCTGCCGAAGAAGCAGCGTGGCCCGGTGCTGGCGGCGCTGGTCATGATGTGGTTCGTCGGCGCGGCGGCGGCGTACGTGGTCGGAGAAATCATTGTGCGCGTCGGCGGCCCCGATGCGTGGCGCTGGGCACTCGGCAGCGCCCTCGTGCCGGGAGCGATCTTCCTGCTGATGCGTGCCGGTACGCCCGAATCGCCGCGCTGGCTGCTGAATCATGGCCGCGCCGAGGAAGCTGATCAGGTCATCAAGCGCGTGTATGGTCCGACTTATTCGATCCGCGACCTGCCCGAACAGGTGTGCGACAACGAAGTGTCCCTCAGCCATCTGTTCCACTCCGGTTATGGCAAGCGTATTTTCTTCGTCAGCATGTTCTGGAGCTGCTCCATCATCCCGCAGTTCGCGATCTATGCCTTTGCGCCGAAACTGCTGCTCGCGATGAACCTCACGGGTAACTGGGCTTCCTGGGGATCCGTGGCCATCACTTCGCTGTTCGTCGTCGGTTGCCTGGCGGCCGTCAAGCTGATCACGCCGATGGGGCGCCGCGGCCTGCTGATCCATAGCTTCCTGTGGTCCGGCCTGGCACTGCTGCTGCTTGGCGTGTTCCCGGACAGCGATCCGATGCTGACGCTGGCACTGTTCTCGGCATACGCCTTTTTCATCGGTGGTGCGCAGGTTCTGCAATACGTCTATCCGAACGAGCTGTTCCCGACCAAGATTCGTGGCTCGGCGGTCGGCTTGTGCACATCGATGTCGCGCATCGGCGCAGCAGCGGGTACATACTTGGTGCCCTTGTCGTTGTCGTCCATCGGCATCGCCAACACGATGTACGTGGCGGCCGGCGTATCGTTGGTCGGACTCTGGGTGTCCTGGCTGATGGCGCCTGAAACGCGCTCGCTGGACCTCCACCAGGCAGCTTCACTGTCTACTTGATACAAAAAACCAGGAGTAAACATGGGATTCAAACGAACCATCCACGCCGTCGATACGCATGCGGGCACCCCGATGCGGGTGATCACCGGGGGCGTGCCTAACGTCCCGGGCAAGACCGTGTACGAAAAGATGAAGTGGCTGGAGGAGAACGATGACCAGCTGCGCAAGTTGATGCTGCGCGAACCGCGCGGATACCCCGCGCATTGCTGCAACATCATCGTGCCGCCGACCCATCCCGAGGCGGATGCGGGGTACATCATCATGGAGCAGATCGAGTATCCGGTGATGTCTGGCGGGAACACCATCTCGGTGGTCACCGTTCTGCTTGAAATGGGCATGCTGCCGATGAAGGAGCCGGTCACCGAGCTGGTCCTGGAGGCGCCGGCCGGCCTGATCCGTGTGCAGGCCGAATGCCGGGAAGGCAAGGTCAAGAACGTCACCTTCCAGAACGTGCCGGCATTTGCCGCCCACCTCGATGCGGTGATCGATGTGCCGCACCTGGGCAAGGTCAAGGTCGACGTGGGTTGGGGCGGCATGTTTTATGTGATTGCCGACGTGCGCCAGTTCAAGGATCTGCAACTGATTCCCGAGCACGGCGCCGAGATCGCACGGGTCTCGTCGATGATCCGTGAGGCCGCCATCGAACAGTTGCCGGTCGCGCACCCCGACTATCCGGGTGTCGGTATCACGATCTCGCAGCTGTCCGGACCGTCCGACGATCCCCGTGCGGATTGGAAGAACGTGGTGACGATGGCCTCCGGCGATTTTTCGTGGGATAACCCGGCAACGTGGACCGGCGCGTTGGACCGTTGTCCTTGCGGTACGGGAACGTGCGCCAAGATGGCCGTCCTCCACGCGAAGGGCGAGCTCCCGTTGAATCAGCCGTTCCGTCACCAGGGCATTCTCGGCAATATCTATACCGGCAAGCTGATCCAGGAGACGACCATCGGCGGCAAGCCGGCGGTCGTGCCGACCATTACCGGAACCAGCTGGATCTACGGCATGAACACCTTCGTGCTCGACCATGACGATCCATTCACCGAAGGCTTCACGGTGGGCGATATCTGGGCATGACCGGCGCGGTCCGATCGACCTTGATCGGACCGTTTTTTTTTCGAACGTGTTCCCAATAGTTTTAAACCGAAAAAGGATAGCGATGACCCAAGTTTTAACAGTAATCCGCCAGGCCGAAACGGCAGCCATGGGCGCGCCGAATCCGGCCAGACTGCCTGTCGGCGAACCGGTGGCAAGCCAGGCCACCGCACAGCATCAGGACGATGCGGCGGTCGGGGCAGGTGTGGGCGTGTGGGAGAGTTCGCCGGGCGTATTCCGCCGCCACCTGAAAAACCGCGAGTTCAGCCATATCGTCAGCGGGTGGTGCATCTTCACGCCCGACGGTGGCGAACCGGTCGAGCTGCGCGCCGGCGACGCGGTGTTGTTCCCGGCAAATTGCGAGGGTGTCTGGGATATCCGCGCGACGCTGCGCAAGACGTACGTGTTGTTCTGAAGAGGGCAAGATGAACGAGATCAAGCGTTTTGCTCTCAGTGCGCGCAGCAGTGGCCTCGTCGTTGCGGGCGGACGCCTGGAAACCAGCGGCATCGTCGCAGCGCCGGGCGTCGCCCGTGATATTGCGGCGCAAACCCGCTCCGTGCTGGATCAACTGGAAGGCCTGTTGCGGCTGGCCGATGCCGACAAGCGCAACCTCACCACCATGCAGATCTGGCTGGCGGACATGAAGGATTTTGACGCGATGAATCGGGTCTACGATCAGTGGGTCGGCAACGTCGACCAGCCTGCACGTGCTTGTGTCGGCGCGGCTTTGGCGACGGACGATTACCTGATCGAGATCCGGGCAACGGGCGTGCTGTAGCCCGAGGGTGTAAATAATATTGTGTAAACGGTCATTTGGCAGGACACTGCCGCCACTAGGAGAAACAATGACCGTTGTAAAGCGTAACAAGCGTGCCAAGCCCGATCCGGAACTGCTCAAACTGGCCGACAGCCTGCTGGCGAACTATCAGAAGCCGGAGGACCTGATTGGCGAAAATGGCCTGCTCAAGCAGCTCACCAAGATGCTGGTCGAGCGCGCGCTGGAAGTCGAGATGACCGATCACCTGGGCCACGACAAAAGCGGCGAGGTGACCAACAGCACCGCCAACACCCGTAACGGCCATAGCACCAAGACGCTCAAGGGCGATTTCGGCGC